>DASVLS010000061.1:0-20551 GCA_036384755.1 Trinickia sp. | reverse complement strand
CGCGTCAGATCGCGCATGCAATGCAACTCGATGCCGGCATCGATCAGCGCCCGCACGCTGGCCGCCAACGGCGCGCAGTCGCTAGTAATCGCGGTCTCGAATCCGAGCCCTTCGCGCATCGCCATAATGGCGATGCCATGGCGGCCGATATCGCCGCTCAGAACGACGACGTCTTCTTTCCTGACCTGCCGGGGTGAAATCGCCGACGTGGTCACGACGATCCCGACACCGGACGTGTTGACATAAAGGCCGTCGCCCTTGCCGCGCTCGACCACCTTCGTATCGCCGGTCACGAGACGCACGCCCGCTGCCCGTGCGGCATCGCGCATGGACACCACTACCCGGCGCAGATCATCGATCGGCAAGCCTTCCTCGATCACGAGTCCGACGCTGAGATGGCGCGGCTCGGCGCCGCACATCGCCAAATCGTTAACCGTCCCGTTGACGGCAAGCGAGCCGATGTCGCCGCCCGGAAAGAACAGCGGCTGCACCACGTAGGAATCGGTCGTAAAGGCGAGTCGCGCGCCGCCAATATCGAATACCGCCCCGTCATGTATGAGGTCGTCCGGCGACTCGGCGAAGGCTGGACGAAAGAGCCCGTCGATGAGCCGCTGGGTCAGCAGGCCGCCACCGCCATGAGCGAGCTCGATGGTGTCGGCGGACATGGCCGGCAAGGGGCAATTCGGCGTGAAGCGCGGCGTTTCGCTCATAGGCTCCTCGGGCAGGCAAGCTCGCCGGCCGCATCGGTTAGCGGTGGCCTGCGATAACGATAATAGGCGGCGCAAGCGCCTTCGGACGACACCATCGTCGCACCCAGCGGATGCTCCGGTGTGCATCGCGTGCCGAAAGCGGGGCAATCGCCCGGTTTCTTCACCCCGCGCAGCACCTCGCCGCTGATGCATTCATTGCAACGTTCAGGCGGCGCGACGATATCCGGAAAACGCCGTAGCGCATCGTAGCGTGCGTAATCGGGCGCAAGACCGAAGCCGCTATCGGCGATTTCGCCGATACCACGCCATTGTTGCGACCGAACAGAAAACACGCGGCCAAGTACGTCCCGCGCATGGCGGTTGCCGTGACGCTGCACCGTGCGCAAGTACTGGTTCTCGACTTCGGCGCGGCCCGCTTCAAGCTGCCGGATGCACAAATAAAGACCCTGCAGCAGATCAACGGGTTCGAAGCCGGTCACGACGATCGGAATGCCGAAGCGGCGTGCGATCGGCTCATATTCCCAGTACCCCATCACCGCGCAGACATGGCCGGCGGCGAGAAACCCTTGTACGCCGTTGCCGGGGTCGCTCAGCAGCGCCTCGATCGCGGGCGGCACGAGCACGTGGGACACCAGTAGCGAAAAATTCGCAACCCGCTCTCGCTCGGCCTGCAGCACGGACATGGCCGTGGCCGGCGCAGTCGTTTCAAAGCCGATGGCGAAGAAGACGACCTCGCGGTCCGGTCTGTCACGCGCGATCGCCAGCGCGTCGAGCGGCGAATAGACCATGCGGATGTCGGCGCCGCGCCCGCGCGCGGCAAGCAGACTTCCTGTTTCGCCGGGCACCCGCAGCATGTCGCCGAACGAACAGAACGTCACCTCGGGCCGGCTCGCGATTGCGATTGCGGCGTCGATGATGCCGGAGGGCGTGACGCAGACCGGGCAGCCCGGGCCATGCAGAAGGGTCACGCCGCGCGGCAGCATCTGGTCGATACCGTGCCGGACGATCGAATGGGTCTGGCCGCCGCAAATCTCCATGATCGACCACGGCCTCGTCGCGATGCGCGCAATCGCATCGGCATAGCGACGCGCAAGCGTCGGGTCGCGGAACTCGTCGACGAATTTCATCTGGGATCCTCCCGTGAGGCCTCGGCGAGCCAGGCGAGTGTCGCGAAGGCCTGCACCTCGTCGATCAAAGCGATGGCGAAGCCGGCGTGGACCAGCACATAATCGCCGAGCCGCGCTTCGGGCACGTAGGCAAGATTGGCCTGCTTGACGATGCCGGCGAACTCGACCCGGCCTTGCCGCAGCAACGGGTCGTCGCCATCGATGCTCAAAATCTTTCCCGGAACGGCGAGGCACATCAGATCTTCTCCTCGGTCGGCGGCCGAGCGGCGAACACGGCTTGGCCGACGGCAATGCCGCCGTCGTTTGGCGGAATGCGGCGATGCCAATACGGACGAAAGCCCGCCTCGTGCAGTCGGCGCACCGCACGCTCTACGAGCCGCGCATTCTGAAAGCAACCGCCGCACAGCAGGACCTGCTCCCACTCGACGCGCATCGCAACGGCGATGACGGCCTCGACCAGGCTTTCATGAAATGCTGCCGCCAGCGCCGGCGCCGCGACGCCGTCGCGCCACCCGGCCACGATGTCGGCCAGCATCGGCCGCCAGTCGATCAAGAGGTTGCCGGCATGCTCCGAGAGGCGCGGGGCGGCCAGCGACACCGACTCCACTGCCCGCTGCGCCGCGAATTCCACGGCCATCGCAGCCTGACCTTCGAAGCTGGCTATCTGGACGAGATCGAGCAGTGCGGCGACCGCATCGAAGAGCCGGCCCGCGCTCGACGTCAAAGGCGCGTTGAAACCACGGCGCAGCATGGCGCCAAGCACCTGCCTCTCTGTCTGTGCGAAAGCCGCGACGGGATCGAGGTCCGTCATCTCGAACGCGGCCTCGCCAAAGATAATATGCAGGACGCCGAGCGCCGCACGACGCGGCTCGCGTATGGCCGTCTCGCCGCCGGCCAGGCGAAACGGCAGCAGATGTGCGACCCGGCTAAAACCCGTCGCATCGACAGTCAGAAACTCGCCGCCCCAGATCGACGCGTCGGCGCCATACCCGGCGCCATCCCAAGCGACGCCGAGCACCGGGCCTGCGAGTTCGTTGTCGACCATCCCCGTCAGCACATGCGCAAGATGATGCGGCACGCGCTGCACAGGCAAGCCGGTAGCATCGGCAAAGCGCGTGCTGTAATAGTCTGGATGGGCGTCGCAAGCGACGCGCCGAGGGCGCGCGTCATAGAGCGTCGTCATGGCCTCGAGCGTCTGCGCAAAGGCCTCGCGCGTCGCGGCGGCGGCGAGGTCGCCGATATGCGGGCCGAGAATGATCTGTCCATCGGCGGCGAGCGCAATCGCGCTCTTCTGGTGCGCGCCCAACGCGAGAGCCGGCTCGGCGGCGGCCGCGCAGGCTAGCGCCAGCGGGGCATAGCCCCGCGCGAGCCGCAGGACGGCCTCACGCCCCGCCATCACCCTCACGACGGAATCGTCCACCGGCCGCAGGATCGGGCGATCATGCACGAGGAAGAGATCGGCCATGCCCGCGAGCCGTTCGAGTGCTGCTCGCTCGTCGGTCACGATCGGCTCGCCTCCGCGATTGCCGCTGGTCGCCACGATGGGAAAACCGAGCTCACGCATCAAAAGCTCGTGCAGCGGGGTGTAAGGCAGCATGATGCCGAGCAGCGGGTTCGCCGGCGCGACGCCCGCCGCTACCACGGACACCTCCGCCCGTGACTTGGCCAAGACGATGGGCGCTGCGCTCGAGCAAAGAAGCCGTTGCTCCGCCTCCGAGAGCTCCGCGACCGTCAACGCGTCGGCGACTGTTCGAACCATGAGGGCGAAGGGCTTCGCCGGACGCCGCTTTTGCGTCCGCAGGCGGCCTACCGCAACGTCGTTGCGGGCGTCGACGAGCAGTTGAAAGCCGCCCAGCCCTTTGAGAGCGACGATCCTGCCCTGGCGCAAGGCATCGGCAGCAAGCAAGAGAGCCTGATGCCCCTCGGCCAGCACAATTCCCGTCGCATCCCACAGCGCGAGCTGTGGCCCACACGCCGGACACGCGATCGTTTCCGCGTGAAACCGGCGCGACCCCGGCTCGTCGTATTCCTTGCGGCAGGCAGCGCACATCGGAAAGTGGCGCATGGTCGTGCGCGAGCGATCATATGGCACAGCCTCGATCAGACTGTAACGCGGACCACAATGCACGCAGGTCGTAAACGGATAAAGGTAGCGACGGTCGCTCGGATCAAGAACCTCGTTCAGACACGCCGGGCAGATCGCAAGATCCGGCAACACCAAGGCCGAGCGTCGGCCGGCGGATGCGCTCGGGGCAATCACGAAGCCTCGCTCCCCTTGGGCCGGAAGCCGCGTGCTCTGCCGCCGATGAATGGCCGCCGGCGGCTCGATCTCGGCGTCGAGCCTGGATAGGAAGCGCTCGAGCGCCTGCTGGGAGCCCTCGACTTCCAGCGATACTCCCGCGCCGGTGTTGCGGACGAAGCCACCTAGCCCCTCGCTCACGGCAAGCCGATGAACGAACGGCCGAAAGCCCACGCCTTGGACCGCGCCGGTGACATCCAACCGTAGCCGACGCCGCGACCCGGCGCCGGTTATATCGGACGATGCCGCCCCCATGCTGTCTCACTCCTTCCCGTCGAGAACGTCGAACTCGATGCCGGTCATCATCACGTCCTGTGCGTGCGGATGAACGACGTCCTGTGACACGTCGATGCGAAGCGTGGCGCCCTCGGCCAAGGTACCGCACGCTTCGTCGACGAAATGCTCGCGAAAGTGTTCCTCTGAAAATTGGCTCAGTGCGCCGAGCCACACCTCTACCCCGAGGACGCGCATCGCACCGATTCTCCGGGCCTCCGTTTCCAACTGGCGCACCAGGTTTCGCACCACGCCTGTTTCATGCATGGGGACCGACCTCCGCAACGGCCTGCCTGAGCCTGCTTACCTCGGCGACGACGCGCCCGGCTACGTCGACTGCAGCGGCCAACACTTCCGGCGCGATGGGCGCGCCCCCCTCAAAGCAGACGCCCTCGATCGCATAGACGATCATGTCACGCGGCGCGAGCCCCAGCGTGCGGGCGAGTTCGATCGCCTCCGCAACGCCGAACGCGTGGCTCGACGCAAACGAGATGTCCTGCGCCTCCTGCGCCAGTTCATCCGATGCAAGATCGATCCGGTGGATGCGGCCCGGCGTGTCCACCGGCGCGGCAGCGTCCACGCACACCAACGCGTCGAAGCCGGCCCAATCCTCTATCAGCGACAGCGCATCGCCGCTACGCACGACGATCGACACGTCGGCGGGAAGCCGTCCGGCAATGCTGCGCGCAACCAGCGCGCCGACGCCATCGTCGCCTCGATCGGGGTTGCCCATACCGACCACCATCACTTTGCGTGGCGTCGTGCAGGGATCGACGGTTCGTGTCATGTCCGATGCACCGAAAGTTTGAGAAAGTGAGCGGAACAAGAGATGCAGGGGTCGTAATTGCGGATGCTCTGTTCGCATCGATCCCGCAATGCGTCGTCCGGCTGATCCAACGAGGCCGTCGCAACCGACGTCAAATCCTCCTCGATGCTCGCCTGGTTCTGCGAGGTGGGCGGCACGATGCGCGCCTCGACGATCGCCCCATTCGCGTCGAGGCGATAGCGATGCCAGCAGATCCCGCGCGGCGCCTCGGTGCAACCGAAGCCTACGCCCGCGCGCGGCTCGACCGGCACCGCACAGGCCTGCGGCGGCTCATAGCCCGCGATCAGTCTCAACGCTTCCTCGCACGCGTAGACCACCTCGAGCGCTCGCACGACGATGCTCCGAAACGGGTTCCTGCAAACCGGGGCGAGCCCGGCCTCGCGGGCCAGCGCCTGCACCGGCTCGGGGAAACGATCGAAGTTGAGCGCATAGCGCGCCAGTGGCCCGACTAGATAAGCCCCGCGCTGTTTCACCACCGAATGCAGCGCGGTTGAATGGGCCACGTGCCGCTCCTCGAATTCGGTCTCGTAATCCGCGAGGTCGATATCGATGCCACGCGTGGAGACGAGCCGCCCTTCGTTGAACGGATATTCTTCGGGGTGCCGCAGCGCGACGAACTCGTAGTCCCGCTCGAACTCGGGAAAATCGAAGCTCGCCACCCAACGGACCAAGTCCACGGCAAGGTCGCGCGCGCGCTGAAGGTTCTCGGTGACGGGGGCGAGTTCATCGCGCCTCGGAACACGATAAAAACCGCCTACCTTCACGTTGACAGGGTGAATCTCGCGCCCTCCCAGCAGCCGCATCAGCTCGTTGCCGGTTTTCTTCAAAGCAAGGCCCCGGCGGACGGCGTCACCATGCTCGCGAGCCATCTGAATCGCATCCGGAAAACCGAGGAAGTCCGGCGCATGCAGCATCACGATATGCAACGCATGGCTCTCGATCCATTCGCCGCAGTAGATCAACCGGCGCAAGGCTCGCAGTTGCCCGTCCACCCGGATACCAAAGGCGTTTTCGATCGCGTGGACAGCACTCATCTGATAGGCGATCGGGCAGATGCCGCAGATGCGGGCCACGATGTCGGGCGTTTCGGCAAAACCACGCCCGCGCAGCAACGCTTCGAACAGGCGTGGCGGCTCGAAGATCTTGAGCTGCGCCGATGTCACCCGCCCACCCTCGAGATGCAAATCGAGCGCGCCCTCCCCCTCGACACGAGCGAGATAGTCAACCCGGATCGTCTTCGTGGCCATGAGCTTCGCTCTCCTTCAGAAACTCGGGCGCCGTCGCATTGAAGGTCCTTAACGCACGGCGGATATCCAACGGCCGTGCGCCGAGCGCCTGCCATTCGCGCGTCAGCGCACGCATATTCGGCGTCTCCATCGGACCATAGCAGCCGTAGCATCCACGCCGGAAAGCCGGACAAATGGCGCCGCACCCCGCATGCGTGACAGGCCCCAAGCAGGGCGTGCCCTGCACCATGACGCACACTGTGCCGCGCTGCTTGCACTCCACGCAGACACTGTGACTCGCAATCGCCGGCTTGCGACCGGCGAGAAACGCCGAGATGACCTCGATGAGCTGCATCTTGTTGATGGGGCAGCCGCGCAGTTCGTAATCGACACGTACGTGGGCCGAGATCGGCGTCGATGTTGCAAGCGTCGAGATGTATTCGGGTGACGCATAGACTGCAGCCACGAACTCGCGCACGTCGGCGAAATTGCGCAAGGCCTGGATACCGCCGGCTGTCGCACACGCGCCGATCGTCACGAGATAGTTCGATTGCCGCCGCACAGCCTGAATGCGTTCGGCGTCGTGCGGCGTAGTGATCGACCCTTCGACCAGCGAAAGATCGTAAGGTCCCGCCCCGATGGCGCTCGAGGCTTCCGGAAAATTGGCGATTTCTATGGCATCGGCAAGCGCGAGGAGTTCGTCCTCGCAATCCAGCAAGGAGAGCTGGCAACCGTCGCAAGAAGCGAACTTCCAGACCGCGAGCCGCGGCCGTTTGCGCTGGATCGTATCCGGTGCGTTCACCTCAGATCTCCGGGACGGAGAAGATGCCGGCAATCGTGTCGAACCGCATCACCGGCCCATCTTTGCAGACGAACGTGGGCCCAAATTGACAGTGACCGCACAGGCCGATCGCGCATTTCATGTTGCGCTCCATCGACAGATAGATTTGGTCGGGCGCAACGCCAGCATCGCGCAGCGCATTGACGGTGAAGCGCATCATCACTTCCGGCCCGCAGACCAGTGCGACGGTTTCGCGCGGATCGAAGGCCGCGCCCGCAACCAGCGTCGGCACGACTCCGACATGGCCACGCCAACTCGCGTCCGCGTGATCGACGGTTACCTCGATCTGCACGTCCAGCCGCTTGCGCCACTGCTCCAATTCCCGACGGTAGAGCACTTCTTTCGGATTGCGGCTTCCAAACAGGATAACGACGCGTCCGTAGCGGCTCCGGTTGGCCAGCACGTCGTAGATTGCCGGACGCAGCGGCGCGAGGCCGAGACCGCCGGCCACGATAACGATATCCGAACCCTCGGCAGCGGCGACAGGCCAGCCCGTTCCAAACGGGCCGCGCAGCCCGATCGTCGCCCCCTCTTCAAGCCTGGCGAGCGCCGCACTGACAGCGCCGACGTTGCGTACCGTATGGACGAACGCGCGCTCGTCGGCCCGGTTGCCGCTCATGCTGATCGCCGCTTCGCCGACACCAAACGCGTAGAGCATGTTGAACTGCCCCGGCTCAAACGCCGGTCGTGCCCCGGCGAGCCGAACGAGCTCGAGCGTTGTCGTGTCGGGGAGCTCGCGGCGCACCCGGGCGACCCGGTAGATCTGTGGGACAAACGGATCATCGGAGCGAGGGGCGGACGTCATCTCAGCGCTTCCCGTAGACATCGAGCAGTTGGAGCCTCGTTGCCTCCAGCCGCTTCACGAAGATCGGCAGAAAGCGCTTCATCAGTTCATAACCCAGATCGTGGTCAGCCTCACACTTGTCGCGCAGACACCTGGCATCCATACCGATTGCCCGCGTGAGCTCGACGGCCCGGACGTCGAAAGTCCACCGATACGGCGGAATGAGCCATGACGTCCCCACGATCTCGCCGGCGCCGAGGGTCGCGACCACGATGGGCGCCTGCCCCGGTGCGACGATTTCCAGCGCGACCTTGCCGTGACGGATCAGGAAGAACTCGTTCGCGCTCTCGCCTTCCCTTAACAGATAATGTCCCGCGTTGAAGCGGTGGTTTCTGGCGCAGCCGGATATCAATCGGCTATGCGCGGGAGCCAAGCCCGCAAAGAAGGGGTGTTCGAGCAAGATATGTTCAAGCCCCTCCATGTCCCTTCCCCTCTGCCGCGGCATCGGTTGCGCGAATGGCGGCGACCTCCTCTGTGATGTCGATGCCGACTGGACACCAGGTGATGCAGCGACCGCATCCGACGCAGCCCGATGTGCCAAATTGGTCGATCCAACTCGCGAGCTTGTGGGTCATCCATTGCCGGTAGCGCGAGCGGGTCGTTTTTCGCACGCTGCCACCGTGGATGTACGAGAAGTCCATGGTGAAACAGGAGTCCCATTTGCGAACGCGTTCAGCGGATTGTCCGGCCAGATCGCTGTGATCCTCGACCGTCGTACAGAAGCAGGTCGGGCAAACCATCGTGCAGTTGCTGCAGGTGAGGCATCGTTCGGCCACCTCGTCCCAGCGTGGATGGTTCGGGTTGCCTTGCAACAACGGCTTGATTCCCTCCGTTTCCAGCCGGCGCCCCATCTGCGTGGCCGTCTGTGCGACGACCCTGTCGGCAGCCGCACGGTGCGCGTCGGTCGCGGGCCGACAAGGTAGCTGCCGAAGGATCTCGGCACCGGCTGCGCTGCCGACCTCTACCAGGAATTCATGGACGTTCCCGTCGAGCAGTTCGGTCAGCGCCAAGTCGAACCCGGACTCCACCTTCGGCCCCGTTTGCATCGACACGCAGAAGCAGGTTCCACCGGCCTGCGCGCAGTTCACTGCAACGATGAACGCGTTCCGGCGACGCATTTCATACCCTGGGTCCGGGTAAGGTCCTTCGCAAAAGACCCGATCTTGGATTGCGATGGCCCGGATTTCGCATGAACGCACGCCGATAAACGCGAATTTCGGAGGAGGATCGGCCGCGGCCGTGATCGAGAGCCCTTCGTCACTCGTTCGCGCCTGCCAAAGCGTCTCGACAGGCGGATGTAAGAAACGCTTCCATGAATGCGGCCCGACGGCGAAACCAAACAGGGCTGCGTCGTCGCGACGCTCCAAGCGATAACGCCCGGCGTCCTGAAGATCGCGCCAGCCGGCCGGCAAATCCGGCACGCCCGAGATTCTGTCGTATACGATCGCCCCGTCTCGGACCGTTGGCCCTATCACCTGATACCCGCCGACGACAAGCATATCGATGAGCGCCTGGAGAGCCTCATGAGGCATGACCGCTTTGCCGCCATTCGACAACGGATGCTCTACCATCTGAGCTCCTTCGAAACTGGGACGTGAGTGCCGGTTCTCGGACTCTATCGAGGTCGGAGCGAGTCAGTCCTCGGCCGTAAGCATTCTCTTTGTCATGTCTGGAACCCCGTAGATTGCCTTGTAGAAAGACTAATTCGCGGCGCAGAAATTTTGTTGACCTACATCATGCGAGCGGAATCCGTCGCGTGGCGCCTCGCGATCGTAGCTCCGCCGCAACTACTTTAACTCCATGGCGAGGGCATCGGCACGGCCGTAGCTGTCATCGAATCTCACGATATCGTCCTCTCCGAGGTAAGCGCCCGACTGCACTTCGATCAGTTCAAGCGGAATCTTGCCCGGGTTCGTGAGACGGTGTACTACGCCAAGCGGAATGTAAGTCGATTGATTTTCCGTAAGGAGAATCTCGCTATCGCCGTTCGTGACGAGCGCCGTGCCTCTGACGACGATCCAGTGCTCGGCGCGGTGATGGTGCATCTGCAGGCTCAGCTTCGCATGGGGATTAACCACGATCCGCTTCACCTGGAAGCGCTCCCCGCGATCGACGCCTTCGTATGAACCCCACGGGCGAACCACGCGCCGATGTGTCAAGGTTTCGCGGCGGCCAGCCGCGTTCAGCCGTTCGACGATCTTTTTGACATCCTGTGCCGTGCCGCGCCTTGCCACCAGCACGGCATCGGCGGTTTCGACAATCACTACGTCCTCCAGGCCGACTGCGGCCACCATGCGATGTTCGGCGCGTATGTAGACGTTGCGAACCGCTTCCGTGACGACGTCGCCGGACAACGTATTGCCCTGCGCGTCGGAATCGGCCAGATCGGCTAGCGCATCCCACGATCCGATATCGTTCCAGCCCATATCCGCGGTAGCGATCACCGCGGCGCGGCGGGTCCGTTCCATGACGGCGTAATCGACCGACAGGCTGGGGCTGGCCGCGAACGCGCCCGAGTCGAGACGAATAAAGTCTTCGTCGCGCTTCGCGCCCGCGAGCGCCCGTTCGGCCTGGATCGCGATCTCCGGCTCGTAGCGGCGCAATTCCTCCATGTACACCGACGCCTTCAGCATGAATATTCCGCTGTTCCAGTAATAGCCGCCGTCTTCTAGAAAGCGCTGTGCGGTCGCTGCGTCCGGTTTTTCGACGAACGCATCCACTACGTGGGCAGCGACCTCGTGCGTCAACGGTGCGCCGCTGCGGATGTAGCCGTAGCCTGTATGGGGCTCGGTCGGGGCGACGCCGAACGTGACGAGGTAGCCGTTCTCCGCGACTTTGGCCGCGGCGGACACGGCGCGGACGAAAGCGGTCTCGCTCGAGATGGCATGATCGGACGGTAATACGAGCAAGAGCGCTTCCGGCGACGCTTGCTCGGCAAGCACAGCGGCGACGGCGATCGCGGGCGCCGTGTTGCGGCCGACGGGCTCCAGCACCACCGACGACGGCCGCACGTCCACTTGCCGCAACTGCTCCGCAACGAGGAAGCGCTGTTCATCGCTGGTGACGACGATGGGCGCCTCGACGTCCGCGATGCCACGCAAACGCAACGCCGTTTGTTGAACCAACGTCGTATCGCCGAGGAGCTTCAAGAATTGCTTCGGGTAGCCGTGACGCGACATCGGCCACAGGCGTGAGCCGCTGCCGCCACACAGCAGTACGGGATAAATGTTCATGTTCGCCATCCTGAATTCGAGAGCAACGGTTTTAATTTCATTTAGCGTCGACGCCGCTAAAATTCGGCGTCACATTTCCTCTGTCATCGAATGCATCCGTCACTCATCCGATTCACCCATGCCTGCCCGGCACGAGCACTGATCTGCTGCGCCGCGCTGTTCCTCGGACTCTGCGGCTCGGCACGGGGCAACGGCGCAGCCGGCTGCGATGCGGCGCCGATGCACGGCTTCAACCTGATTCAGGATCGCCAAGCGCCGTTGGGCTCGGCGCAGGCGTTCGCAAGCATGAGCCGGATGCGCCGTACGGGCGCCAATACGGTTGCGCTCGTGCCGTTCCTCTGGCAGCGGCGCGCCAATGCGCCCGACATCGCGCGCGGCGACGACATGAGCGACGAGCAACTGGCTCAGGGCATTCGCGCGGCACACCGTCTCGGGCTGGCCGTCATCGTCAAGCCGCAGGTGTGGGTTCCGGGCACTTGGGCCGGCGAGGTCAGGATGGATAACGAAGCCGACTGGCTCACCTGGTTCGCCCGCTACGAGCGCGCCCTGATGGACCTCGCCGCCGTCGCGGCACGCGAGCACGCCGAGGGCCTGGTCGTTGGAACCGAACTGGACCAGACCGTGTCGCATCCTCAGTGGCTCGCGTTGATTGCGCGCGTGCGAGCGGTGTTTCATGGCCAGGTTTCCTACGTCTCGCATAACGTCGACGGAGCGGAACAGGTGCCGTTTTGGCCCCGGCTCGACACCATAGGCGTCACGCTCTATCCGTCGCTGGTGGCCGACGGTCAGCCGGAGCAATGGGCGCGCGTCATGCAGGAAACCTATCGGCGCTTGCGAATCCTCTCGCTGGGCGTGGGCCGTCCCGTGTTCGTCGCCGAGATCGGCCTGCGCTCCGCTGCCGGCGCGGCGGCCAAACCGTGGGAGAGCGCCGAGGAACGCGCGGCCAACCCCGACGAACAGTTGCAATCCGACGTGTTGCGCATGTGGCTCGACGTGCTGAAAAGGCCGACTGTGCACACCGTGCTGATCTGGCGTTGGATCAGCGCACCGGCAGCCGGCGGTCACACGGACACGGATTTCACCGTACAAGGCAAGCGCTCGGAGGGCATGCTGGCGTCGCGGTGGAGCGGGTGCCATGCTGAGGGTCATCGAACCAATCCTCGCGCGTCACGTTCAGAAGCGGCGCCATAGACCCATCACAACACCCTGCTCGCGCCAGGAATTGCGACCCGCGACCGTGGTAACCGCGCCCAACTGCACTGACCACTTCGGGGCAAAGTCCCACACCACGCTCGGCTGAATCTTGTAGTAGCGGTAAGGCAAGTTGAACGCGCCAGTCCCTGCGCCGTTGGAAATCACGCTAAACGATTGCAGCAATACGAGCCATTGCGATGCGGGGCGCACGCCCAGTGTGAGGTCGACCCGGTATTCGTCGGGCGGTGCGCCGTTGCGGACGTGCCAAGCCAACTCGGCATCCGCGAAGGCCGGCCAGCTTCCAATCTGGAAGCTGCGGCCATACAGCGCGCGCAGGTCGAATTCCATCCCCGTGTAGCCGATTTCCGCTGGGTTGCCGCTGTTCGACGCGCCTGGCACACGGGCCGTCGCCTCGACCGAAAACACGTTGGCGCCGTCGGTATAGAGGCGCTTGCGCAGGCCGAAATCCGTATAGCCCAGCCCGAAGTAGCTGTCGCCCGCGCTGCCGCCCACGGACGTGTGCAACAACGACGGGCCGACGAAACCTGTCAGCGAATCGGTGATGCCGTATTCGACGTGCAACTGCGTTTCGACTTTGCGGTAGTCCTGATTGACGAAAGAGCCGCCGTCATCGTTGAAATATCGGTCGTTCGACGTGGCCGTCGTGCTCAGGTACGCCGCGCCCGAGCCCGCGGGCAGCGTCCAAGCGCCGGCAAACGCACTGGGCGCGCCCAGCATCAGCAAGAGGCCGAACCCCCAATTGCGCGTGGACGCGGCAACTTGTTTGCGCGCGAACTCAAACGGGGTTACGCGCGTCGTTTCGCTCATACACTCTCCAGCCATAGGCATCGTAAGTCAGGCGGTAGCCGGGCAAGCCGTGCTCGTATAGTTCCGGGAACGTCTGGGCGAGCTGGTCGTCGCCCAATGTCGCCAGACGATCGGGATCGGGGATCGCAATGAAGCGGCAATGGATTTGCCGCGTCAGGGTCGTCAGCACGAAGGCTTCGTCGGTGGACACGACGAGGCCGCGTACGCTGCCACGCGCGGCCAGAACCTCGGGGTGAGCCGACGCGTCGATCAGAACGTCCGCGCGTGCTGCAAGGTAGTGCCCGAGCGCGGCCGCTCCGGCGTTTTGCTCGTCGGTAACGGATGTGCCCATTACCGCTTCGCGCCACCGCATCGGGTCGCCCGAGCGCCACAGAAACAACGCGCTCCAGCCCAGCACCACACCGGTTAGCAGCACCCCCGCCGTCGCGAGGCGCCGCTGCGGGCGCAACGGCCAGTGACGCGCGGCAACGACGACGAGCGCCACGAATGGAGCGGCCATCTCGAACAGCACCGACGGATTCGCGGTGTCGCCCCGCATGACGGTCACGACCCAGACGGCAGCAACGGCAAGCGTTGCGATCGCCGCCAACGTCGCGACGGGGCGTGCCGTGCCCTGCCCCTCCCGCCAGCGCAAGACAGCAGGCGCGAGGGCTGCGAACATGGCGGCAATCAACGTCAGGCCGGCGATGCCGACGACGCTGGCCCACCCGACGAGACCGGGGTGAACACCGATGAACGCGCTACTGGCGCGCACGTCCGTCGCGAAACGGCCGAAGAGCCTGCGCGGCAACGCCGCCGTGCCGTCGTCGAACAATGCGTTTTCATAGGCGAAGCTGGCGATAGCGAACAGCAACGGGAACAGCAGCACCAACATCGAGTTCAACGCGGAACGCGCGATCAACGCGGGCGGCAGCGCCCGCGCGAGAAACGGCAGCGCGAGGACGCAAATCAATGCGCCCAGCGGATGAACGAATGCGGTAAAGGCGAGCGCAAACGCGAGGTTCATGAAATCGGTGACACGCCCACGGATGCTGCTGCCACAGTAGGCCGACGCGAACCAATACACGGCGACCAAGAGCAGTACCGCACCGACTCCTGTCGTCGCGAGATACAGAAAGAACGGATGTAGACAGACGAGGGCCGTCAGGACAAGCGACCACCAGCGTCCATATCCCGCCGAGCGCAGCGCCATGGCCCAATGGGCGGCGAGCAGGGACGCAAGCAGCGCCGCCGTGACGGCCGGCGGCGCAATCGACGAGACGTGGCGGATCGGCACTCCGGTGAGGACGCCCAGTGCGAACGCAATGGGTGGGTAGGCCGTTGCCAACTCGCGAAACGAGCCTCGGCCGTCGCCATACAGCACGACTTCCCCCCAGTCGCGCACGACCGCCGCGGCGACGAACCCATGCTGGCGCAACCATTCGACGACGACGAGCAGCGCGGCAAACACGACGAGCGCCACGCCGGCGAACCGCGCGGCGCGCATCACGACGCCCCCCTAGGCGCGGCGGCCTTGGCGTTCGCGAGCTCGATGGCCGTGTGCGACGACAGACCATGCCGCGTCTTTTCCCAGTAGAAGGGATTAACGACAAGTTGCCAAAGCGCCTTGTAGGCAGCCACCGACATCAGGGCCCAATACGCGAACACCGTGAGACTGTAGGGAACGAGATCGACCCATTTGCGCCGCAACGGTGCGAGCATGGTCAGATAGATGAACGCGCCGTTGCCCGCGAGCAGGTTGAACAGGCTCAAGTAGCGCAGGAACGGCGGGAACAGCTCCTCGAATCCGGTCGAGTGCGAGAATGCGCCGACGATCAGCATCGCCCAGTACAGCGGGTTGAGCAGTGCAGACAGCACGGTCCCGCCCACGAAGAAGGCAAACCCGAGCGCCCCGCGCATTCCGGTCGAGCGGACCAAATGAACGGGGCGCCGGGTATGGACCAGAAACGTCATCATGTAGCCCTTGATCCAGCGCGAACGCTGCCGGATCCAGTTCCCGACCTCGACGTTGGCCTCCTCGAACGTAGTCGATTCGATAACGCCCACCCGATAGCCCTTTTGCGTCATGCGAATGCCGAGATCCGCGTCCTCGGTGACGTTGAAGGGGTCCCAGCCGTTCAGTTCGCGCAGCACGTCGAGCCGGAAGTGATTCGAGGTTCCGCCGAGGGGGATCGGCACATTCAGGCGCTCGAGCCCCGGCAGAAGCAGGTCGAACATCAGGGCGTAGTCCAGCGTGAACATGCGCGTAAGCCAATTCTCGCGCGCGTTGTAGTAGTTCAGTCGGCACTGGATGCAGGCCGTGTTCGCCGGTGCACGGTCAAATGCCGCCACGACCCTGAGCAACTGGTCGGGCTCGGGCTTATCCTCCGCGTCGTAGATAACCACGTAATCGCCGCGCGCGTAACGCAACGCATAGTTGCAGGCCTTGGGCTTTGTCTGCGGGTGCGACGGCGGCACTCGGATGATCTCGAAGATACCTTCGAGTCCCAGCGCCTTGGCCGCCTCGATCGTGGGCGCGTCGTTCGCCTCCAGCACGAGCTTGATGTCGAGCTTGGCGCGTGGGTAGTTCAGGCTACGCAGCGCATGCGCGAGGATGGGCAACACTTCCGGCTCGCGAAACATGGGTACGAGCACGGTGAAGACGGGAAGGTCCTCGTCGCGCAGCGTGCGGATGGCCATGTCGGTTTCTCCTTCGCCACCCGAAGTCGAGGCTTCGCTGAACCAAACCAGCAAGCCCTTGAAGATAAAGTTGCCCAGATACCATAAGCCGATGATCGTGTTTGCGGCGATCAGTGTCGCAACGGGCGCGCGGGCGAGTCCGAGCAAAAGGGCACTGAGGAGCGCGTAGAGGAATACCAACTGCGGCGCCGTGACGATTCGCTTCGCCGACATGACCGGATCGCGCTCGGCGAGGCTATGCACCGCCTCGTGCGACAGATGGGCCTCGAATACACGCTGCGTGGTCCAGATGACGTCGAATTTCGCGGTAACGACAAGGTCGACGTCGTCTCCCCATTTGCCGCGAACGAAATCCGACGTCTCGGCGCCAGGGTCCGCGGTTGCGATAGTCAGGCGTCCATTCGCTTCGCGCCGCCACGGCATCGTCAAACGCTCCATATAGAGCGCGGCATCCGCGGGATCGAGCAGCGCGCCATCGGGCGGTTGCGCCGACAGGTCCACGAACGGCACGCCGACGTGCGCGGCTAGCGTCCGGTACAGGTCGCGCGATTTAATCCATCCCATCGCCACGAGCACTTCACCGAAGCGCACGTTCCAACGCCGAGCAAGCTGCAGCGCCTCCTCGCGCTGAGCGGGTGTGATCAGCCCCTTCTCCACCAGCAATGCGCCGATGCGCGGCGGCGTCGCCGCGATGCCTTCGTCCCCGGCTGCGTCCATCGTCACTGCTCCTTGCGCTCGCGACGGTTGCGGCCATGGATGCGCTGTAGCGCCACCAGTACCGCGATCGTGATCGCCAGCCAAACGGCCAAGAGCAGCCAGGTGCCGTACCGCCGCAGGAGGACCGGCCAGGAGCGCGTTTCGGGGTAGGTTACTTCGATGAGTTTGTCGCGCTCCGTGGAGAGCGCCAGCTTGACGCCCGAGGGGCCGATAAACGCGACATTGCCGCGGTCCAGCGCGATGGTTTGCGGTACCGGGATCTCAGCGTCCGCGCCCGAGGCGCGCAGCCACAGCCCCGGCGGCGCGTCGGGCAGCGTGACGAGCTGGGCGATCAGCGTGTTACGTGCGTCGTTCAGGTCAAAGAGCGGTGTGCCGGACCGCGTGCGCACGAGCACGTTGCCCCGATCGATGCGCACCGGCACTGCGCTGTCATCGAAGCGGAAATCGCCCCACGCGATGAAAGCCGAACCCGGAGCCTGAATGCGGTCGCCCTGGATGCGCTCGACGACGATCGGCGTGTCGGTAGGAACGAGATCGGCCGCTGCCGCCGCGACGACTTGCAATGCCGCACGCTGATTTGCGCCATTCACGTTATCGCGGACAAAGACCGTCAACCGATTGCGTGCGTGCGGCGCAAGCGCGAAGAAATCATGCGCGAGCGATCCGGCCTCACCCAGCTCGATCGAACTCGATCCAAGCAATTGTGCGGGGTAGCTGGCGGGCGTCTGGTCGCATCCGCCCGTGAGCGGCTGACGCTGCGTGACGACGCGCACCTCGTTGTCGAGGCCCACGAGACCGTGCGGGATGACGGCGCGAATACGCGTGATACCGTCCTTCGCCGCTCTGGTTCCCGCAAGGAAACGGCCGTTGAGAAACACGTTGGCCACGGCCGGTACGTCGTTGCCATCCGTGCCGATGCCGATGTCGAGATCGAGCGCGGCGGCCCTGCGTCCGACGGGAAGATCAGCGGCCCGAAAACGAGTGGTCCAGACTGATTCCCCCGGAGAATCGGAAACGGGCGGCGAGATGCCGAGCTGGTCGAACGTCAGGCGCTCGCCTTGCCGTTGGCGCGGTTCAATCGCGTCGACACGGATCGTGCTGCCCGTGCCGGCTGCGTGCCACTCAGAACCGAGGAAATTGACGGCCAATTGCGGATCGCTACCGCTCAGCAGCAAGCCGGGCCCGCTGGCAAGGTTGACGATGCTGGCTTTTGCCGCCGAAGCCGTCGCCGCGCCGTCGATGGCGGGCATCGTGGACAAATCCGCACGCGACGCGACGATCACGTCGCCACGTTGCCAAACGCGATCGGTTGTGCCGGGTCGGCTCAACAGTTGTGCAAGCGGAACCACTTCGACCTCGTGGCCGCGGGCCGTGAACAACCTGATTGCCGAGATGGCCGTCGCCATTTCCTGCGCCGTCAGCTTGCGCTCGGGAATACCGACGTCGACTTTCTGCGGCATCAGGGCAACGACGGTCGATACGTCGCCGAGGCTATCGGCCGGGACGTTGAGCGCGAGCGTGGTTTCCGGCAGCACGCTGAAGCGGTCGTTCGCGCGCTTGAGGTCGATACAGCGATCGTTGGTTATCACGCCCGAATACCGGACTGTGACCTTGACGAAATCGCCGACGAAATCCGCAGGGAGCAACGGCACATCGACGACCTGACGGTCATGTCCGACCGGCAGTGCGCGCGCGATGACCGTACGCTCACCGACTGTGACGAGGACGCTGCGCCGGCCGTCGAGGGTTGCCGCTTCGTCATAGGCGAACGACAAGGTGCCGCCGGCGGCGTGGGCGGCGCGGGGTACGGGAAAGAAAAAGGTTTGGCTTCCCCCGAGCGCCCCGAAGTGTGCGCCGTCGACAAACCCGAGTTCCGCAACAGTGAGATTGCGTTTGATGGCCAGGTTGGGCTGAGCGCGTTGCGCACCCTGCGGCGTTTGCGAATAACTAAGCGTGGGAAGGATGACGCCGAGAAAAAGCAAGGCCGCAGCTACTCGGCTTTTGATCTCCATCTGATACCCCGTTACGTCTGAACTAATTGGAATTGTGGAAGCGGCGGCTCTTTCGACACGTGTCATCGCGTTCGGCGCGCGCCAGCACCTACCTTGCATACCACCAAGGCGCATGATAGTAATTAGCGCAGATTTGAAAATCAAGAATGCTTAAATTTTTGTGGAAAAGGAAGGAAATCCTTACAGTAATTTAGGGAAAAACTGATTTATTCGCCGCAGCCATTATCGAAAAGGTGATGGAAGACGCCGTAGAGGAAAACTTCGCCGCCGCCCGCGTTGGAAGGTTGCTGCAACTGCCAGCGCAATACCGGCACCTTCACCCTCCGCGTCGTTTCGCCTCGCTAACTTGGGTAGCTGTATCCGGAGTCACCCTCGCCTTCCCGATCTTGAGCCGCCCGAGGCCTGCCAAACCGTGCTACTGCTGCTCAGTCATACTTTGGCTTGTGAAACCACCTCGTGATATCCCGGCGTCGCACGTTTGTCGGCGCGTACCTGCCGCTCCGGCTCGGCCGGGCCGAGGATTCCGGCTTATCCCACCATGCATCGGAGTCGCGCCCTATGACACGCACACATCGTGAGTTGGAACAGATCAGTACTGTTACGCTGCAGCACTACAACGCGCATGCGGAAGATTTCAGAGAGGGGACGCGCGATCACGACGTCTCGCAGAACATCGATGCGCTGCTGCGTCATATCGTCGTCGAGCCGCCATTTGCGATCCTCGATTTTGGCTGCGGACCAGGGCGGGATCTCAAAGCGTTCACTTTGCTTGGCCATCGCGCGGTGGGCCTCGACGGCGCCGAACGCTTCGTCGCGATGGCGCGCGAGGCGACCGGCTGCGAGGTTTGGCAGCAGGATTTCCTGCACCTCGATTTACCGGTCGCCCGCTTTGACGGCGTTTTCGCCAACGCCTCGCTGTTCCATGTCCCGAGGCGGGATTTGGGACGCGTGCTGGGGCAGTTGCACTCGACGCTCAAGCCCAACGGCGTGCTGTTCAGCTCCAATCCGCGCGGTGCGAATCAGGAAGGCTGGCATCACGGCCGGTATGGTGCATTTCACGATCTCGACGCATGGCGCCGATATATGAACGATGTGGGATTCGTCGAACTCGAGCATTATTACCGGCCCGCGGGCTTGCCCCGGGAGCAACAGCCTTGGCTTGCCAGCGTATGGCGCAAACCGGATCGAGCGGGCTGAGGCGCGGGCTGTTTCGGGCGGCTGCGTTTCAACAACGAGGCCTATGTTGTCTGGCCGCGCGCAGGGAACGAGCTTAATCGTCCGGCATCTCAGCCGCAGATGAAATCGACCGCCCTCGCCGCCGCGCGGAACACTCGCGTCGCCTTTTCTTATCGGAAGCGAGGCCAACTCTTGAACAGCGAGCGAAGAGAGTCGCGGGGTACAAAGCGCCATGCACAAGCCTCTGAGTCGAACATCGCTATCTGATCGTCGTCGTCCACGTCGTTCGCTGCGGGAAAGGTCACAGCGCCAGTCGATCGGGCCTGACGAGCGTCGGCCCGATAAACACCAACTTGCGCAGAGATGATTGCGGGCCGTGCGGCTGCATCTTGAAGTGCGGGCGTCGCCAGTGTCCCCGAACTTCACGTTGATCGCCGGGGCCGCAATGCGCTCCTGCCACTGGCTCCAAGTCGAGGATGGCAGGCCCGACGACGTGCCGATCGTAAAGCATTTCGATCTCTGCGAGTCGTTGTTCGCGTTTGCGCTTGCCCAATCCCGCAAGATTG
>DASVLS010000060.1:0-9695 GCA_036384755.1 Trinickia sp. | reverse complement strand
GCGGGTCTCGCAGTTCGGCAAACGCGTCCATGATCCCTGGCATCTCTCGTCCCGGCAAAAATCGAGAGTAAACCTGACCTTTCGCTTGTTTACAACCGCTGCATCCCTTTTATTCACGCGGGTCTTCATGCGGAAGCCCTGCCGTTTGCATGAGCCGGCCTAGCCGCGATGGTCTCTTATGCTACAATGCGCGCTTCGTCGTAACCACGGCACGGCCTTTCTTCCGTGACCGCCTGTTCGTTTTAAAGGAAATCAAATGTCCGTTGCAGATATCAAGAAGTCCGACATCGTCGCGCAATTCGCACGCGGCACGAACGACACGGGTTCGCCCGAGGTCCAAGTTGCGCTGCTCACGTCGCGCATCAACGAATTGACCATGCACTTCAAGTCGCACACGAAGGATCACCACAGCCGCCGCGGTCTCCTGCGCATGGTGAGCCGCCGTCGTAAGCTGCTCGACTACCTGAAGGGCAAGGACGCTGACCGTTACCGTTCGCTGATCGAAAAGCTGGGTCTGCGTAAGTAAGCGGTCACCGCCGTATGCGAGATGCCTGTGTCAGCGCGCTGATACAGGCATTTTGTTTTTTGTCGGTGGCACTTTGCGTGGGCGCCGGTGTCATGCGGCGCATTTAGTCGAGCCGCATAGGTTGTGCCGTTGTGCCGACGGCATGCGTCACGCGCGTGTCTTCATCACCCCAGGCCGCATCGGTCGCGCACCCTGGGGCGCTTCAAAGCAGTCGGTTAAGGCGGGCAGAGCTTTGTGTCATTCCAGCGCGGCGAGCGGGCCATGGCCGTCGGGCGCTGCGCTGGAATGGCATAACACTCCTCTTCCCGCAGGTGCGCCGGCTGTCGGCGCCGCCCCGCGATGTGCTGTGTGGATTGCGCGGCGGCGAAACACAGATAGATGAAAAGAGAAGGAGTGACCTATGTCCATGTTCAATAAGATCGTCAAAGAATTCAAATGGGGACAGCATAACGTTCGCCTCGAAACGGGCGAGATCGCGCGCCAGGCGTCGGGCGCCGTGATCGTCGACGTGGAAGACACCGTCGTGCTCGCGACCGTCGTCGGCGCGAAGACGGCCAAGCCCGGCCAAGACTTCTTCCCGCTGACCGTCGACTACATCGAAAAGACGTACTCGGCCGGCAAGATCCCCGGTGGCTTCTTCCGCCGGGAGGGCCGTCCCTCCGAGCACGAAACGCTGACCTCGCGTTTGATCGACCGTCCGCTGCGCCCGCTGTTTCCGGAAGGCTTCTACAACGAAGTCCAGGTCGTCATTCATGTGCTGTCGATCAACCCGGAAGTGCCGGCCGACATCCCCGCGCTGATCGGCGCGTCGGCTGCGCTCGCCGTGTCGGGCTTGCCGTTCAACGGCCCCGTCGGCGCCGCACGTGTCGCCTACATCAACAACGAGTACGTGCTGAACCCGACGCGCGCGCAGATCAAGGAGTCGAGCCTCGACCTCGTCGTCGCCGGCACCGAGCGCGCCGTGCTGATGGTCGAATCGGAAGCGGATCAATTGCCCGAAGACGTGATGCTCGGCGCCGTCGTGTTCGGCCATGAGCAAATGCAAACGGCGATCGATGCGATCCACGAGATCGTGCGCGAAGGCGGCAAGCCCGAATGGGATTGGCAGCCGGCGCCGAAGGACGAAGCGCTGATCTCGCGCGTGACGGATATCGCGTACAGCGAGCTCGTCGCGGCGTATCAGATTCGCAACAAGCAACAGCGCTCGACGAAGCTGAAGGAAGTCTACGCACAAACGAGCGCCAAGCTCGACGAGCAAGCATTGGCCGCGGGCCAAGCGCCGGCCGACAAGACCGCCGTCGGCAATATTCTGTTCGACATCGAAGCGAAGATCGTCCGCGGCCAGATTCTGAACGGCGAGCCGCGCATCGACGGCCGCGACACGCGCACGGTGCGTCCGATCGAAATCCGTACGGGCGTCCTGCCGCGCACGCACGGCTCGGCGCTGTTTACGCGCGGCGAAACGCAGGCGCTCGTCGTCGCAACGCTCGGTACGAAGGGCGACGAACAGATCATCGATGCGCTCGAAGGCGAGTACCGCGAGCGCTTCATGCTCCACTACAACATGCCCCCGTTCGCAACCGGTGAAACGGGCCGCGTGGGCACGCCCAAGCGCCGTGAAATCGGCCATGGCCGCTTGGCCAAGCGTGCGCTCGTCGCATGCCTGCCGAGCGCCGAAGCGTTCGGCTACTCGATCCGCGTCGTGTCGGAAATCACCGAGTCGAACGGCTCGTCGTCGATGGCCTCGGTGTGCGGCGGCTGCCTTGCGCTGATGGACGCCGGCGTGCCGATGAAGGCGCACGTGGCCGGCATCGCGATGGGCCTCATCCTCGAAGGCAATAAGTTCGCCGTGCTGACCGACATCCTCGGCGATGAAGATCACCTCGGCGACATGGACTTCAAGGTGGCCGGCACGGCCGATGGCGTGACGGCGCTGCAGATGGACATCAAGATCCAAGGGATCACGAAGGAGATCATGCAGGTCGCGCTCGCTCAGGCGAAGGAAGGCCGCATGCACATCCTCGGCAAGATGAAAGATGCCGTGTCCGGCGCGAGCACCGAGCTGTCGGCTTTCGCCCCGCGCATGATTACGATCAAGATCAACCCGGAGAAGATCCGCGACGTGATCGGCAAGGGCGGGTCGGTCATCCGCGCGCTGACCGAGGAAACGGGCACGACGATCGATATCTCCGACGATGGTGTCGTGACGATCGCCAGCACGAGCAGCGAAGGCATGGCCGAAGCCAAGCGCCGCATCGAAGCGATCACGGCCGAAGTCGAAGTCGGGCAAGTATACGAAGGCACCGTGCTCAAGCTGCTCGAGTTCGGCGCGATCGTGAACATTTTGCCGGGCAAGGACGGCTTGCTGCATATCTCCGAGATCGCGAACGAGCGCATCAAGGACATCAAGGACTACCTCACGGAAGGGCAGCAAGTGAAGGTCAAGGTCATCCAAACGGATGAAAAGGGCCGTGTGCGTCTGTCGTCGAAGGCGCTGCTGAACGAAGGCGGCGCGGCTGCTGCGCAAGGCGATTCGACGCCGCAGTAACGCGTCGAAGCGCCCCCGGGCATGCGCCCTAAACGGCCGGTTCGCTTTTCAAGCGCGCCGGCCGTTTTTTCTAGAAAATGGTGCCGTTTTCCAATGCGACTGCCTCCGGAGGTGACGTGAAAGCGATCGAGATTACGGAGTTTGGCGGGCCCGATGTGCTCGCGCTCGGCGAGCGGCCGAAGCCCGCGCCCGGCAATGGCGAAGTGCTCGTCAAGGTGTCGGCGTCCGGTGTGAATCGGCCCGATGTGTTTCAGCGTAAGGGCGCCTACGCGCCGCCGCCCGGCGTCTCGGATTTGCCGGGGCTCGAGATTGCCGGCGAGATCGTCGGGGGCAATCTCGACGAGAAGCACAACCCGTTCGGTCTGAAGATAGGCGATCGCGTTTGCGCGTTGCTCGCGGGCGGCGGATACGCTCAGTATGCGGCCGTGCCGCTCGCGCAATGCCTGCCGGTGCCGGGCGCGCTGACCGACATCGAGGCTGCGTCGCTGCCGGAAACGTTCTTCACCGTATGGAGCAATGTGTTCGACAGAGCGCAGCTCGGCGCGGGCGAGGGCGGGGCGAACGAGACGCTGCTCGTGCAGGGCGGCTCGAGCGGGATCGGTGTCGCGGCCATTCAGATCGCTCACGCACTCGGGTTTCGCGTCTTCGCCACGGCCGGCACGGCCAAAAAGTGCAAGGCCTGCGAGGCGCTGGGCGCCGAGCGCGCGATCGACTACAAGTCGGAGGACTTCGTCGAAGTGGTGAAGTCGCTGACGAACGATCGCGGCGTGGACGTGATCCTCGATATGGTGGCGGGCGGGTATGTGCCGCGCGAATTGTCGGCGCTGGCCGACGGCGGCAGGCTCGTCATCATCGCATTGCTCGGCGGCGCGAAGGCCGAGGTCAATCTGAGCGAGGTGCTGCGTCGACGCTTGACGGTCACGGGCTCGACGCTGCGCCCGCGTTCGATCGATTTCAAGGCCAAGATCGCCGCGCAGCTGAAGTCGCGCGTGTGGCCGTTGATCGAGGCCGGCCGCATCAAGCCGATCGTCTACCGCGTACTGCCCGCGCGCGACGCGAGCCAAGCGCATGCGCTGATGGAAAGCGGCGAGCATGTGGGCAAGATCGTGCTCGATTGGAGCGCCGAGGCCGAGTAGCCGGCGAGCGCGGCATCCCTCAGACCTTCCGAGCCGTTGAACTCCAACGGCTTTTATTTTTTCTGTCGACGCACGCACGAACGATGCCATCGCTTCGTGCGCGGCGCATATGATGCGGCGGGCGCTTCATTTCGCTATCGGCCTTGGGGCTGGGGCGCGGACGCGCTAATACTCCGAACGGAGCGATCTTTCATTGTGCTTTCAATGTTATGAAAGATCGTTGTTTTGGCGCGTCCAACCGTGCGAGGAGGCTGCCGTGGGCGACTTGGCGAAAAGTGCGATAGAAGCGTTGAAAGCTGGAATACGAGGCCACGTATTGCAGGCGGGCGATAGCGAGTACGAGGAGGCCAGGCGCATCTGGAATGCGACGATCGATCGGCGTCCGGCCGTCATCGTTCGCTGTGCCGGCGTGGCCGACGTGCGCCGCGCCGTCGGGTTTGCCCGCGAGAACGCGTTGCTCCTCGCCGTGCGCGGGGGTGGGCACAACATAGCGGGCAGCGCCGTCTGTGACGGCGGCCTCATGATCGATTTGTCGCAAATGAAATCGGTGCGCATCGATCCGGTCGCGTGCAGGGCGTATGTCGAGCCCGGCGCGACGCTCGGCGACTTCGATCACGAAGCGCAGGCATTCGGGCTTGCCACTCCGCTCGGCATCAATTCCACGACGGGTGTGGCGGGCTTGACGCTCGGCGGCGGTTTCGGATGGCTCAGTCGCCGATTCGGCATGTCGGTCGACAATCTGCGCGCCGCTGACGTCGTCACGGCCGACGGCGAGCTCGTGCGCGCCGATGCGACGCATGCCGAGGATCTGTTCTGGGCCATTCGGGGAGGCGGCGGCAATTTCGGCGTCGTGACGATGTTCGAGTTCGAGTTGCATCGCGTGGGTCCCGAAATCTACGGTGGATTGTTCGTCGTGCCGATCGAGGGGGCGTCCGAGGCCCTGCGAAAATACAGCGCAGCCACCGAATCGATGTCGGACGAACTGTCGGTTTGGGCCGTGATGCGGCTTGCGCCGCCGCTGCCGTTCCTACCGCCCGCGGTGCACGGCAAACCGGTGATTGCGTTCGCGGTGTGCCATACCGGGACGCTCGAGGCAGGTGCGCGCGAGACCGAGATCGTCCGTGGTTTTGGCGCCCCGTGCGGCGAGCACCTGGGGCCGATGCCGTACACGGCATGGCAGAAAGCATTCGATCCGTTGCTCGCGCCCGGGTCGCGCAACTATTGGAAGTCGCATAACTTCGCCGAATTGCCGCAAGGGTTGATCGACGCGGCCATGGATGCGATCGCGCGCTTGCCGTCTCCCCAGTGCGAAATTTTCTTCGGGCAGATCGGCGGCGCGACATGCCGCGTAGCACGCGAGGCCACCGCCTATAGCAGCCGCGACGCGAAGTACGTGATGAACGTCCATGCACGATGGGACGATCCGAGCGAGGACCCACGGTGCGTCGAATGGGCGCGCGACTACTTCGAGGCGTCCGCCCCGTTTGCGCTCGGAAGCGTCTACGTCAACTTTCTCACGCAAGACGAAGGCGAGCGCGTGCGGGCGGCATACGGGCCGAATTACGAGCGGCTCGTCGCGGCGAAGACGCGCTACGACCCGGGCAACCTGTTCCGCTACAACCAAAACATCAAGCCTTCGGCTGCCTAGCGTGGCTTGGGCTTGCGACTTGAGCGGGGGGCTCACATGGACTGCTTTCGATCGAGGAGCGACATCATGACCCGCAAATACATCGACTGCCGGGAGTTTCCTAGCGAAATGAATTGCACCGTGGCCTTGTCGGCCGACAGCGAGAAGGAACTGATGGAGGCGGCCGTGCAGCACGCCGTCAGCGTTCATCACCATGTCGATTCGCCGGAGCTGCGTTCGCAGCTGACGACGCTTTTTCACGAGGGGACGCCCCCGCTCGAGTCGCCACGCGCGAAGTGAGCGATCGCACCCCCCAGCCGTCTTGCGTTAGAACGGCTCGCCCGACGCCCGACGCCCGACGCCCGACGCCCGACGATACGCCGGCACGACGCCCGTGCCGGCGCTTTTGCCCCGTTCGGTGTGGTCGATCTCTGTCTCCTCGATTCGCGCGGTTTGACCGGTTCCTGCCGGACACAGTAAAATTGAGCGTTTTGCGTGCGCCGTCGCTTAGAAAGGGATGACCCAGAGGGATCACCCGAGGATCGCCCCCGCAAGGATCGAACCCCGCAAGGATCGAACCCCCGTGGGCGACTAGGCGGCGTTAAGTGGCGATGGAAGCGGCCCGGTGGTCGCGGCGTGGCTGGAGGGGCCTCGGTCTAGGCCGAAGGCAGGACACAACACACGGGCGAGACATGTCGAAACAGCGAGTGAAGTGGGTTATCGGCAATTGGAAGATGCATGGGCGGCTTGCGGAAAATGCGCCGCTGCTGCAAGCCGTTGCCGAAGGTGCGGGCGCAATGGCCGAAGCGATTCGCATCGGCGTGTGCGTGCCGACGCCTTATCTCGCCCAAGTGCAGGCGCAGCTCGCGGGCAAGCCGGTCGCTTGGGGCGTGCAAGACATCTCCACCTACACGCACGGCGCCTACACGGGTGAAGTGGCTGCCGAGATGGCTGCGGAGTTCGGCGCGACGCTCGCGATCGTCGGGCACTCGGAGCGCCGTGCCTATCACGCGGAAACGTCGGATCTGGTGGCGTCGAAGGCGCGTCGCGCGTTGCAAGCCGGCCTCACGCCGATCGTCTGCGTTGGCGAAACGCTCGACGAGCGAGAGGCGGGGACGACCGAAGCCGTGGTCGGCGCTCAGCTCGACGCGGTTTTGAATTTGCTGTCGGTGGCAGAAGCGGCGCGCATCGTGCTCGCGTACGAGCCCGTCTGGGCGATCGGCACGGGCAAGAGCGCCACGGCCGAGCAGGCGCAAGACGTGCACGCGTTCCTGCGTGCGCGCCTCGCGAAAAAAGATGCGTCGCTCTCGGGCGTGGCCGTGCTGTACGGCGGTAGCGTGAAGCCCGAGAACGCGTTGGCGCTGTTTGGCCAGCCCGACATCGACGGCGGCCTCATCGGCGGCGCGTCGCTCAAGAGTGAAGATTTCCTCGCGATTTGCGCGGCGGCCAAGGCGGCGAGCGAAGCTCGCTAAACGGATCGGGCGCAAATGCGAAGCGGTGCCCTGCTCGAATCGAGCGGGGCGCTCCAACCTCAAATCAGGTGAGTTAGATGCTGTTTTTTAAAACGTTGATCATCGTCGTGCAGCTGTTGTCGGCACTGGGCATCATCGGCCTTGTGCTGTTGCAGCATGGGAAGGGCGCCGACATGGGCGCGGCATTCGGTAGCGGTGCGTCGGGCAGCTTGTTCGGCGCGACGGGTTCGGCCAATTTCTTGTCGCGCACCACGGCAGTTCTCGCGGCGATTTTCTTCGCGAGCACACTGACGCTGACCTACCTCGGCTCGTACAAATCCAAGCCCTCCGCGGGTGTGCTCGGTGCTGCGCCGGCTCAAGTCGTGCCGAGCTCGGCGGCATCGGCACCCGCAGCGTCGCTGCCGGCGGCCGCTCCCGCGCCCTCGAGCACGGCTGTGCCGAAATGACAAATTTCGCATGAAGTTGCATTTGTGCGTTGAACAATCCTATGGAACACGTTAGAATCTAAGTCTTGAAGCGATTCGCGGGTTTCAATGAGTTGTACCCGGGTTGCAGACAGTGCCGACGTGGTGAAATTGGTAGACACGCTATCTTGAGGGGGTAGTGGCGAAAGCTGTGCGAGTTCGAGTCTCGCCGTCGGCACCAAAGTTATCCAATGCCAGCCGCATGCTTCGCTTCGGCTGGCATTGTCACTTCTGGGGTCATGCTTACGTCTTCCATGCAGTGTACCGTGAAGGCGAGTAGGACGAAGTGATTTTCTGTAGGGATGGGACCGATCCCTGCGGTACTCAGAACCAACCGAAAGAGGATAGTCTTGAACCTCGCAGCCTACTTCCCCGTATTGCTCTTCCTTCTTGTGGGCGCCGGTTTAGGCATTGCACTTGTCAGTATCGGCAAGATCCTCGCCCCTAGCCGCCCCGACAATCAAAAGAACTCGCCGTACGAGTGCGGCTTCGAAGCATTCGAAGATGCACGCATGAAGTTCGACGTGCGCTACTACCTCGTCGCCATTCTGTTCATCATTTTCGATCTCGAGACCGCGTTTCTGTTTCCGTGGGGCGTTGCCCTGCGCGATATCGGCTGGCTCGGCTTCATGGCGATGATGATTTTCCTGCTCGAACTCTTGCTCGGTTTCGCCTACATCTGGCGCAAGGGCGGGCTCGATTGGGAGTGATGGGTTAATCGCCGGTTTCTCGCGGGCGGTGCGATACACGCCGTCTCGTCTGGAGTGCAAAGCAAATGAGTATCGAAGGGGTCTTGAAGGAAGGGTTTGTCACCACCACGGCTGACAAGCTGATCAACTGGACGCGCACGGGTTCGCTCTGGCCCATGACGTTCGGGCTCGCCTGTTGCGCAGTCGAGATGATGCATGCGGGCGCAGCCCGTTACGACCTCGACCGGTTCGGGGTCGTGTTCCGTCCCAGCCCGCGTCAGTCCGATGTGATGATCGTGGCCGGCACGCTCTGCAACAAGATGGCGCCTGCGCTACGCAAGGTCTATGACCAAATGGCCGAGCCGCGCTGGGTGATTTCGATGGGTTCGTGTGCGAACGGCGGCGGCTATTACCACTATTCGTACTCGGTCGTGCGCGGCTGCGATCGGATCGTGCCCGTCGACGTATACGTGCCCGGCTGCCCGCCGACCGCGGAAGCGCTGGTCTACGGCGTGATCCAGCTGCAGGCGAAGATCCGCCGCACCAACACCATCGCCCGTCAATAAGCGCGAGCTTTCCCACAATATGGCAAGCAAACTCGAGACTCTCAAAGCGAACCTCGAGGCGGCCTTTGGCGGCCGTCTGACAAGCATCACGGAATCGGTCGGCGAACTGACGATCGTCGTGAAGCCGGGTGACTACCTCGATGTGGCCAAGCGTCTGCGCGACGATCGCACGCTCGGCTTCGAACAGCTGATCGACCTTTGCGGTGTCGATTATCAAACCTACGGCGACGGCGCCTACGACGGCCCGCGTTTCGCGGCCGTCTCGCACCTGTTGTCGGTGTCGAACAACTGGCGCGTGCGCGTGCGCGTGTTCGCACCGGACGACGACATGCCGATTCTGCCGTCCGTCGTCGAAATCTGGAATTCGGCCAACTGGTATGAGCGCGAAGCGTTCGATCTGTACGGCATCGTCTTCGACGGCCACCCCGATCTGCGTCGCATCTTGACCGACTACGGCTTCATCGGGCACCCGTTCCGCAAGGACTTCCCGGTGTCGGGCTACGTCGAAATGCGCTACGACCCGGACGAGAAGCGCGTCGTCTACCAGCCGGTGACGATCGAGCCGCGCGAAATCACGCCGCGCGTGATTCGCGAGGATCGCTACGGCGGTCTGAAACACTAAGAGGTCGCCATGGCAGAGATCAAGAACTACACGCTCAATTTCGGC
>DASVLS010000059.1:0-2160 GCA_036384755.1 Trinickia sp. | reverse complement strand
GATGATCGTTCTTGCGAATCTCGCTCATGACAGCAACTCCTCGATCTGGGCGACCGCTGCCTTCGTGATCAGCACTTTCTTGAAGTAGATCAGCGACAGCGGATCGGCGTAACGCGGCTCGACAACGGCCACGTGGGCCAGGTTGCGCGACGCGAGGTACAGGTTCTCGTCGACCGTATCGGTGATGACCAGCACGGACTCGAGACCCATGGCCTTGAATTTCTCGGCCAGCAGCTTCGTCTTCGGCGCCTCGAGGACGATGTCCTCGACCACCGACAGACGGCCTTCACGGGCGAGCTGCGAGAAGATCGAGCAGAGGCCTGCGCGATGCATCTTCTTGTTGACCTTGTGCGAGAAGTTCTCTTCGGGCGAGTTCGGGAAAATCCGACCACCGCCACGCCACAACGGGCTCGACGACATACCGGCGCGGGCACGGCCCGTACCCTTCTGGCGCCACGGCTTCTTCGTCGTGTGCTTGACTTGCTCGCGATCCTTTTGCGCGCGGTTGCCGCTACGGGCGTTGGCTTGATAAGCCACCACGACTTGGTGAATCAGCGCTTCGTTGTAGTCACGGCCGAACACGACGTCCGACGCGTTCACACCAGCGCCTTCTTGACCATTAGCATTGAGGAGCTTCAGTTCCATTATTTCGCTCCTTTCGCGGCACGCGTCTTCACTGCCGGCGTCACGAAAACTTTGCCGCCCTTCGCGCCGGGCACCGCGCCCTTGACGAGCAGCAGCTTGCGATCGGCGTCGATGCGAGCGATTTCGAGGTTTTGCACCGTGACGGTCTCGTCACCCATGTGACCCGTCATGCGCTTGCCGGGGAACACGCGACCCGGATCCTGCGCCATACCGATCGAACCGGGAACGTTGTGCGAACGCGAGTTACCGTGCGTTGCGCGGCCCGAGCCGAAGTTGTAGCGCTTGATCGTGCCGGCATAACCCTTACCGATCGATACGCCCTGCACATCGATCTTTTGGCCGACTTCGAAGAGGTCGACACCGATCACGGCGCCGGCGGTGAGCTCGGCAGCCTTTGCGGCATCGATCTTGAATTCCTTGAGAATTTCACCGGCTTGAACGCCGGCTTTGGCGAGGTGACCTGCCAGCGGCTTCGTCACACGCGATGCACGGCGCGTACCGAATGCCACCTGAACGGCCGTATAGCCGTCCGTTTCAACGGTCTTGATCTGCGCCACGCGGTTGTCGGACACGTCCAACACGGTCACGGGAATCGAGTCCCCATCGGCCGTGAAGATACGGGTCATGCCAACCTTGCGACCTACGAGTCCAAGGCTCATCGTTTTCTCCATTCCCGACTGCGATTGGCCGGGGCTAATTTACAAAATGCCGGTGCCAGGAGGCCCGCTGACCGCGAGCCGCACTGCTTTGTGCCGCATCGCCGCGCACGAACCGACACCGACTTTTTTACGCAAATACGCGAAAAGCCTTGCATTATAGCGAGGCTTTTCGTTTTTCGCAAGCAATCAAAGACTTACCGCCGCAGCCCGTAGGCCACGGCGGCGCAAACCTTATTGCAGCTTGATTTCCACGTCCACGCCGGCCGGCAAGTCGAGCTTCATCAGCGCGTCGACGGTCTTGTCCGTCGGGTCGACGATGTCCATCAGGCGTTGGTGCGTACGGATTTCGAGCTGATCGCGCGACGTCTTGTTGACGTGCGGCGAACGCAGGATGTCGTAACGTTGAATGCGGGTGGGCAGAGGCACCGGACCGCGAACGATCGCACCAGTCCGCTTCGCCGTTTCAACGATCTCGGCCGCCGATTGATCGATGAGACGATAGTCGAAAGCCTTCAGGCGAATACGGATTTTCTGGTTTTGCATGGCGATTCCTTAGAAAGAGCGAGGCGGTTTTGCGCCGCCGAACGAGGAAAAGAACGTGGGCTCGGGCGCCTCCGGGGAGGAACGCGCCCGAGCCCGGGCACGTTTTGCTACGGCACTGCGTGTACTACAGGTGTTGCGCGAACTGCCAAACCGTCGATTGTACTCGATTGCCGGCTTACTCGATGATCTTCGCAACGACACCTGCGCCGACGGTACGGCCGCCTTCGCGGATGGCGAAGCGCAAGCCTTCTTCCATGGCGATCGGGGCGATCAGCTTGACCGTGATCGACACGTTGTCGCCCGGCATCACCAT
>DASVLS010000058.1:0-65084 GCA_036384755.1 Trinickia sp. | reverse complement strand
CACCAAGCTGTGCCACCCGAAGCCATACCAGCGATTGCTGGATGCGGTGAATGCACCCAAGGATGAGCAACCGAAGTTGCTTCTGGCCTTCGTAAAAATGTGGTATGCCGAGCTGGATCGCCCGCCAAAGAAGGGGTTATCCGAGAAGACCGCGATGTATGACCGGCCGTATTGGCATCGTTACGGCGACGAGAATTTCGAAGACGGCACGTATTTTGGTCGCTGGTGTGTTGAAGCGGTTGCGGCGGTCAAGGCTCTTGGAATCGACGACAGCCTGTGCCTCGGTCATCCGAACTATCCGGGCGACCTGTTGCGCCCTGATGGCCCGACGACGCATGCCGCGAGATCCGCAGAAGAGCAAAGCAGCGACGGACCCGCATCTGAGGAGGCGGATACTCAGCGGAAACGAGGTTGGTTGGCCAGGCTGTTAGGGGCGTAGCACCGCAGCAGGGATGCACACGGCCGACACGTCGAGCGAGCAGCCAGTCGCTGAACTAGGACGACAACAATTGGCTTAACGACCGCGTCTTTCAATAGCGCTGCTAAAGCGCGTTCGCAACGAGCCGGTCGATGGTACCGTCATGTCGGAATCCGGCTTCTATCGCGCGATGATCGATCAACGGCGGTTGCCGTCCGAACAGCCGCTCGATTCGCTCGACCGGTGCATAGTCGATCCCGAACGCGCCGAAACGGCGCACGAGCGCATCGACGATCGCTTCGACGGAAAGATGCAGCACCGGCGGCGTCCAGACGCGGTTCGGATGCATGCCAACCGGAGCCAAGCGGGCGGCGTGCAGTAGGTTGTCGACGCAACATCTACGCGACATCCACCATGCGCTCGACGATGGCGACACGGGGCACGTATAGCGTTCGCCTTGCTGCGCCGCGCGAAAGATCTGACTCATGAAGGCGGAGCCATGGCCCGCGGAGCGTTCCGGACGCGCCACGATCCCCGGTAAGCGCAACGATCGTCCATCGAGCCTGCCGCGCCGTGTCCAGTCCGCGAGAACCAATTCGCCGATCAGCTTGTGCGTGCCATAGCTGATCGTCGGCTGCGCCGCGGTGTGCTCGTCCATGGCCGGCGGCAGCGAGTCTCCGTACACCGCGACGCTGCTGGCAAAGACGACGCGCGCGACGCGCTCATGCTCCATCGCCTGCTTTGCAAGGCGCTCGAACAGCGCCAGCGTGCTCCACAAATTCACTCGATCGCCTTCGGCCGGTTCGGCTTCGGCCTGCGCGCCGGGCATGCTGGCCAGATGGAAAACGACATCGACCGGTTTCGACAGCAACGACTCGAGGATCTCCGGACAACTGAAATCGCCGGCGGACTCGGTCATGCGGTCATCGCGATAAGGCGCACCGGATTGCCGGTCGATCAGCAAGAGTTCCGATACGTCGCCGGCCTGGGCGATCCCATCGCGCAGCAACCGCTCGACGAGCGCAGTCCCTACGAACCCGCCAGCCCCGGTCACGAGCACTCTCATGATCTCGACTCCTGCGTGCTGGCGCTCGGCGCACAAACGACCAGCTGGTCGATCGTGCCGAACGGCGCATGCCCCGCGTCGTCCCGTGCAGTCATCCTGACGCGGTCGCCGAAGCGCATGAAATTCGTGCGCGCACTGCCTTCGTCGATCATCTCGATCACGCGTCGCTCGGCAATGCAGGCGGAGCCGGCATCGCGGCTCACGTTGGACACCGTGCCCGACCCGACGATCGTCCCCGCCGACAGCCTACGTGTACGCGCCGCATGCGCGATGAGCTCGCCGAAACCGAAATTCATCTCGCCGCCGTGCGGATGACCGAACCAGCGATCGTTCCACTCGATGTGCAGACTGAGATGGACGCGGCCGTCGCGCCAGTGCTCGCCGAGTTCATCCGGCGTGACGGCGACCGCCGCGAAACTCGTGGAGGGTTTTGCCTGCAGGAACCCGAAGCCGGTCTTCATCTCGCGCGGTCCGAACGCCCGCAAGCTCCAATCGTTGAGCTGCACGATCAGGCGAATGTGCTGGGCCGCATCGGAAGGCGATGCGCCCATCGGCACCCGCCCCACGACCACGCCGAATTCGCCTTCGAAATCGATGCCGTGCGCCTCGTCGGGCAACGGCACATCGCTGGCGGGCCCGAGGAAATCGTCGCTCGCGCCTTGATACATGACGGGCACGGTGTCGAACTCGGGAATCGGCGGCGTATTGAACGCCTGCTCCATCAGGCGGCCGTGATTCAGAAACGCCGAGCCGTCGCACCACTGCGGGCTGCGCGGCAACGGGGCGGTGCACGCCGACGCATCGAACGCGCGCGCCTCGGGCACGCGGCCGCCATTCAGTGCTTCGTAACGCGCCTGCAGGCTGGGGGCGATCGCGTCCCATCGCTCGAGCGCATCGAGCAACGTGCTCGCGATCGGGAACGCCTCGACGGCATGGCGAAGATCGCGCGACACGAGCAGCAAGCGGCCGTCGACGCCGCCGTCGCGCACAGTGGCGAATTTCATCGTGCGTCTCCCTGTGCGCGCGCCGCGAGCGCGGCGGCGATCGCCGGATCGTAGGCGCCATCGATCAGGACGAACAGCATCCGGCACGGGCGGCCGGAGCGGTTCGCCCAGGCATGGTTGGTCCCACGCTGAATCACGACGCTGCCGGGTGCCAACGCAACTTCGGTATCGTCGAGAATCAACGTCAATTCGCCTTCGATCACCACGCCGTAGTCGATCGACTCGGTGCGATGCATTAGCGGATGCGGGGAGTCGGCCCTCACGGTCGATGCGGCGGCGTCGCCAACCTCGCTGAATGCGGCACGCATTTTCGTCGCTCCGTGCGCGAGGAATTCGGGCGTGTCGGGCGGAATATCGACGAAGCGCATGCGCGTGCCTTGCTTCGGCGGAGGCAGCATCAGCGCGCCGGTCGTGGGATCGGGGCCGTTGTTCACGGTGGCGGGACTTTCCGATGTACTCCACACTTCGTGGAACACCGTGCCCGGAATCGCGGCGATTTCAACCGCGGTCGGCAGCGGGCCATCGGATGCGACGATCGCCCGCCCGTTGGCGTCATGGCCTGTCACTACGCGACGAATCGATGCAAAGGTCATGCTGCCGCCTCCTCGACATTGGCGTGAGCGACATCGAAGATCGCAACGGCACGCGTCCATCCAGCCGAAGCGCCTCGAATCTTATGGGGGAAGCAGCTGATCATGAAGCCCGTCGGCGGCAACGCTTCGAGGTTGTGCAGTTTCTCCAGATGGCAATAGCCGATGTCGCGTCCCGCCTTGTGCCCCTCCCAGATCAGCGACGTATCGCCCGTTTCCGCGATCCTCTTCGCGGTGTACGAGAACGGCGCATCCCAGCTCCAGGCATCGGTGCCGGTCAGCCGCACGCCGCGCTCGAGCAGATACATGGTCGCCTCGTAGCCCATGCCGCAGCCCGCGTTGACATAATCGCCGTGCCCGTAACGCGCACCCGCCCGCGTGTTCACGACGACGATCTCGAGCGGCGCGAGCGTATGGCCGATACGCGCGAGTTCCGCCTCCACATCGGCGGCCGTGACGACATAGCCATCGGGCAGATGACGAAAATCGAGCTTGACGCCAGGCTGGAAGCACCATTCCAGCGGAACCTGATCGATCGTGATCGAAGGCTTCGCCTCGCCCAGGCTCGCATCCATCGTCGAATGAAAATGCCAGGGCGCATCGAGGTGCGTGCCGCTGTGTGTGGTCAGCGTGACCCATTCCGCAGCAGCCGCCTCGCCGTCGGGGTAGTCCTCGGGCTTCGTGCCCGGCAGCATCGCCATGAATTCCGGCAGCGTGTCGCCGTGCTTCTGATAAGTGATCTTTGGCGCAAGCGGCGGCGGATCCGATAGCACATCGTTCTCCAGGTAGATCGAAAGGTCGACGAATCGGCGAACGGGTTTCACGCTTGGGCTCCTGACAAAGAGGGTGAGTGTTCGAGACGCGAGAAGCACAGCACGGCTGCGGCGGTGATCAACACCGCCGCGATGCCCAGGCTGCCGTAGCCCGCCTGCTTGACGAGCGTGCCGCCGAGCACGGGGCCGATCGCCGCGCCCGTCATCAGCATTGCCGGTGTCGCGGCCACCGCGCGGCCGGTTCGATCGACACGCGCCAAGATGCCGAACGCGAAGGTGTGGGTGAAGATCATGACCGCGGCAAACACCGATGTGGCCGCCGCATACGGCCCGAACGCCACGCTTTGCGTGATGACAAGGGCGAGCGCGGCTTGAACGACAGGCCCTGTTAGTACGACCCTGCGCCCCGAAACCCGCGTTTCGAGCAGCCCTGCGACGGGCGCCGGAAATAGGTTGACGAAGCCGAGCGCGATCAGTGTCGCCGTCACGGCGCTCAAGCCGAAGCCGCGGTCCAGGCCGATGCGCTGAATGAAGCTGAACAGCATCGATTGGGTCAAGCCCATGCAACCGACGCCGACCATGCCGAACCATATGGCGCGCTCGAAGCGAGGTTCGTCGGCCGTCACCGTGCCGCGCCGCCCGCGAAGCGACGGAAACGCGACCGCGCATGCGATCGTCGCAACGCCCATGACGCCCGTAAAGACGCGAAACAACGTGGGGCCGCCATGTGCCGCGATCAGCCCGGGCGTGGCGCCGAGAAACGCGATGGCAAAAATGCCCAGCGCGAGCCCTGCGATTGCGAACAAGCGATGCGGATTCCGGCTACGTCCGATCATGCCGTGCGTGAAGCTCAAAGCGCATCCGGCGGAGAGACCCGCGATGGCGTGCAGCACGGCCATCGCCGCATAGCCATCGAACGATACGATGCCGAGGAACGCTAGCGTCGCGAGGCCGAAACCGATCGTCGCCATCGCGCGTGCCGGCACTCGATTCAGACGCGGAAAAAAGAACAGGCTGCTCAGGACGGCCCCGGCCAGGAACAGCGTCACAAGCAAGCCTGCTTGCTGCGGATCGAGCCGATAAGAGCCGATCAACGTGCCGACCCAAACCGGCAAGGCCACGAGATCGACCATGCCCGCGCAATGCGCGATCATCACTGCGGCGGCGCCGAGCACGCCGAGCCGTGCAGCGTCGGGTCCGGCCGCCAAGTCGCCGTGCGCTGGGGTGGTCGGCGAAAGATTCGTTTCCATCGTGTCTCCGTTCGGTCAGATCGGCTGCGCGAGACGCATGTGCGTCTCGCGCATGATGCGCGTGTGCTCCACTTTGTCGCCGCCCGCGATTTCGATCTCGCCCAGACGCCCGGAGTTTTCCACCACCATGCGGCAGCGGTCCCAGCGACGCGTCTGAAATGCCTGCAAGGCGCGCTCGAGCGTCGCGCCGCGTCCCAACTCCTCGGCGAGGACGATCGCATCCTCGAGGCCGATGCCCGCACCGGCCGCCATGTGCGGTGTGGTGGCATGCACCGCATCGCCGACCAGCACGACGCGCCCGGCGTACCACGGTTGCGGCAGCAGCAGGCTTTCCAATGGGCGATAGTTGCAGTGTGATTGCGGCCCGAGCTGCGCGCGCAGGGATTGCAGCAGCGGCACGTCGAACGGCGCCAGCAGATCCGACAGCATGCGCGGCCACGCGGCGGGATCGATGTGTTCGTTCGTCGGCCGGTCCTCGGTGACGAAGAGGTACATCTGATCCTGCGAGACCGGATTGACGCCGGCCTTGACCTTCTGCCCCAGCCACATCGTGGCGCAGACGATGTCCGCGGGCCGCGGCACCACGGCGCGCCATACGCCTTGGCCGGTGTAGCGCGGCTCGGGCGCCTCGGGGAACACGGCTTCGCGCACTTTCGAATAGAGGCCGTCGGCGCCGACGACGAGGTCATAGCTGCCCTGCGTGCCGTCCGTGAATGCGACATGGGCTTGGTCAACGCGTTGCTCGATCCGCGAGAATGTGCAGCCGAGCCGCACGCGCACGCCGGCTGCCCGCGTGGCCTGGGCAAGAATATCCGCCAGCACCGGGCGCATGATCGCGCCGCCGCCGGGCACGTCCTCACCGGCGACGCGCGGCGTCGGCAGCGTACCGATCGGATGGCCGCCGGCGGTGAACAGATTCACGCCATCGCCGCCATAGCCGCGCTCGAGGAACGCATCGAGCACGCCGATCGTGCGCAGCGCGCGCAGCGTCGGGCCGCCGATGCTGATGCCCGCACCGTACGAGCGCCAGCCTTGATCGATTTCGACGAGGTCGACCGTGCGGCCGAGCTTCGCGCACTGGATCGCTGTCGCCATGCCGGAGAAACCTCCGCCTATGACGAGGACGTGCTGAATAGGGGCGGTCATTGTGAATGTCTCCTTCTTACGTCTGTTTTTTGCTGTAGAGGGCTCATGCCGAAATCAGCATGATGTCGCCGCTGCTCGTCACTTCGATTTCGACGGGTACAAGCCGCTGACCGAGGCAAGGCCCCAGCAAGCATTCGCCGCTCGCGATGTCGAACTGCGCGCCATGCGCATGGCAAACGATGCGGGTCGCATCGCCGTTCAAATAAGCGTCCTTGCGCCAGGCCATCGGGGTGTCGCCGAAATGCGGGCACGCGTCGCGATACGCGCGAAGCGCCTGTCCGCGGCGCACGACGAAGATCGTGTCGCGTCCGGCGCATCCAGGATCGAAGCCGCGCGCGCTCGGATCGGGGAGGTCGTCGACGTGTGCGAGACGAATCGAAGGCATTGGCTCGGACATGGTCGTCTGTGCGCGACTAATCGGCCTTGGTGCCCGGCGGCGGACCGCCCGGCGCCCACTTCTCGCGATGCTGAAATAGGAACAGCTGCGAAGCGTCGGCGCCCATCGGCGCTTCGCGCGCGCTCCATGCGGCATCATGCAGGTCCATATCGGCGTCGTACTCGACGTGGCAGCCGAGCGGGCTGTTGAAGTACCAGAACCAGTTCGATCCGAAGCGGTGGCGCCCGGGGCCCCAGAACGACTGATAACCCTTTTCGACGAAACGCGTGCCGGCTTGCAAGACTTCCGTCGGCCCGCCCATATGAAACGTGAAATGCTCGCAGCCCTTCATGAAAGGCGGCGTCTCGATCATGAACAGCGTGTGATGATCGAGCGTGCCGGCCGGCTGCAGAAATGGGCCGACCCCTGTGAAGCGGTCCGTGCAGCGAAAGCCGAGACGCTTCACGTAGAACGCTTCGGCCTTGGCGGCATCGGGCACGAAGTAGACGACGTGCGAAAGCGTGCGCGGCGTGAGCAGCGCATCGTCTCGCGCGGCAACGACGTTCGGCGCGCGCTGCGCCGCCGCGCCGGGCGCGTTCACCGGCTCGGCGGGCAAGGATAGGGAACGGCGTTTCGTCACCTGAAAGCCGATGACGAAACCCATGTCGTCGACCGATTCGATGGACCCATCGTCGAGCGCGCGCACCTCGCGATCGCCGTGCAGTTCCGCGGCGATCGCATCGAGCGTCGCCGCATCGGCAACGCCGTAGATCGTCTTGCGCAGCATGCTCGCCGTGCCGAGTGCGGGAGGTAAGCTCGGATCGTCACGGTGCAGGATGTCGACGCCGGTGCCGTCGAGGGCCTCGAAACGGCCGCCGCGATCGTCGTTGCGGATCGGTAGCAAGCCGTAGTCGATCAGATACCGGTTGCAGGCGGCGACGTCGTCCACGCCGAAGACGAGCGTATCGGGTCCGATGATGTTCATGAGGTATCGTGCTTAAACGTGCTTGAAAGGGTGGATGGGATCAACGCGTGGTGTGTCCGCCGAGGGTTTCGGCCACCCAGTCGGCGATGAAGTGTCCCGCGTTGATGGAGTTGTCGAAGCTCGAGTGCTGCACGCCGCCTTCGCGCTCGGTAAAAATCTTCAGCTCTCGCTTCGGGCTGTTCACGAGTTGCTCATAGGTGCGATGCGCCCAGGCGACCGGGATCTGCGAATCCTTCGAGCCATGCGTCACGAGGAACGGGACTTTGATGCGATCGAGCACGCCGTCCAGATGCACGTCTTCGGCGATATGCATGAACTCGTCGATATCTTTCGCGCCCCAGACCCAGCAGACGTGTTTCCAGTAATGCGGCACGGGGAAGTTGCCTTCGCGCTGCAGGCGCTTTTTCTGCACGTCGCGCCAATCGTGGTTGGCGCCCCACACCACGCCGCACGCGAAGCGCGGCTCGAAGGCCACCGCGCGCGGACAGTAGTAGCCGCCTAGCGAGACGCCTTCCATGCCGATCCGCTCGGGATCGACATCGTTACGGCATTCCAGCCAATCTACGATCTTGCTTGCCCAGGCCTCCGAGTCGTAGCGCGCATGCAGACCGTGCAGACGCAGTGCTTCGCCGGTGCCGGGTTGATCGACGATCAGCGAAGACACGCCGCGCGCCGCGAGCCACGCGGGCAAGCCCACGAAGTACTTCATTTCCTTCGTGGAATCGAGCCCGTTCACTTGCACGAGCAAGGGGCCGCGCGCCCCGGCGGGATTCGCTTTGACGAGCAGCCCCGACAGATGCTTGTCGCCGTATGGAATAGAAACGCGCTCGCAGTGCTCGCCTTTCAGCGCGATCGCTCTGTCGAACGTATCGAGCGAGCGGCGGTACAAGTCGATGCGCCCGGGCGCATCGTGCGCGAGCATGCGCTCGGCCGTGATCAGATAAATCGCGGCCCGCTTGTACTTCTCGCCCGCCGAGAGCAGGCGCCCTCGCGCTTCGTCTTCGGCAGCAAGATCGCAAAGGCGATCGGCCGTTTTGACCCACGCCTCGCGAAACGCTCGCGTACCGTCCGCGTCCGGCTGCTTTGCCGCTTCCTGCAGCGGCCCGCACATGTCCTCGATTTCGCCGATGCGTGCGCCCATTTCGATGGCGAGATTGACGGACAGATCCCAGACGTAATTGGTAGGAAAGTAGCGAAACATGGTTGCTTGCCTTCGTTAAATTGCGGGTTGCTCGATCGCGGCGTTCATGACGGCGCTGTCGCCGGCGCGCGACGCTGTCTTAGCCTTTGCGTCCGAAGCCCGGCCACAACGGGATGGCGATGTTCAGCCAGACGCTGTTGCTCTTGGCCGTGTTCGCGGCGTAGACGCCTTGTTGATAGTTGAGGTTGACGTTCCAGCTTCGGGCGTCGTAGACGACCGACGGGCCGATGCCGAAGGTCCGCATGCGGTTGCCCACGTTCACGCCGTTCGCCTTGTCGTCGCTGAACTGATTCAGATACGCGCCGACCACGCCGAGCTTCCACGGGCCGACGTTCCAGCCGGCCTCGAACTCGCCGACGTAGCCGTCGCCCGAGCGGTAGTTCGTCGTGCCGTTCTTCGTGTTGAGCAGCAAGCGGTTCGAGATGGCGACGTCGATCCCATTAGGCACGTTGTAGCGAACCGAGAAGACCGGTTGCACCGAGGTGTAGCCCACCGCGACGCTCGGCTTGACCGGGCTGTAGGAACCCGTCTCGAATGCGAAGTCGAGGCCGGACGCGATGGCCAGGTTCTGCGAGAGATGCCATTGCAGCAGCACCGGCGTGAGCGTGATATTGGATAAACCGTTCTGCGTGCTCGACTGACCGAATACGCTCGTATGCAGCGACACGACCGGAATGACCAATTGCGTGTAGACGTTTGCCCCGAGCAGGTGAAACGGATACGACGCGAGCAAACGCGTGGTTTCGGAAAATACCGACGTCTTGAACGGGATCGGCAGCTTCTTGCCGTCGTTGCCGTAAAGGCCGTTCGCAAAGCTGTAGTTGAACTGCTCGAGCGCGAACAAACCGGGGATGGGCGGCAAGTTGGCGATGTTCGTGCCGACTGCGCCTGCCGGGTAGGGGGAAACACCGCCTTCGAATGCTTGGGCTTCCTTCATCGAAGCGGCGGCCAACATCGTGCAGCCGACGGCTGCTGCGATCAGTTTCCGGGACATGCTGTCTCCTCATCCTAGGGGGCGCGGGCGCCGCCTGGCGTCTCTTTAATAGTGGGAAGCGCGGTGCCGACGGAGGCCGAACGAAGGTCCGTTCGATCCGAAAATGCCCTGACGCTCGTCTCCCGATGCGATGTTCGATGCGTGATCGCTTCGAGATGTCGCCTAGGTTAAGATAGGCCGAGGTATCCTAAAAATGGATTCGATCCATTGCCGATATCGACAGCATCAATACTTTCAGGCTAAACCCTGATAAACGCGTGATCGGAGACAGCACGCATGCGGTTCAACAAGCTCGACCTCAACTTGCTCGTGGCGCTCGACGCGCTCTTGAGCGAACAAAACATCAGCCGGGCCGCCGAAAAGATTCACTTGAGCCAGTCGGCAATGAGCAACGCGCTCGCGCGGTTACGCGAATACTTCAACGACGAACTGCTCGTGCAGGTCGGCCGCAAAATGGAGCCGACGCCGCGCGCGGAAGCGCTCAGGAACAACGTGCGCGACATCCTGGTGCGCGTCGATGCGACGGTGGCCGCGCAGCCCGAATTCGTGCCCGCGCAGGCCGACCGGCTATTCCGCCTCTTCGTGTCGGACTACACGATGACCACGCTGATGCCTCACCTGTTTGCGCTTGCCTACGCGCAGGCGCCAGGCATCCGTTTCGAGCTGCGCCCGCAGGTCGCCTATCCGCACCGGCTGCTGGAGCGCGGCGAAGCGGACCTCTTGATCATCCCCAAGGAGTATTGCTCGACCGAGCATCCGGCAGAAGTGCTGCTCGAGGAAACGTTCTGCTGCGTCGTCTGGGATCGAAGCCCGCTCGCGCAGGGCGAGATGACGAACGAGCGCTACATGGCCGCGGGACATGTCGTCGTGCGGGTCGGCGAGGGACAAACCGCGCTCGAAGATTGGTTCATGCAGCGCCTCGGTATCGTCAGACGCGTGGAGGCGAGCACGTACAGCTTCCTTTCGCCGGCCCATCTGCTGGCCGGCACCGACCGAATCGCAACCATGCACCGGCGCCTCGCCGAAGCGGCCTCGCGCAGCCTGCCGATCGTGCTGCGCGATGTGCCTATCCCCGTGCCCACGATGGAGCAATCGGTCCAGTGGCACAAACATCGCACCTCGGACCCTGGGCTCACGTGGCTGCGCGCTCTGCTGAAAGAGGCCGTCGTAGAGATGGACAAGGCTCGCCATGGCGCTTGCTAAGCGGCTGGAGCCGGATGGCTGCACGGCGCGTGCGCCGGCCGGCACGCCGGCCATCATCGATTCGCGCTGGCTCGTCTTCCTGCAGGTGGCGGCTTCGGGCGGTTTGAGCCGTGCGGCAGCGGCGCTCGATATGCCGCAGTCGATCGTCAGCCGCAACGTCGCTCAGCTCGAGCAGCAATGCGGTGAGCGATTGTTTCGCCGAACCGGACGCGGTGTCGTCCTCACCGAATTCGGCGAACAGATGCTGCCCCGCGTCACGCGCCTCGCGGCCGAAGCGGATGCGCTCGCGGACGACATCCGCAGCGCGCGCGGCCTGCCTGCCGGCGAGGTGCTGTTGGGGCTGCTGCCATCTGCGGTCACCCACTATGCCGGGCCGCTCTTTGCGGCCGTGCGAGCACAGTTGCCGGCCGTTCGGCTTCATTTGACGGAAGCTGCCAGTGCGCAGCTCGAAGAACATCTGCGCGAGGGCCGCCTCGATATGGCCGTCATCTTGAAAGAGGACGAAGCGAGCATCGGCAACTGCCATCTACTCGCTCGGGTGCCGCTGCACTTGGTCGGCCCTCGGGGCGATCCCGTCGTCGCAAGCGGCGACGTGCCCCTCGCAGCGCTGGCCGGCCTACCGCTCGTCGTGCCGGGCCGGCCTCACTTGCTGCGCGCGCGGCTCGACCGTCTCGCCTCGGAGCATGGCGTGGCACTACGAGCGGCCGTCGAAGTCGACTCCGTGCGGCTCCAATATGAAGTCGTGGCGGCGGGCGGCGGCTATGCCATTGCTTCGGTCCTGCCCGGCAAGCTCGACGCACGGCTCGCATCGTCGCGCATCGTCGGGCCTGTCCTCGAGCGGTTCGTCGTGCTGGCCGAGTCGCCGCGCCGTCCGCATACGCGGGCGACGCGTGCCATGCAGCGCTTGGTCAGCGCTGTGGCCGACGCGCTCGACACCAGTCATCGAATTTCGACATAGCTGCTTTCGACCTTAGGCAGTGCCCTAAACGCGCAGCGCGTTTTATCGTGTGCCGGCCCCTTACTTCCAGGCCCGCACTATGTCAGATGCCGTCACCGCCGAATCCTCCCGCCCCACGCTTTTCTTGAGCGACGCCGATGTCGCTTCGCTCGCCGACTGGCCTTCGGCCGTCGCCGCCCTCGCCGACGCGTATGCGAGGCCCGTCTCGGCCGCCATGGTGCCGCCCCGCACGATGGCGCGCGGCGAAGGCACGTGGCTGCGCAGCCTGACCGCGGTCTCGCCGAGCGGCGACCACCTGGGCTGCAAGCTGATCGCCGCCAATACGCGGGCGCGCCGGGCGAGCTATCTGATCTCGCTGTTCGACCAACAGACGATGGCGCTGCGCGCGCTGATCGACGGCAACCGCGTGACGGGATTGCGTACCGCGGCCACCGCCGCGCTCGCCGTCACGTTGCTCGCCCCGAACCGGCCGCTGCGCGTCGCGGTGATCGGGTCAGGCTTCGAGGCTCGCGGTGCGCTCGACTGCCTCAGCGCTGTGCGTGCACTGCAAAGCGTTCGCGTCTTCAGCCCGACACCGACGAGCCGCAACCGCTTTGCCGAGCACTTCCGCCTCGCCATGGATATCACCGCGGTGGACCGCCCCGAAGCTGCGGTGAAAGACGCGGACGTCGTCATTTGCGCTGCACGCAGCCGTGACGAATCTCCGGTGTTGCGCGGCGCCTGGCTGCCACCGGGGGGCACGGTCGTCTCGCTGGGTTCGACCCTGCCCGAGCAGCGGGAAGTCGACGAAGAGACGATGGCGCGCGCAGCGTGCATCGTCGCCGACATGCCCGAGGAGGTCGAGCATGACACGGGTGACGCCATCGCCGCCGCGCGCGCCGGTGTGGTGTTCGCCGACCGCCTCGTCTCTCTTGGCGCGCTGGCGGCGGGGGGCATCGTGCCGCGCCGTGCCGATGGCGACATCGTTCTGTACAAGTCCGTCGGATCCGCGCTCCAGGATGTCGTGATCGCGGAGATGTTGCTCGCGCGCGCGGTCCGGCAAGGCGTCGGCTCGCCGCTTCCGGTAACCATCGCGCCGATTGCGAAATAGCGCCGCGAATCGCCGCGAACCGACCCGACGATTCAATCGACGACTCACCGAAGAACTCACCGCAGACTCACTCAAGGAGAAGCTCCCTCATGGCTAGCTACAAAAAGGTCGATGCCCGCGCCTGGGCGCGCGAACACCTCACCGGCTGCTCGGCCGTCACGATTCCGAGCTATAGCGCGGACCTGAAGCGCCTGAACGAGCGCGGCATCCGTCACGACATCGAACTGGCAATGGAATTCGGCTTCCGCTACACGCTGCTTTGCAGCGAAGTGGCGATCACGCCGGAAGAAAACGCGCGGTTCACCGCGTGGGCCCGCGAAACGGCTGGCGACCGGCTCGGCCTGTTCTTTCATGCCGCGTTCGGCACGCTGGCCGAAAACATCGAAGCCGTGAAGCTCGCTGAAAAAGCCGGCGCGGACATCGTGCTGCTCTCGTACCCGCCGCAGTTTTGGCCGACCACCGAGCAGGAGATCTACGACTACACCAGGACCTTCTGCGACGCGACCGAACTTGCGGTGATGTTGTTCCCGATTCCGCTTTGGGGCTTCGAGCGCGTGCACCCTGCGGGCATGTCGTTGGATCTGGTGCGCCGCCTGCTCGTTGATTGCCCGAACATCGTCGCGATCAAATCGGAGCAAGGCTTTCCGCTGCCGGCCGGCATCTGCGAGATGTACCACCACTTCCGCGACGAAGTCGTGATCAGTTGCCCGATCGAAGGCGATGCGATTCCGCTGATGAGCCTCATGAAGCTGCAGTTCTCCGGCACCAGCAATACGGCCTGGATGAGCGGCTATTACCCGAAGGCGTTCGAGTTCGCTCGCAACGGGCAATGGGAAGAAGCGATGGCGATGTATTGGAAGGTGAACCCGGCGCGCAATGCGAACGGCGCCGCGGCGCAGGCCTATGCGGGCGGCACCGGCGTGCTCAACCGCACGATGTGGAAATACCAGGACTGGCTGGCCGGTTTCAATGGCGGCCCGCTGCGTGCGCCGGCGATGCGCGTGCCGGACCGAATCATGAAGATGCTGCGCCAGGGGCTTTCGGCTTCGGCGCTGCCCGTGACCGCTGATCCGGATTCCGCCTTCATGGCCGGCCGTTTCCCTTGCTGAAGAGCGCTAACGATGAGACATCTGCTGAAAGCGGTGCGTTCGGTAAAATACAGCCCGTATAGCGAGTCGATCACGACGAGCATGGTGGTGCCGCTGAACGACAGTGCGGCGTCGTTCTGCCGGCCGACCGATTTGCTGGTTTCGCACTTTCACACAAGTACGTGCGCGGAACGCTTCCTCGCGTGCGTGAAGTTCGACCCGAGTTCGATTAGGTCGATCCGTTGGAAGCTCTGAATTGCGGTTAATAAGATGGTGCACCAGCTTGGAGCGATTTTTATTGTCGGTGGCATGGCGGTAGTTTTGCTGTCGCAGATTATTATTGGGGTGTATGCGTTTGCAGGAAATCCGATCAGCGGGATCTTGTGTTTCGTCATGCCATTTTATCTTTTGGCTTACGCCAAAAAGCATTCGGTCGGGCGTGTCTTGATGACGGCTTGGTACACGGGATTGGTTGCGTTGATAGCAGGCGTTTTTCTTGCTGCATAGCGGGAAGTCCACCGAAACAGGGGGGCGTAATTGAAGCGCCGGACGACCGCGCTGTGAGGTAGCCTGGACGTTTGCATTCGCGTTCGCGCCGTACACCTGCATGCCGCTCGCCCGCACGAGCATCAACTCAAAAAAAAACATGAAATCAACAAAGACCCTAGCATTTGCACTTCTACCCGTGTTTATTGCCGCCTGCACCACCGTGGGCAAGCCTTACCCGTTCCCGCACGATGGGGAGCCGTCGGCGGAACTCGAAGTACGGGGCAACGACGTTTATCTGCTGACGTTGAACCACAAAGGCTGTTATACGGGGAAGACGCATGTCGAAGGCGGTCCCGGCGCGCAGCCGGTACGAGTTGTGCCCGACGTTCCGCTCGTGATTTCTTACGAAGAGAACGTCTGCATGATGCCGGCCACGTTTACGCCGAAAAAGGACACGCGATATCGCCTGATCGCCGCGGAGGGGCCCAGGCTGCCCGCTGCCGACGAGTCGTTCTTCCAGACGCTCTGGCATGTCCATGAGCGGCAGTGTAGGGTTGGCGTCGCGGAAGTTGATACGGATGGCAAGCCGCTCAAGCCTGTGAAGGTCACCGAACTTCGGCCTCGCCAGACGGGGGTTGCGTGCATCAGATTCCGTTGACGTAAGGCGTTGCGACAGAGGCCGGCGGCGCCGGCCGGCAACGGGCAGCGCGGAACCCGCTAGCAACCGCATTCCCGGAACCCGGCATACCTCGGCAACAACAGTTCAAAACGGAGCGTGTCCGTTGCTCGATGTCATTGCGATTCTCGTCGTCTTGTCGGCGCTTTCGGCGTACGTCAGCCATCGGTTCCTACACTTGCCTTTGACGATCGGCGTCATGGTGACTGCGCTGGCCTTGTCCCTTGCCGGCATCTTGCTCGATTCGTTGGGCTTCGCGTCCGGATTGCGCGATGCCGGGACGGCGCTCGTTCGGGGCATCGACTTCAGCGAGTTGCTATTGCAGGGCTTTCTCTCGCTTCTGTTGTTCGCCGGCGCGATGCACGTCGATCTGCCAATGCTCAAGCGGTACCGATGGCAGGTCGGCAGCGCGGCGGTAATCGGCACGTTGGCGTCGGCCCTGATCGTCGGCTTCGGGGCCTGGCTCCTGCTTCCCTCGATCGGTATCAGGCTGCCGCTCGTCTGGAGCCTGCTCTTCGGAGCGCTCATCGCGCCGACGGATCCCGTGGCAGTCATCGGCATTCTGAGAGCTTCGCGCGCGCCGGCCGATCTCGAGGTCATCGTCTCCGGGGAGTCGCTTTTCAACGACGGCGTCGGCATTACCGTCTTCCTCCTGCTTTTGGGGGCCGCGACGCAAGGAGCCTGGCCGTCTGCCGAAACCGCGTTGCTCGCGTTCGCCCGCGAAGCGGCCGGCGGCCTCGCATTCGGCGTGATATTGGGCGGATGCGCGTTTTTCGTTCTGCGCTCCGTCGACGAATACGGTGTGGAAGTGCTCGTGACGCTGGCCGTCGCCGTCGGCGGCTATGCGCTCGCCGATCGCCTCGGCGTGTCCGGTCCGCTCGCGATGGTGGTGGCCGGCATCATTACCGGCAATCAGGGGCGCTCGCGCGCGATGTCCGGCACGACATGGCGCTACGTCGATACGTTTTGGGAGCTGATAGACGACATCCTGAACGTGATGCTGTTCATGTTGATCGGCCTGGAGGTGCTGTCGATCTCGTTTTCACCGTCGCTGCTGGTCGCCGGCGCCGGCGCTGTTGCGCTGACACTCGTCGCGCGCGCGCTGAGCGCCGCCATACCGGTCGCGCTGGCCATCCGCCGAACGCCGCTGCCGGCGGGACTATGGCGATTATTGACCTGGGGCGGGCTGCGCGGGGGGATTTCCGTGGCGCTGGCACTATCGCTGCCGAAAGGCGACGAACGGGAGGTAATCGTGGCGATGACCTACTGCGTGGTCATCTTTTCCGTGTTGGTGCAGGGGGCGACCGTGGGGTACGTCGCGCGCCGCGTCACATCGCGCCACGGCTCTGACGAGGCATTGAAGCGTTGACGTCTCCGCCAAACGACGCTGGATCGCCCAGCGCATCGAATTGCTCGGTTCGGGCGGTCTACTCGCAGCGCAAAATGTGCTTGAAAATACCGTCGAAAGGATCAGCGACGAGGGGACGTTCTCGGCCAAGCCGGTTTCTTCTTCCTTGATCGCTATCTGCGTGCGTACGAAGCAGAGTGGAGTGCTTTCGTCGATTTGGTAAGGGGGGAGTCGCGTTCAGCCGTGACGCTGGCGCATGGCGCGCTGGCCCTCGCTTGCGTGGAGGCTGCCGCGCGTTCGGCACAAAGCGGCAAAGCTGAAGCGATTGCGCCTGACTTGCGTGGCACGTGACGCCGCGCCGAAGGCGCAATGGTTGAACCGCGTTGGTCCGCATCGCCAAAGCGTTTCGCGAGCGGAGGCTAGAGACTGGTGCCGAAGAGACGACCGCGCTCTGTCGTGTCGTCCGCTTGGCCGCGCTCGCTCGGCCGCGCGCTCCGTTGGAACGGCCGTCGTTACCCGCACTAGGGTTTACACAGATTCCCCTTCAGCCACCTCGCCCTACAATGACCATCAATTCGTGTATAGCAAGCAAATTTGCCATAGATAAATTTAGGTCGTCAGGAGACGCGGCATGCAGACCGATTATCAGCAGTTGCGGTTCGACTACCTGCGGGCGGCCGAGCACGATGCGCCGTCGAACGCGGTGCATCCGGTGGTCATCGTCGGGGCGGGGCCGGTCGGGCTGTCCACCGCGATCGATCTCGCGCAGCAAGGTGTCGAAGTGGTACTCGTCGACAACGACGACACGCTGTCCTCGGGCTCCCGTGCCATCTGCTTCGCCAAGCGGACACTCGAAATCTTCGATCGCCTCGGCTGTGGCGAACGCATGGTCGAAAAAGGCGTAAGCTGGAACGTCGGCAAGGTGTTTTTTCAGGACGAACTGATCTATACGTTCAACCTGCTGCCGGAAACGGGTCATGCGCGGCCTGCGTTCATCAATCTCCAGCAGTACTACGTCGAAGGCTACCTCGCAGACCGCGCCATGCAGCTAGACGACCTGCAGATCCGTTGGAAGAGTGGCGTCGCGGGCCTGACGCAGCGCGACGATCACGTCGAATTGCAGATCGAGACGCCTGACGGCACCTATCCGCTGCGCGCGCGATATGTCGTCGCCGCCGATGGCGCACGCAGTGCCTTGCGCGGCCTGCTCGGTCTTGACAGCCGGGGACGTACGTTCAAGGACCGTTTCCTGATCGCCGATGTGAAGAGGAAGGTATCGTTTCCGACCGAGCGCTGGTTCTGGTTCGATCCGCCGTTTCACCGGAATCAGTCCGTGCTGCTGCACCGACAGCCGGATAACGTATGGCGCATCGATTTCCAGCTCGGCTGGGACGCGGATCCCGTTGCGGAGAAAGCGCCCGAGCGTGTGATTCCGCGCGTGAAGGCGCTGCTGGGTGAGGACGTGGAATTCGAACTGGAATGGGTGAGCGTCTATACCTTTTCGTGCCTGCGGATGGATTCCTTCCGTCACGGCCGCGTGCTGTTCGCTGGCGATTCCGCGCATGGCGTATCGCCGTTCGGTGCGCGAGGCGCCAACAGCGGCGTGCAGGATGCCGACAATCTGGCCTGGAAGCTGCGGCTGGTCGTCAACGGCGATGCTCCGTCCGCGCTGCTCGACACCTACGCGTCCGAGCGCGAATTCGCGGCGGATGAGAACATTCTCAACTCGACCCGCGCGACAGATTTCATCACGCCTAAAAGCGCGGTGTCGCGGCTATTTCGCGACGCGACGCTGAAGCTCGCGAAGGACTGCGCGTTTGCACGGCGCATCGTGAATAGCGGACGGCTGTCGGTGCCGGCGGTGCTGTCGAATTCGCCGCTTAACACGCCCGACGATCCCGCCGATTCGTTCGTCTGCGCAATGGTGCCTGGGTCTGTCTGCACAGATGCGCCCGTCATCGCCGATGGGAAGGACGCGTGGTTTCTGCATCAGCTTTCCGGCAGCGAGTTTTGGGGCGTCTACTTCTGCGGCCTGCAAGACGACATCTGTGAGACGGCCGCGCGGCTGGCGGTGCTCGCGCATCTGCCCGTCGCGGTGCGTCCGCTGATCGTCGCGCCGCGCGGTATGAAGTTGCCGCCGATGACCGGCGTGAAAGTGGTTGAGGACATCGAAGGCATCGTCGCCCACCGCTTCGACGCGCGTCCCGGCACCTTCTATCTCGTGCGCCCGGACCAGCATGTCTGCGCACGCTGGCGCGCGCTCGACGTCGCCTCGATTTCCGCGGCCGTGAACCGCGCCACTTGCAATGCCAACCTGAACGGATGAGCGGCCCATGAGCCACCTGAATCTCGAACCCAATATCGCGGACATGGACGCCCTCTACGAGCGTCTGATCGACACGCACAACGGCCTGAGCGATGTCGACAGCCAGATGGTCAACGCCAAACTCGTGCTGCTGCTGGCCAACCATATCGGCGATATGGACGTGCTCGCGGAAGCGTTCGCGAAGGCGCGTTCCGGCGTGATCGACGCAGTTCACGCAGCCTGAAGCGTTCGCCGCTGCCGAACCGAGGCGGCGGCCAGACGCGAACGCCTGAGGCAAACGCCTAAAGGCCGCCCGCGCCGGGTAGATTCGTCGCGCCGAAGCGCCACGACAGGCGCTGCGTCGCGGCGAGCAGCACACGCGCGATCGGGCCGTTGTGGTCACGGTCCATGCTGCGCGACGAGCCGATCACCGCGATCACCAGCCGGACGCTGCGCGTATGGTCAAAGACAGGCGCGGCGAATGTGCCGACGCCGGGAACCGGCGCATCGAACGCATCGTCGATGCCGCACTCGCGAATGCGGCTCAGCCGCTCGCGATACGCGCGGCTGAGCGGCGGCATTGTATCGGCGGCATCGGCACCGGCGAGGCGTATCGATTCCTGCGCGAGCAATCCTTCCAGCACGTCCTCCGAGATATGCGCGGCAAACACGCGCCCGATCGCCGTATTGACGAGCGACATCACCGTGCCGGCGCGCAGGCTGATGTGCTGCGGCCGCGCGGATTCCTCCAGACGGATGATCGTCGGCCCGAGCGGCCCGAGCGTGGCGGCCGCGACGCTCAGTTGCGTCGTCGCGGCGAGCGAGACAATTTCGGGTTCGGCATCGCGCGTCGGCGAGAGACGTTGCAGCGCGATCAGACCCAACTCGAAGCCGAGCGCGCCGGCGGAAAAGCAGCCGTCATCGTCGCGTGAAAGCAGTCCGATCTTCTGCAAACTGACGAGGTGCGGAAACGCCTTCGCGGACGGCATGCCCGCGGCGGCGGCCAGATCGCGCAGGTTCATTGGCTGACCGGCGGATGCCAGCGCGTTCAGCAGGTCGCCCGTGCTGTCAAGCGCATTGATGCGGCGCTGTGCTTTCGCTTCAGATGATGCAGCGTCGTTCGGGTTCGCGGAGAAGTCAGAGGGCATGAACGGAGGACGGTTGAGAAAGAGCTTCGGTGATGCGCCGCGCGACGTCACGCAGTTCGCGTGCGATGTCGCCGGTCCAGGTCACGTCCATTGCGCCCGATGGCCCAATGACCGTCAGCGCTAGTTGCAAGCGTCCATCGGCGTTGCGCACGGGCACGCTCAGGCTGCAGATGCCGGGGCTCGGCATATCCACGCTACGCGCCATGCCTCGGCGGCGCGTGTCTTCCAGGTTGGCCTGCCAAGCGGCGTGATCGGGCGCAGCCGGGTCGTCGGTGCCGATACACGGCCGGTCGACGCCCTGGACTTTCATCATCGCCGCGACCTGGTCAGGATCGAGAAACGCGCTGAAGATGCGCCCGGTAGACGTGGTTTGCAGCGACATCACTGTGCCGACATGCAAGTTGACGTGCAGAGGATAGCCGCCGCGTTCGTATCGAACGATGGTCGGCCCCTGCGCGCCCGCCATGCATACGGCCACACTATGGCCGATCCGCTCGGCCAGCCCTGCCGCATACGACGCGGCCACGCGATACGCCTCCTGCTGCTCGACGAACATGAGCCCGAGGCGCAACGAGAGCGGGCCGGGCTCGTAGTAGCCGGTGAGCGCATCGCGCTTGACGAGGCCGAGGCGCGTCAGGCTGACGAGATACGTGTGCGCCTGCGCCGTCGACAGCGCGGCGGCGTTGGCCAGTTCGCTCAATGCCACCGGTTCACGGTGTTTCGCAAGCGCTTCGAGAATGCGTCCGGCCACTTCGACACTCTGAATGCCTCGTTGCGGTTTGTCTGTGACTTCTTTCAAGGGGGCTTCGCTCCTGCGGACAACAGTCCGATCGATCGATGCTAGCGCATCCGGCCTGACCGTCAAAGCACCGGGGGTTTTCCTGTAGTTCGTTTATAGCAATGAGATTTGCTATTGACAAATTTCTGCTGCGGCTCGACCATGGGTCATCCCCTGCCGAACGAACGGAGACAGACGTGGCAAAAGCATTCGCATCCCAGGCCGACCTGGAAGAAAAGAAAGTCACCTTCACGCAACTTTCGGATAGCGCGTGGGCCTACACCGCCGAGGGCGACCCGAATTCGGGCGTCATCATCGGCGACGACGGCGTGCTGATCGTCGATACGACCGCGACGCCGGCGATGGCGCAGGATCTGATCGCCAAGATCCGCAGCGTCACCGACAAGCCGATCAAATACGTCGTGCTGTCGCACTATCATGCAGTGCGCGTGCTGGGTGCATCGGCGTATTTCGAGGAGGGCGCGCAACAGGTGATTGCAAGCCGCGGCACCTACGAGATGATCGTCGAGCGCGGCGAGCAGGACATGAAGTCGGAAATCGAGCGCTTTCCGCGTCTGTTCGCGGGCGTCGAAACGGTGCCGGGCCTCACGTGGCCGACGCTCGTGTTCGAGAAGGAGATCACGCTGTGGCTCGGCAAGCTGGAAGTGAAGATCGCGCATCTGGGCTCGGGTCACACGAAGGGCGATACCATCGTGTGGCTGCCATCGCAGAAGGTGTTGTTCTCGGGGGACCTAGTGGAATACGACGCCGCCTGTTATTGCGGCGACGCGCAGCTCGAGGAATGGCCCGCGACGCTCGAGGCGCTGCGCAAGCTCGAACCGCACAAGCTCGTGCCGGGACGCGGTCCCGCGCTGCTCAATCCGGTTGAAGTGGACGAAGGCATCGACTATACGAAGGACTTCGTGACGACGCTCCTGCAGGCGGGTCGCGATGCCGTCGCACAGAAGCTCGATCTGAAGGGCGCGATGGCGCTTGCGCGCAAGTCGATGGATCCGAAATTCGGCCAGGTGTTCATCTACGAGCACTGTCTGCCGTTCGATGTGTCGCGCGCTTATGACGAAGCGAGTGGCATCGAACATCCGCGCGTCTGGACGGCGGAGCGCGACAAGGAAATGTGGGGCGCACTGCAGGACTGACATCAGAACTGATCTATCGCACGAGGGCCTGGTTCGGTCCCTCTTCTTGATTTGCTTTCAGGACGCGCAAGACGTCCGGGCAATCCGCATGCGTCAATCGAAGACGCGGCCGCCGTGGAGCGAGACATGCAAAATTCTGTCGACATAGAATCGTTCGCCATACAAAATAATATTGCGGAGGATGAACGCATCAACGCGAAAGTCGCGTGGCGCATCATTCCGTTTCTCTTCCTTTGTTATGTCGTGTCCTTTCTGGACCGCATCAACATCGGCTTTGCGCAGTTGCAGATGAAGCAAGATCTGGGCTTTTCCGATGCCATGTACGGACTCGGGGCCGCGGTGTTCTATATCGGCTACGTGCTGTGTGAAGTGCCCAGCAATATGCTTCTCGCGAGGTACGGCGCGCGCCGGACGTTTACGCGCATCATGCTGCTGTGGGGACTCGCGTCGGTCGGCATGATGTTCGTCAGCAAACCCACGCATTTTTATGCGCTGCGCTTCATGCTCGGCATTTTCGAAGCGGGCTTCTTTCCCGGCATCGTGCTGTATCTGACGTACTGGTTCCCCGCGAATCGCCGCGCGGCAGTGATGTCGGTGTTCTTCGCGGGTGTGGCGGTTGCAGGCGTGCTTGGCGGACTCTTCTCCGGCTGGATCATGCGTGACATGGGCGGCGTCCTTGGCCTTTACGGGTGGCAATGGATGTTCGCAATCGAAGGCGTGCCCGCCGTGTTGCTGGCGTTCGTCGCGCTGTTCTATCTGGTCGACCGGCCCGAACATGCGCGTTGGCTCTCGGACGAAGAAAAGTCGCGCTTGATCGTACTCTGCGCGCAGGATCGCACTGACACGAAGCGTCGCTTTGGATCGGAAGCGAATAGGGCGTTGGAGCGCCAACGCTCGTCGACACACGATGCCCGCGGTTTCGTAGCTGCGCTCATGAATCCACGCGTGTACCTCTTTGCGTTTATTTATTTCTCGCTAACGTGCGCGTCGCTCACGCTTAACTTCTGGATGCCGATGATGATTCGCGACTTCGGTATCAAGGACGTCGTGCAGGTGAGTCTCTTTACGGTCATACCGAATGCGATCGGCGCGGTCGGTCTCATTGTCATTGCGCGCAGATCGGATCGCACGGGCGAGCGACGCAAGCTCTTCGCGTTTTGCACCATCGGTGGCGGGATTGCGCTCGCGGCACTGACGCTGCATCTTCAAAGCTTTCCGGCAATGCTTGCGATTCTCTCGGCTGCCGCCGTACTCATCTTCGCCGCGCTGCCGATCTTCTGGGCTTTGCCGCCGAGCTATCTTTCGGGCAATGCGGCGGCGGCCGGGATCGCGTTGATCAGCAGCATTGGCATCACGAGCGGGATCGTGAGTCCGTGGGTCGTCGGCATGATTCGCACGCGCACGGGCAGCATGGATCTCGCGGTATACCTGCTGGCAGGATTGCTCGCGTCGAGCGGCATCGCGTTGCTCGCCGGCGTGCGCGCCAGCGATGCGAAGGTGCGCTGACACCAGCTTTGCCAGCGCGCCATCACTGTTGATCCTCTGGAGCATCGCCCTTGCGCTTTGCATGATGCAGTGAGCGACAGCGTTCACTCATAGCAACCGGACAGAAATCGAAGGCTGTTAATCTATCGCCTTTCCCAAAGGGATCACGGAGAAAGGGATGACTCCGGGCGTGGATGTCGTAACGGGCCGACCGTTGGATCACTATCTGGATCGGCTCGAAGCCGATTTGGCAGAAGACGCGGAAAAAGCCGATAGCGTCCTGGCGGCGCTGCGTGCGCAGCCATTGCGCGCGCATTCGATCGACGCAATTGCCCGGCTTCTAGGCCTCTGGCTGTACGCCGGCGACGCGGCCGCGGCGCGCGCGATGCTCGATGTCGACGGGACGAGTGTGCTGGCGAGCGCGGCACCCGATGCCCGTGCCGATACCCGAATGCGTCTTGCGCTGTACCGCCTGCAGATCGCTACCTTCCTGCGGGAGGAGGACGCCATAGGAATGGCCCTCGTCGAAATTCGCCATGTCGTCGCCGAGGAGCGCGGGCTTCATGCGGATCGCTATCGCCGCTGGGGGACCTTCGACAACATCGAGCTTCATTATCCGGCGCACGCGCTCGCGGCCATCGAGTTGCGCCATGCGCTGCGTCTGGCCGTCCCCGAGCGGGCGACGCTTCGTGCACAAGACGAGGCTGACCGGCAGCGGCGCCGCGCGTCGGTGTTCAAACGGCAAGGCGCGGACGCCGACGCGGTGCGGGCCGCGGACGCCGCGCTCGCCGCGATGGAAGAAGCCGCGCCGGATCAGTCCGTCGACGAGCAGGCTTGGTTGCGCCTGGGCGACTTGCTGATCGCGATCGCGCCGCATGGCTATGCCGTCATTGAGCGAGCCGTTGGCAAGCGGGTGGCCGATTGGCCCCAGGCCCGCCGCCGTGAGCTCGAAGTGCGCTTGGCGCGCCTCGCCGCCCGCGCCGCATATGCGCAGGCGGGTCCGGAGGCTGCGCTCGCGGCGTGCGAGCTGGCCCGACACAGCCTGTCGGCGAACGGAACCGATGATTTCATCGAATACGAGCTGCCATGGCTCATCGAAGCCGGACGGCTCGACGAGGCGGGGCAGCGTGTGTTCTTCCATATCTACGAGTGCGAAGAGAAGACGTGGGCGGGGATGGCGCAGATTGTCCACGAACGGCTGGCGGATGAACGCGATGCGTCGGTATGGTGGCCGCTGTGCGTGATGCTCGCCTGCGATACCACCTACTTGCTCGAGCGGCTGGTCGCGCATGGCCGGGCGCGCGGAACGGACATAAAGCTGCGCTCCGCTGCGCATGCCGAGGTTTTTGCGACGGTCGGCGAATGGCGGGGAGACGAGCTGCGGGAAGCCGTCCACGCTGCGGCCCGTTCACTCGCGCAGCGGCGAGCGCCGGATCATCCGTGGATCGTCTGCCTGAGCGCACTGCACGATGGCCGCGCGAAGCTCATCGACCCATCGACGCAAGCCGACCGGCTGCAGGCGGCCATCGTGCAGGGCGGCATGAGCGACGATCGCTCGCACTACGCGTTGTTCGTCGCACGCCAGCAGTCGCTCGGTTTAGCCGCCGCAGTCCAGTTTCCCTCCCCTGGGCTCGCGAGCGGCAGAGCCTGCTATCGGTATTCGGCGGGGCTCGACGAAGATAGCGAAGCGTTTCTTCAAAGCGTGCCGGAGCCTTCCAAAGCTGACGCGCGCGCTGAATTGAATCGACTCAAGTGCACCGTCTACGAGCAGGGCCTCGCTTACATGGAGCGCTTTCTCGAGACGGGGAGCGGGCACTCTTACGACGGATGCGCGGAGCTTTACGCCATGCTCTGCAACAATCTCGGCCTCTGTTACAGGCATGCCGAGCGCTATGCGGAGGCGTTCGAACTGCATCGGCGCGGCATCGCGGCAAGCCCGTTCGCCGACCAATACGCAAGCTGGATGAATGCGTTGCGGGCGAGCGGCGACCACGCAGGGGCTATCGACATGGCCGAGCAGCTTTGGCAATTTTCGATGGAGCGCGGTTTCGGGGACTATTCGCCCAACTGGTATGTGCGCCACATCGCCAGCTCGCTAGAGACGCTCGGACGCTGCGACGAAATCTTGATATGGCTCGAGCGGCTCGTGACGTGGCAGCGGCAGATCGCACGAGTCGATGAAGCGAAGCTCCCGCAGGACGCGTTGGGCGCCCGCGTGATCATCGCCATGCACCTCGCCTCCACGCGTCCGGGCGAAGCGGCGTTTCTTTGGGAGAGTCTGCAATCCCAGGCGGCGGTAAGCGACAACCCGTGGACGGCCTGGAACGCCGCCTCGATATTGCATGATCTCGGTCGCTACGACGAGGCGAAGACATGGTACGAGCGTGTGTTGGCGCTGAACGAGGCGCGTCCGGAGCAGGAGCGTCTCGACACCGAAGGCGTCGAGCGACAACTCGCGTCGTACCGCGATGGGACCGCATGGCAGTTGCCACGCGAGTCGGCGCGCAAACGGTGGTGGAGGTTCTGGCGATGAATACCCCAGCTATTAGGCTCGGTTACGCGCCGCGCAATGCCCTCAATGCCGGCGAATTGAAAGCGGGCATCGCCGCGCGCAGTCGTGCACGCGGCGACGGCGACGAAATCGGCGCGTGGCTCCTGAATCACTTCTATCGTCACGTCGTCGCTAATTTTGTTCCTGCCCGCGCCATCGAATCGCTCGACGACGCGCAGCGCGCGCTTGCGCCGGCACCATTGCCGGCGTGGGTCATCGCGCGCTTTGGCGAAGCGGCCGAACAGCGAGGCGAGCCCGCGGCTGCTGCGCTAGCGCCTGTGGTGTGGGTCGATCCGGCCGAGCCGTCGTTGCTCGAGCTCGAAGCGCGCTTGGTCGAATTTCTCGAATCGCGTGCCGGCACATCGCTGGCCGGCAAGCTCGATCGCATCAATTGCCCGCAGGCGCTCGCGCTGTGGGAAAGCGAGCACGCGCGGATGGCGGCTCGCATCGAGCGCGGCTGGCGCGAAAGCCGGCCCGAGGCGGTTCGCACGCTGCTCGATCTCCCGAACGGCCGGTTCGTCGAGTTCCGCCACGACAGTGCGCAGCTGCGCGCCGAGATGGCCTACGAAAGCTACGCGATGCGTCACTGTCTAGGACAGTTTACCGATCGGCAAGCGCTGACAGGCGGTTACGGTGAACGGTACGCGCAAGCGATCGAGGCTCAGCGCGTGCGACTCATCAGCTTTCGGGACGTCAGCGGGCAACCGCATGTGACGATCAGCGTGATTGTGCGAGAGGACGGCTCGCTCGAAGTCGAGCAGGTGAAAGGCAAGCAGAACCGGCCGCCCGTTGCCCGTTACGTCAACGAGCTCGTGGCCTGCCTCAACGCGCTCGGCACGAACGACGTGATGCCGGCCGACTGCCTTGCGATCGGCGTCGTGCGCACGCAGGGGCGCTGGGTGCACATCGACGATGTGAAGGACGGGGCCATGCAAGCCACCCTCGTTGCGCGGCATCCGACGCTGTTCTCGCATCTAGCGGCGCCGACGCCGGCGGTCGAATGGTTCGTGGCCGCCCGTGCGCCGCAGTTGCTGCATGCACGCGCGCCGCGGGCCGTTGCCGTTCGCTATGCCATGCGCAGGCTCGACGGCACACCGGCGGATGAGCAGGCGTCGTTTGCGACCGAAGGCGTTGCGTGGCCGGGATTCGAGGGATCCGACGACGATCGGCTCGACGTCTCAGCGCTCACGGCATAAGGAGGCCGGACGATGTCTCAGCCTTGGTGGTTCAACGTCTTTGTCGTGCTGTTCGCCGGCTGGCAGATGTATCGCCTTGCCCAGAGGCTGCGCCCGGAGAAGTTGCCGGCACGCAAGCGTTGGGCCCTCGCGTTAGCGCAGCCGTTTGCCGTCGCCACGCGATTCGGGACGTTTCACGTGTCGGCGGACTTGGTCATGACCGATACGATGCGTGCCCGGTTCCGGCCGCAACTGCTTCATCAGATGGGCTTGCGCATCGATGCGAGCGGCGACGACGCGCGAGCGCATCTCGCTCGTACGCTCGAGGCACAGTGGTTTCGTGCCGATCTGCACGAGTTGTTGCCGACCGACGATCCGCGCGCATCGCTCGCGTTCGCATGCGCCCGCACGGCGTTTCTGGTGCGCATGGTCATGTTGATGGGGTGGCTGGAGCCGCAGGTCGGGTGGCGCGTGCTGCTGCTCAATGCGCAACGTGCGCAGGATTGCTTCGCAAGCTGGGAAGACTACGGGCGGGCGTTCATCGAAGGGCGCCGCCAATGGGTAGCGGCCTTTCGCGCCGACCCGTTCGGCCAGGTATTCGACGAGCAGACGCTTGCCGAATGGCTTTCCTCGCGAAACCGTGGGTGGCGCAGCCTGTCATGGCCCGGACCTGCGGCGTTCAGTCCGGAGCCTGCCACAGCTCGCGCTATTAGATGAGTCCGTATCCGCAACGTTGCGCGCCGATAGAACCATGACCATGGCTCGTTGTATCCGCATCGGACTGGCATTGATTCTGGGGGGGCTGTCATCGTCGATTGTGATGGCGGCGCCCAAAGGCGATTCCTCGTTCTATGGCGACTTCAAGAACTGGGAAGTCGTTTGCGATAACGTTAAACGCTGTGTGGTAGAAGGCACCATGGACGAAGCCAAGGAGGGGGAGGCGGTCGTGGTATGGCTTTGGCGCGATGCCGGGCCCGAGGGCAGGATGCGACTCGAGATTGCGGCTGGAGGGCCTGTTGGGGCCGATCAGATACGCATCGACGCTCATGCGTTCGATACCGATTCGTCGAAATGGAAGACGTGGCAACCTGAGTACGCCCAATCCTACGGCAGACGGCTTGGCACCGACGACACTTCCGTGATCACCGCCTGGGTGAACGCGGCGCGCGATGCAAACATGATGAGCCTGGGCGACCCGACTGCTGCCGGCACGCGAAAACTTTCGCTGGCTGGTTTGAGCGCCGCGCTGCTGGCAGTAGACGGCGTACAGGGGCGGGTGGGGACGGTTACCGCGTGGCGGCGCCCGGGAATGGCCCCGGCATCGTCAGTGCCCGCGGCACGGCCCTTGCCGGTCGTCCGCCCGGCGGCGCCTGTGCCGGAGATGTCGAAGGCAGAGCAGCAACAGCTCGTCGACGCGACGTTCAGGAGATTTCGTGCCGATGTTCGGCGCTGCTACACGGGCGACGACGAGGGGCCGCTACAGGCGGCGCCGGAAGGGAGCGCAGCGCAAGCGCTCTCTGCGAGCGAGGCCATCGTGACGCTGGACTGCGCGGACCCTTCGTATAACGATGCCAGCCTCTGGTACCGCGTGCTCCGCCGGCCCCCCTTTGCTGGCACGCGGCTGGAATTGGACGAGGAGAACAGCGCAGATGCCGATCCGGATAGCGAGCCGCCGCCCAGAAACGCATTGGTGGGCGCCCGCTACGATCCCGATCAGCGCTCGCTCGAGAGCTTTGAGCGAGTTCGTGGCCTAGGCGATTGCGGCGCTACGACGAGGTGGATCTTCGACGGCGCAAAATTCGTGCTGGCAGAGCGCCGCATACAGGGAGAATGCGTTGGTCTTGATGTAGACGACTGGCCGTGGCTGTATCGCACGAAGCCGCGGTGAAGTGTGGTGCGCAATCAGGCGCTCGCTTCCTCCTGCGCGCCTTGCGACATCTGGCTTGTGCTGACGGGTAGAGGAGCGGAGTCGTATGAGAACGAGACAGTTAGAGCGCAGGAGGGCCTTGTTCTCGACTGGCGCCCTCCTGATGACGTTTGTGGGGTTGCTTGCCGCAGTACCGGAGGGACGGGCTATGGGTACGTCGGATCGTTGGGTTCTGTTTTCTGAAGTACACGGCACGGTTTTGAAGGACGGCAAGCCGGTAGAGGGCGCCGAGCTGATCGAGAAGGTGGTGTGGTCGGACGACGAGAATGAAATTCCGCCGCAGCATGCCGTAACTGATGCAAAGGGAGCTTTTGGGTTTCCGGCCATTGAGCGCAAGGCAGGCTTGCTTCGACTGATTCCCGCGCAGCCGACGATACAGCAAACCATCACGATCAAGTATCGAGGCGTTGAGTACACCGCTTGGCTGCACGGCAAGACTTCCTACAACGCCAACACGGAGCTCGACGGCAAGCCTATCAATCTGGTTTGCGAGCTGACCCGTCAGCCCGACTACGAAGGGAAGCATTACGGGATCTGCAAGGCCGATTGACCAGAGGCGCGGCAAGCCTCGGCCTTCAGGCCCTTTCAAGGAGGGGCACAATAAAAAACCCCGCAAGAGCTTGATCTTACGGGGGTTTTTAGAATGCTACGGATCTTCTCGGAAGAACCGTTGGTGCCCAGGAGAGGACTCGAAGGAAGCGTCCAAGAGACTGATTGTTAAAAGATTTTTGTTTGGCGTTCGAGTCGTCGTGTACTCGTTGGCGTACTCATTTGCGGATCGGTAGCGGTTGCCTGGCGCCCATGAGGGGGCGCCAGTTCATCTTTTTCTGTTGTTCGAAAAGTATGAACAAGGGAAAAATTGAACGGCCTGCCGTTTGTGTTCATAATAACTGCATGTTCACCATTTTTGAACGGACGGGATTTATGAACGGCGACAAGCAATATGGTCTCCCCAACTTTGACCGCCCAACCGAAGCTCTGCTCAGACAGCTCGTCAATGCGGCCACCGCACGTCTGAGTGTTCCCCTGCGTGTCATCGACTACCGCCCGGCGGGGCGAAGCGCTGCGGCGGCTAGGGATGGGAAGGCCATGCTGGAGGTGAACGGTGCCACTCAGCCATACACGCTCGCGGCCCGCGGTCGGATAAGATCGCGGGAGGACGTGAGGGCCGTCGCTGCCAAGGGTGCCACCGCGGATTCTCCGATCCTCTTGGCTACTACCTATCTGACGCCTGCGTTAGCGGATGAGTGTGTCGAACATGGCCTACAGTTCATCGACCTCGCCGGTAATCTATATGTGCATGCGCCTGGTCAGTACATCCTCGTGACAGGCAGGCCGGCGAATCCGGACATCAAGCGTCTCGCCTTGAGATCAGGGAAGCCAGCCATCTCCGCGAGCGCCTCTGCGCTCAGGATGATTTTTGTGTTGTTATCCGCTCCGGAACTGGTCAACCGTCCGTACCGAGAAATCGCATCGTCGGCGGGGGTGGCGCTTGGTACCGTTGGCAGCGTATTCGACGACCTACGTGAACGCGGCCTGCTGGCAGGCACGGACGATCGGCGATTGCTCGATCCAGCCGCCCTGAGGGAAGAGTGGGCTATCAACTATTCGCTTCGCCTGCTGCCGAAGCTCAACGTACAACGGTTCGCAGTCGGCGATCCGTCGTGGTGGCAGCATGTAGAACTTCCTGCGCGACAGGCATGGTGGAGCGGGGAAGTGGCTGCCGCAAAACTGACAGGGCAGCTTCGGCCGGCCTCGCAAACGCTCTATGTCGAACCTGCGACGAGACCGGCTGTAGTGATGGCACTGGCGAAGCGACACCACTTGCGTGCCGATCCGGCCGGCACGCTGGAAATCATCGATGCCTTCTGGCACTTCGACGACACACGGACCGAACAGCAGGCAGCGCCACCTTTGCTCGTGTACGCAGATCTTCAGCGTACGAGGGAACCTCGCAATGCGGAGGCGGCGGCGTTGATTCGCGAACAACTAGAGAACGGCGCATGACGGCGATACATCTTAAGAGGCCGCTGCCGGAAGGAAAGCAGGCTGTACTGATAATCATGGATCGCGTTGCTCGGCTGACGAACCTACAGTACTTCGTTGTCGGCGCGACGGCGCGAGATATTCTGATGTACCACCTACATGGCTTCGCTCTCAACCGCGCCAGTCCTGACATCGATTTCGCCATGGCCATCGAGAGTTGGCCGGCGTTCGAAGCGCTCAGATCTGCGCTTCTTCAGGAGCGGACCTTTCGACCGGACGCGAAGATTTTGCATCGGCTTCACTATTCGCCAGCGGTTGGCGACGGCTTTCCGGTGGATCTGGTTCCCTTCGGCGGTGTCGAGATTGCCCCATCGCAAGTGGCGTGGCCGCCGGACATGGCAATCGTGATGAATGTAGCGGGCTACGCCGAAGCGCTGGATAGTGCGGTGACTGTGCACATCGCAGATCGTTGCGAGATCCCAGTTGCTTCGATACCGGGTCTCGTGATGACGAAATTGATCGCATGGCTGGACCGCGGACAGTCCAATCCGAAAGACGCGGTGGATTTCCGGTATCTGCTGGAAAACTATGCTGCTGCGGGCAACGTCGACAGGCTTTATGGAGAAGAACTGCCATTGCTGGCAGCGTGCGATTATGTGTTCGAGCGTGCTGGTCCGAGATTGCTCGGAATGGATATAGCGTCGATCGCTTCTCCAGAAAGCAAGGAACAGATCGTCCGCATTCTGGTTGATCCCGAACTGCGTGATTGGCTGGTAATGCACATGCTGCGGGGCGACTCTCGCTCCGGCGATCCCATAAGGACGGTTGAGAGCGGGCTTGCCGAATTCAGGACCGGGCTGATAGATTGGCCCGGGCCGTGATTTATCGACTGTACTTGCGGGAGAACCGGTGTATCGGACTGGATGCGAGCCGTGAGAAATGCGAGCCTTGCGGTGAGTCCGTTTCCGCCAATTCGAACTTTCATGTACTCAAAACGTACTCATTCGACGTTAGCGTATCGCGGAACGCGAGCACGTTTTAGGTGCCCCAAAGCAAGAAGCCCGCAAGAGCGGGCTTCATCGCGAACATCATCCAGTAACTGATCTGGATTTATTTTTCTGGTGCCCAGGAGAGGACTCGAACCTCCACGATGTTGCCACCGCTAGGACCTGAACCTAGTGCGTCTACCAATTCCGCCACCTGGGCAGGTGTGCGTCTTGCAACAAAGACCGCCATTATATCGGCCCAGAGCTTGCTGTCAAGCATTTTGTATTACCCGCACGCTTGACCTTCGATCCGACCCCGCCGGCGCTAGCCGGCGCAGCCGCGCGTGCAGGCGCGGACACCGGCTTCGTGTCCCGTCCGTCCCGCCATTGACGGGTGTTAGAATGGCGCGCATTGCCGTGTCATACGTATCGAGCCGAGAACAAATCATCGACAAGCGCCCCTTGAGCAAATATCCGTACCCGATCCCCAGCCGCGAGGAAATCCTCGGCGTGCTGCGCACGAGCGATGCCCCGCTCGCCGCCAACGACATTGCCGAGACCCTGTCGATCAAGCGTCAGGAGCGCGAAGGTTTCTTCAAGCGCCTCGGCGCCATGGAACGCGACGGCCAAATCCGGCTCGACAAGCGCGGCTACTACCAACTTACGCACCCGTCCAATTTCGTCGCCGGCCGCGTGCAAGGCCATCGCGACGGCTACGGCTTCATCATCCGCGACGACGGGCAAGACGACCTCTTTCTGCCCAACGCGGAAATGCAAAAGGTCATGCACGGCGATCGCGTCCTGGCACGCATCGTTGGGTACGATCGCCGCGGCCGCCCGGAAGGGCACGTCGTCGAAGTGACCGATCGCGCCAACAAGCGCGTGATCGGCCGCCTGCTCAACGAAAACGGCGCGCTGATCGTCGCCCCCGAAGACAAGCGCATCGGTCACGACATCCTCGTCACGCAAAATACGAAGAAGGCCAAAGTCGGGCAGATCGTCGTCGTGGAGTTGACCGATTTCCCGAGCCGGCATTCGCAGCCGCTCGGCCGCGTGGCCGAAGTGCTCGGCGATATCGACGATCCGGGCATGGAAATAGAAATCGCCGTGCGCAAGTACGGCGTGCCGCACGAGTTCAGCGACGGCGCGCTTGCCGAAGCCGCCGCCTTGCCCGATGAAGTGCGCCCCGCGGATGTGCGCCACCGCGTCGATTTGCGCGACGTGCCGCTCGTGACGATCGACGGGGAGGACGCGCGCGATTTCGACGATGCCGTCTACTGCGAGCCGGCCAAAGTCGGGCGCGGCGACGGCTTTCGTCTCATCGTGGCCATTGCCGACGTGTCGCACTACGTGCGGCCCGATACGTCGCTCGACACCGACGCCATCGAACGCAGCACGTCCGTCTACTTCCCGCGCCGCGTCATCCCGATGCTGCCGGAAAAGCTGTCGAACGGCCTGTGCTCGCTCAACCCCGAGGTCGACCGCTGCGTGCTCGTCTGCGACATGCTGATCACGGCGCGCGGCGAAATCAAGGCCTACCAGTTCTACCCGGGCGTCATGCATTCGGCGGCGCGGCTCACCTATACGGAAGTCGCCGCCGTGCTGACGAACACGAAGGGCCCGGAGGCGGCGCGCCGCGCGGCGATCGTGCCGCAATTGCAAAACCTATACGGCGCCTATAAGTCGCTGTTCGCGGCTCGCCAGAAGCGCGGCGCGATCGACTTCGAAACGACGGAAACGTATATCGTCTGCAACGCACAAGGCAAGATCGAGCAAATCTTGCCGCGTCAGCGCAACGACGCCCACAAGCTCATCGAAGAATGCATGCTCGCGGCGAACGTCTGCGCGGCCGACTTCATGAAGCGCAACAAGCATCCGGGCCTGTACCGCATTCACGCGGGTCCCACGGCGGAAAAGCTCGAAAACCTACGCACCTTCCTGCGCGGGATGGGGCTTTCGCTCGGCGGCGGCGAAACGCCTCATGCGAGCGATTACGCGGCATTAATGGCGCAAATCCGCGACCGGCCCGATGCGCAGATGCTGCAAACGATGCTGCTGCGCTCGATGCAGCAGGCCGTCTATAGCCCCGACAACATCGGGCACTTCGGTCTCGCCTACGATGCCTACGCGCATTTCACGAGTCCGATCCGGCGCTACCCCGATCTGCTGACGCACCGCGCCATCTACGCGATTCTTTCGGGCAAGAAGTACCGCCCCGAATCGCCGAACGGCGTCGTGCTCAACACGGCGCTGTCGCCGCGCGCCCGGGCGCTGCAGCAGGCCGACGAGGAAACGCGGCCGCGCTCGCGCGAGAACACGGCGATCTGGGAGGAGCTCGGGCTGCATTGTTCCGCAAACGAGCGGCGTGCCGACGAGGCCTCGCGCGACGTCGAGACTTGGCTCAAGTGCTACTTCATGCGCGACAAGCTCGGCGAGGAGTACGGCGGGATGGTGAGCGGCGTGACGTCGTTCGGCATCTTCGTGCAACTCGACGCGCTCTTCATCGAAGGCCTCGTGCATGTGACGGAGCTCGGCTCCGATTACTTCCAATACGACGAAATCAAGAACGAGCTGCGCGGGGAGCGCACGGGTATCCGCTATCGGCTCTCCGATCGCGTGCGCGTGCAAGTGAGCCGCGTCGATCTCGACGCGCGCAAGATCGATTTCCGGCTCGTGCGCGAAACGCCGGTGAAGGCCGGGCCCGCAGGGCGCACGGGTGCACCGATTCGGCCGGTCGGCGAGCCGGAAACGGCGGGGCGCGGGCCCCGCGTGCGCGCATTGCCGCCCGTCGACGGCGCACCGCGCAGGAAGGCCGCGCCGGCCAAGTCGGAGGCGGTCGTCGAAGCGCGCGCCGCGCGCCTCTCGCGCCCTCAGCCAGCGAAAAAGCGAAGCGGGCCGCAGAAGGGCGCGCCGACGAAGAAGCCGCGCGCCCGTAAGAAGGCCTGACAGCCGCTTGACGCCGCGCGGCGCATATCGATGCGCGCGGCGCCACGATTTTTAGTCACGGTAGAGGCTTCGCCCTTGGCCGTGACGCCACACCCGATTTCATTCAGCTATGGCACGTCTCAAGGTTTTGTACGGATTTCATGCGGTGACCGCGCGCTTGCGGCACGATGCGTCGACGGTCGAAGAAGTCTTTTACGACGCGACGCGGCGCGATCGTCGCATGCAGGATTTTCTGCACACGGCGAAGGAAGCGGGCGTGCGCTTGATCGCCGCCGACGAGACGCGCCTGTGGGGGCTCGCGCATACCGAGCGGCACCAAGGGGTCGTTGCGCGCGCAACCGATCTGCCGCTCGCGCAAAATCTCGCCGAGCTGCTCGATGGCATCAACGGGCCGGCGCTGCTGCTCGTGCTCGACGGCGTGACCGATCCCCACAACCTCGGCGCCTGCCTGCGTGTGGCGGACGGGGCGGGCGCGCATGCGGTCATCGCGCCGCGCGACCGCGCGGTCGGACTCAATTCGACGGCGGCCAAGGTCGCGAGCGGCGCGGCCGATACGGTGCCCTACATCACGGTGACCAACCTCGCGCGCGCATTGCGCGAGCTCAAGGAGGCCGGAGTGTGGATCGTCGGCACGGCCGGCGATGCGCAAGCGACGCTGTACGAAACGAAGCTCGACGGCCCCGTTGCGATCGTCATGGGGGCGGAAGGCGAGGGAATGCGCCGGCTGACGCGCGACACCTGCGATGAAGTCATGCGTATTCCGATGTCCGGTACGGTCGAGAGCCTGAACGTTTCGGTGGCGAGCGGCGTTTGCCTGTTCGAGGCCGTCAGGCAGCGCGCGCCGGCGCGCTGACGCCAACTGCCGGCGCTGCGCACGCCGCACGCCAGACGTTTTAGCGCTCGATCTGCTGATTCCAACGCGTATCCCACTGGGCGCGATGCGCGTTGATCGCATCCCAATCGACGACGGTCACCTTATGGACCAGATCGTCGACCTTGCCGAGGCTCTTTTGCATCGACGCCGGCATCTGCGCTTGGCGGTTGGTCGGAATCTGCTTGCCGGCTTCGGCGGCTTTTTCTTGCGCGGGAGCGGACAGCAGGAACTGCGCGAGCTTTTGCGCGAGTTGTTCGTCAGGATTGTTCTTGACGACGCACACGTCCACGAGCAGCAGCACCGGGCCTTCCTTCGGGCTCACGTAAGCGACGGGCAAGCCCTTGTCCTGCAAATCGGCGACACCCGTCGGCGTAAGCGGAAAGAGCCCGGCTTCGCCCGTTTGCACCATCTCCGAGATCTTCGCCGAGTTCGGAATGTACTCGACAACGTTGGGTCCGACCGTGCTCGCCCATTTCGCGAATGCCGGTTCGACGTTCTGCTCGCTGCCGCCCCATAGCCGGTTCATCGCCAAGAAGCCGTGCAAGCCGAACGTGCTGCTCGATGCCGATTGGAAGACGACCTTGCCCTTGAATTTCGGATTGGCGAAGTCGAGCCACGAGGTGGGCGGCGCCCAGCCTTTTTCGGCAAACAGCTTCTTGTTGTAGGCGATGCCCGTCATGCCGAGTTGCACGCCGGCGCCGATATCGTCTTTCATGCGCGCGAACGGATACAGTTGCTTGAGTTCGGCCGAGTCGGAGAGCTTTTCGCAAACGCCGAGACTGACGGCGCGCGCCATCACGCCGTCGTCGAGAAATGCGACGTGAATCTGCGGATGATCGCGATTGGCGAGCAATTTCGCGAGGATGTCCGACGACGTGCCCGGCACGACCACCACCTTCGTATCGTTGGCCTTCTCGAACATCGGAAGCACTTGCGACGTATACGCCTTCTCCATCGGGCCGCCGTTCATGCCGATATAGATGGTTTTCGATTGCGACCAGGCAGGCGTCGCGGCGATGAACGCGCCGGCTAACGCCGCGGCAGCCGAGAGGGTTCGAAGAGCATTCATTTAGGTCTCCTGATGAAGAGAAGCACGAGAGCAACGAGCGAAGCGTTAAACGGGAACGGCCGAGAAGCGATTGACGTCGAATGCGTCGAGCGGCGTCTCGGTGGCGCCGTCGACGACGAGGTCGGCCAGCACTTCGCCGACACCCGGCGCGAGCAAAAATCCCCCGCCGGAAAAACCGAATGCATGCAATAGGCGCGGCACGGCTCGGCTCGGGCCGATGATCGGGTTGTGGTCGGGCGTGCAGCCTTCCACGCCGCTCCACGTTCGGATCAGCAGCGCCTCGCGTAGCGCAGGCAGCAGGGCACAGGCATCGCGCATGACCGCGCGCGTCGTATCGGACGACGGCTGCGCGAGGTCGCCGTCGCCGTGACCGCGTCCGCCGCCGATCACGCAATTGCCGCGCGCCACCTGCCGCGCGTAGATGCCCCCGCCGTAGACGCCCAGGTTGTGCTCGAGAAATCTCGGCAACGGCTCGGTCACCCACATGTTGGGGTAAATGGGCGTCATCGGCACCGCGTCGCCGAAACGCTCGGCCAGCGTGCCGGCCCATGCGCCCGCCGCGTTGATGAGCCAGTGCGCCTCGAATGTCTCTTCGCCCACGTGCATCGTGAAGCGCTCGCCGTCGTAATCGGCGTGCGTCAGCGCGGCGTGCTCTCGTACGACCACACCTGCCCGGCGCGCCGCTCGAGCGAAGGCCGGCGAGACGAGGCGGGGATTGGCGTGCCCGTCGCTCGGGCAGAGCGAGCCGCCGACGGCCGCGGCGCCGAGCCAAGGATAACGGCGCCGGAAGGCCGCGCCGGACATCAGTTGCAGCGCGAGGCCATGTTCCGCAGCCATCCGCGCATAGGCTTCGAGGCCCGCCAGGTCGGCGTCGCTTCGCGCAAGGCGAAGATGCCCCGAGACGACGAATTCGCCATCGATGCCAATACGCTCGACGAGACTGTCCCAGATGCGTCTCGCGCGCATGGCGAGCGGGAGTTGCTCGGCGGGGCGGCCTTGGCAGCGCACGCCGCCGTAGTTCACGCCGCTCGCTTGGGCGCCGCAGTACCGGCGCTCGATCAGCACGACGCGCATGCCGCGCCGCGCGAGGGCGAGGGCCGCGGAGGCGCCGACGAGGCCCCCCCCGACGATGCCGACATCGAAGTGTCGCGTCGATCTATTCATCGCGCGCATCTTCCGGCACCGCTGCGATTTGTTCGTCGCAAAGCGCCGCGGCGAGCGGGATCGGCTTGATCGGCGCCTGCGCGCGCAAGCGGCCGAGCGACGCCGGGGAGCGCTTCGTCTCGTCGGCCAACAGCGCCAAGGCGGCCTCGCCGCACATACGGCCCTGGCAACGGCCCATGCCGACGCGCGTCAAAGCCTTCAACCGATTGATTTCGGTTGCTTCGCCTGATCGAATGCAATGGCGTACCGCACCCGCATCGATTTCCTCGCAGCGGCAGACCGTCATGCTGTCGGGCCAGGACCCGGCTCGTTCGAACGGGGCGGGAAAGGCCGCTTCGAGCCCTGCACGAAATGTCGCGATGCGCGCCAGCGCGCGGCGCGTCGATGCCGCCGCCGCTACACGCGAACGTGTACGCCCCGCCGACGATGCGCGTTCCCAGTCGTCGAGCATCGCAAGCGCGGCGAGCCGTCCCGTTTGCTCGGCGGCATCGGCTCCCGCGATTCCCGCGCCGTCGCCCGCGACGTAGACGCCGCGAATCGACGTGCGTCCCGCCTCGTCCTGCTCGGGCAGCCAGCAGCGATTGAGCGCATCGTAGCGAAACCGGCAGCCCGCGACGTCGGCCAATTGCGTCTCGGGACGCAAGCCGAAGCCGATGCCCACCGCGTCGCATTCGAGCGAGCGCGGCGCATTGTCCGCGTTCGCCGGCGCGCCGCCCGAACGCCAAGCGATGCCTTGCACGTAGCCGTCTCCGAGCACGGCGTCGAGCGAAACCCCGCGCTCGATCGGAATGCCGCGCGCACGAAGCCAGGCGACGTAATAGAGGCCCTTCGCCAGCACCGAAGGCTGTGCCGAGAGCCTGCGTAACGTGGCCGCTCGCAGGGTGCCGGCGCCCGCGCTCTCGCTGGTGTCGAGCACGGCGAGCACCCGAGCGCCTGCTTTTGCGTATTGATAAGCAACGAGATAAAGCAAGGGGCCGGTACCTGCGAATACGACGCGTCGTCCGATCGCACAGCCTTGCCACTTCAGCGCCGTCTGCGCGGCGCCGAGCGTATAGACGCCGGGCAGGGTCCAACCCGGCATCGGCAACACGCGATCGGTTGCGCCGCTCGCAATGATCAAATGCGTGAAGGCAACGTCGCGCTCTTGCGTGCCGGACAGCGTGGCGAGACGACCGACGATGTCGCCCTTCGGGCTATGTTCGTTCGTCGCCGCTTCGATGGGGTCGGCGCGATTGCCGTCTCCCGCATACGTCTCGCAGGCCCAAACGAGCGTATTGGGCCGATAGTCGAGCAGCGGCAGCAGGCGCGCCATGACGTCGTGCACGGCCGTAGCCTTGCGCGCTTCGAAGCCGTAGAGGGCGCGAGGGCCGCGTCGAAAACCCGCCGCCGCGGGCGGCTGACGATAAATCTGCCCGCCCCAGCGCGCGTTTTCATCGAGCACGATCGGCCGCACGCCTGCATCCACGAGCGTCTGCGCCGCCCGCACGCCTGCGGGCCCCGCGCCGACAATGACGACGTTCGCTCGATTCGTCATTGGGCGCGTCCTTGCTCATGCATGTCGTCGTGGGACTCGCTCGCGGCGGCGCAGCTCCCTGTCACGAGCCGCATGCCCGCCTCGATCGGCGTCGAGCAGGCGCGCACGCGTTGTCCGTCCTCGGTGCGAATCCAGCAGTCTTGGCAGGCCCCGATCAAGCAGAATCCGGCCCGCGGCTCGCCGCTGAACTCCGACACGCGTAACGCCCGGCGCTGCGTCAGGATGGCGGTCAGCACCGTGTCGCCTTCGAGCGCGCGCGATGCGACGCCGTCGAGCGTGAACGACACGGGTGCGCGGTCGGCTTCGGCTAGGCGAATAAGCTGAGCTTCGCGAAGGGACATATTTGGTTGTCCTAATTAACCATCGAGTGGCCGGGGCAATAACGCGAGAGATTGCGTCAATGCCGACCGATGAGAATCCGGTTCAGGCCATAAGCGCGGTCGAGCATCAGCATGGCCGCCGCGGTGATAAAAATGACGAGCGTCGATACCGACGCCATCATCGGATCGATCGATTCCGTCGCGTACATGTACATGCGTACGGGCAGCGTGACCGTTTGCGGCGACGTCACGAAGATCGACATCGTGAGTTCGTCGAAGCTGTTGATGAAGGCAAGCAGCCACCCGCCCGTGATGCCCGGCACGATCATCGGCAGCGTGACGCGCCGGAACGTCGTCCACGTGGTTGCGCCGAGCGACTGCGCGGCATGCTCGACACTACGATCGAGGCCGGTGGCCGCGGCCAGCACGAGTCGCAACACGAATGGCGTCACGATCACGGTATGCGCCAAAACGAGCCAAGGGAACGAGCCGGTCGCGCCGATTAGGGCGAAGAAGCGCAACAGCGCAATACCGAGTACGAGACCGGGGATCACGAGCGGCGAGAGCAGCAGCGCATTGAGAAAATCCCGGCCCGGAAAGCGAGCGCGCGCAATGGCGAGCCCGGCGGGCAGCGCGACGGCGAGCGAGAGCGTGGCGGAAATGAAAGCGAGTTTGATGCTCGTGAAGAAGGCCGTAATGAAGTCGGGGTAGTTCAAGATCGCGCGAAACCAGCGCAGCGACAGGCCGTGGGTGGGCAGCGTCAGCGTTTCGTCGGGCGTGAATGCGACGAGCACGACGATGACGAGCGGCGCCAGTACGAAGGCGATGACGAGCGTGTGGAATGTGAGGGCGAGCGGGCCGTTGCGTCGCATGTCGATCTCCTTGTTCAGCCCATGCTGCGGCCGTAACGCCGCTCGAGCACGCGGTAATACGTGAGCATGACGACGAGGTTGGCGGCGAGCAGCAGCAGGGCGATCGTCGCCCCTAGCGGCCAGTTCAGCGAACCGAGAAATTCGTCGTACACCGCTGTCGCCGCCACCTTCAGTCGCCGCCCCCCAAGCAAGCCGGGAATCGCGAACGCGCTCGCCGACAGCCCGAACACCATGAGGCTGCCCGAGAGCACGCCGGGCATGATTTGCGGCAGCACGATGCGGCGCAGCGTCGTCGCGGGCGAAGCCATCAACGAAAGCGCGGCCTGCTCGGTCTGCGGGTCGAGCTTTTGCAGGGCGGTCCAGACGGGGATGACCATGAACGGAAGCATGACGTGCACGAGCGCGATGACGATCGCGAACGTCGTGTATTCCAGCTTGAATGGGCCGAGGCCGACTAGGCCGAAGGCTTGATTGACGATCCCGGCCGTGCCCAGCAGCATGCTCCAGCCAAATGCGCGCACGACGACCGACACCAGCAGCGGCGCGAGAATGACGAGCAAGAACGCCGATCGCCACGGATCGCGCATCTTCGACAACACGTACGCTTCGGGTGCGCCGATCGCGATGCACAACGCCGTAGTAAGGGTCGCAATGCCGAAGGTGCGCAGAAAAATAGCCTGATAGTAAGGAGAACCAAGAACGTTGACGTAGTTGCCGAACTGAAACGCCGCGATCGGCCCCACCGACGGATCGAACCGATAGAACGTCAGCACGAGGGTCATCGCGAGCGGCGCGAGCACGAGCGTCGCGAAGAGGACCAGCGCGGGGGCGCCGAGCAGCCACATGGGCGCGTAAGCTCGCCAGGGCGACCGACGAGACGCTTGCGCACGAGCGGAATCGGGAGCGCTAGGCGCGCGCGCCTCCAACGTGACGTTAGCCATGGCGCGCATCCCTTGCGACGAAGCGGACCGCCTCGCTCTTCCAATCGATGCCGACGGCCTCGCCCTCGGCTACGGGCTCGTCGCCTTCGTTCTGACAGCAGACGAGTACTTCGCCGAGTCTGCAATCGACGCGATAAAGCCACTGGCTGCCGAGAAAGAAGCGGCTCGTGACGGTTGCCGGCAGCCGGCCCGCGCCATTTGCGTCAAGACGGACCTTCTCGGGGCGAATGCAGACCGTGACGGCATCGCCCACGCGCGGCGCATCGTTTTGCGGCAGATGAGGGCCGGGGCCGACCTCGATCCGGTCCGCGCCCACGTCGACGTGCATGCGTGCGCCGTCCGCCGCCACGACCGTGCCCGAGAATAGATTCGCTTTGCCGATGAATTCGGAGACAAACCGGTTCTCCGGCCGCTCGTAGGCTCGGTAGGGCGTATCCACTTGTGTGATGCGGCCCGCTTCCATGACGACGACGCGATCGCTGATCGATAGCGCTTCCGATTGATCGTGCGTGACCATGATCGTGGTGGTGCCGATGCGGCGTTGAATGGTGCGCAACTCGAACTGCATCTCCTCGCGCAGCTTGGCGTCGAGATTCGACATGGGTTCGTCGAGCAGGAGCACGGGCGGCGCGATGACGATCGCACGCGCAATCGCGACGCGTTGCCGCTGGCCGCCGGAAAGCTCGCGCGGGTAGCGATCGGCGAGCGCATCGAGCCTGACGAGCGCGAGCGCCTCTCGAACGCGCGCTTCGCTTTCCGCCTTGCCCACGCGGCGCATCTCCAAGCCGAAACGCACGTTTTGGGCGACGGTCATGTGCGGAAACAACGCGTAACTCTGGAACACGATGCCGAGACCGCGCTGGTTCGGTTTCATGTCGGTGATGTCGCGGCCTTCGAGCACGATGCGGCCGCTCGTCGCTTGGACGAAGCCGGCGATCATTTGCAGCGTCGTCGTCTTGCCGCAGCCGGACGGGCCGAGCAGCGATACGAATTCGCCTTTCTCCACCGACAAATTGAAGCCGGCGACTGCGTGCAAGTTGCCGAACGACTTCGAAACGTCGGCGAGCGTGAGGAACGACATGGTCCGGCTCCCAATAAGCGAGGCGCTGGCGATGCAATGGGGCATCGTGCGTCTAGGCAGAGCCGATTCTGTCCAGCCATATCGGGCGCGTCAATTTAGAATTCCGCCTACCGATAAGAAAACATAAAATATTTCGATGTATGGAATATACAAGCCGATCATGTGCCGTTGCATTTCACGCGGCGCATTGAGGGTTTCCCCGCATCCTGGTCGGGAATAAGCCACGGGCGTGAAAAGCTGCGATACTCCGCCGTCGAGTGGGCCGAAAAAAACATTCCATTCACCGAAAACGGAGGGTACGCAATGACCGGCAAGGGGCCACGAGACGGCGAATCGACGGCCGTCGATGCGGGCGGGGACACGCCCGGCGTCGGTATGTTGCCGCGGGCGTTCGCGCTGATCCGCGCATTGGCGTCGCTGCAGGCAGGCGGTGCGCGCGTGACGCAGCTCGCGAAGGCCGTGGGGCTCACGCAGGGCACGGCGCATCGCATCTTGCGTGCGCTGATCGCCGAGGGGATCGTCGAGCAAGACGAGCGCTCGAAGCTCTATCGGCTCGGCGTGGACTTCTTCGCGCTGGCCGCGCAGGCCGGCAATCCGGGCGGCATGCGCTCGCTGTGCCGGCCCGCCTTGCTCCGGCTTTGCGCAAGTTTGGGTGAGACGATCTTCTTGCTCGCCAAGAGCGGTTTCGATGCGGTGTGCCTCGACCTTTGCGAAGGACCGTTTCCGATTCGCTCGTTTACGAACGACGTGGGCGGCCGGATCGCGCTCGGCGTCGGGCAGGGCAGTCTTGCCATTCTCGCGTTTCTGCCCGAGGCCGAGCGCGAGGAAGTCATCCGCTTCAACGTCCCTCGCATTCGCGGCTACGGCGTGCTCGACGAAGTCTACTTGCGCACGGAAATCGAGCGCGTTCGCCAGCTCGGCTATGCCGCGCGCAACAGCAGGGTGCTCGAAGGCATGGCGGGCGTTGCGGTGCCCATCTTGGATCGAACGGGATACGCGGTGGCGGCATTGAGCGTCGGCACGCTGGCCTCCCGGCTCGGCGACGATCGGCTGCCGATGGTAGTCGAATTACTTAGGCGGCAGGCCGATTCGATCGGACCGCTGACGAATTCATTCGACGTTGCGCTCAAGCGTCGGCCCGCGCAAGGGTTGACTTCCACGGCCGGCGCTTGAGCTCGGTTCGCTATGCGAACGATGGCCCGAAGCAGGGCGCGCGGAAGGGGAGGTCATCGGCGCCGAGCAGGGACAACTCCGTTAAACTCACGGCTTTCGCCCGTATTTTCCCTTTGCCTCGCGCCCCATGACCCAAGACGAACTCAAACGATTGGTCGGCCAAGCCGCCGCCGACTATGTAAACGCCAATGTTGCCGAGGGCGCCGTGATCGGCGTCGGCACCGGCTCGACGGCAAACTGTTTCATCGATGCCATCGCCGCAGCGAAGCAGCGCTACCGCGGCGCCGTTTCGAGTTCCGTCGCCACGACGGCGCGCCTGCAGCAGCACGGAATCAAGGTCTTCGATCTCAATGAAATCGAGTCGCTGCCCGTCTACGTCGACGGCGCGGACGAAATCGACCCGAGCGGCGCCATGATCAAGGGCGGCGGCGGTGCCCTGACGCGCGAAAAGATCGTAGCTTCCGTGTCGGACGTGTTCGTCTGCATTGCGGACGCATCGAAGCGCGTGCCGGTGCTGGGCGGCTTTCCCCTACCGGTGGAAGTCGTGCCGATGGCCCGCACGGCCATCGGCCGCCGCCTGACTGGCCTTGGCGGCGTGCCGGTGCTGCGCGTCACGAAAGACGGCGCGCCGTACGTGACCGACAACGGCAACGAAATTCTCGACGTCAAGCAATTGGCGATACACGATCCGGTGGCGCTCGAAGCCCAAATCAACGCCTGGCCGGGCGTGGTCACCGTTGGCCTTTTCGCAAGCCGCGGCGCCGATCTTTGCCTGCTGGGGACGGACAAAGGCGTCGAGACGATCGATTACCGTAAGAATCGCTAAAGTCGGCGGCCTTTTTGGCCGTTCTACGGGGTATTGCGCGTATGCCGCAACGGGGCCGCAGCCCCGCGGCCCGCGCGTCGATACCCCAGGGACGTCCGCCTAGGATCGCGATTTGCACGCGAGACGGCGATCCCTGCGGGACGTGGCGGCCAGAATTAGGGCTGACCCGCTAGTGCTTAGGACTCCAAACTAAACTCGCGCCGGTCGTGTCTGCCGCCGTGTGCGGGTGCTCAATTCACCGTATTGGACTGGCGAAGGCTCGGCAGCAGCCGATCGAATTCGCGCTTCACGAGCCCGTAGCACTCGCAGGCGCGCGCTTCTAGACCTTTGCGGTCGAGCACTTTGATGTGCCCGCGGCTGTGATGAATCAAGCCTTGGTCGTGCAGCTTGCCCGCGGCTTCGGTGATGCCTTCCCGGCGTACGCCGAGCATATCGGCGATCAATTGCTGCGTCACGGCCAACTCGTTCGTGGCGGCGCGGTCGATTTCGATCAGCAGCCACCGGCATAATTGCTTGCTCAGCGAGTGATGCCGATTGCAGGCGGCCGTCTGCGCCACCTGCGTCAGGAGCGCTTGCATGTACAACAGCATCAGCCTGCGCAGTAGGTCCGAGCGCGCAATCTCCTGCTTCAGCTGTTGCGCGCTCATCCGGTAGGCGAAACCCGAACATTGAACCTGGACGCGGCTTGGCATCGTCTCGCCGCCCGTGAGCACCTGCACGCCGGTCATGCCTTCGCAGCCGACGGCGGCGAGCTCGACGGAGCCGCCGTCTTCCATCATCGAGAGGATCGAGATGATGGCGGTTGTCGGGAAGTACACGTGATGGATCTTGTGGCCGCAGTCGCAGAGCAACTGCTCGGTGCGCAAGTGGACCAATTCGAGGTGCGGCGTCAGCGCCTGCCATTCATGCGACGGCAAAGCGCCGAGAAGGTGATTGCCGTGAAGGTCGGATTGTAGCGTCAACATGATCGGTCCTCGTTTGCGCCGCGTAGTGCGCCCGCGCACTCGCTTTTGCGGCTCCTCGTTGGTGGGCCGGCGATTCGCACGCATCGTGAGGCGAAGCTCGTTTCGTCAGTTCGATGCATGCGCCCCGGCGTCGTTTTGGCCGTCTCCCTGGCCGTTGCGCCCTATGTGCGGCAGCGCTCGGTTTGCGCGCCCCATTCAGCGAGGATCATGCCAAGCCCTGTGGCATCGGCGCTTGACCGGCGGTGCGTCATGCTGCAGCGCGCCGGAGTCGGGCAACCCTGGCTTTTTGTTTCAGATCTGCACAAACGCACCGGCCTTTCGACTCTTTCGAAGTCGTTTCAAATGACCCATGCAACTCGTTGATCGGATTGGCTTTTTGCGGATGGATCGGGCGGTTGGCAGGGGCTCGCGCGGGCAACGAACGATGTGTCGGGAGCGCGCCGCGCGGGCGCGAATTGATTCAGTTCTGTTGCATGGCGCCCCCCCGTTGCTGCGACGCCTTCTTTCCTCGGACCTGGCTCACGCCCGTTGGGCGAAGGGTCGCGCGCGGGCGCGTTTTAAACGGCGCGCGGGCCGGTGGCGGGCATGCCGCGGATCGCGCAGGCATAAGGCATTGAGACGCTCCTAGTTCTTGTAAAAAGTCTCGCGTCGTAAATGACTCATTGTTGAGACATCCCCTGCGGCCCTTGTCGCTGCGTAGTTTCCCGATGGCCGATGAACTCTGCCATCTGAGTGCGATGGCGAACGGTATTACGGTTGAGCACGACGTACCGTGCATCCATAGCGATTCGTCGTACGTTGATTCGGACAACGAAATGGTTTTCTGGTGGTCGAAGTAAGACGAGAACGGAACGGCGAAAACAGAACGGCAGCACAGGACGAGGGCGGGATGTGTGCGCTCTGGCTGTATCGGCAGTGCAACACGCTCGCAAAATTATGTAGGCGTCCGAAATAAATTGAGCAAGTTACTCGACGCTCGGGTGCGGCGAACGCGAAAATGCGGGCATCCGTTTCGTCAGAGGGATAACCCTGTTCAGGCGTTTCCCAATGGCGCGAAGTCGGTTAACGAAGCACCGTATCGCTTGCCGTCCGCGGTTGGCGGGAGGTGCGCAACGAAACAGGCAAAGAAGCGTCGGACGGCGCATCGGGGGGAGTCATGGAGCAGGGCAGCAAAGACCGTTCGCTGGTGAGCAAGGTCATGGACGGGCTCGTGAGCGGCATCGTCGAAGAGAAGTACGGCGCGATTCTGCCGCCGCAAGACGTGCTGTCCAAGGAGTTCGACGTGAGCCGCACGGTCATGCGCGAGGCGCTTTCGATGCTGCTCGCGCGCGATATGCTCGACGTCCGCCCGAAGGTGGGCACGCGCATTCGGCCCATGCGCGACTGGCGCATGATCGATGAGGATGTCGTGAATTGGCGCTTTCGCGCAAAGCCCGACCCGCAGTTCATGCGCGACGTCATCGAGTTTCGGATGCTGATCGAGCCACGGGCCGCGGCCCAGGCGGCCTCGCGCGCCAGTGTGTCGGAAGTGGCCGCGATCCGGGAGGCTTTCGAAGTGTTCAAAACGCTCGCGCCCGGCGACGCAGGCTACCAAAGTGCGGACGAACTGTTGCACACGCGCATCGTTCACGCGAGCGGCAACCAATTCTTTCAGCAGATGGCCGCCATCATTCGCGGCGCGCTCTCGGCAACGCATCCGATGCTGAGCCAAAAGCCCGGGGCATGGGAGATCTCCGTGCGCACACACGAACGGCTCGTCGAAGCCATCGAGCGCCGGGATCCCAAGGAGGCCGAGGCGGCGGCCCTTGCCGTCATCGACTTCGCCGCCGACGAAATCAGCCGCGAGTTTTCAGTGGAAATGCCCAATCGCCGGTAGCGGCGCCTTACTCATCCCATGCAAGACCGGCGGCATTTCTGCGCCGGTCTTTTCGTTTTATGGCATGTTTGGCCAATTCTTTCATCGCATGCTCGTACTCTGCGCAGGTCGCGCGCTCGTTATCGTCCGGCGAAATAAGAACGCATCGGCGCACGCTGCGTCATATCATGGCGACCTCATGGGTCGAGGCCGGGGCGGGCATCGCCTCGGCTTGGCCAACCATGCGGACGAAAAGAGGATGCGGCGATGAATCAGGTCAAAACCATCAACTGGGCAATCGTGGGCGCGGGGCATATTGCGGGCCGCTTCGCCCAAGGCCTCGCGCACGTACGGGACACGCGAATCGCACGCGTGTGGTCGCGGCGCGCCGAAAGCGTGGGTGCGTTCGTGCAGCACTACGGCGGCGCAGCCTGTGAGCGTTTCGACGACGTGCTCGCAAGCGACGTCGACGCCGTCTATATCGCCACGCTCAACGACAGTCACGCCGACTACGCGCGCGCGGCGCTGGGCGCCGGCAAGCACGTGCTCTGCGAAAAGCCCGCCACGCTGAACGTGGGGCAACTCGAAGCCGTGCTCGAAACGGCGCGCGCCTCGCGGCGGCTCTTTATGGAGGCGATGAAGCCGCCGTTCTTTCCTTTGTACGACACGCTGCGCGAGCACCTTGCTCGAGAGCCGATCGGGCCTGTCGGGCTCGTTCGCGCCGGTTTCTCGGTCGCGAATGTGCCGGCCGATCACCCCTCCTTCTCGTTGGCCGAGGGTGGCGGGGCATTGCTCGATATCGGCATCTATGCGATGTTTCTCGCCGTGGACTGGCTCGGTGCGCCGCTCGATGTCCAAACGTTCGGACGCTTGGGACCGACAGGGGTCGATACGTTCGCGAGCGTCCACAGCCGGCACGAGGCTGGCGTGGCGCAGCTTTTTTGCGGCCTCGACCTGCACGGGAAAGGCGATGCGCTGCTCGCCGGGCCGCTCGGTCACGTCGCGATTCACGAGAAATGGTGGAACCCCGTGCGCGCGACCGTCAGCTATGTCGATGGCCGTTTGGTCGAATTGCACGAGCCGTTCGAAGGCGGTGGGCTCAACTACGAGACCGCGCATTTCTGCGACCTGATCCGAGAAGGCGCTCTCGAAAGTCCGATCATGACCCACGCGAAGTCGTTGCGGATGGTTGCGATGACGGACGCGGCACGCGCGGCGCTCGGATTGCGGTTTCCGGGCGAATAGCCGCGACAGTGCTAGGATGCGGCGTCGTGTTCGCGACGGCGTGGCGTGCCGGTGCGGCTGCCGTCGGCGCGACCTTCCAGATCGTCCAATGAGGAGCGGCTCGTATGACCCAGTTTTTCGCCAAACTTTGGCGCTCGAACAAGAATCTCGTTGCCTTTCTATTCTTGATGGTGCTGTTTCGTAGCGCGATCGCCGATTGGAACGTCGTGCCGAGCGGTTCGATGCTGCCGACGATTCGCATCGGCGACCGGATCTTCGTCGACAAGATGGCTTACGATCTGCGCGTGCCGCTCACGCACATCGCCATCGCCCATCTAGGCGACCCGCAGCGCGGCGACATCGTCACGATCGATTCCGCCGCCGCTCACGAGCTGCTCGTCAAGCGAGTGATCGGCGTGCCCGGCGACACCGTCGCGTTGCGCGACAACGTCCTCTATGTGAACGGCGTGCGGGCCGATTACCGGCCGCTGGCCACGCCGCCGATGCACGACGCCGCAGCGGGCGACGCGCGGTATCTGACCGAGCGATTCGACGGCGTGTCGCACGTCGTGCGTCTTTCGGAGATCGCGCCTAGCCCGGTCAGGTCGTTCGGGCCCGTCACGGTGCCGGCCGGCGAGTATCTGATGCTCGGCGATAATCGCGACGACAGCGCCGATTCCCGCTACTTCGGCTTCGTGCCGCGCAAAGAGGTGATGGGTCGCACGCGCAACGTGGCGTATTCGCTCGATCCGGGCCGTTTCTACTTGCCGCGCTTGAGCCGATTCGGCGCCGCCCTCGATCAGCCGCTCGCCGCGAACTAATTACGCGAATGGCCGGTGCGAGAGCCGGCGCGGGCGTCGAGATCGGCAAGCGGCGCACGCCTCTTGCCGATCTCGTCATGTCAATGACGCGTCGGCAAAGCCAGCCGCCGCTCATAGCGGTGCTGCACCCATTCGAGCACTTGGCACAGGATCCAATAGATGGCCGCTGCGGCCAGATACAGCGGCAGCGGCTGGTACGTCGAGGCGATGATTTCCTGCGCGCTGCGCAGCAGCTCGGTTACGGTGATCACCGATACGAGCGACGTATCCTTGATGAGGCTGATCAAGCTGTTGGACAGGCTCGGCACGGCGATTCGCAGCGCTTGCGGGCCGATCACGAAGCGCAGCGTCTGGCGGCGCGAGAGCCCGAGGCTGTACGCCGCCAGCCACTGGCCGCGATGAATGCCGTTGATCGCGCCGCGCATGCTTTCCGAAAGATAGGCCGCCACGTTGGCGGAGAGCGCGATGACGCCGGCCGGCGTCGGATCGAGCGAAATCCCGATACTTGGTAGCCCGTAATAGATGACGAAGATCTGCACGAGCAGCGGGGTGCCGCGCATCAAGCTCACGTAGGCGCGAGCGATCCAATTGAGCGGCTTGCTGTGGCTGATCCCCATGAGTGCGAGGACGACGGCTGCGACGAGCCCGAAAACCATCGAGAGCACGGCGAACTTGACCGTCAAGACGGCGCCCTGCGCGAGCACGGGCATCGATTGGACGAGCAGGGTAGTGGTGGACATGTCGTGTTGTAGTTAGTCAGGAGCGCTAACGATTCGCCCGCAGGGTCCATGCGGAAGCGCACATGATATACGCGACGAAAACCGTGCGCGCCCAAACGGGAGGTGGGGCGGCCGAAACGCAAAGGGCGGCATCTGGTCGATGCCGCCCTCGTCTGCGATGCGCAAAGTTTCAAACGCTGCGTCAGGCCGTTACTTCGTAGCCGGCTTCGTCACGTCGATGCCGAACCACTTGTCGGAGATCTTCTTGAACGTGCCATCGGCTTCGAGCTGCGTCATCGCATCGTCGATCGCTTTCGCGAACTTCGGATTGCCCTTCCGGAACGGGATGGCCGAGGGATTGCCCGTACCCACCATCGAGCCGGCCTTCAGCGGCAGCGTCGATTGCTTCAACAGATAAGCGACCATCAGGCGGTCGTTCAGTGCCGCATCGAGCCGGTTCGCCGCAAGATCGCGCAGGTACTCGGGCGCGCCCGGATACGTCTTCACGTCGATACCCGGCACCGATTTGGCCATGTCCATATAGTTCGTGCCGAGGCCGACGCCGAGCTTATGCCCCTTCAGGTCTTCCAGCGACTTGAACTCGCGGTCGTCGTTCTTGCGCTGAATCAGCTCCGCGCCCGAGTAGGTATAGGCCGGCGAAAAATCGAGCACTTGCTTGCGCGCGTCGGTCACGCCCACTTGATTGACGATGACGTCGAACTTGTTCGCTTGCAAACCGGCGATGATCCCGCTCCATTCCGTCGTGACGAACTCGGGTTTCACACCGAGTTTCGCGGCGACGGCCTTGGCGATGTCCACGTCGAATCCGACGAGCTCGCCTGTCTTCGGGTCCTTCGAGTCGAACGGCGGGAACGTCCCTTCGAGGCCGATGCGCAGCGTGCCGCGCGCCTTGACCTGATCGAGCAGGTCTTCGGCGTGCGCCGTTGCCGCTACGCACGTCAAGCCGATGAGGCCTACGGTGAGAATCTTCGTTAGCGATGCGAACTTCATGGTCTTGGATCTCCTTGTTCGACCGGGGCGCCTATTCCGGCGGTGAAGCCTGCCCGGGCCGATATACCCGTGCCGGTCGGCTGCCTGCCCACCCATGGGCTTCCTGCGTGCGGCAATGATAGCGAAACGGCAATCAGGGCATAAATACCGTTTGTTTATGTCTATATGCGGGCCGTATGCCGACGCGCGATGGCGTCCACGCATTCGCCGACGAGCGCGGGCCCGCGATAGATGAAGCCCGTATAGATCTGCACGAGCGAGGCGCCTGCCTCGAGCTTCGCCACCGCGTCTTCGCCCGAAAAAATGCCGCCCACGCCGATGATCGCCACGGCGTCGCCCACCTCGGCTTTCAGCTTGGCGATCACGGCGTTCGACGCATCCAATACGGGCTTGCCCGACAGGCCGCCGGTTTCCTGCGCATGCTCCATGCCCGCCACCGCGGCGCGCGAGAGCGTCGTATTCGTGGCGATGACGCCTTCGATGCCGTGGCGCAGCAGCGTATCGGCGATGGCTTTCACCTGGTCGTCGTCGAGATCGGGGGCGATCTTCAATGCGAGCGGTACGAGCTTGCCGTGCAGGTCGGCCAACCGCTGCTGCTTATCCTTCAGCGCACCGACGAGCGCATCGAGCTCGTCGGCTCCTTGCAACTGCCGCAGGTTCTTCGTGTTCGGCGAGGAGATATTGATCGTCACGTAGCTTGCGAACGGATACACGCGCTCGAGGCAATAGAGATAGTCCTCGGCCGCGCGTTCGATCGGCGTATCGGCGTTCTTGCCGATGTTCAGCCCGAGCGGGCCGCGATAACGCGCGGTTTGGACGTTTTTGACGAACTGATCGACGCCGCCGTTGTTGAAGCCCATCCGGTTGATGAGCGCGCCGGCTTCCGGCAGCCGAAAGATCCGCGGACGCGGATTGCCGGGCTGCGCGCGCGGCGTGACCGTGCCCACTTCGATGAAGCCGAAGCCGAGCGCCGCGAGCCCGTCGATGCAGGCGCCTTCCTTGTCGAGGCCGGCCGCGAGGCCGACCGGGTTGCGGAATGCGATGCCCATGACGGTGCGCGGCAAATCGGGAACGTGCGGCGCGAGCAAGCGGGCGAGCCCGGTGCGGCCAGCGGCGCCGAGCATCCCGAGCGTGAGGTGGTGGGCGTCTTCCGCATCCATGCGAAAGAGGCGGGCGCGGACGAGCGGGTAAAGGGAGCTGAGCACGAGCGGTCGGTGGGCAAAAAATGAAAACCGGCTATTTTAGCGGTTTCGGACGCCTCGCCGGGCAGCTAGGCCGATGACCGGCGCGCATGCGGCGCGTCGCCGTGCGGGGGCCGCCTCGGCGGGCTCGCTTACGGCCCGGCTGGCTCACCCGCCGAGCCGAGGAGCGCGGCGAGACGCAGCGGCGCCCATCGTCCGTCCACGAGCCCTTCGAGCGGCCGGAAATTGGCTTTATAGGCCATCTTCGCGCTTTCGCGAATCCAGTAGCCGAGATAGATGTAGGGCAGGCCGAGACTCCTCGCTTGTTCGATTTGCCACAGGATGTTGTAGGTACCGTAGCTGGCGTGCGGGGCGTCCGGCTCGAAGAACGTATAGACGGACGAGAGGCCGTCGCCGAGGATGTCGATCATGCTGACCATGCGCAGCACGCCGGCGTCGTGCGGGGCGTCGGGCGGCTCGCGGAATTCGACCAGGCGCGAATTGATCCGGCTGTGCAAAAGGAACTGTTCGTACTGATCGCGGCTGTCGCGGTCCATGCCTCCGCCCGCGTGACGCGCGGCCTGATAGCGCATATAGAGCGTGTAGTGCTCTTCCTCGTAATGCAGCGGCGCAACCGAGGCGACGAGCGAGCCGTGCCGCTTCCAGACGCGCCGCTGCGTGCGGTTGGGCTGGAACGCCGCCACCGGCACGCGTACGGGCACGCAGGCGCGGCAGCCTTCGCAGTAAGGTCGATAGGTGAACACGCCCGAGCGCCGGAAGCCGGCCTTGACGAGCTCGGTATAGACATCCGAATTGATGAGATGACTGGGCGTCGCGACTTGCGAGCGCGCGATGCGGCCTTCCAGGTAGCTGCAGGGATAAGGCGCGGTCGCGTAAAACTGCAGTGCGGAAAGCGGTGAAAGCGGCAGCTCATTCGGGTGAGTCATCGGCGGCTCTCGGTGCATCGTCCTGGGTTCTTGCAAGCCGGCTCGATCGTGGACGAGCGGCGCAAGCGCTGTCTACACCGCACGCGGCAGGACTTCGAGCAACGCCGTCTTGTCGAAGCGCCACGGGATGGAACCCGCGGCCACAGCGGTGCGCACGTGCGCGACGAACGTCTTGCGCGCGATCTCGCGCCCGCCCAGGGATGCGAGATGCGGCGTGTTTTGCTGGCAGTCTATCATTTCTACTTCGTGACGGCGCAGGTGTCCGACGAGCGCGGCGAGGGCGATTTTCGAGGCGTCGCTCACGTGTGCAAACATCGATTCGCCGAAGAACATGCGGCCCAGCGAAACGCCATATAGGCCGCCGACGCGCCGGCCGTCGAGCCAGGTCTCGACGCTATGCGCGTCGCCGGCGCGATGCAGCGATGCGTAGGCATCGATGATCTCGGCCGTGATCCAGGTGCCGCGCTGGCCGCGACGCGGCGCTTGAGCGCAACTGCGCATGACGGCGGGAAAATCGGCGTCGACGCGGATCTCCCAACGCGGGTCCTGCACGATGCGCTTCAAGGTCTTGCGAAACGACGGGGAAACCTTGAATTCGTCCAGCGGCAACACCATGCGCGGGTCGGGGCTCCACCACAGAACGGGCTGACCGTCCGAATACCAGGGAAAGATGCCTTGGCGATAGGCGTCGACGACGCGCCAGGGCAGTAGGTCGGAGCTGGCGGCGAGCAAGCCCGGCGCGCCGCTCGCGTGCCCGAGCGCGCGCTCGACGGGAGGAAAGGGATCGTCCGGGCCGAGCCAGGGAACCATGGCTCGGCAATCAGCCGTCGCGCAGCGACCGGAAAATGTCGCCCGTGTGTAGCCCGTACGTGCCGGCCGACCGGTCGGCAAAGAAAAAGCGCAGCGTTTGCCCGACGGTGGGGAACGCGATGTCCTCCCACGGGATTTCGCTCTCGTCGAACAGGCGCACTTCCAGGCTCTCTTCGCCCGCGGCGATATCGGGATCGAGCAGACGAGCGAGGTAAAACAAATGCACCTGGTGCACGTGCGGCACGTTCAGCAGCGAGAACAAATGCTGCACTTCCACACGCGCGCCCGCTTCCTCGAGCGTTTCGCGCGCAGCCGCTTCAGCCGTCGTCTCGCCTATCTCCATGAATCCGGCGGGCAGCGTCCAGTAGCCATAGCGCGGTTCGATCGCGCGACGGCACAGCAGCACCTTGTCCTCCCAAACGGGGACGGTGCCCACGACGTTGCGCGGGTTCTGGTAGTGAATCGTGCCGCAAGTTTCGCAGACGAAACGCTCGCGGTTGTCGCCGGGCGGGACGCGTAAGCAGACGGCTTGACCGCAGACGGAACAAAATTTCATAGGAAGCGCGCGGGACGAAAGTGATGCGAGTTTATCACCGGGCGCGCCGTATTCCGCGCATCGGCGGCGCACGTTCGGACGATATGCCATGCCACGCAAAAAAGCCGGGCGTGTAGCCCGGCTCCTTGCGCGTGCGGCGCGATGCTCGGTTCAGCCGAACAGTTTCATGGCCTGAGTCAGCGTATTGACGACTCCCCACGTCAACGGGATCAGCACGTAGGCCCAAACCACGACGAGGCTGCCGGCGCTCGTCGGCCGTGAAGTCCTCTTTCTGTACTGCTTATTGAGTTGCGCGCTCAACGATATGAGCGCCCAAATGGGCGCGAAATAGGAAACCGGAACGCATAAAGGGCTGTGCCGGAGGCGGCGCGGGCGCTTCCGCCGCGGGCAAATAAAAAAGCCCGATCAAGGATCGGGCTTCGATGTTTTTGCGCCGCTCGTCGCTCCCGTCAGGTCACTAGATCATCTAGCTCAGGCAGGAAGAAGCGCTTCAATACTCGTACTTCGACAGTGCAGCGTTGGTTGCGGGGGTAGGATTTGAACCTACGACCTTCGGGTTATGAGCCCGACGAGCTGCCAGACTGCTCCACCCCGCGTCCGTCGAAAGATGAGATTATATGGGAATGTAGGGTGTCGTGCAACATAAATCGACGCAGCAGCCACGTGCAGGCAACGCACGAGATGCGCGGCGTGTTCAATCCATCTTTTTCTCTCGCTCATGAACCTCGATCACGATCTGCAAGCCATCGCCAAACAGGAGCACACGCTAGTCTTTCCGCGGTTCGACGCCGCGCGCGCGTGGAAGCTCGGTGCGTTCTTGCGCGAATTGGCTGTTGCGCGCAGCCACGCGGTCGCCATCGATGTCCGTACGTTCGGCCTTCCGCTCTTTTTCAGCGCGCTCGACGGCACGGCCCCCGACAATGCCGCTTGGGTTCGGCGCAAGAGCAACGTCGTGGCCCACTTCCGGCGCAGCTCGTACGCGGTGGGTCTGCGGCTCCAGCAAACGGGTGCGACGCTCGTCGACAAATACGGGCTGCCGCCGGCCGAATACGCGGCCGCGGGCGGCTCGTTTCCGATCGCGCTGGCCGGTGTGGGCGTGATCGGCGCGGTCACGGTGTCGGGCCTCTCGCAGCGAGCGGACCACGAATTGATCGTCGAAGCGTTGTGCGCCGAGCTCGAGCGCGATTTCGTCGATCTCGCACTCGATAAGGTTTGAGCGATGCGCGGCTCGGCATACGGTTGGCTGGCGGTCGCCATCATGGCGGAAGTCATCGGCACCTCGGCGCTTCGGGCGTCCGAGGGCTTCACTCGGCTCGCGCCGGCGCTCGTCGTCGTCGCCGGCTACGGCCTCGCGTTTTACTGCTTGTCCATGACGCTCAAGACGATGCCCGTCGGCATCGTTTATGCGATTTGGTCGGGGGTCGGCATCGTCCTCATCACGCTCGTGGCGATGGTGCTGTATCGGCAGGTGCCCGACCTCGCGGCCGTGGCCGGCCTGTCCTTGATCGTGGCGGGTGTGGTCGTTTTGAACTTGTTTTCGAACATGCAGGCGCACTGAAGAGTCGTCCGCGCGTCACGCGGCGCGCGCCCATGCTACCTTTTGCGTTTACCGACCTCCAATCAACGTCGCCCATGCCCACGCCCGAACCGACGCACATCGAAATCGACGAGGTGCGCGCTCGTATCGAAAACCGCATCGGGTACATCGAGCTCAATCGGCCGGAAGCGCTCAACGCGCTGACACTGCCGATGATTCGCGCGATGCAAGCCGCGCTCGATGCGTGGCGCGACAACCCGCAGGTGCTGGCCGTCGTCGTCCGCAGCCTGCACCCGCGTGCGTTTTGCGCGGGCGGGGATGTGCGTTTCTTTTACGAGGCGGGGCGTGCCGGGGACGTGGCGGCACGCGATGCGTTCTTCATCGAGGAATACACGCTCGATCACGCGATCTTTACGTACGAAAAGCCATATATCGCGCTCATGGAAGGCGTCGTCATGGGCGGCGGCATGGGTATTTCGCAGGGCGCGCATCGAACGGGCGGGCTTCGCATCGTCACCGAAACGACGAAGATGGCGATGCCCGAAACGCGGATCGGGCTCTTTCCCGATGTCGGAGCCGGGTGGTTCCTCGCGCGCACGCCGGGCGCGATCGGGCGTTATTTGGCTGTCACCGGAGCCACGATCGATGCGTCCGGCGCCCTCTATGCCGGATTGGCCGACGCGTATCTCGATTCGGCCGCCATTCACCGGTTGATCGAGGCGCTGCGCACGGCGCGGCTCGACGACGCCGGCGATGTCTTGGCCAATGTCCGGGCGTTCGCGAGTCCGGCGGCGCCGGCCGACGCGGCCAAAGGGCAAGAAGATCGGCCCGTCGCGCCATCGCTACGTGAACTGCGGCCGTGGATCGACCGGCATTTCTCCCAGCCCGACGTCGCCGCTATTCTTGCGTCGCTCGAAGCGGAGCGCGAGAGCGCGGCTCGCGAATGGGCGCATGAAACGATTCGCGCCATGCGCGAGCGTTCGCCGCTCTCGATGGCCGTTTCTTTGGAAGTGGTCGCGCGCGCGGAAGGGCCGATGTCCGATTGCCTACGGCGCGATCTCGACTTGACGCGTTCGGTCTTCGATCACGGCGACGTCATCGAAGGCGTGCGCGCGCGTATCGTCGACAAGGACGATCGCCCGGTATGGCGCATCGCTCGCATCGAGGATGTGACGCGCGCCGAAGTCGAACATATGTTCGTCAGCCCGTGGACACCCGATACGCATCCGCTGCGTCGTCTGACCGGGTGAAGGCGCAGCCTGGCCGTGGCCGGCGAAGTCAGGCGTCAGGAGGCTTCGTCGGACGGGCTCATGAACGCGCGCATGAATACGAGGGCGCCCCAGCCCCATACCGCGTTCGCTGCGAACCCGACCGCTAGGCGCGGCAGGATGTTGCCGCTGGGCCAAATGCCGCGAGCCGGATCGACGGCGAACACGCGCGCCGCCGTCAGCACGATGCCGCCGAATACGAATGCCTGCACCCATGGCGCGGCTCGCTCGGGCGAAACGCGCAGCAGCCACGCCATCAATACGGCCCAGGCCGCGCACCAGATCGCGTTTGCGATGAATTCGGGAATGTCGAGCGGCGCGAAGGGGGCGGTCGAAAACCCTGTCGCGCCGATCAAGCCAGCAGCGTGCAGTAAGGCGAGCGTGGCTTCTCGAAAAAACAGCGCGGCGAGAAAACCTGAGACGAAGGGCAGAATGATTTTTTGCATGGAGCGCTCGGGCGAACGCGCGGAAAAGCGGCTGCGCGGCACGCGGCCGAAGGGCTCGCACGCGTTCGCGAAATCGGAACGAGCGACATTATAGGCGGGTGCGCCGTTCATACCGCTCGCTGCCGCCAGGCGGCCCGTGAAGCGCCGCGAAAGTGCTACATTGAATGAGCAAGCACTAGAGAAGGAGCGGGCCATGTCGAAATCCTTGAGTCCCGAAGCCATCGAAGCGCTGCGCCGTTTGAACGATGTGGGCATCGGCCAGGCGCCGCCGCTCGTTTCGACGCAGATCGCCGCGGAACTGCAAGGCGCCGGCCTTGCCGATGAAAACGGCAGCGGCGCCATCGAAATCACCTGCGACGGGCGCAAATATTTGTCGGGCGATTGCGATTGACGGCGGCCGTTATCGACCGGCCGCGACGCCGCCGCTAGAGACGTCGCGGCCACGGTGGGCAGCTACGTCGTGGACGGCTCGCTCGCATGTTCCGCCGAATCGGCTTCTCCCGCATCGCGCGTTTCCGGCAGCGCGGCCCACACGAGCAGCACGGCCAGCGCGCCGGCCGCAGCCAGCCCCATGAAGCTCGCCGTATTGCCGAAGCGGTCGGCGACGAAACCGGCGGCGAGCGTGCTCAGCGTCGCGCCGATCCCCGCGGTGAGTCCGAATAGGCCGATACAAAGGTTGTAGTGCCCTTTGCCGCCGGCGACGTCCGCCGCGATGAGCGGCAGCATGACGCCGAAGACGGCGGCGCTGATACCGTCGAGCAACTGCACCGGCACGAGCAGATACGGGCTCGAGACACCGGCGAAGAGCAACGCGCGCGCGGGCAGGGCGGCGAACCCGAAGACCAGCAGCGGGCGGCGTCCCCAACGTTCGGCCGAGCGTCCCACCCATGGCGAGAGCGCGGCGACGACCATTTGCGGCACGATGATGCAGGCTGCGATGACGAGCTGCACGTTGTCGCTCATATGCGCGGTCACTTCGCCGGCTGCGAGGTTCAGCATCGCCGCATTCGACAGGTGAAAGAGCGCGATGCAAGCGGCGAATACGAGCACGCGGCGGTCGCGCAGCAGCTCGCCGATGCTTTCCCGATGCTCGGGCGCCGCTGCCGGACTCGGCGGCGGGGGCGTGCCCGGTGTCGGGCTCGCACCTAATGCTGCACGGCCCGTGTGCTCGATCATCGACAATGCAATCACCGCCGGCACAGTCAAGGCCGCCGTGAGCCAGAACACCGCGCGCGCCGACGAGTATTCGCCGAATGCTCCCATTGCCGCGGCCGCGAATGCGCTGCCGATCGAGGCGAAGCGCGCATTGCGGCCGAGCCGGTCGCCCAGCGCCCGGTGACCGACGAGCGCGAACGAAATGGCCGCGATCGCCGGCGTGAGCATGCAGCTCGCGAAGCCGTGAAAGACCTCGGCGGCGAGCACCGGCAGAAGCGTCGGACTGGCGGCCAAAAGCAGGGCGCAAACGGCGATTGCGATGATCGCCGCCGCCGCTGCGCCTTTCTTGTTGCGCAACGCGTCGATGAGCGCACCGGCCGGCACCTGGCTCAGCATGGCCGTGGCCGTGCCGACGCTCAACGCGACGCCGATTTCGCCCTGCGTCCATTTATTGGCCGTCAGGTACGACGCGATGAACGGCCCGAACCCCGTTTGCACATTGGCGAGGAAAAAGTTCAGCCAGTCGAGCGCGCGAAGACTTCGTGAAATGGCCATCTGCGCGTTCGTTACCGTGTTGCGCTAGCGGCCGAGGCCGCCGCGGTGGCAGGGGCCGGCGAAACGGCCCGTACCGGTTGATTCGGAACGTACGGCGGCGCCGCGTTCACCTGTGCATCGGACAAGTCCGTTTGCAGCGAAAGCGCGCCGTCCTTCGGCACGAAACGCAGCGCAGACCAATCGGCCGCGATGCTGCGCCGCTCGTGGATCAAGCTGCCGACGTCAACGACCGCCGCTTGCGGCTGCCCGCGGTTGTCGATCAGCACGTCGACGATGCGGCCCACTCGTGCGCCGTTACGGCGCTCCGCCGTGGCGTCTATCACGCCGAATAGATGCGCATCTTCCGCGCCTGCGGCGGGCTGGGCTGCCGATTTGTTTTTTTCTTTCTTGGAAGACGCTGAAGCGGGCGGCTCGCCGGGCGGAATGGCGAGCGTGATCGGCGCTTTTTTCTGCACCGCGTCGAACTTGAAGTCCGGCCATGGAAAGCGCATCTTGCGATCGCCGATGCCCATGAACCCGGTCAAATTGACCAGCATGTCGTGAGGCTTGCCGGCCGCATCGACGAACATGTCGATCGCATGGCCGATGACCTTGCCGTCCGGTCGCTGCACGCGCGCATCGAGCAGCGCGTGCGTATCGGTGGGCGCCAGCGCGCGCGTCGAAATCAGCGGCGGCGGCGCGGCGGGAGGCGCTTGCTTGGGCGGCGGCGCGGGCCGGGGCTTGGGCGGAGGCCGATGAACGGGCTTGGGGGCAGGATGCTTGGGCCCGGCCGCTTCGTGCGGCGGATTCGCGGCGACGGGCGCCGAGGCCTGCGTCTCGGACGCCGGTGCGGGCGGCGGTTCCTCGACAGGAGCAGGCGCCGGCGTGGGCTGCGGCTCCGGCGCTGGGGGCGGGGCAAACCACGTGCTGCAGCCCGCCAGCATCGACAGCAGCGTGACGAGAAGAATGCGCCCGATGAGGCACTGACGGGACGGTCCGCCGCTCATTGATCAAGGCTCCTTATTGATGGCAAGCGCGGCGGCGCAACGATGCGCTGCCGGTTTTGGCGCGGCCTCCATTCTAGCCGGTGAGATCCGCACGAGCGGGCGGTTGACCTCGATCAACGTCGAGGGACGCTCGAAAGTCGATAGTGGAAATGTCTAATGTCTAGCGTCGATCGCGGCCGAGGTCGCTCGCCAAGCACCGGCCCGGACGTCACACCAGGGACCCAAGCCAACCGATGAACAGCACGGAATCGAACACGGAATTGCCGGCGACCGCTGTTGCAGATGCGCCGTCGCCGCGCGTTGGGGCAACGGAGCCCGCGGGCGCCGGCAGCCTATACCGGCACTTGGTTGCGATGGCGCGCGGTCTCGACGCCGTGCGGATGGCCGTCGTGTACCCCGTCGATGCGCCCTCGTTAGCGGGCGCGGTGGAAGCGGCGCAGGCGGGATTGATCGAGCCCGTGCTCATCGGCCCGCCCGCTCGAATCTACGAGGCCGCGCGCAGCGCGCGGATCGACGTTGCGCCTTACCGAATCGTCGCGGCGGACCATGCGGAGCAAGCGGCGTCGCAAGCCGTTGCGCTGGCGCGCGCGGGCCAGGTCGAGGCGATCATGAAAGGCGCCTTGCATACCGACGAACTCTTGCGCGCCGTCGTCGACGGTCACGACGGCCTGCGGACCGATCGGCGCATCAGCCACGTCTTCGTCATCGATGCGCCCGCGTATCCGCGGCCGCTGCTCATCACCGATGCGGCCGTCAATGTCCGTCCCACGCTCACGGAAAAGCGGGATATCGTGCAGAACGCGATCGATCTCGCGCTCGTGCTCGGGATTGCGGAACCGTGCGTGGCGATCTTGTCGGCCGTCGAAACGGTGACCGAGGCGCTGCCGGCCACGATCGACGCCGCGGCGCTCTGTAAGATGGCCGATCGCGGACAGATCCGGGGCGGCGTGCTCGATGGGCCGCTCGCGTTCGACAACGCCGTGTCGGCGCAGTCGGCGCAAACGAAAGGCATCGCATCGTCCGTCGCGGGCCGCGCCGACATCTTGGTCGTGCCCGATCTCGAAGCCGGCAATATGCTCGCCAAGGAGCTCGAATATCTGGGACAGGCGCGCATCGCGGGGATCGTCGTCGGCGCACGCGTGCCGATCGTGCTGACGAGCCGCGCCGACGGCACGCTCGCGCGACTGACTTCCTGCGCCGTTGCGTTGTTGATGGCGCGGCGGGCCGGGGGGGGCGAAGCATAGGGGCAGCGAGGCGATCCGGCGAAGTGCGGCCGATGCGTTAAAATTGCGGACTCGCCGTTTGCCTCATCCGCCATGCAGCCACCCGCACCCACCAGTCCGCGCCGCGTATCCGTGGCCCCTATGATGGACTGGACCGATCGCCACTGCCGTTACTTTCATCGGCTCATCTCGCGCCATACATGGCTTTATACCGAGATGGTGACGACGGGTGCGTTGCTGTTCGGCGACGTCGCGCGCCACCTCGCGTTCACGCCGCAAGAGGCGCCCGTCGCGCTGCAACTAGGCGGCAGCGAGCCCGAGGATCTTGCCCGCGCGGCCAAACTCGGCGAACAGTGGGGCTACGACGAGATCAACCTCAATTGCGGTTGCCCGTCCGAGCGCGTGCAGCGCGGCGCATTCGGCGCATGTTTGATGAACGAGCCGAAGCTCGTCGCCGACTGCGTGCGTGCGATGCGCGACGTCGTCTCGGTGCCGGTCACGGTCAAGCACCGTATCGGCGTGGACGCCGTCGAGGATTATGCGTTCGTCCGCGATTTCGTGGGGACGATCGCCGAGGCCGGCTGCGAAGTATTCATCGTTCATGCACGCAATGCGATTTTGAAGGGCTTGTCGCCGAAGGAAAATCGCGAGATTCCGCCGCTGAAGTACGACTATGCCTATCGGCTCAAACGCGATTTCCCTTCGCTCGAAATCGTCATCAACGGCGGCGTCAAGACGCTCGACGAAGTCGAGGCGCATCTGCGGCACGTCGACGGGGTCATGCTCGGGCGCGAGGCCTATCACAACCCGTTCGTACTGGCCGATGTCGACGCGCGCTTCTATGGCGGCGACGCGGCGAAGACGCGCGAACAGATCGAAGCGGCCCTGATCGAATACTGCGCGGCGGAACTGGCGCGGGGCACGTTTCTTGGGGCCATCACGCGCCATGCGCTCGGCTTGTATCGCGGTGTGGCGGGGGCGCGGGGATGGCGGCGCGTGCTGTCGGACAACAAACGGCTTGCCACCGGCGATCTCTCGATTTTCGAGGAAGCGCGCAGCCATTTGCGCGAGCCATCGGAAATTATCGATTGAGGGGCTAGGCAAGCCGCAATTCTATTCGTATAATCTCGCTTCTTCGTTGGTTACGCCGGCGTAAGAACATGCAGTGCCAGTGGTGGCTGTAGCTCAGTTGGTAGAGTCCAGGATTGTGATTCCTGTTGTCGTGGGTTCGAGTCCCATCAGCCACCCCAAAGAATTCAAGCACTTAGCCCAGCCCTGGCCGCTGGGCTTTTTGCTTTCCGGCGGTCGTGTAACCACTGTGTAACCGGATTTCGTCAATCGCGAGTCAGACGGGTGGGGCGCTCGACCGCGCTCGCCGGGGGATGGTCGTTAGCACCGAAGATGTTGTCGTTGCTGAAACGCGAGAAGCCCGTAACAATGCGACCGGCCATGAGCCGCTAACATCACAAAAGTTGAGGGGACTATGAAAATCGTTCGAACTGTTTTCCAGGTCACCCTATTTTTAATCTGTGGCTCGCTTTTGACGGGATGCGACAAGACAAAGGAAATGGATTCCGAGGTAGCAGCCACGAAGCAGCAGATTGCCGACCTCAAAGGTGAGGTGACAGCCAGCAAGCAGCAGATTGCGGACCTCAAAGCCGACCTTACGGAGGTCAGGGCAAAAATGGCTGCTCTTGAGGCAGACCAAAAGAAAGGGACCAACAACGACGAGCAGCAGTCACTTCCACCGGAGAGGATTGCAGCCCTTAATAAGGCAATCGCTCAATGCGTTACCCGCGTTAGGGCTTCGGCGCCGACAGGTCAGGAGGAGTTTTACGTTCGCTTTGACGCGTACTACAACCCCGGGAATGGCAGAGTCATGAACAATGTTCGATACAACGGCGAGGCCCCCGCGCTCTATATGTTCAACAAGTGCATGGCCTCCCAAGGATTTCCCTTGTCGTGACTGAAAGCCCGCGCTTAGTGGACACGTCTTATTATCGCCAGCGCAATCAAGAAGTGACTGTGGCGTAAAGTCGGAGAGGTCGCGCCGCCTGCATGACTCTTCTCTAACGTCGGAGAGGTCGCCTACGCTATCGACGCAACGCCGCTGCCATCCGTTACCATCCGCGTAAAACACGAACGAAGCAAGGGGGCCAACATGGGCGGCTGGACTCGTATCTGGGTGGTGGTGACCGTCATCGCGGCGGTAATTTCAGGAGTGAACTCCCTCGATGCGATAAAAGCCGCCAAAGATAGCGCACAGGCCGCCACCAGCAAGGCGCTCGTGGCGTACGACGAATGCAGAAAGGAACTATCGGCGCCTCGGCCAACCAATAATCAACTCGCCGACCAAGCGAAAGGAAATGGCTTGGATGCCTATCTTGCGCAGGGGATGCTCGCGGACGTTCACCATCACCCCGGAACTACGAACAAGTCTGCCACTAGCGTGTACGACCAGCTCCTGAGTGATGCATGCGGCTATGCCGCGCAATCGCGTACCGCGTTCACCGTAGAGCAAGCACGCGAGCAAGATGTCGTCGTCCGGCAGGCGCGAGACGAAGCAATACAATCCGCACTTCAGAGCGTGGCGTGGGTGAGCGGGACAGTCGGCGCGCTCTTCCTCGTGGTCGGATGGGTACGGCGCGGGTTCCGCAGCAAGAAGCAGGGTTGACCGCCTGGACACCATCGAATAATCAGCCGGTGTATCAGCAGGCCACGCCGTTCGGATTTACTAAGTTTTTAGAAAGTAGCCTCACTCGCTGGCGTATTGGCACTCGGGCTGGCGGAAGAACGATTTGACGAGGTCGGGCAGTTTTTGAATACGCCGCAACGCACCGAGGGCGAGGGACTTCATGTCGTCCAGGCTTTG
>DASVLS010000057.1:0-19198 GCA_036384755.1 Trinickia sp. | reverse complement strand
GCACGCCTGGGCTACGACATGTTGCCCGAGGCGGCGGCGCCGCACGCCTTGCCGAAAGTCGTCGAACGCGAGCGGCCCGACGTCGTCATCATCGACACCGAATCGCCCTCGCGCGACACGCTCGAGCACCTAGCCGTGATGAACGAGACGGCGCCGCGCCCTGTCGTCATGTTCAGTCACGATGCGAACCAGCAGTTGATCCGCTCGGCTGTCGATGCGGGCGTGACCGCCTATATGGCCGAAGGCCTGTCCCCCGACAAGCTCGCGCCCATTCTCGAAGTCGCGCTCGCGCGTTTCGCGCACGAGGAAAAACTGCGGCAACGCTTGGCGAAAGCCGAAAGCGAGCTCGAAGACCGCAAGACGATCGATCGAGCAAAGCGGTTGCTCATGGAGCGCGGCAAACTCTCCGAACACGACGCGTACGCTACGTTGCGCAAACGCGCGATGGACGCCGGCGTGCGGCTCGCCGACATCGCGCGCCGCGTGCTCGAAGCGGCAGAATCTTCGAGGTAGTCACGCTATGAACATCGCCCTGCCCGCCCACGACACCCCCGAGAAAACGCATCTGAGGATCGGCTTCGTTGCGCTATCCGATGCTGCGCCGCTCGTCGCAGCCAAGGTGCTCGAATTCGGCCATCGTCACGGACTCACGCTCGAGCTGTGCCGGCAGCCTTCGTGGGCAGCGGTACGCGATAAGCTGCTTTCGGGCGAGATCGATTGCGCGCATGCGCTGTACGGTCTCGTGTACGGCGTCGAACTCGGGATCGGCGGCCCGCGCGACGAGATGGCCGTCTTGATGGTGCTCAATCGCAACGGGCAAGCGATTACGTTGTCGACGGCGCTTTCGCGCGCGCTCGATGCCGAGGGCAATCTGAAATCGGCACTGGCCACGCTAGGCAGGCCTGCCGTATTCGCGCAGACGTTTCCGACCGGCACGCACGCGCTTTGGCTCTATTACTGGCTTGCGGCCCAGGGGGTGCATCCGCGCGACGACGTGGAAAGCGTCGTGATCCCGCCGCCGCGGATGGTCGATGCGCTCGAGCGCGGGACGCTCGACGGCTTTTGCGCGGGGGAGCCTTGGCATGCAGTGGCCGAAGCGCGCGGCGTGGGCGAGACCGTCATTGCTACGAGCCAGATTTGGCCGAACCATCCGGAGAAAGTGCTGGCCTGCCGGCGTGAGTTTGTGGAGCGCTACCCGGCCGCCGCGCGCGCGCTCGTGCGCACGATGCTCGAAGCGTGCCGATGGGTCGACGAGATCGAACACCGCGAAGAGATTGCCGCTTGGCTCGCCAAGCCGGAAACGCTCGACGTGCCGCGCGAACTGATTGCGCCCCGGCTAACCGGTCGCGAGGGCGGCAAACGATTTGCGCGTGCGCCGCTGCCTGTGGCGTTTTTCGACGGAGGCGAGGTCAACTACCCACGGGTGGCGGAGGGACGCTGGTTCCTCGCGCAGTATCGCCGCTGGGGCTTGCTGCGCGAGGGCGACGCGCCTGCGGTCAATGACGACGCGATCGCCGAGCGCATTAATCAAACAGCGCTCTATCGGGACGCGGCGGAGAGGGTTGGAGTTTCCGTGCCCTCCGATGCATCGGAAAACGCGCGCACCGATACGTTCTGCGACGGTGCGGTATGCGCTAGTTGAAGGCGTGACCGACTGATCGCGACCCTCGAAAGCATCGCGACGTCCGCCTCCCTCTAGCGCTAGCGGGATACCGTAACCCAACCGCTCACGACTCCCCGTCGGAGCACATCTGCAGCCTTCCTACAACGCCCCGCCGCCCTCGATGGCGTTTTTATATCACATTGACATATAATCTCGGGCTTCCCTGGCGAGCGGCGCGACCGTTTGCCGCGCTTCCGTCATGTGATGTGAACAATAACGTGTCTAGCCAAGCCGTCCTGCGCTGGTTCGCCAGCTTCGCCCCGCATCCTCTCGCCGTTTCCTGGCGCGAGCGCCTGCGCGCCTGTATTGGCGCGCTGCTAGGCATTGCGGCGACGGGCGCATCGATGCGCTGGCTGCTCGGCCCTCAGGCACAAATCCCATTCCTCATCGCGCCCATGGGCGCATCTGCCGTGCTGCTGTTCGGTGTGCCCGCGAGCCCGCTCGCGCAGCCGTGGTCGTTCATCGGCGGCAATCTCGTCGCGGCGACACTCGGCGTGCTCAGCGCCATGTGGATCGGCGATCCCGTCGCCGCCGCCGCGCTCGCGCTCGCCGCCGCCACATGCGTCATGTTCGCGCTACGCTGCGTGCACCCTCCGTCAGGCGCCGTCGCGCTCACGGCCGTGCTCGGCGGCCCGGCCATTCACGCGCTGGGCTTGCGCTTCGTGATCGAGCCCGTCGCCGTGCAATCGCTCGTGCTGCTCGCATCGGCGATCATCTATCACACGGTCACGGGCCACCGCTATCCGCACGCGAGCCGTCCCGCTTCGCAAACTACCGCGGGCATCGCCGGCTTGACGCGCGCCGATCTCGAAGCCATCGTCCGTGCGCGCGGCGAGTGGATCGACGTCGCTTCCGACGATCTGGAATCGCTCGTGCACGAAGCGCAACTGCTGGCCTACGCCCGCAGCTTCAGCGAACTCAAATGCGATGACATCATGTCGCGCAACGCCGTCAGCGTATCGAGCGATACCACCGCCGCAGCCGCGTGGCGGCTGCTCGAGCGCCATCGGATCAAGGCGCTGCCCGTGATCGACGAGTTGCGCCGCGTAGTCGGCATCGTCACGCGCACCGATTTCGTCGGACGCACGGCGTTCGGACTGCGCGGACCGCGCGGCGGCAAACGCCTATCGCGGTGGCGCGACGGATCGGAAGCGCTGCGTGTCGACGATCTGATGACGCCGAATGTGCGCACCGTCGATGCCGAACAGCCCGTCGCAGAACTCATTCCGGTGTTCGCGCATTACGGGCATCACCATATTCCCGTTGTGAACGAGCAGCGACAACTGATCGGCATGATCACGCAGTCGGATTTGATCGGCGGCTTGCATCGGCAAACGCAAACGCGCCAACTGAAAACGGCTTGATCTAAGGAAACAACGAAACCCGGAGCGATCGTCAGGGCGGACGCGCGTCAGCCCGCCCTACGTTCATCCAAGCACCATTTCGACGGCCGGCCAAATATATCACAATGTGATATATTTTCGGTTTCGAACCGAATCCCGACCAAGATGAAAACGTCCGTTTCCCGCGCGCTGGCCAAGACCGATTTCGAGCAACTATCGGAGTTCCGCTACCAGATGCGGCGCTTCGAGCGCTTTTCCGAGCGCGCGGCGCAAGCCGAGGGTATCACGCCGTTGCAGTACCTGTTGCTGCTGCACGTGAAGGGCTACCCCGGCCGCGAATGGGCGACGATCGGCGAGCTGGCCGAGCGCCTGCAGGCGCAGCATCACGGCGTGGTCGCGCTCGTTTCGCGTTGCGAGGCGCTCGATCTCGTCAAGCGCAAGGTGAGCGAGATCGACCGGCGGCAAGTGGAAGTTCACCTGCAGAAGGCAGGCGAAACGGTATTGGCAAGACTGGCGGCGCTGCATCGCGCGGAGCTCAAATCGCTCCAAGGCGCGTTCAGCGTGCCGCAAATCGATTTATGACCTTGATACGACTATGAGCATCGACCCAAACAAGCGAGATTTCTCCGCCAACGCGCGGTTACCCGGCATTTGCGCGCTGGCGGCCGTCATCGGCGTACTCGGCACGATAGCGGCCATCGTGCTGCTCAAACTCATCTACTTGTTCACGAACGTGTTCTTCTACGGCACGCTCTCGTTCGCGAATCATTCGCCCGCGGACAACAAGCTCGGTGTTTGGGTCGTCCTCATCCCCACGCTCGGCGGGCTCATCGTAGGCCTCGTCGCCCGTTTCGGTTCGGACAAGATCCGTGGGCACGGCATCCCCGAGGCGATCGAGGCCATTTTGTTCGGCAAGAGCCGCATGTCGCCGAAGGTGGCCGTGCTCAAGCCGCTGTCGTCGGGCATCGTCATCGGCAGCGGCGGCCCGTTCGGCGCCGAAGGCCCGATCATCATGACGGGCGGCGCGCTCGGCTCGCTGCTCGCACAGTGCGTGAAAGTCACCGCCGCCGAGCGTAAGACGCTACTCGTGGCCGGCGCGGGCGCCGGCATGACCGCCGTGTTCGGCACGCCCGTCGCCGCCGTGCTGCTGGCCGTCGAACTGCTGCTGTTCGAATGGCGCCCGCGCAGCTTCCTGCCCGTTGCGCTCGCCTGCGCGGTCGCAGGCTTTCTACGCGGCGCCTGGTTCGGCATCGGCCCGCTGTTTCCGCTCGAAACGGCGCCGCCTTCGGCCATTTCGCTCTTCTCTTGCATCGTGCTCGGCATCGCTTGCGGCGCGCTCGCTTCCGGGTTGTCGACCGCGCTTTACGCGACCGAAGATCTTTTCGGGAAGCTGCCGGTGCATTGGATGTGGTGGCCCGCGATCGGCGGTCTCGCAGTCGGCATCGGCGGATTGATCGAGCCGCGCGTGCTCGGCGTCGGCTACGACGTCATCGGCGACTTGCTGCATCAGCAACTCGCGATCAAGGTGGCTGTCTCGATCCTCGTCGTCAAAGCGATCATCTGGGTCATCGCCTTGGGCTCCGGCACGTCGGGCGGGGTGCTGGCGCCGCTGTTGATGCTCGGCGCGGGCCTCGGCATCGTGATGAGCCCGATCTTGCCCGGCCACGATACGGCGCTGTGGCCGCTCGTGGCGATGGCGGCGACGCTCGGCGCTACGCTGGGCGCGCCGCTGACCGCAATCGTGTTCGCATTCGGCCTCACACACGACAGCAATGCGCTGCTGCCTTTGCTGGCCGCCACGCTCGTCGCGCACGGTTTCACTACCGTCGTCATGCGTCGCTCGATCATGACCGAGAAAATCGCGCGGCGCGGCTATCACATCTATCGCGAATACGGCGTCGATCCGCTAGAGCGCCATCATATCGATGAAGTCATGACGCGCGAGGTGGAAACCATCGATGCGACGCTGTCGGTAGACGAAGCGCTGACGACATTCTTCGGCCCGAGTCAAAACCACCGCGCTTATCCGATCGTGCGCGGCGATCGGCTGATCGGCGTTGCCGATCGTGGAACGCTCGTTGCGTTGGCCGATGCGCAAGGTGGCGCCGGCCGACAGATCACGCTCGGCGATGCGCTCGCCGCGAGGACACCGACCGTCGCGCTGCCGGGCGAAACGTGCAAACTCGTCGCCGCGCGTCTTGCGGTGCACGGCCTGGAACGCTTGCCCGTCGTGCTCGATCGCGACTCGATGACGCTCGCAGGCATCGTCTCGCGTAGCGATCTCGTGAAGCCGTCGCGCATGCACTTCGAAGAAGAGCACAAGAAGGAACGGTTTCGTCGGGTGGCGTGGCGTCCCGCAAAACGACGCAATCAGGCTTGACGGTCGATAACGACCGTCTCGCTCGGGGCGTATGCGCCTAGGTAGTTACCACGCTGTCGCCGCTACGCGCCCTCGCCTAATATTCATCATATGAAAACGATCATGAGCATAAACGGGGGGCGCTTGATAGCGCCGGCGCAGGGAGCAGTGCGCGCCATCGCGAATGACGAGTAAACGTCGAACGAAACGTCATGGGAAGTACGCCCGCGTACATTCGCGAATATCGGGGAGCACGAAAATAGGTTTGCGCGACTCGGTGGAAATAAGCCGATTACCGCGGAAATTTATGAGCGTGTGCGTCAATGGCGCCAGCACAAGACGATAACGAGCGAGCGGGGAAGCCGGCTGAATACTCGGCACGAATAGCGTTGCGCGCAGGATCGGCGAGCGCGGCGTCAAAAAGATTACGACGAGAGATTCGGCCGGTTTCGCAACGCTATGCCGTGCGGCAGCGCCTAACGGGGAGGCGTGAGATGGACATCATCGAATTGGCCCGGCAAGCAGGCTTGCAAGTGTTGCTCGATGCACGCATCGGTAGCCAAACCTATCACAGCGTATGCGGTTCGCTGCCGGCGCTGCAACGTTTTGCCGAAGCAATCGAAGCGGCGATGCTCGCCCAGCCGCCGATACAACGCGAAGCGGCGAGGCGACGGCGTGCGCTCGCGCATCATGCGGCGGCCGACCTCACGCACCGTCGCACGCTGCGGCCTAACGGCTGCCGGCTCCGGCCGGCACGCCCGCGCTCGAGCGCCGCTTCACCGCGTGTCCGAGCCACATGACCCCATCGTGTTCCGTGGGACGCGCCAAAACGAAGCCCTCTCCTGATCGGGATCGAAATAAACGAGGCGCTCGACCGATTCATGGTCGATCGAGCAAAGCCGCATGTTATAGCTGTCCCGAATCGCGCCCTATTCTTCGTTCCCGTTGCGCAAGAGCAGAAGCGGAACGGTCGTATCGTGCAGAAGCGACTCGGCGACGCTGCCCGCGAATAGCCGCCGGATGCCGCTGCGTCCATGCGAATACATGACCACGAGATCGGCATCGAATTCGTCGATGGCCCGCGTGAGCACCGCCGCCAAACTCTCGCCGTAAGCATCGATGGCGCGTACGGTGCCGTCCACCTCGAACGGGGCGATGCGCTCGCGCGCTTCCGCGAGCACGGACGTGGCCGTTTCGCTAGACGTATCGCGCACGGGCGTCTGCTCGGCAAACCCGGCCGATACGTCGACGACTTGCGCGGGATGCTCGAGCACGTACACCGCCTGCAACTGAGCATTGGACAGCCGAGCGAGCTTGAGCGCCTCGTCGAGCGCACGCAGTGCGCCCTCGCTGCCGTCGACAGGGACTAGGATTCGCTTGTACATGGGACCCTCCATGACTTGAGCCGCGCTTGAGCCGCGCTTGAGCCGCTTAACCCATACCAAACCTACGCGGCAACTTCGAAACCTGCAGCGGTCGAGAACCAGTATCGTTGCGGCGCCTTGCCTATTCAACCGTCGAAATGGCAAACGGGCCGCTTAAGCCTCCTGCGCTGCGGCGACGCCGAGAATGCGTTCGGACAGCTTCGTGTCGTAGCTCGAATGCACGTGCGTGCGCTTCCGATCGGGGAACGCATAGGTATAGGCCTTGCGCAACGCGAGCGACGCCTCGTGGAACCCCGACAAAATGAGTTTTTGCTTGTTCGGGTAGGTGGCGATGTCGCCCACCGCGAAAATACCCGGCACGGAACTCTCGTAGTACGACGTGTCCACGGCCACGCGTCCGACGCGCACGTCGAGCCCCCATTGCGCGATCGGCCCCAGATCGGCGACGAGGCCATACAACGCGATCAGATGATCCGCTTCGATCGTGACGCTGCCGCCGAGGGTTTTGACGTCGATCGACCGCAGCTTGCCTTCGGGCGCGTTCAGCGCCGCGATCGAGCCGATGACGAGATCGAGCTGACCCGCGGCTGCGGCTCGCTTGACCTCTTGCACAGAGGCTTCTGCCGCACGAAAGGCGTCGCGCCGGTGCACGAGCGTCACATGCTTCGCGTAACCGCGCAGCGCGAGCGCCCAGTCGAGCGCCGAATCGCCGCCGCCGGCGACGACGACGTGCCGATCCGCGAACGTGGCGCGTTTGCGCACGGCGTAATGCACGTGCTCCCCTTCCAACGCCTGAGCCTCGGGCAAACCGACCCGTTGCGGCACGAACGCCCCGTTACCCGCGGACAGCAGCACGGCCGCCGCGTCAAAGGTGAGCCCGCCATCGGTCGTTACGCGCCAGCGCTGGGTATCCTCCCGGCGCTCGACGCTCATGACGCGTTGACCGAGATGAATAGGCGGCGAGAAAGGCTTGCACTGCTCCATGAGGCGGTCGATCAGTTGCTGCGCCGTGCAGACGGGCACGGCCGGAATGTCGAAGATCGGCTTCTCCGGATACAGCTCCGTGCATTGCCCGCCGACTTGCTCCAGCGCGTCGACGACATGGCACGACAGGCCGATCACGCCGGCTTCGAACGCCGCGAAAAGCCCTACCGGCCCTGCTCCGATAATGACGACGTCCGTGCGAAAGACGGGTTCGCCGATCGATTCCGCTTCTTCACTCACGATCCCTACCTCGATGATGTCGATGGTCTATGGCAATGCCGTTGCATCGCCCATGCACGCCGCCCGGAACCGGGACGCGCACATGACAAGTACCAGTATAGGGAGAACCCGGAGACGAGGCGGCAGTGGCCCGCCGGCGAGTAGGGAGAAGTCCGCCGGCCCGAGACGATAGACCCGATAGACCTCGAAGAAAAACCCCACGTCCCGGTGAACTGCTCCAGGAAACGTGGGGTTCGTCCGCCATTCGCGGCGCCCCTAGCGGGGCACCCTTCACGCGGTTACGCCGAGACTACTTGCCGGCTTAGAAGCGGTGACGCAGGCCGACCGTTGCGGCCGTTTGGTTATCCGACGTCGAGACGCCGCCAAACGAGCCGTTGTAGATCGATGCGCCGGCCGTGCTTGCGTGTTGGTACACGACTTGAGCGTAGACGTCCGTACGCTTGGACAGCGAGTAGTCAGCTTGCGCGCCGATCTGGTGGAAGCGAGCCGACAGACCGCTGGCCGTGCCCGAACCTTGCTGGTCCGTGAACGTGTAGGCGACACCCAGGCCGAGAGCCGGCGTGAGGTTGTACTTGGCGTTGACTTCGTAGTTGTCTTGGCGCAGCGATGCCGGCGTTGCCACGACGTTGTCCACGCGCGTTTGCGTCCACACCGCGCCGACTTGCGCCGGACCGAATGCATAGGCGGCGCCCACGCCGTACGTCCGCGCGCGCAGGTTGCCGGTCGCGTTCGCAGCGATCGCAGCTGCGTTGTCGGTCGCGCCGCCGGCGTTGCTGAGCGGGTTGTTCAGTTGAGCGTACGAAGCGGCCACGCGCAGGCCTTGGAACTGATAAGCGGCGCCGAGGCTGTATTCACGGTTGTTCGCGAACCCGCCGGCTTGGTTCGAGAAGCCGTACGTGCCGCCGAACGTGAAGCCTGCGTAGTTCGCGCTCGTGAACTTGATCGAGTTGTTGACCGCGTTGCCGCCGTTCGTGTTCAGGTTGTCGAGGTTGCCGACGTGGGCGAACTGCGTACCGCCCCAGCTACCCGTTGCGCTCAGCGGAGCCAAGAAATCTTGTTCGGCGTCGTATTGACGGCCGAGCGTGACGGTGCCGTAGTTGCTCGACAGACCGACGAACGACTGGCGGTTGAACTCGCTGCCGCTGTTGGCGTAACGGCCGCTGTTCAGGTTGAACCCGCTTTCCAACGTGAAGATTGCCTTCAGGCCATTGCCGAGGTCTTCAGAGCCCTTCAGGCCGAAACGGCTTTGGCTGACGGCGCCGGACGTTTGCTCCCAGCTGGCGTTGCCGCCGACGTTGCTCGTGTACGTAAGACCCGCATCGATCACGCCGTAGAGCGTGACGCTGCTTTGTGCGTGTGCGGCGACTGCGAAAGAGGCGGAGACCGCTGCGACGACCAGGGTTTTTTTCATATTAGAGAAGTCCCTTCTGTAAAACTGGCTGCTGCCAGACTTCGGAATAGACGGATAGACCAGTCGACGCCGCGCCCAACGCGCTTGCGTAGCCAAACCGGTTGACCTCGTCCGATGAGCGCCGAGTCTACGTGTTGACCCTAGGTAGGGTATACGCGAGCGACGCAACACGATTTTTCTTAAAAAGAAACAATCAATTGGGCAAGAACCCATACGACTTTGTTTTTGAACGTTTTTTTGTCGTGATAGGACGCCTCGCCGAACGCCCCGAAAGGCGAGCCGAAAGCCGTTTCAGAGTTGCAAAACAACAACGTTTTTCATGAGCGCGTCACGAATCACGCACTCAAATTCGCTCGATTGTTCGCGGATGCGGGACGCCCCCGCTAAAAGAAGCGGCAATTGGAGGAAAAGCGCACGAAAAAACGGCCCGCCGACGAAACGCCGAACGGGCCTAGGAGGGTTGGCCTCGAGATAGCCAAGGCCGACTATACCGAATCGAAAATCGGCACGGGCAGTTAGTAATGAACGGTAAAACATTCGGCGCGCATTCGCGGCGCCCCACCGTTTGCCCGCTTACCGCCTGAAAACGCTGTGCTCCGGTTGCACGGTCCGCTTTTCCACCGCCTGCAGACGCCAGACGCCATCGATGTGCGTTTGCTTGCTCGGCGACGACCACTGCGCCCCGCCCTGCGCAGCCGTGGGGAAATCACGCTCGACATGCAAGCCGCGCAGCGTGCAAAGCGGTTGCTCGGCGGTGGGCGCACAAAGTTTCGTTACGCCGCCTTCGTCGCGCAACTCGCCCCAAGGCGGGAGATCGATGCCGTCGTGCGATTCTCTAGACCACACGCGCTCGTCCGTATCGAGCCACAGCACCGCGTAATCGTGATTGACGGTGGGATCGGAACCGTTAATCAGAATAGTCAAACGCATTTGCCTGTTCCCCTAAGTACCTCCCAAGAAATTAAGTCTATGCCGCGGCCGACCAATTGCAAGCGCGCAAATGTCGCAGCCGCTGCTGGGGCAGCTATAGAAGACAATTCGACCGGCCTCCGGGGCGAGGCCGCAAGCGCGCCGAGATCGTCGGCTAGTCGCTATTGAACGCCGTACCCACGGGCCTGCATGCAATCGCCGTAAGCGTGCCAATAAGTCGTCATCGGCGGCTCGGGGGGCGGCAGCGGCGGCAGATTCGCCGAAGCGGCGGAGTTCGCGGCCGCCGGCCCCGAGGCCGAGGCCACGCTCGTGGCTGGAGTACCGGAAGCCGCGACAGGCTCTGAGGCCGGCGCCGAAACGCCGGAACCTGGAGCGACCGCGGCGTGGGCGGACGACGATGAAGGGGATGGAGACGATGCCGACGGTGACGCGGCGCCAGGCCGCCCTGCCGCCGGCGATGCCCCACCGAGCGCCCCGGCGTTGCCGCTCGCCGCCGTGGCGGCGCCCGCGTTGCCAGGCCGCGCGCTCGGGCCTGCCGCCGCGCCCGGCAGTGGAGGCTGGCTAGCCCCTCTTCCTGCATCCGGCGCGAACCTCGCCACCTTCGTGCGCGGCGGCCGCTGCGGCAAGCGCGTCATGTCGATGCCCGTCTGCTGCTTCGCCTGCCAATAGCAGTAGGCGCTATCCACGCCTTGAGCCGCCGGATTTTGACTGCGCAGCGGATAAATCGCCGGCCGCTGGCCGAACGCCGCCGTCGAAAAAGCGAGCAAAGTCACGCTCGCACATAAGAAGATCTTCATTAGCTCTCGTTCCTTCGGTGTCCGGGCGGTAAGCCAAGACATCGGTAGAGCGCGGCGCGTGAGCGGGTGCGATGGCTGCGCGCGATCCGTCGAATCGGTGAGCGCCGCGCCGATACCGCCAGCATAGAGGCATGAATCGCTGTCAAAAAGAGAGAGTATCGGCACGATCCGCCATATCTCCAGCAACATGGGACGGATCGAGGCGTGCATCGCACTTTATGCGCGTAAATTTCTTATAAAACTTAAATTTCTAACTTCTCAAGCGCGGCTCGCCTTCATCTGAGTTGAGCTGAGCGGCAGCGGAAGCCGTCGCCTTCGTCCGCGCGCGCTCGACGCTTCACGATCCCGCTCGCTCGCGCGACGTCACCGCTCGAAACGTCAGATTGATCCGTTCACCTTGCACCCGCGGCGCTTTGGCGACGCGGTGACGCCATTCCCGCTGCGTGCGCCCGCGCATGACGAGCAAGCTCCCGCTCGTCAGTTCGAAGGCGCGCAACTGTCCCGTCTCGTTGTGACGAAGATCGAATCGGCGCGCAACACCCAGGCTGACAGAGGCGATCACGGGTTCCGCGCCGAGTTCCGGTTCGCGATCGGCGTGCCAACCCATACTGTCGTCCCCGCTGCGGTACCGGTTCAGCAAAACGCTGTTGAAGCGCGTCGCGCACGTCGTCTCTGCGAGCGACTTCAATGCGCTTACCGTCGGCGTCCAATCGTGCGGCTCGTTGCGGATGCCCGAATAGACGTAGACTGCTCCGGGATCGCCCTGCCAGGCCGTCAAGCGAGGCAACGGCTTTACGCCGCCTGGCGTGCGAATGATGTCTTGCTTCCACTGGACTTCGTCGATGAGGGCCTCGAACGCGACGGCCGCCTCCTCGGGCGACAGCCAGTGCGGATACCAGTCGACATCCACCTGCGGGACGTCGCCAAACATGTCATCGATCATCTGCTTGCCTTCCCCACTTCCCACCTTCCCGCCCCTTCAATTCTTGGTGTCTTCCCCGCATGCCGTCATCGACCGCTGAGTCCATGACGCATCCCTCTTGCTTCCTGGATAGTTGTACGGCCGGCGCGGGCACGCCGCATCCGAAACGTTGCCCCGCCATTGACCCGGAAACACCGACCGCGCCGCCGTCCGGCAAACAACGACGGCCCTCGCTATCATTGAGCCCTTCCCAACTTGCCGCTTCGGCCGTCACCGATCATGACACTTTCCGACGACGCACTCGATCAGCTTTTCCGCGAAGCCCGCACCCTGAGCGCCTGGCTGCCTCAACCGGTCGACGACGCCCTGCTCCAGCACATCGTCGCGCTGACCGTACTGGGGCCGACCTCGGCGAATTCGAGTCCCGGACGTTTCGTTTTCGTCAAAACGCCCGAAGCGAAGGAAAAGCTGCGGCCCGCTCTGTCGGCAGGCAACGTCGAGAAAACGATGGCCGCCCCAGTAACTGTCATCGTCGGGATGGATATGGCGTTCTACGAACATCTCCCGAAGCTGTTCCCGCACGCGGACGCGCGCAGTTGGTTCGTCGGCAACGAGGCATCGATTCGCGCGACGGCATTTCGCAACAGTTCGCTGCAAGGCGCCTACCTGATCATCGCAGCGCGCGCACTCGGCTTGGATGCCGGGCCGATGTCGGGTTTCGATTCGAGCAAAGTGGACGAAGCGTTTTTCGCGGGAACGACGACCCGTTCGAATTTCCTGATCAACCTGGGTTATGGCGATCGATCGAAGCTGCATCCGCGCCATCCGCGCTTTTCGTTCGACGAAATCGCGCGAATCGCCTGAGCGATCGGATAGACGGGCTTCGCGGGATTGTCGCTTCGTCGAAGCTGAAATTATGTGAGCAGCGCGATATAGAACACGAGCGTGCCGATCAATGCGCCGACGAAGCAAAAGCCCTCGCACGCTTCGTCCGCGTCTCGCCGCAGCCATGCCCCCGCCACGCCGAACAAGCCTGCAATGCCCAACGCGACGAAGACCATCGCCACGTAGAACAGTGCATCTCGGCTGATGTCGAGAAGATCGATGCGTCGCACGCCGTAATAGACGCCCAAAGCCATCAGCGACAACACGACCAGCGGCAGCATGACGTGACTGCCCTCGTAGCCGAGGCGATGTGGGCGATGCGCCCCGTGGGGCCATTTATCGGCTTTCATCGTGCGACTCCTCTCGTTTCCGAAGGCATGATCGACACGAAAACGAATCGATGAATGCTTGTAGCTTAGGCCCGTTTCAAGCGCGTGGAAACTGGGGCCTTTCCCGCAGTGCAATGTATCGATCGCTCGGCGGCCATGCCGGCACGCCGAATCGCTCCCCGATACAATGTTCCGCATGCCAGCCGGTTGGCGGCGGCGTGCGGTTTCGCCTGCAGTACGTCTAAGGACCCTTTCTCTCTATGCGTCGTTCCTCGTTTTTCACGCGCGCGATTTTCATCGGCGTCATGCTGCATGTCTATGTCGGCCTCCGACTCATCCCGGAACTACCGATCGGCGTCCCCCTGAAGGCGCTCGCCGTCTGCGTGCTCGTGTCGTCGTGCTTCCTGATCCCGTTGAGCATGCTCGTGCGCCGGTTCGATCACGGGCCGAACGTCGACCGAATCGCATGGATCGGCCTGCTGGACATGGGCTTCTTTTCGTCGCTGCTCGTCTTCACGCTCTTGCGCGACGTCGCGCTCGCATCGGCGCTGACGGTCGACGCTCTGTGGCACGGCGCGCTCTCGCTCGATCGCTGGCGGGTCGACACGGCCGTCGGCGTCGTCGCGCTCGCCGTGCTTTCGACGGCCGTCGGCTTCTTCAACGCGCGCCGGCGCGCTCGCGTCGTGTCGATCGACGTGCCGATCGACGACCTGCCAGCCGAGCTCGACGGGCTGACGATCGTGCAAATCAGCGACGTCCACGTCGGGCCGACGATCAAAGCGCGCTATGTCGATGCGATCGTCGATGCGGTCAACCGGTTGGAACCCGACCTCATCGCCGTGACAGGCGACATCGTCGACGGCAGCGTCGCGCAACTTGCCGACCATACGCAGCCGCTGGCGCGGCTCACGGCGCGCTATGGTGCGTTTTTGGTCACAGGCAACCACGAGTACTACTCAGGCGCTGCGCAATGGATAGCCGAATTCGAACGCCTGGGGCTGCGCGTCCTGCTGAACGAGCACGTCGTTCTCGAGCACAACGGCGCCCGGTTCATCGTGGCAGGGGTGACCGACTATTCGGCGGATCGATTCGACACGGCGCACCGCAGCGATCCCGCGGCGGCGCTCGCCGATGCCCCGGGCGACGTGCGAATCAAGCTGCTCCTCGCACACCAGCCGCGCACCGCGCTCGCAGCCGCGCAGGCCGGCTACACGCTGCAGTTGTCGGGACACACGCACGGCGGCCAATTCTTTCCATGGAATTTTTTCGTCCGCTTGCAGCAGCCGTTCACCGCCGGGCTCGCGCAACTCGACGCGCTGTGGGTCTATACGAGCCGCGGAACCGGGTACTGGGGCCCGCCAAAACGCCTCGGTGCGCCGTCCGAGATCACGCGCCTTCGCCTCGTCAGCGCATAGGCTTGAACGCGCGCGCAGCGCTGCCGCGATTGCTGCCAAGGATTCAAGGTCTAGGGACAGAGCGAATGTCGCCGATCTCGCTATCGGCGCCGGCATTGTCCCCATATGTCGGCGGCACCGCACCGGCATCGTACGCACGCGTTTCTCCGTTGCGCACGGAATGCGGCGCAACCGGAAAATCCGCCACGGATTCGCCGAACCGCGCGCCGACGAACGCGCGCAGCAAGGCAATGCGCGGGTGCGCGCCTTCGCCGGCGCTCCATGCGCCGTTGTCGAATTGCACACGACAATGCGAGCGCTGCTCGCCGCGCGTCCATTGCAGTTCGCGCGCGCGCTCGAGCACTTCCAGTGCGTCGGCCCATTCCTCGGCGGGGGAGAACGGTTGCGCCAGCTTGCGCAACGCGCCGTGCGTCAGCGTGACGACGATGCTCGGGGCAACCTGGTTGAAGATGACTTCGTCATCGTCCCAGACCAATGTTCGCGCACACCAATAATCGAGGGCGCGTCCGTCGAGTTCGCTCGTCTTCATATCTCGCCTCCGTTTGGGTCCGTGCGCCGCAGCGGAATCGGCACCCGTATTCGCGCAACGAGTGGATAGTGGTCGGATGCTCGCCGAGCCGTTTCGCTGCGATGCACCGCGACGTCGACGAGCCATTCGCCCGGGTGGACCCAGATGCGATCGAGCGCGAAAACGGGGCAATACGTCGGAAAGGTGCGCGGCGCCGGCGCCCGCCGAAAATGCGAAACGAGCGCGCGTAACGCGCGACCATGCACGAACCACTCGTTGATGTCGCCGACCAACACGACCGGCAACGCGCTGTTGTCGAAAGCCGCCAACAACGTACGCACTTGCGTGCTGCGCTCGCTGGCGGACAACCCGAGATGCGTCGCGACGACGCGAATCAACTGCCCGCCGCAATCGATGTCGGCATCGAGTGCACCGCGGGGCTCGCGCCGATGAAACGACAAGTCGAGCGTGCGCGCCATGCGCACGGGGAACCGGGAAAGGACCGCGTTGCCGTAGCGACGCTTCGGGGTGTCTAGCGTGGGGCCTTCGACCGCGTGCAGCCCCGTCGCCTCGCGCAGTTGCGAGAGCACGTCGGGCGTCTCCGACCCGCCGAGCGGCACCTCCTGCATCGCAACGATATCGGCATCGAGTTCGGCAATGACCCGCGCGATGCGCGAAGCCATCAGCCGCTTCGACTGCGTCGTCCAAGCAGGTAACCCGCCGTGAATGTTGTACGTTGCGATCTTCAACTCGCAGATGCCGTCTCGCACCGGCGCCGCCCGGTCCCGGGTTGCTTCGATTTCGGATAGCGCCTGCGCGCCCGCATCGACGCGTTCGTTTGGATTCGTATTCACTTGCGTCGTCCTAGCCAGCGCTGCAGCATGACGGAGACACCGACGAGCGCCAAGCCGATGGCGACCATCGTCGCCACCGAGCCCACGCCGGGATGCCGAATGGCGCGCAACAGCTGATGCGCGAAGGTCACCGTCAGCAGGATTCCCGGCGCCATGCCGACGATGGACCCGATCAAGTAATCGCGCAAGCGAATGTGCGACGCACCTGCCACGAGATTGACGATCGTAAACGGAGCGACGGGCAGCAGCCGCAATATGACGACGGTCACGATGCCGCGCTTTCCGATGCGCTCGCTGAGCCGGTTCGCGCGGCTGCCGGCGAGCCGGCGCACGACGTCCCGCCCCAGCGCAAATCCGATGCCGTAAGTCGCGATCGCCGACAGCAGTGTGCCGCTGAGCGCGTACCCGATGCCGGGCCAAGCGCCGAATACCAAGCCCGTCGCGGCGATCAGCAACGTGATCGGCACGGAGACGATGGACGCCACCACATAGCCCGTCAACACGATGACTGGCGCAAAAGGCAGTGCGTCGATTCGCCGGATGAGCTCGGCCAGTTCGGCGAGATTCAGGTGATCGCCGATCGCCGTGAACCGCCATGCAACGGCAAGCGCCGCCAGAATGAAAACGAAAGCACCTAGGACCAGAAACCGCGCCGTCAGCGACTTGTGCTTGCCTTGCGGCACGAACTCGCGCACGAGTGCGTCCGGTTCGATCGGCTGCTCCGGGTCGAGCCACGCGTTGAGCGGCACCAGTGCGTCCAAGTCCGCCGTGATGACCGGCGTGAACGGCCGCAAGCTGCGGCCTTCGTCGCGCATTAAGGTATCGATGACGGCATTCAGCCGCCGCCCCGACTCGAAGGCGCGGGCAACGTCGACCTCGGGAAGCCCGAGATGCTCCGCCAACAACCGATTGCGCCAGCGCGCAATCGCCGCGCGAATGCGGGGATCTCCATTTGCATCGATGGTGACGTTGCATTCCGTGTCCAGCACCATCGAACGGTTGTTGAGATTCGCGCTCCCGACGGTCAATACGGCGTCGTCGACGATCGTCACTTTGCTGTGCACGTTGATGCAGCCGTTGCCCAGTCCCTCGATGTGCGGGCAATACATGCGATACCGGCCGTTCCGATCGGCTTCGGCGAGCGCGCGATGCAAGCGCGCGCGCAAGCCCCCCATCGTCGCCTCCTGCAACCAGCCGCTTTGCATGCGGGGCACGACTGCGGCAACGTCGGGCCCGTCCTCCTGCGCAAGGCGCGGACAGAGCGACTCACGCACGATGCCGGCCGTGAAATACTGATTCTCCAAGTAGATGTCCTGCCGCGCTGCGCCGATCAAATCCGCGGTGAGCGTGCGGATGTGCTGGACGGCATTGCGTGCGCGATAAGGCGGCTCCGTGAGCGAGATCCCCACCATGACGTCGCGCAATTCGACGTCGGCGGATGGCGGCCATGGGTCCGCATCGCGATCGACGGCCCGATGCGCACGCACAGCGATCCGCTTGCCGCAGGATCGTTGCCAGCGCTCACGCGCGAGCGCCCCGATCGCAGCGGCGGCGTCGCCGTCGAACATCGCCTGGACATCGTGAAAAGGTCCATACGGCAGGCCGTTCGCATCGCGGCGCCGTGGGTCGTCGGGCAAGTGCTCCGGCGTGTCCCAACGCGAGCGCGTCAAGTCCAGGCCGCCGACGAACGCGAGCCGATCGTCGATCACCACGAGCTTTTGATGATGAGAGGCGCCGCGCGGGTGAGTACCGTCCTGGCGAAAGACGATGCCGCGGTGCGATCGCCATCCCGTCTGATAGACGGGCATCCACTCGCGCTCGAACGCGTAGATCATCGCGAAATCCCAGGCGAGGATATAGACGCGCAGCCGCCGACGCCTCGCCGACAGGCTTTGCAGGAAATCGCCCAACGGCTCGGGTAGACCGTCGTTCGCGCCTTCCGGCACCAACCGCATGCGGCTGTCGATGTCCCAGCCGACGATGAAGATCGTGCGTTGCGCGCGCAGCAGCGCCTCGCGCAGCACTGGGAAGTAGCGGCTCCCGTCGATCAGGAGTGCGAACCGATCGGCTCGGCAGATCGATTCGCAATTGCGCCCGACCTCGAGCAGGCCATGCCGAAAGGACGATGAGGCCCGCGCACGGGCCGGCTTACCCGCGCAAACGACATCTTGCGGTGCCGTGGCGCTCGTCATCGCTATACGAGAGCAAGTCAAATGATCGGCACCCCACCCGTGACCGCCACGGTCGCGCCCGACACGTAGCTCGCTTCATCGCTCGCCAGCATGACGTAGACAGGCGCCAGTTCGGCCGGCTGTCCCGGGCGTTTCATCGGCGTTTGCTTGCCGAACGCCTTCACATTGTCCGGCGGCAATGTAGCCGGGATCAGCGGGGTCCATATCGGACCGGGTGCGACGCAATTCGAGCGGATACCTCGTTCGGCCAGCAATTGGGCCAGCCCGCCGGTGAAATTCTGAATCGCGCCTTTTGTGGTGGCGTACGGCAGCAACGTCGGCCGCGGCTTATCGGCGTTGACCGACGTGGTGTTGATGATGACGGCGCCCGATTTCATATGAGGCAATGCCGCCTTCACGAGACGAAACATCGCGCCGATATTGATATCGAAGGTCCGGTCCCACTCATCGTCGGAGATCTCTTCGACTGCCTCGTAGTTCATCTGGTGAGCCGCGTTATTGACCAAGATGTCGATTCGGCCGAAGGCTTCCACCGTGCGGTCGACGATCGCGCGCGCCTGCTTCCGTTCAGCGAGGTCGCCAGGCGCCAGGACGGCCCTACGGCCAGCCTCTTCGACCCATCGAGCCGTTTCGCGCGCGTCGTCGTGTTCGTTGAAATAGGCGATGACGATATCCGCGCCTTCCCTCGCGAAGGCAATGGCCACGGCACGGCCGATGCCGCTATCGGCGCCCGTGATGACGGCCGTTTTGCCGGCCAAACGGCCATGGCCTCGGTAGCTTTCCTCACCGTGATCGGGCTTAGGCGACATGGGGGCAGTCCTGCCCGGAACGCTGTCCTGCTGCTGCTCGGGCATGGGCGGAGTGGGTTGGCTTGTCATGATCGGCTCCTGCGTTGGCGGACGCCGCGAAAGCGGCGGAAACGTCGGAGGGCGAGCAACGGCCATGCCTCGGGCCAATGGAGCGTATTTAGGGCGCGCTAAG
>DASVLS010000056.1:0-11665 GCA_036384755.1 Trinickia sp. | reverse complement strand
CGCCTCTGCCGCCGCCGATCGCGTCGATGCCAACGCATCCACGTCTCTCTCGGCGCGGCCTTCGACGACGCTGGTCTTGGCGTCGGCCAATCCGCCTGCCCCCGGCCTCGACCCCGATCCGGCGACGATCGAATCGGACGTGCATCGTTTTTCGGTTGCACGCGACGGTTCGGTCGTCGAGGACGACGATACGATTCTGCGCGTGAATACGGCGGCGGGCATCGATGCGTTCGCGCAGCGCTACGTTTGGTTCAACAAGGACACCGACCGCATCGACGCATTGTCGGCCGAGTCGATCGATCCCGAAGGCGGGCGCCATCCGGTGGGCCCCGAGGCGATACGCGACGTCGAGGAGCCACGCGCCGCAGGGGCGCCGACCTTCCAGGACGGCGTGCTGCGCACGGTGATATTTCCCGGCATCGAGCCCGGGTGGCGCGAGCGTCTCACATTCCGCAAATCGCGTCGGGCAGTGCATGCCGGCGCATTCGAATACTTTGCCGAGCCGGCGCGCGAGAGCGTCTTGAATCAGCGGCTCATCTTCGATCTGCCGGCCGACATGCCGCTTTATGCCGATGCGCGCGGGTACGAGGCGCGCGCACCCGTGGCCGGGAACGGACGCACGATCTACGAGTTCGCCTATCGGCACGGGCCGTTTGCGCCGATCGAGCACGGCGCAGTGGACTATGCGAACGATGGCGACCGGTTGATGGTGTCGACGGTGCCGACGTTCGCGGCATTTGCCGCGCGCTACCGGGAGAATGCGGTCGATCCCACGGCGAGCGCGCAGGAAGTGCTCGCGCTTGCGCGTGCGCTGACGCGCGATGCGCCCGACGATTGGACAAAGGCCGAGCGCCTTTACGATTGGACGCGCACGAATATTCGCTATGTTGCGCTCTTTCTCGGCGACACGGCCGCGAGGCCGCACCGCGTGGGGGACATTCTTCGCAATCGCTACGGCGACTGCAAGGATCATGTCGCCTTGTTCGGCGCGCTGCTCGCGGCGGTCGGCATACGCAACGAGCCGGCGTTGCTCAATCTCGGCTCCGTCTATACCTTGCCGTCCGTACCGGGCTACGGGGCAGGCGCCATCAACCATGTCATCGTCTGGCTGCCCGATCTTCAGCGCTTTGCCGACACGACGGCAGGGGGCGGCATCGCGTTCGGCTTCTTGCCGCCGAGCGTGATGGACAGGCCGGCGCTGCTCGTCGACGAAGGCGTGCTCACGCGTACGCCGGCCGTGCAGCTGCGTAAGCGCGACGCGCGCATCGAACTCGACGTCGACGAGCGCGGCGATGCGCGCTACGGCTATCGCGTGGAAGACGACGGCTTCACGGCGGAGCTCGAACGCAACGTGTTTCGGCGCGCGACGCGCTCGCGCATGGCACAGATCGCCCAAGAGCGGTTGCGGCAAATGGGAATGCGCGGGACAGCCGAGACTGAAACCGACGACGTCGAAGCGACGAGCGGCCCCTTCGCCGTTTCGATGACGGGCGCGCTGGAACACGTCCTTTGGCCCGATGGCATGACCGCAGTCGCCGCGCTGTCCAGCCTTGGGGGCGGTATCGCCTCGCAAGTGCAGGATTGGTTATCGGTCCCCGCGCGGACGCAGTCCTATGTTTGTCTCGGCGGAACGTTCGTCGAGCAAGGCACGATGAAATTGGCCAACGACGTGAAAGTCGTCTACGTGCCGCCGGATTTGACGATCGACGAGGCGCCGATCCGTTACGAGGCGCGTTACGTGTTCGATCCCGCGTCCGGCGTACTGCAGGTGTCGCGCCGCATGCAGGCCGACTTCGGAAAGCAAGTATGCAGCCCTATGGACTTCGAGGCGATGCGAGGGACCCTCGTTCGCATCGAGCGCGATGCATCGGCGCAAGTGGTGGTGCGAGCGGACGGCGGGCGGCGCGGGAGTCACGCGCCGCCGCGCGCTCAAACCACGTTGCGTTCGATTACCGGACGATTTTCCAGCACGCGCGCGAAGCCGAGCGGCGACAGGTCGAGCGAAACGAAGCGCCCCTGCAGGATGAGCTCCGCGACGCCGCGGCCCGTAGCCGGACCTTGCTGCAGGCCATGGCCGCTGAAGCCGTTCGCGAACACGCAATTGTCGATGTCGGGGTGGTAGCCGATGATCGCGTTGTGATCGAAGACGTTGTATTCGTAGTAGCCGGACCACGCGTGTTCGACGCGCAAGGCTTCGAACTGCGGCACGCGATGGGCGAGCGTCGGCCAGATCACGTCGTCGAACAGCGTATGGTCGACTTCGTCGAGCGGCAGGTCGTCGGCGTCTCGATCGGGGCTAGGCGAAGTCCCGCAGATGTAGGTCGCGCCTTCGGGGCGGAAGTAGACCCCGGTAGGATCGATCAGCAGCGGGCAGCGCTCGAGCTTGGCCGGCGAACTTACGTTGAAGATGCTGCGCCTGCGAGCATAGACGGGCAGCTCGATTTCCATCATTTGCGCGACGCGGCGCGCCCATGGGCCGGCCGCATTGACCATGACGTCGCAGTCGAGGGCGTCGCCGGAAGCGGTAAGCACCTGACGCACGCGCCGGCCTTCGCGCCGCAGTCCGGTCGCTTCGGTGGCGAGGTAACGTGCGCCGAGCGATTGCGCCTTCTTGCGCAGCGCCTGCACGAGCCCATAGCCGTCGAACCATCCTTCGCCCGAGACACCGTAGGTGCCGGCGACGAGGTCCTCGGTGTTCAGCCAAGGGAAGGTCGCTTGCAGCTCGTCGCGGGGCAAGTAGCGGATCTGTGCGCCGAGCGAGGTTTGCAGCGCGTGGTTCTCGCGCAAGATCGTCTCGCCGGCCTGTGTCGCGAGAAACAGGTAGCCGCCTTCGTGCAGATCGATCGACGGCGCTTCGCCGCCGATGGCGAGCCGCTCGCCGATCGAGCGCAGAAACTCGATGCCGTAGAGCGACATCTGCACGGAAAGGGGCGTCGAGAACTGCTGCCGGATCGATGCAGCCGACAGCGCCGACGAGGCGCGCGCGTAGCTCGGATCGCGCTCCAGCACCGTCACCTCGACGCTCGGATCCGCGCTGCGCAGAAAATACGCCACGGCGCTGCCGATCACACCGCCGCCCACGACTACGATCTTCGAAATCATTAGGACCCCAAAACAATTGCCCGAGAAACGAGATAACGAAAAGGCGCGGCGCCCGAGAGGCGCCGCGCCGGCGGCCCGCCGAAAGAGAGACGGGCGCGATACCCGATCAGAGACCGCTCACCGTCTTGACCGTTACCCACTTGCCGTCCTTCACCTGATAGACGGTCGACGAGCCGTTCTTCAACGAACCGTTCGGGTTGAACGCGATATGGCCGGTGATGCCGTCGAAGCCAATGCTTTGCAGCTTCGGGCGGTAATCGTCTGGCTTCGTCGAATTGGCCGCCTGCATCGCTTTGATGGCGGCCCATGCCGCGTCGTAGCCGAACGGCGCATAGGAGAGCACGTCCTCGCCGAACTTCTGCTTGAAGCGGTCGGCGAACTTCGCACCGACCGGCGTGCTGTCGAGCGGCCGGCCGTATTCCCACGCCATCGCGCCTTCGGCGACGTCGCCCGCCAGCTTGATGAAGTCGATGTCTTTCACGCCGCCGCCGCCGACGAATTGCGCTTTGATGCCGAGCTGGGCCATCTGCTTCATGATCCCGGCCGCCTGCGGATTGAGCGCGCCCACGAAGATGAGGTCGGGGTTCGCCGCCTTGATGTTCGTGAGTTGCGTCTTGAAGTCCGTGGCCTTATCGGTCGTGTACTCGCGCTTGACGATGTTGCCGCCCTTCGCCTTGACGGCCTTTTCGAATTCGTCGGCTTCGCCCTGACCGAATGCCGAGCGATCGTCGATGATCGCGATGCGCTTGGCTTTGGTGACCTCGACGGCATAGGCGCCCGCGGTGCCGGCGTTTTGCGCGTCGCTCGAAATCACCATGAAGACGTTCTTGAAGCCGCGGCCGCTGATCATCGGGTTGGTCGCCGCCGGATCGATATCCGGAATGCCCGCTTTCTCGTAGATCGTCGATGCGGGAATGGTGGTGCCGGAATTGAAGTGACCGACGACGACGGAAACGCCTTCGTCCACGAGCTTTTGCGCGACCTGTGCGCCCGTACGCGGATCGGCCTGATCGTCTTCGGCTACGAGCTCGAACGTGACGGGTTGGCCGTTGATCTTGACGCCCTGCGCCTTGGCGTCGTCGAGCGCCATCTTGACGCCGTTCTCCAAGTCTTTGCCGTAGTTGGCGTTGGGGCCGGTGAGCGGCGCGGCAAACCCGATTTTGACGGTCGTGTCGGCCTGAGCAGCGAGCGGGGCGAACGCCAGAAGTGCTCCAACTGCAACCGCGATGGGGGTGAAAGTCTTCGCAAAACGCATGTTGTTTCCTTTGTCGGCAAGCATGAGTTCATTGCTACGGCGTGCATGCCGGCTGGCTCGCCCATTTATTGCGCGATGCGCGATCGAGGCGGCGGCCGGTGCACGGCTCTTGTTCGTATATGCGGCGTGTGGCGTGGACCTCCTGCAAAGGCGTGTGTTGATCGAATCGCTTGGCGAATGAGACTCGGCAAGGATGCGCCGAGCGATCGTTCGCTGGACTATAGAAAACCAATATAGCCACGTCTTGACCTTTCGCGGCGCTTCCTATGCGCATTTCGGCATAGCCCCCGAATGAGACGCGATCGGGACAAAGACGCCGGGCCTGTGTCGCCACGCCATCGTATTAATCCTATTTTTGCGCCGTGGTGCGCAATGCGGCGCAAAGCGCACTCCGCATAATCCCTTAGGGCCCGAACTTCAAGTGTGCAACTGGGCGAGTCGTTTACCGGTATGAGGCCGCGCATTTTCGTAGCCCAATGCTTTTCAGCAACGGTTTCAACGTTTTCGTCGATTCGCGGCGCGCGCTCGCAGTTTGTCTTGCCATCGTAGTCGGTTCACCGATCGTCAATGAACGCTGAACTTCTTTGTAGTCAATTCTCACGAAAACGACAGTATCGATAACCACCTAGTCGCATTGGCGAACGGCCATGACGCGGGAATCGCCGAATGGGCCATCATGTCGGAAATCGCGCATACGGTCGACGAGCAGACGCGCGGCATTCAGGAAGTCAACCGCGCCGTGTCGCAACTCGACGAAACGGTTCAACAGAAGCACGCGGGGCTCGTCGAGCAATCGGCGGCGGCGCTGCAGACGCAGGCGGGCAGCCTCGCCGCGGCGCTCGCCCAGTTCAAGCTCGATTGCTCGATTGTCCAACCTAGCTGCGCGTATCGATCGACCACGCGCCGAGCCATTCGCGCGGTTTGGCGATATCGTCTTGCGCCGCGACGAGCTCGAGTTCGTACCGGCCCGCGCTGTAGGTCGCCTTCAACACGGCATGCACGGCCGATACGGCATGCTCGAACGCGGTGCGCAGCGAGTCGCCGTTCAAGCGGCGGGCGACGAACGTCGCACTCGTCAGTTCGCCGACCCCGACGGGCTGCCGCGCGAACGGATAGCGCGGATGCTGCGTCATCCACGCTTCGCCTTCGGTGACCATGAGCAGGTTGACGCGGTCGGCCGGACTGTTTCGGTCGACGAGCTGCTTGACCACCACGATTTGCGGGCCGCGCCGAATGATTTCGCGGCAGGCGACGACGGCCTCGTCGACGTCTTGGATCGCGCGGCCGGCGAGCTTTTGCAGCGCGTCGTGCGTCGGCGATAGGCCGTCGGCGATCGATGGCATCGTTTCCAAGAGGTATTCGTCGACGCTGGCGCCGGCGCCGGCCCCGATAACCGGTGTGCAAAAGTGCCAGGCTGCGGGGTTCGTCGCTTTCACGGTGCGCACGATGTCGATCACCGCCTGAGCGTGCGCTTTCGAGCCCAGATAGCCCGACACGATGGCGTCGCAGCGACGCAGCATGCCGATTGCGCCGATGCCCTCGACGAGTTCGGTCATCTGCGGCCCATCGATCGCGCTGCCGGCCCAATGACCGTACTGCATGTGATTCGAGAACTGCATCGTGTCGAGCGGCCAGACGTTCACGCCCAGCCGCTGCATCGGAAAGACGGCGGCACTATTGCCCGCATGGCCGAACACGACGTGCGGTTGAATGCTCAAGACGTTCTTCATGATGAGTTCGCTCGCGTGAAGCTCGCGCCTGCTCGAGGGCCAACGCGACGTGCCGGCGACCGCAAGCGGCGACTGCAGACGCGGCCCACCGCCGCGTACCGTCGGTCTGCCGGCCCGATTCCTGCAAGATACATGACTTGTTGCGTCGCGTCATCGGGGCGTCTCGAGCATCGGGTACGCTCGCAGACGGCCGGGCGGACGGGCGCGGGCCTGAAACGGCGTTTGCGCTCGCTCGTCGGGCGGCACACCGTTGCACGCGGCCGACGAACGGGCCCCCGCTTTGCGCCGGTCTGTCAGCGTTTTCCCGCATGCACTGCTACAATCACCGGTTTCCAGAGCAGGTCTACGCGGGCCGACGGCTTTGATCGATGCCGGTTCGGCGCGCCTCGGGGTGCGCCGCCGCCGCGCGCCGAAAAAGAACGTAGGAGCAGCCAACGTGCAAGCAAGCGTTTCGTCCAGCGGGTTGTCCGCTCGCCGTCGGCGCGCCCGAGCGGCTGGCGTGGCCGGTCCGGGTGGCGTGCGATGACGTTTTCGCCGGCCGCGCTCTGGGATGGGGTGCTCGTCGCGCTGTGCTGCGTCGCCACGGCGTATGTCGTGCTCGCGGCGCTCGCGTTGCCGTCGGCGCGTTCGCTCGCCAAGCGCACCGCGGGCAACGGGGGGCGCGCAGCGACCGGTCCGGTCAGCGTGCTCAAGCCGCTTTGCGGCGCCGAGCCGAGACTTTACGAAAACCTTGCGACGTTTTGCGAGCAGACGCATCCGTGCTACGAACTGCTGTTCGGCGTGTCCTCGTCGGCCGATCCGGCGATCGCCGTCGTGCGCCGGTTGCAGGCGGCGTTCCCCTCGCGCGATATCGCGCTCGTCGTCGATTCCCGCGTGCACGGGCACAATTTGAAGGTGAGCAATCTCATCAACCTGGCCGCGCGGGCCAAGCATCCGCTCATCGTGCTGGCCGACAGCGACATCGCCGTCGCGCCCGATTATTTGGAAGCCGTGACGGCGCCGCTTGCCGACCCGCAAGTGGGCATCGTCACCTGCCTGTATCACGCGAAGAGCGTGGGCGGGTTTTGGACGCGCGTGGGCGCACAGTTCATCAACGAGTGGTTCGCGCCTTCGGTGCGCATCGCGCATGCGGGCGGCTCGCGCAGCTTCGGCTTCGGCGCGACGCTCGCGCTGCGCGCGTCGGTGTTGGCCGATATCGGCGGCTTCGACGCCCTCAAGGACTGCCTGGCCGACGACTATTGGCTTGCCGAGCACACGCGCCAGCGCGGCATGACGACGGTGCTGTCCGAGGTCGTCGTCGACACGGACGTCGTCGAGCCGACTTTCCATGCACTGTGGCTGCGCGAGACGCGCTGGCTGCGCACGATTCGCTCGATCAATCCGCTCGGCTTCGCGTTCTTGTTCATCACGTTCACCGCGCCGTGGCTGCTCGTCGGCGCGCTGTTGACCGCTCACGCGGCGGCGGGGCGGGAAGCGGTGCTGGCCGCGTCGACGGTGCTCGGCATCGCCGCACGCATTGCCTTGCATGCGCGCGCTTCGCGCGCGGCGGAAGAATTTTGGCGCGATTTGCCGCTCGTGCCGCTGCGCGATGCGCTGCTTGCGGCGCAATGGCTCAACGCGGTCTTCGGCTCGCACGTCGTTTGGCGCGGCGCGCGTATGCCGGTCGTGGCCCGAGTGGCGGAAGGATCGGACGGATCTTGAGCCGCGCGTATTCGTTTTTGGCCGACGGTCGTCGTTATGCCGCCGTCGTTCTCGATAACATCTGCATCACCCAATAAGGTTGCCGGAGCATCATCCATGAAAACGCTGTTCTTGCAGGCCCCGTCGTATGACGGCTTCGATGGCGGAGCCGGTTCGCGCTATCAGGCGAAGCGCGAAATCCGCTCGTTCTGGTATCCGACGTGGCTCGCGCAGCCGGCCGCGCTCGTGCCGGGCAGCCGCGTGCTCGATGCCCCGGCCGACGGCCTGTCCGTCGAAGAGACGCTGAAAATCTGCGACGGCTACGACCTCATCATCATCCACACGAGCACGCCGTCGTTTCCGACCGATGCGCTCTTCGCCGAGGACGTCAAGAAACGCAAGCCGTCGGTTCTCGTCGGGATGGTGGGCGCCAAGGTGATGGTCGATCCGCACAACTCGCTCACGGCCACCGAAGCGATCGATTTCGTCTGCCGCGAGGAATTCGACTTCACGTGCAAGGAACTGGCCGAAGGCAAGCCGTTTTCCGAGATCAAGGGCTTGAGCTGGCGCGCGAAGGACGGCTCGATCGAGCATAACGAAGCGCGTCCGATCCTCGAGGACATGGACGCGTTGCCGTTCGTCGCGCCGATTTACAAGCGCGATCTGAAGATCGACAACTACTTCATCGGCTACCTGAACTACCCGTACGTCTCGATCTACACGGGCCGCGGCTGCAAGTCGCGCTGCACGTTCTGCCTGTGGCCGCAGACCGTCAGCGGCCATCGCTACCGCACGCGCTCCGTCGAGAACGTGCTCGAGGAAGCGAAGTGGATCCGCGACAACATGCCGGAAGTCAAAGAACTCATGTTCGACGACGACACGTTCACGGACGACTTGCCGCGCGCCGAAGCGATCGCGATCGGCCTCGGCAAGCTCGGTATGACGTGGTCGTGCAATGCGAAGGCCAACGTGCCGTACAAGACGCTCAAGGTCATGAAGGAAAACGGCTTGCGTCTGCTGCTCGTGGGCTTCGAATCGGGCGACGATCAGATCCTCGTCAACATCAAGAAGGGCGTGCGCACCGATTTCGCGCGCCGCTTCAGCGCGGACTGCAAAAAGCTCGGCATCAAGATTCACGGCACCTTCATTCTGGGCCTGCCGGGCGAAACGCAGGAAACGATCAAGAAGACGATCGAGTACGCGAAGGAAATCAATCCGCACACGATTCAGGTCTCGCTCGCCGCGCCCTATCCGGGCACGACGCTCTACAAGCAGGCTGTCGAAAACGGCTGGATGGAAGAGAACAAGACGATCAACCTCGTGAGCAAGGAAGGCGTGCAGCTTGCGGCGATCGGCTATCCGCATTTGTCGCGCGACGAGATCTATCACCACCTCGAGCAGTTCTACCGCCAGTTCTACTTCCGGCCGTCGAAGATCTGGGAAATCGTGCGCGAGATGCTGACGAGTTGGGACATGATGAAGCGCCGTTTGCGCGAGGGCGTCGAATTCTTCCGCTTCCTGCGCGCGCACGAGGCGTAAGAACGTGCTTCGCTCGGGCCGTCGCGGCCTCATTGTCACCGCGGACGATTTCGGCTTGCATCCGCGCGTGAATGCGGCGGTCGAGCGCGCAAACCGGCACGGTGTGCTCAAGGCGGCGAGCCTCATGGTGGGCGCGCCTGCCGCGCACGATGCCGTCGAGCGTGCGCGGCGCCTGCCGAGCCTGCGCGTCGGCCTGCATCTCGTGCTTGCCGACGGGGCCGCCACGCTGCCGGCGGGGCAGATCCGCGCATTGGTGGGGCCGGACGGCCGGTTCGGCGATGCGATGGTGCGCGACGGCGTTCGCTTCTTTTTTCTGCCGGCTGTGCGCGAAGCCCTTGCGCGGGAGATCAGAGCGCAATTCGAGGCCTTCGCGGCGACGGGCCTGCCGCTCGATCACGTCAACGCCCACAAGCATTTTCATCTTCACCCCACCGTGCTTTCGCTCGTGCTGTCTATTGGGCGCGAGTTCGGTCTGCGTGCGGTGCGGCTGCCGTTCGAGGCGAACGCGCCCTGGTGGCTCAGGCCCTGGATCGGTTTGATGCGCGCGCGGCTCACGCGCGCGGGGATCGCTTATAACGACTACGTCGTCGGCATCGAGCACACGGGAGGCATGGACGAAGCCGCCCTGCTCGATGCGTTGGCTCGTATGCCGGCCGAAGGCGTCGGCGAAATCTACTGCCATCCGGCCGAAGCGGGCGAGGGGCCGATCGCGGCGTCGATGCGCGCGTACCGCCATGCCGACGAGCTCGATGCGCTGCTTTCGCCGCGCGTGGCTGCCGCCATTGCGGCGGCCGGCTTGGCTTGCGGCGGGTTTGCCGACATATTCGGTCACGATGTAGGCGGGCCGCGCGGCACGCGCGATGCACACGGTCACGGTGACGCCGCGCAGGGAGGCGCGCCGCTATGACGAAGTGGCTCAAGTGGGCCGGATGGCCCATCGGCATTGGCATTTTCATCGCGCTCGTGCTGCGCGAGGGGGCGGCCGACGTGGCTCGTGTGATCGGGCAGGCCGGGCCCGCGCTCTTATGGCTCGTACCGTTCCACGCATTGCCGCTCTTGCTCGACGCCTATGGCTGGCGTGTGCTGCTGCGAGGCCGTGCGCCGCTCGCGTTCCTTTGGTGGGTCGCGACCGTGCGCGAGGCCGTAAGCCGGCTGCTGCCGGTGCTGGCAGTGGGGGGAGAAATCGTCGGGATTCGGCTCGCGCGCTGGCGCGTGCCCGACGCGAGCCGCGTCAGCGCTTCGGTCGTCGTGGAAGTGCTCGTCACGATCGCCGTGCAATACGCGTTTTCGGCGCTGGGCGTCGTGCTCATTCTTGCGGCGACAAGCGGTGGGCATGCGAAGACGATCGCGCTGGCGCTCGTATTGTCGCTGCCGTTGCCGGTGATCACGGCGTTGCTGCTGCGTCGCGGCGGCGTCTTCCATGCCGTCGAGCGGTTCGCTGCGCGTGCGCTCGGCAGCGAGCATCGTTTCTTGCAAGGCATCGATGGCGCGCGGCTCGACGCCGAGATCGACGCGCTCATGACGCGTACCGGCGTGCTCGTCGCTGCGTTCGTCTGGCAGTTCATCGGCTATCTCGTGGGTGCGCTCGAAACGTACTGGGCGCTGGTGCTGCTCGGCCACCCCGTGTCGGCAGGCGGGGCGATCGCCATCGAAGCACTGACCCAAGCCGTGCGGCACGCGGCGTTCATGGTGCCCGCAGGCCTTGGCGTGCAGGAAGTGGCCGTCGTTTTGCTCGCACAGATGTTCGGGATCGATCGCGAGGTGGCGTTCTCGCTGGCGCTCGTCAAGCGGATGCGCGAAGTCATTTTCGGGTGCCTTGCGCTCGGCTCGTGGCAACTGGCCGAAATCGTGCGTGCTCGCGGCGGCGAGCGCCCGCCCGCCAGGCAAGCCGCGGCGGCCCAGCACGCGTCGCCGCAGCACGCGAAGGCACGCGGCTCCGGCTCCATCCGCTAAATCGCCCGTCGGTTCGGCGGCGCACGCCGCGTATGCGGTTTTTCTTCAGACGTTCCCTATTCGTGTAAACACGCTTTGTCTTCAGACCACATCTCGTCCTACATTACGTGCACCGGACACGTCATATCGAATTAGACAGAGATGAATTGACGGCTAGACGACGCAGCGCCGCGTCGGCCACGGGGGGCGATCGAACGCTGAGTGCAAGACACCGGCGGGCGGCCGCAGGCCAATGACGCAGCACACGGGACGACGTCGCTCGGCCAGTGTCCGGCTTGTTTGCCGACGTTTTTGCGTCGCGCGCCATGATATTGCCGGCCGTTCACTTCGGGTGACGGCCGGTTCTGTTTTTGTGCGCCCAGCAGGGGCGCATTCCTGCGGGTGCAAGTTGCCTGCGGATGGATAG
>DASVLS010000055.1:0-60234 GCA_036384755.1 Trinickia sp. | reverse complement strand
GCCGGAACAAGCCACCTCGCCCGTCGACGAAGCCGGCGCGCTTCAAGTGTGGGACACGTTGTTGAACAGCTTGCGTTTGCGTCCTGGCGCGGTGTAAGGGAGGCCACTATGCGCCGGTACGACATTGTCAAAGGAGACACGGCCTACCCAGCCTCGACGTCACGCCGCAGCCGGTTCAGGCATTCGATCATCTTGGCTTGACTGATGCCTCGGAACTTGCCGCGCAGCATTTCCGGTAGCTTCGGTTGCGGCATCCCCAACAACAGCGCTTGCAGATGAACATGGGCTGCGAAGTAACATATCCCCATCTCCGTTCCTCGACCGCTCCATGTCCTTCCCCGACGCCGCCGGCACCCTCCACCCCCGCGCCGCCCCAAACGCCCGCATCGTCTCGCTCGTCCCGAGCATCACCGAATTGCTCTTCGCGTTGGGCTTGGGCAATCGCGTCGTCGGCCGCACAGGCTTTTGCGTGCACCCGCGCGACGCCGTGCGCGCCGTCCCCAAAGTCGGCGGCACGAAGGCCGTCAAGCTCGACGCCATACGCGCGCTCGCCCCCACTCACGTCATCGTCAACATCGACGAAAACGAGAAACCGACGATCGAAGCGCTCGCCGAATTCGTCCCGAACGTCATCGTCACGCATCCGCTCGCACCGCATGACAATCTCTCTCTGTACGCGCTCCTCGGCGAGATCTTCGGCTGCGAGCAAGCCGCGCACAGTCTTTCCGAAGCCTTGACGTCGCGGCTCGACGCCCTCGCCCGCGAGCGCTGGCCCGAGCGGCAGGTCGTCTACGTCATCTGGCAAGACCCGTGGATGACGATCGCGCGCGACACCTACATCTCAGCGATGCTGAAGCTCGTGAACTGGCAAACCTGGCCCGCCGTCACGGGCGGCTTCGCCGGCGCCGATCGATATCCGACGTTCGATTTCGGCAACCCCGCTTTCGCCAGCGTCGAGCGCATCCTGCTAGCGTCGGAGCCATACCGCTTCACAGCGAAGCACAGAGACGCTCTGGCTGCGAACGCAACGCTCGCAGGCAAGAAAATCGAACTCGTCGACGGCGAGATGATTTCCTGGTATGGCTCGCGCGCCATCGAAGGCGTCGATTACCTGCGAAACCTTGCCTCCGCGGCGCTTTGAGCGCTACCGAGCCTTGCACGCCGCCAGCCGAAGCCTCCCTTCGGCAGCCGCAAGGCGCTTCGAGCAACGCCGCCGCCCTCGCACCACCGCATATCCATATAAGGTCCGTATCGTTGTCGAGTCGGCGCGCTTGGGCTAAGCTCTTCGGCTCGCCCAGTCGCAGCTTCGATGTCCGGCCGTCCCACGTCTCACTCGGAGAACCCATGCGCGCCAAATTGCTCGCCGCCACGCTCGCCGTCTTGCCCGCTCTTGCCTTCGCCAAACCGCTCACGGTGTGCACCGAAGCCAGCCCCGACGGTTTCGACGTCGTCCAATTCAATTCGCTCGTCACGACAAACGCGTCCGCCGACGTCGTCTTCAACACGCTTGTCGACTACGACGAGGCCGCCAAGAAGGTCGTGCCCTCGCTGGCCGAGAAATGGGAAGTGAGCGGCGACGGCCTCACCTACACGTTCCACCTCCGCCCGAACGTCGCGTTCCAAACCACCGACTACTTCAAGCCGTCACGGCCGATGAACGCGGACGACGTCGTGTTCACGTTCGATCGCATGCTCGACGATGCCAACCCTTGGCACAAAGTAGCCGGCCCGAACGGCTTCCCGCACGCGCAGTCGATGGGTCTCGTCAAGCTCGTGAAAGCCATCAAGAAGGTCGACGACCGGACGGTGCAGTTCGATCTGAACGAGCCGAACGCCACGTTCCTCGCCATGCTGACGATGGGCTTTGCCTCGATCTACTCGGCCGAGTACGCCGACGATCTGCTCAAAGCCAACAAGCAAACGGATCTCAACGCCAAGCCCATCGGCACCGGCCCCTTCGTATTGAAGCGCTACACGAAGGACGCCGTCATTCGCTACGATGCCAACCCGACCTACTGGGGGCCGAAACCGAAGGTCGAACGCCTCATCTATGCCATCACCCCCGACCCGGCCGTGCGCATGCAGAAGGTCAAAGCGAACGAATGCCAAATCGCGCTATCGCCCAAGCCTAGCGACGTAGCGAGCGCGAAAGACGACAAGTCGCTTTCCGTCGTGCAAACGCCCGCCTTCATGACGGCGTTCGTCGCGCTGAACACGCAGCATAAGCCGCTCGACGACGAACGCGTCCGCCAGGCCATCAACATGGCGTTCGATCGCGCGACCTATCTGAAGGTCGTCTTCGACAATACGGCCGCACCGGCCACGAACCCCTACCCCACGAACACGTGGAGCTACGACAAAGCGATCTCGCCCTACCCGTACGACGTCGCCAAGGCCAAAGCGCTGCTCGCGCAAGCGGGCTATCCGAACGGGTTCTCGACGACGATTTGGGTGCGTCCGCAAGGCAGCGTGCTCAACCCGAAGCCAAAGGCCGGCGCCGAACTGCTGCAAGCGGATCTCGCCAAGATCGGCGTGAAAGCCGAGGTCAAGATCATCGAATGGGGCGAGCTCATCAAGGAAGCGAAGCAAGGGCAGCACGACATGCTGTTCATGGGATGGGCCGGCGACAACGGCGATCCGGACAACTACCTCACGCCGCTCTTTAGCTGCAACGGCGTGAAGTCGGGGATCAACTTCGCCCGCTACTGCGACCAGAAACTCGATAAGCTCATTGCCGATGGGCGCGCGACGGCGGACCAAGCCGACCGCTCGAAGGACTATGAAGCCGCACAGAAGATCATCCACGATCAAGCGCTCTGGATTCCGCTCGGCTATCCGACGGCAAGCGCCGTCACGCGCAAGGCTGTAACGGGCTACAAGGTCAGCGCATTCGGCCGGCAGCACTTCGGAAGCGTCGCCGTCGAGTGATGCAGGGCGCAGGGCGGTTCGTTGACGCATGTCACACGCCCGCCTTAACCTAAGCGCCCGACCTTGAGAATCGAACAAAGCCGTCATGCGATACCTAGGCCGCATCTTCGCGGCAATCACCCTGTGGGCCGCGGCGGGCGCCGCTTTCGCGCAAGCCGCCGCCCTGGAGCCGGCCAACTCGCAGGCGTCGTCCGACGCGTCGATCGCCGTAGCGCCCATGGTCGTCACGCAGGTGAGCGTCACCCCGGACACGGCCGAGCCCGCCCCCGCCGCATCCGTCAAGCCCCGGCCGCCGGGCCCGCCGCCGATCGTCGCCGTGCCGCAGGCGGTCTATGTCACTCACTTCGTCGCCGTGCCGGCCGGCGCGCCGCCTTCCGGTCTGCTCGCCCGGCTGCGGGCCGCCTTGCATGCGCACGCCGCCGGACGCGAAGCGGGGCTCGTCGCGCAAGCCGTCGTGCAGCGGCTCAATCACGCGGGCCTCGCCGCGCGGTACCTCGCGCCGGGCGAAGCGTTGCCCGTGACGGGCTGGCTCGTGGGCGGCGTTTTTCATGTGCGCGGTGACGCCGCAGGCTCCGCGCCGGACGGCGCGGCATCGGAAAACGAAACGCCCGAGGCAGACGTTTCCGTGACGGTCGCCGACCTCGAGCACGGTCCCGACACGCCGTTCGCGCTCTTGGGCACGCCGATCGCCGAATCGAGCGACGCCGGACACGCCGCCGCCGCGTGGCGCCCGTACGTCGTACCGGCCCAGCTCGCCTTCGAGAAGGCCGATCGCAATACCGCCGTCGCCGCGCTCGCGCAGCAAATCGTCAACACGTTCGTCGGCAACATGACCGCGTTGCGCCAAGCCGATGCACGCGCGATCTCGCCTTGAGCGCGCCACGCCTCCCCGCTCGTTAGCCGCCGGGCCGCTCGGCATCGCCCCGACTTCGCCCCGTCAGCGCCGGCGGCCTTCCCACGAGGTCGCCCGGTAGCAACGTTCGCGCCGCTGCTCTATCCTTCTGGGCACATGCAGCGCCCATTCGGCGCGCCCTTCCCTTGGAGTTCGCCATGTCTTACCTTCTGTTGATCATGGAACCGGTTGGCCAACGCGCCGAACGCTCGCCGGAAGCGGGCCACGAGGCCTACGACACGATGGTCCGCTTCGGCGAAGACCTCGAATCGCGCGGCCTGCTCGTCGCGTCGCAATCGCTCGCCCCGCTCAAGGAAGCCGTGCGCGTGGAGGTACGGGGCGGGGAGCGCCGTTTCATCGACGGCCCGTTCGCCGAGGCCAAGGAAATGGTCGGGGGCTTTTACCTGCTCAACTGCGATCGCGAAGAAGACGCCTTGGCCATCGCCGCGGAATGTCCGGCGGCGCAATGGTGCACGATCGAAGTCCGGCGCTTGGCGCCCTGCTACGAATCCTAGGGTTTTCAGGTTTTCGCTCGCTTTCGATACGTCGATGTCGAATGCGGTGGTTGTCGTTCGTCGTACCGGTAAGAAGACCGATGTTCGGCCTTCGTGACCTTCGAGGAGCGAAACGATGCGATTCATGATCATGGTTCGGGCCAACGCCCAAAGCGAATCCGGCGCCATGCCGGAAGACGAGTTGATTGCCGCGATGGCCGCCTTCCACGAGGAACTTGCGAAAGCGGGCGTGCTGCTCGATGCGAGCGGGCTGCAACCCAGCGCCAAGGGCTGGCGCGTACGCTATTCGGGCGGCAAGCGAACGATCGTCGATGGCCCGTTCGCTGAAACGAAGGAACTCATCGCCGGCTACACGCTGATTCAAGTGCGCTCGCGCGAAGAGGCGCTCGAGTGGGCGAGGCGCTTTCCCGCGCCGTTCGGCGAGACGGCCGATGGCGAAATCGAGGTTCGCCCGCTATACGAACTCGACGATTTCGAACCGAGCGAAGGCCTCGAGCGCTTTCGCCAACTCGACGCTAGCCGTCACTGAGCCATGACGAATCCGACCCATCGTGCGATCGAAGCGGTCTGGCGCATCGAAGCCGCACGCGTCGTCGCGCACGCCGCGCGGTGGGTGCGCGACATCGGCTTGGCCGAAGAATTGGCGCAGGATGCGCTCGTCTCGGCGCTCGAGCATTGGCCGCGCGATGGGGTGCCCGACAACCCGGGCGCCTGGCTCATGGCGACAGTCAAGCATCGCGCGCTCGACAAACTGCGCCAAGACGCGCTCCATGCGAAGAAGCACGAAGCGATCGGGCGCGACATGGACGCGCTCGAAGCCCATATCGTGCCCGACTTCGTCGACGCGCTCGATGCGGCCCGCGCCGACGACATCGGAGACGATCTGCTGCGGCTGATCTTTACGGCATGTCACCCGGTGTTGTCGACGGATGCGCGCGTCGCGTTGACGCTGCGCCTGCTCGGCGGCCTCGCCACACACGAGATCGCACGCGCGTTCCTCGCGCCGGAACCGACGATCGCGCAGCGGATCGTACGCGCCAAGCGGACGCTGCGCGAGGCGCGCGTGCCGTTCGAGGTTCCGCAAGCCGAGGAGCGGGCGACTCGGCTGGCATCGGTGCTCGAAGTCATCTATCTGATCTTCAACGAAGGCTACGCGGCGACGACAGGCGACGATTGGGTGCGGCCCTCGCTGTGCGACGAAGCGTTGCGCCTGGGCCGGATTCTCGCGGAACTGACCAAAGCGGATAGCGAGGTCCACGGCCTCGTCGCGCTGATGGAATTGCAAGCCTCGCGGCTGCACGCACGCACCGACGCGAACGGCCGCCCGGTGCTGCTCGCCGATCAAGACCGCTCGCGCTGGGACCCGCTCCTGATCCGTCGTGGCTTGGCGGCGCTCGCGCGCGCGCAGGCGCTGGGCGGCGCGCTCGGGCCGTATGCGCTGCAGGCCGCCTTGGCCGCCTGCCATGCGCGCGCGCATCGCGCGGAAGAGACCGATTGGGCGCGAATCGTCGCGCTATACGATGCCCTCGTGCAGATCAACCCGTCCCCCGTCGTCGAACTCAATCGCGCCGTCGCCGTGGGCATGGCCTACGGCGCGCAAGCGGGCTTCGCGCTCGTCGAGGCGCTCGCGGGCGACCCCGCCCTCGCGCGCTATCACTGGCTGCCGAGCGTGCGCGCCGACTTCCTCGCCAAACTGGGCCGCCGTGAGGACGCCCGCTCGGAATTCGAACGCGCGGCAGCCATGACCCAAAACGCACGCGAACGCGAGCTCTTGCTGCTTCGCGCAAAAGAGATGGACGGCGGCGCGTAAAACCGTTCGCCGCGGCGGCCAAAACGGCGGTCGAACCCTCGGCCCAAACCGCGACGGACTAGTCCTAGCCTACCGTGCGGCGGACCGGCTTTCGTCGCTTCGAGCCGGGCTGAATCGCACGACGCCGTCTTCGTCCTCGACGCGCTCGAGTTCGCCCGCCAGCCACAGCAAGTGCAAGTGAGCGAGCGCCTCGCCCATCGCGAACGTCAACTGATGCACGTCGAGCGCGCGCTTGAACATCAGCGGCACGATGTCGGCCGCGCTCATCGGCCGCTCTGCGCAAGCCGCTAGAACTTCGGCCAATCGTGCGTCATGGTGCGCACGCAATTGCTCGATGCGCGTATGCAGCCCGCGAAACGGCTTGCCGTGCGCGGGCAGCACGAGCGTGCCCTGCGGCATGGACGCGTAGCGCCCCAGCGATTCGAGGTAGAGCGCGAGCGGATTGCCCTCGGGCTCGATGTCGAAGACGGACACGTTCGTCGAAATCCGCGGCAACACCATATCGCCGGAGATCAGCACGCCCGTCGCTTCGCAAAAGAGCGCGGCATGTTCGGGCGAATGACCGAACCCGGTCACGACGCGCCAGCCGTTCCCGCCGATCCGCAGCATGTCGCCCTCGCGCAAGCGCCGGAATTGCGACGGCATCGACGGCACGAGTTTCGAGTAGTAGTCGCGCCGGTTGCGCAGCTTGTCGAGCGAGACGGGATCGGCCAGACCGTGGCGCGCGAAATGGCGCGCGGCGCCTTCGCCGCCCGCATTCGACCCGTCGCCTGCCGCCATGACGCGCCCCAGCATGTATTCGCCCAGCGTGATCCAGAGCCGGACGTTCCAGCGCTCGCGCGCGCCGCCTTTGCAGATCCAGTCGGCCAGCCCCAGGTGGTCGGGGTGGCAGTGCGTCACGATCGTGCGCAAAACGGGCAGGCCGCCCAACTCGCTGTCGAAGATCCGTTCCCAGTTCGCCTTGATCGTCTCGTCCGCAATGCCGCAATCGACGATCGTCCAGCCGTCCCGGCCGTCGATTTCGTCACGCAGCAACCACAGGTTGATGTGATCGAGCGCGAACGGCAGCGGCATGCGCACCCAATAAATACCAGGCGCCACCTCGTGCGCTCGGCCCGGCTCGGGCAAGGTGTCGGCGAACGGATAGTCGAGTTGATGTTCCAAAGCATTCATCGGGAGAGTCTCGCTCCAAGGCGACCGGCACAACCGCCCGGCCCACTCGGCGGAGCTCGACCGGCCAGTTGCGCTTTGTCAAAGTTGACGATAACGTAAACGTCCATCGATTCTACCCGATCGACCGCGCTAAAATCGCAGGTCCGATCGGCTCCGGGCCCACCGCCCCCTGCCGACGCCTCCTACCCGACGCGACGACCATGAGCCAGCAATTCACGATCACCGAACTCGCGCGCGAATTCGACGTCACGCCCCGCGCCATCCGCTTCTACGAGGACCAGGGGCTGCTCGCGCCGCGCCGCGAGGGCTCGAGCGGCTTGCGTCGCGTTTATTCGGGCCGCGACCGCACGCGCCTGAAACTGACGCTGCGCGGCAAGCGGCTTGGCTTCACGCTGTCGGAAATTCGCGAGTTGCTCGATTTGTATGAATCGCCGACCGACACCGTCCCCCAACTGCACGCGTTCCTCGCGACGATCGCCGAGCACCGCCAAGTGCTCGAACGTCAGTTGGAGGATTTGACGGCCACGCTCGAAGATCTCGCGCAATACGAAGCGCAGTGCCGCGCCATGCTCGAAGAAAACGGCGTCGACGCGGCGCGCGCCGGTGCGTCGAACGACAGCATCGCCCAATCCGAGGGAACATGAAGCACTTTCCCAAACTGCTGTCCTCGCAAATCGGCTTCGACGTCGCGCAGACGATGCTCGAGGGATTCAATCGCCACTACGGCAATTTCCGGGATGCGGCCGTGCGCGCGAAGATGCTGTTTCAGGCCGGCGATTGGCTCGCGTTGCAAAAGCTCGCGCGCGACCGCATCGCTTCGTACGACGATCGGGTCGACGACTGCGTGCGTCTGCTCGAGGACGAGTACGACGCCGAGAACATCGACGACGACGTTTGGCAGCAGATCAAGCTGCATTACATCGGCCTGCTGACGCGGCATCTGCAGCCCGAATGCGCCGAGACCTTCTTCAACTCGGTCTGCTGCAAGATTCTGCATCGTTCGTACTTCAACAACGACTTCATCTTCGTGCGGCCCGTGATTTCGACGGAGTATCTCGAGAACGAAGAGCCTGCCGCAAAGCCGACCTATCGCGCCTATTACCCGGGCAAGGACGGCCTGGCGCCCACGCTCGAGCGCATCGTCACGAACTTCCAGCTCGAATGCCCGTTCGAGGATCTGCAGCGCGACGTGGCCTGCATCATCGATGCGATCCACGATACGTACGGCGCGTTTTCGGAAGCGTTCAACTTCCAAGTGCACGTGCTCTCGTCGCTGTTCTTTCGCAACAAGGCGGCCTATATCATCGGGCGCATCATCAACGGCGAGGTGCTGCTGCCCTTCGCCGTGCCGGTGCGCCACGTGAAGCCGGGCCTCCTCGCGCTCGACACCGTGCTGCTCAAGCGCGAACAGCTGCAGGTGATCTTCAGCTTTTCGCACTCGTATTTTCTCGTCGACATGGACGTGCCCTCGGCCTATGTGGACTTTCTCGGCACGCTCATGCCGGGCAAGCCGAAGGCCGAAATCTACACGTCGGTGGGGTTGCAAAAGCAAGGCAAGAATCTTTTCTATCGGGATCTGCTCAAGCACCTGTCCCACTCGAGCGACCATTTCATCGTCGCGCCCGGGATCAAGGGGCTCGTGATGGTCGTCTTTACGCTGCCCTCGTTCCCCTACGTCTTCAAGATCATCAAGGACGCGTTTCCGCCGCCGAAGGACACCACGCGCGAGAAGATCCAAGAGAAGTACTTGCTCGTCAAACGGCATGACCGGCTCGGCCGCATGGCCGACACGCTCGAGTACTCGAGCGTCGCGTTGCCGCTCGCGCGCCTGGACGAACAGCTCGTGCGCGAGCTCGAGAAAGAAGCGCCCTCGATGATCGAGTACGAAGGCGACTGTCTCGTCATCAAGCATGTCTATATCGAGCGCCGCATGGTGCCGCTCAACTTGTTCCTGCAAAACGGCACCGAAGCCGATATCGAGCACGCGATCAAGGAATACGGCGATGCGATCAAGGAGCTCATGCAGGCGAACATCTTCCCGGGCGACATGCTCTACAAGAACTTTGGCGTGACGCGGCATGGCCGCGTCGTCTTCTACGACTACGACGAGATCGAATATCTGACAGACTGCAACGTGCGCCATGTCCCGCAAGCGCGCACCGAAGAGGACGAGCTCTCCGCCGAGCCTTGGTACGCGGTCGCGCCCAACGACATTTTTCCGGAGACGTACACGACGTTCCTGCTTGGCGACCCGACCGTGCGCCAGTACTTCATGCGCCATCACGCCGACTTCTTCGATCCCGCGCTTTGGCAAAAGCACAAGGAGCTATTGTTGAAGGGCGAATTGCCCGACTTCTTTCCGTACGACCAAAGCATGCGCTTTTGCCACCGCTATCCGGCGCGCTTCGCCGCGTCGCAGGATGCCGGCGCGGACGATACCGCCGACGGGCCGCCGCCGGGCGACAGGGGCGCCAATGCCGCACGCGCGGCATGAGCGCCCTTTCGCGCCGCTCGGGGCGGCTCCCTTCATCGCCTAGCCCTTCAGGGCCCAACCACTACGACGAACCATGAACGATCAGAACCATCCGCTCGCCCAACTGTTCGCCAACAACGAGGCGTGGGTCGAACGCAAGCTCGCCCAAGACCCGCAGTATTTCGCGCGCCTCGCCGATCAGCAAGCGCCCGAGTACCTCTGGATCGGCTGCTCCGATTCGCGCGTGCCGGCCAATCAGATCATCGGCTTGCCGCCGGGCGAAGTGTTCGTCCATCGCAACATCGCGAACGTCGTCGTCCATACGGACTTGAACTGCTTGTCGGTCATCCAGTTCGCCGTCGATCTGCTCAAAGTCAAGCACGTCATGGTGGTCGGCCATTACGGCTGCTCCGGCGTCGGCGCGGCGCTGCACGGTCAGCGGGTAGGCTTGGCCGACAACTGGCTGCACCATGTTCAAGACGTACGCGCCAAGCACGCGGATCTTCTCGAGCAATGGCCGATGGTGGCGCGTCATCGCCGCCTAGTCGAGCTGAACACGATCGAACAGGTCGTCAACGTCTGCCGCACGACGATCGTCGGCGACGCCTGGGCGCGCAGCCAGCCGCTGACCGTGCACGGCTTGGCCTACGGCGTGCACGACGGCCGCGTGCGCAACCTCGGCATGACGGTGTCCAACGGCGAGATGCTGGACGAAACCTATAGGCGCTGCGTCGCCGCGCTCTCCGCGGAGCACGCGGGATCGGCGCAAAACGACGTCGTCGCCGCCGACGCCGCGACGCTCGCGAACGTCGAGCAAGTGGCGAAAGCCGTGATCAAGGAGATCAAACATGACTGATGCAACACGCAACATTCAAGATCCGATCGTGATCGTTTCGGCGGCCCGCACGCCGATGGCGGCCTTTCAAGGCGAATTCGCTTCGCTCACGTCGCCGCAACTCGGCGCCGCGGCGATCGGCGCCGCGCTCGAGCGCTCCGGCCTCGAGCCCGATCAAATCGAGGAAGTGCTGATGGGCTGCGTGCTGCCCGCCGGCCTCGGTCAAGCGCCCGCGCGGCAGGCGGCGCTGGGTGCGGGCCTGCCGCTCTCGACCGGATGCACGACGATCAACAAAATGTGCGGCTCGGGCATGCGCGCGGCGATGTTCGCGCACGACATGCTCGCGGCCGGCTCGGTCGACGTCATGATCGCCGGCGGCATGGAGAGCATGACGAATGCGCCTTATTTGCTGCCGAAAGCGCGCGGCGGCATGCGCATGGGGCACAGCCAAGTGCTCGACCACATGTTCCTCGACGGATTGGAAGACGCCTACGACAAGGGCCGTCTCATGGGCACGTTCGCCGAAGAATGCGCGAGCGCCTACGGTTTTACGCGTGAAGCGCAAGACGCGTTCGCCGTGGAATCGCTGCTGCGCGCCAAGCGCGCCAACGAGGACGGCTCGTTCGCGTGGGAAATCGCCCCCGTGAAAGTCGCGGGCCGCAAGGGCGACGAGGTCACGATCGCGCGCGACGAGCAGCCGTTCAAGGCCAACCTCGACAAGATCCCGACGCTCAAGCCCGCTTTCAGCAAGACGGGCACGGTCACGGCGGCCAACTCGTCGTCGATCTCCGACGGCGCCGCCGCACTCGTCATGATGCGCGCTTCGACGGCCGAGCAGCTCGGCTTGATCCCGCTCGCACGCGTCGTCGGTCATGCCACGTTCGCGCAAGAGCCGTCGAAGTTCACGACGGCTCCCGTCGGCGCGATTCGAAAGCTGTTCGAGAAAAACGACTGGCGCGCGGGCGACGTCGATCTGTACGAGATCAACGAAGCGTTTGCCGTCGTCACGATGGCCGCGATGAAGGAACATGCGATCGCGCACGAGCAGGTCAACGTCAACGGCGGCGCCTGTGCGCTCGGTCATCCGATCGGCGCGTCGGGCGCGCGTATTCTCGTCACGCTGATCGGCGCGCTGCGCAAGCGCGGCGGCAAGCGCGGCGTCGCGAGCCTGTGCATCGGCGGCGGAGAGGCAACGGCGATGGGTATCGAGATCGTTTGACGCCTGCGCTAGGCGTTGCACGCCGGCGCGTGCCGCACCACGCCGGTCGACTCGAACGGGCGGATTCGCAGCGGAGGAGGCATCCATGAAAACAGCACTGATTGTCGGGGCATCGCGCGGCATCGGGCATGAGTTCGTCCGTCAGTACCATGAGGCCGGCTGGCGCGTCATCGCCACCGCGCGCGACGAGCGCGCGCTCAGCGAGCTCGGGAGGCTCGGCGCGCAGCCGATTTCGCTCGATGTGACCGAGCCCGGCGATATCGGCGCGTTGGAGGCGAAGCTCGCGGGCGAACGGCTCGACGTAGCGCTCATCGTTGCCGGCGTCTACGGACCGGCCACCGAGGGCGTCGAGCCGTTCAGCGTCGAAGACTTCGACTATGTCATGGTGACCAACGTGCGCGGCCCCATGATGCTGATGCCGGTTCTGCTGCCGTGCGTCGAAGCGGCCCAAGGGGTGCTCGGCGTGATCTCGAGCCGCATGGGCAGCATCGCGGAGGCGACGGGAACGACCGGTTGGCTCTATCGGGCGAGCAAGGCCGCGTTGAACAGCGCGCTTCGCACCGTGGCGTTGCAAACGCGGCGCGCCACCTGCGTCGCGCTCAGTCCGGGCTGGGTGCGCACCGACATGGGCGGCGCGCACGCAGCGATCGATCCACAGCGCAGCGTGTCGGGCATGCGCACGGTCCTCTCGGCAGCGTGCGTCGATCGAGAAACCTACCACGGCCGCTTCGTGCAATACGACGGCACGCCGATCGATTGGTAGTCCTAAGGGATCCGGTCCGTTGCCGGGTGCGCGTCGAAAAGGCGACCGATCGAAGCAGTCCGGCAATCCGAACAAACGCGGCGGTAACCGCCAACCGTTCTGCGCGATGCGCGTCGAACGTGGCCGAAACAAGCGAACAGGAGACGTCGACATGGTGCTCGACCAGGATCACGCGATGATCCGCGATGCGGTGCGCACGTTCGTGCGCACCGCCATCGCCCCGCATGCAGCTTCATGGGACCGCGAACGCACGTTTCCGAAAGACGTGCATCGCCGGTTGGCCGAGCTCGGCGCATATGGCGTGCTCGTGCCGACCGAATACGACGGCGCCGGGCTCGACGCGCTCGCGCTCGCCGTCGTTCTCGAAGAAATCGCGGCGGGCGACGGCGGTACATCGACGGCTGTCTCAGTCAACAATTGTCCCGTCTGCAGCATCTTGCTCGCATACGGCGACGAACAGCAAAAGCGCGATTGGCTGAGGCCGCTCGCACGCGGCGACATGCTCGGCGCGTTCTGTTTGACCGAGCCGCAGGCAGGCTCGGATGCATCGGCGCTGCGCACGAGCGCCGTGCGAGACGGCGACAGCTACGTCATCGACGGCGTCAAGCAGTTCATCACGAGCGGAAAGAACGGGGATGTGGCGATCGTGATCGCCGTCACCGACAAAGCGGCCGGCAAACGCGGCATCAGCGCATTCCTCGTGCCGACGAACACGCCGGGCTACGTCGTGGCGCGGCTCGAAGACAAGCTGGGGCAGCATTCGTCGGATACGGCTCAGATCGTGTTCGACGGCTGCCGCGTGCCGAGCGCCAATCGGATCGGCGCGGAAGGAGAGGGCTACAAGATCGCGCTCTCGGGGCTCGAAGGCGGCCGCATCGGCATCGCCGCGCAAAGCGTCGGCATGGCGCGCGCCGCGTTCGAAGCGGCGCTCGCGTACGCGCGCGAAAGGGAGAGCTTCGGCCAGCCGCTCTATGCGCACCAGGCGGTGCAGTTTCGCTTCGCCGAGATGGCGACGCAACTCGAAGCGGCGCGCCAGCTCGTTTGGCACGCCGCTTCGCTCAAGGACGCGGGCCTGCCGTGCCTGACCGAAGCCGCCATGGCCAAGCTCTTCGCCTCGGAAGCGGCGGAGCGCATCTGCTCGGCCGCGCTCCAGGCGTTCGGCGGCTACGGCTACGTGAGCGACTTCCCCGTCGAGCGCATTTATCGCGACGTACGCGTCTGCCAGATCTACGAAGGCACGAGCGACATTCAAAAAATCCTCATTGCGAGAGGACTCGCCGCATGACCGCCATGCAACGACAACCGAGCGTCCCGCTCGACTGCCCATGCGGGGGCGCCGCGCCCGGGCGCACAACCGACGCCCGCGCGCCCCGCTTCGCCGCCTGCTGCGGCCCGTTCATCGCGGGAGAAGCCGCGGCGCCGACGGCGCTCGAACTCATGCGCTCGCGCTACACGGCCTACGTGCTCGGCCACACAGACTACCTGCGCGCAACGTGGGACCCTGCCACCTGTCCAGCCGACCTCGACGCCGACGCCGATGCACCGAACGCTCCGCGCTGGCTCGGACTGCAAATCAAACGTTTCGAGCCGCTGGACGCGCGCCATGCCATCGTCGAATTCGTCGCCCGCTACAAACAGGGCGGCCGCGGTCACAGGCTGCACGAAGTCAGCCGCTTCGTCCGCGGCGACGACGAATGCTGGCGCTACGTCGACGGCGACGTTAGCGAGCGCTAACTTGCCTCCTCGCTCGGCGGCCTTTGCTTAGACAAAGGTGGCCGACGCACCGGCCCGGGCCGCGCATGCGCCCCGGGTTCTCCTGCATTGCACGAAATATTTCGGCGACGATACGATGGCCCGGCTTGGGGTGCGTCGGCGCGGACGTTTTGCGACGTCCGGTCGGCAGCCATGCCGGCGACAACCATTTCGCCCAGGGGAAACCCTTAGCGAACCCTCGCCGCGCGCCACTTTCCCGCTGTTTTACGCCGTCGGTCGCTCCTTTTTGCTGCCGAAGGGGCGAATTGCGGCCGACGCCGGGCTCTTTTCGGGCAACGGCGCCGCGAGCGGCTCGCGGATACTGGCAAGGCCGGGTGCATGGAGACCCCGGTTCGCCGCCGCAGTGCACATTTGAGATTCAGGGCAGACACGCGCATGAGTTTGAAGAACGTATTGATCAGTTGTTTGTGCGCGTATGCATCGGCCGGCGCTTTGGCCGGCACGCTCGCCAACGCGAGCACGCCGTCGGCAAGCGACGCGATGCGCGAAATGACGATCGCCTCGAATGGAGGCGGCGCGCTGTCGCGCGGGTCGATCGCTCCGCTCGAGTTCGATCGTGCACCGTACGAACTGCCCTCGCTCGCCGGAACGCTCAACGAACAGATCGTGCGCATTCCGGTCGATGCGGCAGGCGCCATCACGCTCGAGGCGACCATCTACAAGCCGGACGGCAAGGGGCCGTTCCCGCTCGTCGTTTTCAACCACGGAAAAATCGAAGGCGACCCCCGTGCGCAGCCGCGCAGCCGGCCGCTGTCGTTCGCGCGCGAATTCGTCCGGCGCGGCTATGTCGTCGTCGCGCCGAACCGCGAAGGCTTTGCCGGATCGGGCGGCGCCTACCGGCAGGAAGGGTGCGACGTCGAGAAAAACGGCATGGCGCAGGCGCAAGACGTGAGAGCGACGATCGCTTACATGTCGAACAAGGGATACGTGGATGCGACGCACATCGTCGTTGCGGGCACCTCGCACGGAGGCCTGACGACGATCGCCTACGGTGTGGACGCAGCGCCCGGCGTGCGCGGTCTCATCAACTTTTCGGGCGGCCTGCGGCAAGATGCCTGCGCCGGCTGGCAGGACCATCTCACCCAAGCCTTCGGGCAATACGGCGAAGGCGTGCACCTGCCTTCGCTTTGGATCTACGGCGACAACGATTCCGTTTGGAGCCCCGATTTGACGAAGCGCATGTTCGCCGCGTACGTCGAGCACGGCGCCCAAGCGAAAATGGTCGACTTCGGCGACTACAAGAACGACGCGCATCGCCTCGTCGTCGACCGCGACGGCGTCCGCATCTGGTGGCCAGCCGTGGACGCATTCCTCGAACGGATCGGCATGCCCACGCAGATCCAGTATCAAGTCAAAGGCCCCGCAACGCCGCAGCCGTCCGGCTATGCGGCCGTCGACGCCGTCAACGCCGTCCCTTATGTGGATGCGACCGGCCGCGAGGCCTACCGCACGTTTCTGAGCCAGTATCCGACGCGCGCGTTCGCGGTATCGTCCTCGGGCGCGTGGTCGTGGGCCGAAGGCGGAGACGACCCCATGTCGGTCGCACTCAACAATTGCCGCAAGGAAAACGGCAATGCGCCCTGCCGGCTCTATGCCGTCAACGACGAAGTCGTCTGGAACGACAAGTCCCAATCGAGTTCGCAAACGGCTTCGGCGACACACGGCGACGGCGACGGCCGCGGCGATACCCGTCAAGCGGCGCTCGCCAGCCGGGACTAACCGTCCGCGCGCTCGAGTCGAGGCGTCCTTTCCTACGTCGCTAGGATCATTCGTCAGCCGAAACCATCGGCAGCGGCCTACGATGAGCGTCGAGGATAACCTCGACCCCGATCTCGAGTTCGGCCGCAATCGTCTTCGCAATCGGCCGCAGCTTGCGCGATCCGGTTGCACGACGGCCCTATTTCGAACGACATCCGACGAATAATGCCCCCTGGCGAGCGAAGCCGGCGAGCCGGCTCGCGCCGCCGCATCGCGAGTTTTTTTGATGCCGGGGCTCACTCCGCCGTCGTCAACTGAGCCGATCTCTACCGATTAAGGGTGAAGCGATGGCAGTTGCCCCGAACTGCCCCGAACTTCGCCCGGGCCGCCGCCGGAAGCGCGGATGCAATCGCATACCGAACGCGTTACGCTCACGCGGTTTTATACGCGCGCGTACCGGTCCGATCTGCCGATCAAGGCCCCTGCCCCGCGTTTTTCGTATGAAAGCGCGCCAACGTCGGCGCAGCGTTCGCGCCAATGGAGCGGTAATTGAATACGCAAGCAGTCGATCGAAACATCGGTGCACGGACGGATCCATCCGATGCCGCGCAGGCGTGGGTCGCCCGAAGCCTGAAGGCGGTCTGGCACCCGTGTACGCAGATGAAGCATCACGAGCGGCTTGCGCTCATCCCCGTCGCGCGCGGCAAGGGCGCTTGGCTCTACGATCGGGACGGCCGCCGTTACCTCGACGCCATCAGTTCTTGGTGGGTCAATCTCTTCGGTCACGCGAACGACGACATCAACGCGGCGCTCAAGCATCAACTCGATACGCTCGAGCATGCAATGCTCGCCGGCTGCACGCACGAATGCGCCGTCGAATTGGCCGAGCGGCTGTCCGCGCTGACGCAGGGCACGTTGGGCCATGCATTTTTCGCTTCCGACGGCGCCTGCGCCGTCGAGATCGCGTTGAAGATGAGCTTTCACTACTGGCGCAATCATGGCCGGCCGCAGAAGCGCGAATTCGTCTGCGTAGCGGGCGGCTATCACGGCGAAACGATCGGCGCGCTCGGCGTCACGGACGTTGCATTGTTCAGGGATGCTTACGATCCGCTGATTCGCACGGCCCATGTCGTCGCCTCGCCCGATGCGCGCAGGGCGCAGCCCGGCGAAGACGCACACGACGTCGCCCGGCGCGCGCTCGACGACGTGCGCAAGGTGTTCGAAGCCCACGGCTCGCGCATTTCGGCACTGATCGTCGAGCCGCTCGTGCAGTGCGCAACCGGCATGGCGATGCATGACGCTCGCTACGTGGCCGGCCTGCGCGCGTTGTGCGACGCCTACGACGTCCATTTGATCGCCGATGAAATCGCCGTTGGATGCGGCCGCACGGGAACGTTCTTCGCCTGCGAGCAAGCGGGCGTTTGGCCTGATTTCCTCTGTCTGTCGAAAGGCATCAGCGGCGGCTATCTGCCGCTTTCGCTCGTGCTCTCGCGCGATGAGATCTATGCCGCGTTCTATGACGACGACACGACGCGCGGCTTCTTGCATTCGCACTCGTACACGGGCAATCCGCTCGCCTGCCGGGCCGCCCTGGCCACGCTCGATCTGTTCGCGCGCGACGACGTGCTCGCATCGAACGCGAGGAAAACCGACACCCTGATGCAAGCGCTTGGCCCATTGCGCGAGAACGGCCGCGTTCGCCATCTGCGCCGCGCCGGCACCATCGTCGCATTCGACGTTGCGCTCGAAGACCCAGCCGCACGCACGTTTTCCCGGCGCTTCTTCGAACAGGCGCTCTCGCGCGAACTGCTGCTGCGGCCGATCGGCACGACGGTGTACCTCATGCCGCCCTACATCCTCGATGAGGAAACGATCGCGCTGCTCGCGTCGCGCACGCTCGCGACACTCGAAGCCACGCTCACCGACGGAGCGCACTGATGTTTTTGCTCGACACGCTCCAAGAAGGTCTCGATGAGCTGAACGCACGCAGCCTCACGCGCCGGCGGCGCATCGCCGATACGCCGTGCGCCGCGCATATGACCGTCGACGGCCGCGCGATCGTCGGCTTTGCCAGCAACGATTATCTTGGGCTCGCCGCACACCCGCGGCTAGCGGAAGCCATGGCCGAAGGCGCGCGCCGCTACGGCGCCGGAAGCGGCGGCTCGCATCTGCTCGGCGGCCATTCGCGCGCGCATGCGTTGCTCGAGGACGAACTCGCCGAATTCGCGGGCGGATTCGTCGATGCGCCGCGCGCGCTTACATTTTCGACGGGCTACCTGTCGAACCTGGCGACGTTGACCGCGCTCGCCGGACGCGGGACGACACTGTTTTCCGACGCGCTCAATCACGCCTCGCTGATCGACGGTGCCCGCCTGTCGCGCGCCGACGTGCAGATCTATCCGCATGCCGATACGGAAGCGCTCGCGGCGATGCTCGAGGCGTCCGACGCGTCGGTCAAGGTGATCGTCACCGACGCCGTGTTCAGCATGGACGGCAATATCGCGCCGCTCGCGCGTCTTGTGCAATTGGCCGAACGCCACGGCGCGTGGCTCGTCGTCGACGATGCGCACGGGTTCGGCGTGCTCGGCGCACAAGGCCGCGGTGCGCTGGCTCATGCTGCGCTGCGCTCGCCGCATCTCGTCTACTTGTGCACGTTCGGAAAAGCCGTCGGCGTGGCCGGCGCGGCGGTCGTCGCGCACGAAACGGTCATCGAATGGCTGCTGCAGCGCGCGCGGCCCTATATTTTTACGACGGCATCGCCCCCGGCGGTCGCGCATGCCGTATCGGCAAGCCTTGCCCTGATCGCGGGAGAAGAAGGCGAAGCACGCCGCCGGCATCTCGACGCCCTCATCGACCGTACGCGCGCGATGCTGCGACGGACGCGCTGGGAGCCGGTCGATTCGCCTACGGCCGTGCAGCCGCTCGTCATCGGCAGCAACGAGGACACGCTCGCACTCGCTGCGCGGCTCGATGCCGAGGGCTTGTGGGTGCCCGCGATCCGGCCGCCGACCGTGCCCGCCGGCACGTCGCGCCTGCGCATTTCGCTCTCGGCAGGCCACGGCTTCGACGATCTCGATCGGCTGGAGGCCGCCCTCGTTCGCATGGGAGAACCCGCATGAGTTCGCCGCTCTCGCTGTTCGTCACCGGCACCGATACCGAGATCGGCAAGACGCTCGTCTCATGCGCGCTGCTGCATGGTTTCGCGAAGGCCGGCCTGTGCGCCGCGGCGATGAAACCAGTCGCTGCCGGCGCCTCTTTCAGCGCGGACGACGGCATCTGGCACAACGAAGATGCCGATCAGCTCGACGACGCCGCGAACGCGCCGCTGCCGCCCGAGATTCGAACGCCTTACCTGCTCAAGGCGCCCGCCGCGCCGCACATCGTCGCCGCACGGGAAGGCCGCAAGCTCGAACTTGCGCCGATCGTCGACTGCCATCGCGAGGCGATGCGGCGGGCCGACATCGTCGTCGTCGAAGGCGTCGGCGGCTTTCGCGTACCGCTCGACGACAAGGTCGACACCGCCGATCTCGCCGCCGCGCTCGGCCTTCCCGTCGTGCTCGTCGTCGGCATGCGCCTCGGCTGCATCAACCATGCGCTCTTGACGGCCGACGCCATTGCCGCGCGCGGCTTGCGGCTCGTCGGCTGGGTCGCGAACGTCGTCGATCCCGCCATGCAATTCCTCGACGAGAACATCGGCGCCGTGCGGCTGCGGCTCGAACGCGAGCATCGCACGCCGCTCCTCGGGACGGTGCCCCACCTCGCGCCGCCGTCGGCCGAACGCGCCGCGAAGCATCTCGCCATCGACACGCTTTTGCAGGCCTTGCGAGCAAGCTCGGCCATGCGCAGCGCCCGCTAATTCGACTTTTCGATTCGATCGAACGCCACCAGAGAACAGGATCACAGGAAAAACGACATGACCGCTCCCCTCGATGCCGCGCAGCTCCCCGACCCGGCAAGCGTACATGGCGCGCACGCCGGCGCCCCCGATGCCCCGGACGCCAACGCAAACAACGCGCCGCGCTGGCGCGTCGCCGATGTCGTCGCGCTCTATGAATTGCCGTTCAACGATCTGCTCTATCGTGCGCAGCAGGTGCACCGCGAGCATTTCGACGGCAATACGGTGCAGTTGTCGACGCTGCTGTCGATCAAAACGGGGGGCTGCGAGGAAGACTGCAAGTACTGCTCGCAGTCCTCGCATTACGACACCGGTTTGAAGGCCGAAAAGCTGATGGATGTCGACGCCGTGCTCGACGCGGCGCGCGTCGCCAAGGAAAACGGCGCCACACGCTTTTGCATGGGCGCCGCATGGCGCAATCCGAAAGACCGGCATCTGGAGCCGATCCAGAACATGATTCGCGGCGTGAAAGCGATGGGCATGGAAACATGCGTGACGCTCGGCATGCTCGAGGACCATCAGGCGAAGGCGCTGCGCGAGGCGGGCCTCGATTACTACAATCACAACCTCGATACGTCGCCCGAGTTTTACGGGCAGGTCATTTCGACGCGTAGCTACCAAGAGCGGCTCGATACGCTCGAGCGCGTACGCGACGCAGGCATCAACGTCTGCTGCGGCGGCATCGTCGGCATGGGCGAATCGCGCCGCGAGCGCGCAGGGCTCATCGCGCAGTTGGCGAATATGAACCCGTATCCCGAGTCGGTGCCGATCAACAATCTGGTCGCCATCGAAGGCACGCCGCTGGGCCACGTCGAACCGATCGATCCTTTCGAATTCGTGCGCACGATCGCCGTCGCGCGGATCACGATGCCGAAAGCCGTCGTGCGGCTTTCGGCGGGGCGTCAGCAGATGGACGACGCGCTGCAGGCGCTATGCTTCCTGGCCGGCGCCAATTCCATGTTCTACGGCGATCAACTGCTGACGACGGGCAACCCGCAGGCCGACGCGGATCGCAAACTGCTGGCGCGCTTGGGGATCCGTGCGGCTAGCCCGGAGGCGGCTTCCGCGAGCCGACCGTCCGAGCCGTGCTCGGGCGGTTGCGGCGGTCATTGAACGCGATGCCGGCGTAGCGACGTGTGGCGCAGGACGCGTTGCGCCAATCGCGAAGGCGGGTGAGGCCGTAAAATACCGGCCATCTTTCGTCGACTCGTGCTGCCGATCATCGGCACGCCCGCCTTTGCATGAAGATTCTTTTTTATTCGCCTAACCCCGACGACGCGCCCGCCTGGGTCTCGTCGCTGACCAGCGCGCTGCCCGCCGCCGACATACGCGTCTGGGCGCCGGGCGATAGCGCCCCCGCCGACTACGCCGTGCTGTGGCGCCCCCCGGCAGAACTGCTCGCGCCGCCGCGCGGTTTGCGCGCGATCTTCGTGCTGGGCGCAGGCGTCGACGCGCTGCTCGCGCACGAACGGCGCACGCCCGGCACGCTGCCGGCGGACGTTCCGCTCGTACGCCTCGAAGATACGGGCATGGCCGAGCAAATGGCGGAATATGCTGCCCACGCCGCGCTGCGCTATATGCGGCGCTTCGACGAATACGAGCTCGCGCAACGCCGGATCGGCAACGACGCGCCTTGGATCGCGCTCGAACCGCATCCGCGCGAAACGTTTCACGTCGGCGTGCTCGGGCTCGGCGCGCTCGGGGCCCACGTCGCCAGGGCGCTCGCGGCGCTAGGCCTGCCCGTCCGCGGCTACAGCCGTACGCCCAAAACGCTCGATAACGTCGCGACCTATGCGGGCGAAGGCGAACTTCCCGCTTTCCTCGCCGGGCTGAAGCTGCTCGTGAACCTTCTGCCGAGTACGCCGGAAACCGACGGCATCCTCTGCAGCCGCACGTTCTCGCAGCTCGCATCGGGCGCCTACGTCGTCAATCTCGCGCGCGGCGCACACCTCGTCGAACAGGATTTGATCGACGCCTTGAACACGGGCCGCCTCGCCGCGGCAACGCTCGACGTCTTCGCGCAAGAACCGCTGCCGGCCGATCATCCGTTTTGGCGCATGCCCCGCGTAACGATTACGCCGCACATCTCGGCGCTGACGCTGCGCGAGCCTGCGATCGAACAAATTGCGCGTAAGATTGAAGCACTTTCGCGCGGCGAGCCGATAGGCGGCATCGTCGACCGCCGGCGCGGCTACTAACCTCAGATCAACGGCCGGCCCGCCATGCGCCATGCGCGATGCATGGCCGAACAAGCCGATTTGCTTAGCATACCGAACGAATATCACCGAGGAGACACTCCATGTCTTTGCCGAGTGCAGTCAAGATCGTCGAAGTCGGCCCGCGCGACGGGCTACAGAACGAAAAGGCGTTCGTCCCCACCGAGGTAAAAATCGACCTCGTGAATCGCCTGTCCGCGGCAGGTTTTCGCAACATCGAATCCGCATCGTTCGTTTCGCCGAAGTGGGTGCCGCAGATGGCCGACGGCGCGCAAGTGATGGAAGGGATCGAGCGCCGGGAGGGCACGGTCTATTCGGCGCTCACGCCGAACATGAAGGGCTTCGACGGCGCACTGGCCGCGAAGGCCGACGAAATCGTGATCTTCGGCGCCGCGAGCGAAGCGTTTTCCCAGAAGAATATCAATTGCAGCATCGCCGAGAGCATCGCGCGCTTCGAGCCTGTCGCGCGCGCCGCCAAGGAAAGCGGCCTGCGCGTGCGCGGCAGCATCTCGTGCGCACTCGGTTGCCCCTATCAGGGCGACGTGCCGGTGCCGGCGGTCGTCGACGTCGTCCAGCGCATGGCCGCGCTGGGCTGCGACGAGATCGATATTGCCGATACGATCGGCGTCGGCACGCCGGGCCGCACGCGCGAAGTCTTTGCGGCCGTCACGAAGGTATTTCCGCGCGAACAGTTGTCGGGACATTTTCATGACACGTACGGGCAAGCGCTCGCGAACATTTATGCGTCGCTGCTCGAAGGCATCGAGATTTTTCACGCATCGGTGGCCGGGCTCGGCGGCTGCCCCTATGCCAAGGGCGCGACGGGCAACGTCGCGACGGAGGACGTGCTTTATCTGATGAACGGGCTCGGTATCGAGACGGGCGTCGATCTCGATGCCGTCGTCGCGATCGGCGATTTCATCTCGTCCGCAATCGGGCGGCAGAACGCTTCGCGCGCGGGTCGCGCATTGCTGGCGAAGGCGGCGAACGCCGCATGCGCGTCGTAAATCCGATCGGCGAACGGCACTCACCCACGATTTGTTTCGCCCCATGAGCGAGCACGCAGGAAGACACGAAATGGAGCCAGCGCATCCGACTCAAACGAACAGGCCCGACACGCCCGACGCCGCCGAACCGCTGGCCGCGTTGCCCGACACCGCACGGCGTGTCGCGTTGCTGCTGCGCGAACGCGGGCACGAGAAGCCCGTCGTGATGCTGCCGCAAACGGGCAAAACGTCGGCCGAGGCAGCCGCGGGCCTCGGCTGCTCCGTCGCACAAATCGCCAAGTCGATTTTGTTCCGCCGCCGTGACGACGACACGCCCGTGCTCGTCGTGGCGAGCGGCGCGAACCGTGTGGACGAAAACAAGGTGGCAAGGCACGTCGGCGATATCGCGCGCGCCGACGCGAAATTCGTCAGAGATAAGACGGGCTATGCGATCGGCGGCGTATGCCCGATCGGACACCTGACCGCGCCCGTCACATTGATCGACGCCGATCTGCTGCAGCTCGACAGCCTGTGGGCCGCGGCGGGCCACCCTCATGCGGTGTTCAATCTGTCGCCGCGGGAGTTGATTACGCTGACGGGTGCGCCCGTCGTGGACGTCGCGCTGCGCGCTTGAGCCCGATTTCGCACAGGAACGTACGGCGCGTCGCTGACGGTGGTCCGTGCGATGTGCACCGCTGCGTCTCACAGCGATGCAGTGCATCGACGCATAAAAAAAGAAAGCCGTTCGTCATCGAGGACGAACGGCGCAATTTCCGACGTGATCAGCGTCATTCGTCATGATACCGATGCGCGGCGGCGCCACGCATCGGTGATTTCCCTGCAGATCGGCAGTAGCGGCGCTCAATCGCTTTCTCGAGCGCGCGCGGCGGCGATGCCGGCGGCGACGAACAAAGCAGCCGAGACGAAGCCGCGTCCGGTCAAGCGCGCGGGACGTTGACGGATTCGGCGGCGCCGCGCGCGCCCACAGCGCCTTCGCCCGATTCGTCGGTCTCGAAGAAATCGTGAATCTCGGCCATCAGCGCTTCGGGCGCCTCTTCGGGAATGTAGTGACCGCATTCGAGCGCGCGGCCGCTCACGTCCCGGGCGACGCGCCGCCATTGTTCGAGCGGCTCGAAGCAGCGCGCGACGACACCGTGCGCGCCCCACAGCACGCGCAAGGGGCAGCCGATCTTGAGGCCGCGTTCCAAATCGGCGCGGTCGTGTTCGAGGTCGATCGTCGACGACGCGCGGTAGTCCTCGCACATCGCATGCACGGCGCCGGGCGCGGCGAGCGCATCGCAGTAGGCGCGCAAAGCGTCGGGATCGAACGGCGCGAGCCCGGCGTGGCGGCCGCCCATCACCGCCTTGACATAGGCCGCGGGATCCGCCCCGATCAGCGTTTCCGGCAACGGCTGCGGCTGGATCAAGAAGAACCAGTGAAAGTACGCCGTGGCGAACGCACGATCGGTGCCCTCGTACATGGCGAGCGTCGGGGCGATGTCGAGCAGCATCATGCGCTCGACGGCGTCCGGGTGGTCCAGCGCCATCCGGTGCGCCACGCGTGCGCCGCGATCATGTGCGCAGACGAGAAAACGCTCGTGCCCGAAATGGCGCATCACGGCGACCTGATCGGCCGCCATCGCCCGCTTCGAATAGGCTGCGTGCGTCTCGTCGCTGGCCGGCTTGCCCGATTGACCATAGCCGCGCAGATCCGTCGCGTACACCGTGAAGTGCTTAGCCAGATGCGGCGCGCACCGCTCCCAGATTCGATGCGTCTGAGGATGCCCGTGCATCAGCAACAAAGGGGGTCCATCGCCGCCCGTCAATCCGAAGATCTCGACGCCATCGGCGTCCACGCGGAACGGTGTAAAGTCGGCGAAACTCATAGCGTGTGCTCCTGCTGCTCATCGTTGTTTGAAGTACCCCGTATTCTAGGTGCGTCGGCGGCGCGCGCTCGTTCGCAACGCCACGAAACGTAGAACCAGAGCACTCCCTCCAACGCCGAGCCCTGCAGGCCACCCCTTGCACCCCTATAATCGAACGATCGTTCTCAAAAGCCAAGGAGACTCGCGTCATGGCCCTGCCTGCCGTCCTACAGAATCTAACGTTGCCTGTCGTCGCGTCGCCGATGTTTATCGTGAGTTATCCGGAACTCGTGCTCGCGCAGTGCAAGGCCGGCATCGTCGGCTCGTTCCCGGCGCTCAATGCGCGCCCCGCCGAGTTGCTCGACGAGTGGCTGACTCAGATGAACGAAGCGCTCGACGCGCATCGCGCCGCGAACCCCGGCGCACGCATCGGGCCGATCGCCGTCAACCAAATCGTTCATCAGTCGAATGTCCGGCTCGAGCAGGACGTGCGCGTCTGCGTCGAGCACAAGGTGCCGATTTTCATTACGAGCTTGCGTGCGCCCGCCAGGGAAATTATCGATGCGGTCCATAGTTACGGCGGCATCGTGCTGCACGACGTCATCAATCTGCGCCATGCGCAAAAGGCGCTCGAAGCGGGCGTCGACGGCTTGATCCTCGTGGCGGCCGGCGCGGGCGGGCACGCGGGCACGACGTCGCCGTTCGCGCTCGTCGGCGAAGTGCGGCGCATGTTCGACGGCCCGATCGTGCTGTCCGGCGCCATCGCCAACGGCGGTTCGATCCTCGCCGCACAGGCGATGGGCGCCGATCTCGCCTACATGGGCACGCGTTTCATCGCCACGCAGGAAGCGCATGCCGTCGACAGCTATAAGCACGCGATCGTCAATGCAAACGCATCGGACATCGTCTATACGAACCTGTTCACGGGCGTGCATGGCAACTACATTCGCGAAAGCATCGTCAACGCGGGACTCGATCCCGATGCGCTGCCCGAGTCCGACAAGACGAAGATGAATTTCGGCGGAGACAAGGCGAAGGCATGGAAGGACATCTGGGGCGCGGGACAAGGCGTCGGCCTGATGGACGATGTGCCGACGGTGGCGACGCTCGTCGAGCGGCTGAAACGCGAATACGACGAAACGCGCGAACGGCTGCTGGCTATGCGCTGAGCGCCGGCCGCCGCGACGGGTGCCAAGCGAGCGCGTGAAACGGCGCGAACGGATACGCGCCGGGGAGCGCCGCCCGACGCTCACATGTTGCGCCGGTACTGCCCGCCTACTTCGAACAACGCGTGCGTGATCTGCCCGAGCGAGCAGACGCGCACCGCGTCCATCAACACCGCAAACACATTCTCTCCCTCGATCGCGGCACGCCGCAGCCGAGCGAGCATCGGCGCCGCTTCGTCGCGATGACGCGCGTGAAACGCGGCGAGCCGTTCGCGTTGGCGCGCTTTTTCCTCGCGCGTCGAGCGGGCCAACGAAAGCGAGCCGGCCGGCTCGCCGCCTTGGGCGGCGACGAACGTATTGACGCCGACGATCGGGTACGAGCCGTCGTGCTTGCGATGCTCGTAGCGCATCGATTCGTCTTGAATGCGGCCGCGCTGATAACCCGTTTCCATCGCACCGAGCACGCCGCCTCGTGCGGTCAGCCGGTCGAACTCGTCGAGCACGGCCGCTTCGACGAGATCGGTCAATTCCTCGATCACGAAGCTGCCTTGATTCGGGTTTTGATTCTTCGCCAAGCCCCATTCGCGATTGATGATGAGTTGAATCGCGATCGCGCGCCGCACCGAGGCTTCCGTCGGCGTCGTGATCGCCTCGTCGAATGCATTCGTGTGCAGCGAATTGCAGTTGTCGTAAAGCGCGATCAGCGCCTGCAGCGTCGTGCGGATATCGTTGAACTCGATCTCCTGCGCATGCAGGCTTCGCCCCGAAGTCTGTATGTGGTACTTGAGCTTCTGGCTCCGCTCGTTCGCGCCGTACTTCTCGCGCAGCGCCACGGCCCAGATGCGGCGCGCCACGCGTCCGAGCACCGCGTACTCGGGCTCCATGCCGTTCGAAAAGAAGAACGAGAGATTCGGCGCAAAATCGTCGATGGCCAAACCGCGTGCGAGATAAGCCTCCACGTAGGTGAAACCGTTCGCAAGGGTATAGGCCAGCTGCGTGATCGGATTCGCGCCGGCTTCCGCGATGTGGTAGCCCGAGATCGACACCGAATAGAAGTTGCGCACGCCATGCTCGATGAAATAGGCCTGCACGTCGCCCATCGTCTTCAGGCTGAAATCCGTCGAAAAGATACAGGTGTTCTGGCCTTGGTCCTCCTTGAGAATATCGGCTTGCACCGTGCCGCGCACTTCGCGCAATGTCTGCGCGCGCGTTTGCTCGATCTCTTGCGCGCTCGGCTCGCGCCCCTGCGAAGCGCACCGCTCGCCGAGCCGTTCGAGTTCCCGGTCGATCGCGGTATTGAAGAACATCGCGAGAATGGTCGGCGCCGGGCCGTTGATCGTCATCGACACCGATGTCGCCGGATCGCACAAGTCGAAACCGTCGTAAAGCGCTTTCATGTCGTCGAGCGTCGCGACCGATACGCCCGAGTTGCCGATCTTGCCGTAGATATCGGGCCGCTCGTCGGGGTCCTCGCCGTAGAGCGTGACGGAGTCGAACGCGGTCGACAAGCGGCGCGCCGGCATGCCTGCCGACAACAGCTTGAAACGCCGGTTCGTGCGCGGCGGATCGCCTTCGCCCGCGAACATGCGCGTGGGGTCCTCATTCTCGCGCTTGAACGGAAACACGCCGGCCGTGAACGGGAAGTAGCCGGGGAGATTTTCGAGCATCAGCCAGCGCAGCGTCTCGCCGGGGTCCGCGAATTTCGGGAGCGACACCTTGCGCATCGACGTGCCCGACAGCGTCGTGACGGTGAGCGGCGTGCGAATTTCGCGGTCGCGGATCGTCACGACGCGTTCGTCTCCCGAGTAGTCGGCCACCGTGCTCGGCCACGCATCGAGCAAGGCCCGTTCGCGAGCGCCGAGGCGCGCATCGCGCTCGGCGATGAGCGCGTCGAGACGGGCCGCAAGCGGGTCGGCGGCCGATGTGCCCGCCTCCAGCGCCATTCGTTTCGCTTCGGCGAGTTGCCACCGCTCGCGCGCGCATTGCGCCTGCTCGATTGCGCGCTCGCGATACGCGCGAATCGTTTCGGCGATTTCGGAAAGATAGCGAACGCGCGCCGCGGGCACGATCGCGCTGCCCTCGCGGGAGTGGCGCGCATCGACGCGCGGCAAGCGCGCCCCGTCTTCGGGCGCACGCAGCCCAACGGCTCGCAGCGCCTCGGCGATCCGCTGATAGAGCGCCGTCACCCCTTCGTCGTTGAAGCGGGACGCGATGGTGCCCACGACGGGCATCGCCTCCGGCGCCGCATCGAACGCACCGCGGTTGCGCTGCATCTGCTTGGCGACGTCGCGCAACGCGTCGAGCGCACCGCTGCGGTCGAACTTGTTGATCGCAACGAAATCGGCGAAGTCGAGCATGTCGATCTTCTCGAGTTGGCTCGCCGCGCCGAACTCCGGGGTCATGACGTAGAGCGAGCGGTCGGCCACTTGCGCGACCGCGGCATCGCCCTGGCCGATGCCCGACGTCTCGACGACGATCAGGTCGAAGCCGGCCGCCTTGCAGGCCGCGATCGCATCGGGGATTGCGTCGGGCAGCTCCGTCGCCGCGGCGCGCGTCGCCAGCGAACGCATGAACACGCGAGGGCCGCGGCCCCAATCGCCGATCGCGTTCATGCGGATGCGATCGCCGAGCAACGCGCCGCCGGACTTGCGCCGCGAAGGATCGACCGCCAGGATGGCGATCGACAGATCATCCTCGTAGTCGAGCCGAAAGCGGCGCACGAGCTCGTCGGTGAGCGACGACTTGCCGGCGCCGCCGGTTCCGGTCACACCGAGCACGGGCACGGCGCCCGCCGCACGGGCACGCTCGGCGAGCGTCGCGCGCGCAGCCGCATCGGCACGCCCATTCTCGAGCGCGCTGATCAATGCCGCGAGCGGCCGCCAGACCTGCGCGCCGGCGCCCGGCAGCGCAGCCAGTAGAGACTCGGCATTCGGCCGCGACGACGAAGTCTCGCGCGCCGCGGCCTTCGCACAGCGCGCGATCATGTCGTCGATCATGCCTTGCAGCCCGAGCCGCTGCCCTTCATGCGGGGAATAGATCCGCTCGACGCCGTAATGCTCGAGCTCGTCGATTTCCTCGGCGACGATCACGCCGCCTCCGCCGCCGAATACGAGGATGCGCTCGCCGCCGCCCTCGCGCAGCGCGTCGACGAGGTACTTGAAATATTCGACGTGTCCGCCTTGGTAGCTCGAGATGGCGACGCCGTCGGCGTCTTCGTCGAGCGCCGCGCGTGCGACTTCGGCGACGGACCGGTTATGGCCGAGGTGCACGACCTCGACGCCGCTAGCCTGCAGGATGCGCCTGACGATGTTGATCGCCGCATCGTGGCCGTCGAACAGCGCGGCGGCCGTCACGAAACGCAAACGCGAGGCCGACGCCGGCCGGCCCGGGCCGAGGCGTTGCGGCGTCGAAAGATCGGTCATGGCTGCCCCTCGCTTGCGGTTGCCGGCCGCGCATCTGATCCTCGCAGTATAGGCAACGCAAGCGGGGGCTATCGGGTCAGAACTTCGCGCGCATGCCGGCGCCCACGGTCTGCCCCGTCGACAAGCCGCTGATCTGATCGTTCATGTAAGCCGCGTACAGATCGGTGCGCTTGGACACCGGATAGTCGTAGCCGAGCGCCCAGGTGCGGCGCGTTTGATTCAAGCCGCCGCTGTCGCGCGAGAACGCGTAGGACGCCATGACGGTGCCCGGGCCCGCCGGCACGGTCACGCCGCCCTGCTCCGTGTTGACGTGCCATCCGCCGCCCGTCAAGCCGTCGTTCTTCGTGTACATGTACTGGCCGTAGAACTTCACGAGCTTCAAGTCGTAGCTGGCGCCGAACTGCGCGACGCTCTGGCTCTTGAACGGAACGATGGTGCCGAACGGCGTGACCTGCCCGAGATCGCTTGGTGCGTTATTGAAGTTCACGTACTGATAGACGCCCGTCGCGGCGAACGGCCCGTGGAAGTAGAGGAATTGCGCGCTCCACTTCTTCGACCGGTTGTTGCCCGCCTGATTGCCGAGGGCGTACATCACGCTGCCCGACAAGCCCGCGTAATTCGGCGTCGAATACTGAACCGCATCGTTCCAACCCGAGTCGCCGACGACGCCGGTATCGGTCTCGTACGTCGCCCCCGTCGGCACGGCCGTGTTGCCGAGGAACACGTGATAGACCATCGGCGAGAACGTGTACGAATCGATGAACGGATTGAACAAGATCGTCGACACGAACAGATGCGTCGTCAGGCGGCCGGCGGTGACCGTCCCATACGGCGACTCGATGCCGACGTACGCGTTGCGGGCGAAGAACGTGTCGCCCGAGAAACGGCCGTAGTTGCCGCTTTGCGGGCGGAAGAAGTCTTCCAACGTGAAGATGGCCTTATAGCCGTTGCCGAGGTCCTCGGCGCCCTTCAAGCCCCAATACGACGTCGACATTCCGCCGCCGCCCTCCAGCCATGCACGCTTGCCGCCCGGGAATTGCTGCATGCCTGCCCATGCATCGACCTGACCGTAAAGCTGCACGCTCGATTGGGCATAGGCGCTTGCGCCCGCGGTGACGAGAGCGGCAACGGCCGCGGCCTCGAGCGTCGTTTTCAGCGCGCGGCTGACGGTGGCTTTCATAGGATCTCCTGTCGTGTGTCCAAAAAAAATTGGGTCGCGCGAACCGTCCTCGGGGCCGGGGATCGCTCGAGTGGTTCGGGGGTGATCCATCGTCACGGACCATTTTTCCGGACAAAAATACGTTCCCTTATTGCCGGTATAGCGGTTCGCTTAAGCGTGCCGCTTACTGGGGCACGATCGCGCTCGGGCGGTGCGAAACGCCCGGTCGACGCACTGTCCGCGTGCATGCCGATTCGCCGCAAACCGGCGTCCGTGCTCGCTTACAGCGCTACGCGGCGAGATACGAGGCCATAGTGACCCACGGGCGCGAGACGACAAAAAAACTTCGGCCGAGGCGTCCTTTCTCGAGCCGCCGAAGCTGGATTCGAGGGTGCAAAACTGTTGCGTATTTGCATCACCCGGCTGACAAGTCAGGTCCGACGGGAGCGAGAAGCCCGGCTTTCGAAGCCGGGGCGCATGAATGACGGAGGCAGGTGCGGACCGCCGCGGTCCGTCGCGGTGCAACGGCGCAGTGCACGTTCCGCGGTGCACGTTCGTTACGCGCCGGGATGCGTGGGCTGCGCCCGAAGCGGGCGCTAGTTGCGGTAGAGAGGCGGGGACGGGCGGGCGTCGTCCTGCCCAGGCGTATGCGGCGGCCGATTCACGCCGCGCTCTTCGTTGTAGCGTGCGATATCGGCACGGATCGATCCCGCGCGTAGATAGGCGGCGCCGCCTTCGCGGGCCAGCGCTCTCGCCTCCTCGCTAACGGGACGGAACGCCATGGACGGGCGCGCGACGGAAGGCGCGGGCGCCACACGCGGCCCGCCGCGCCCGTACGGATCGTTCGACATCATGAACGTGCGCTGACCGCGGTGCGCCGCCGGGCGGGCGCCGGGCGCGGCGAATCCGGCGCGCGGGCCGTGCGGCGGCTGGGCATGGACGGCCGAAACGGCGACCGCGCAAAGCGCCGCCGCCGCCCAACGTCCGAAGGTATGAAAAGCCGAATCCGCCATGATCGATGCACTTGCCCTCTGTCCTCTCGGATGCCGTCGCACGCTAGCGCGAGGGGCGCGCCTTCTTTACCGAGCGGTCGTCAGATAAATCGGTGCTCCGAGGGATATCGAAGGGTAATTTATGGGCCGCCCGTCAAGGTGTCGAGGCAAAAAGTGTTAGGCGAGCGACGCCGATGTAACCTGGTGTTACCGTAGCGGTTGTGCCCGAGAAGCGGCATTCATGCGACCATTTCGCCCGCCCGCGCCCGCGCCCGCCTCGCTTCTTGCTTCTTGCTTCTTTATTCCTACTTTGCTTTGCGCGCTTTTTGCGCGTTCGTTTTTTCGATCGTCACTGAAAGCTGCTTATGCGTCGCCTCTCCTATCTGGTTCCCGACAATTTCACGCTCGCATTAGTCGGTACCGTGGTTCTCGCGAGCCTTTTGCCCTGCCGGGGCGAAACGGCCGTCGCCGTCAATTGGCTCACGAACATCGCCGTCGGCCTGCTGTTCTTCCTGCATGGCGCAAAGCTGTCGCGCGAAGCGGTCATCGCGGGGGCCACCCACTGGCGCCTGCACGTGCTCGTGCTCCTATCCACGTTCGTCATGTTTCCGCTGCTCGGGCTGGCGCTCAAGCCGCTGGCCGGCCCGCTCGTCACGCCGGCGCTGTACATGGGCGTGCTGTTTCTCTGCACGCTGCCCTCGACCGTCCAATCTTCGATCGCATTCACGTCGATCGCGCGCGGCAACGTGCCGGCCGCCGTCTGCAGCGCCTCCGCGTCGAGCCTCATCGGTATTTTCGTCACGCCTGCGCTCGTCAGCCTCATCGTCACGAATCACGCGGGCGCGTCGCGCTCCGGCTGGCATACCGTCGGGGCGATCGTCATGCAACTGCTCGTGCCGTTCGTAGCCGGACAACTGGCGCGGCCCTTGATCGGCCCGTGGCTCGGCCGCCACCGCCCCGTGCTGCGCTTCGTCGATCAAGGCTCGATCCTGCTCGTCGTCTATACGGCGTTCAGCGCAGCCGTCAACGAGGGGCTTTGGCGCCATCTCTCGCTCGGCTCGCTCGCCGGGCTGTTCTTCGTCAACGCCGTGTTGCTGGCCGCCGCCCTGACGATCACCTCCGTCGTCAGCAAGCGGCTCGGCTTCGACCGCCAGGACCGGATCACGATCATCTTCTGCGGATCGAAGAAGAGCCTCGCGTCGGGCATTCCGATGGCCAAGGTGATCTTCGCCTCGCAGGCGGTCGGCGCGGTCGTCCTGCCGCTCATGCTGTTCCATCAACTCCAGTTGATGGTCTGCGCGGCGCTCGCCCAACGCTGGGCCGCCCGCGACTCGCGCAGCAAACCCTCGCAAGCGGCGAGCGCACACCTTCGCTGAGCGCGGCATCGAGTCTGTGCCGCGCGTCGGCATATGGCGTTGCAACCTAAATCAGACAAATAGAAACGAGCCAAATACGCGCCGCGCATTTGCGGCGCGAGAAATCGAAAGCGCGCTGCAAACGTTTGCAGTTGTTTGGAGTCCGGGCTTGCAAAATTGTCGGAATCGGCGTCTCGCGCAATTGCACCGGCGCGGCACGCCCGCCGATTCGTAAAAATCCTTGCAGCGCCCGCCGGACTTGGGCCCGGTGCTTCGGGAGCGGCGACATGTCGCCGGCTATCATAAATCTTCTTAAAATCGTCGCTTTCGACTTTCGGCGCTATTAGAATGGCGCACGAAACGAAGAGGCCGATGCGCTTCTTGCGTAAATGCCGACATTGCACGTCCAAGCGAGAAAATAAATGACCAGCGAGGATCGAAACGACGACGTCCGCGACGGGGCGGCGTCGCGCCGGATGCGGCGCATTCGGGGACGGCGCGCCAAGACGATCGAGGCGCCTGAAGACACTCAATCGTTCGAAGATTACGCGGCGCACCGTTTGTCGTCGTTCCTCTGCGCGCAGCTCGCGACGGCGTTCGTCGGTTACGTCGTGCTCGTCACGGGCGATGCGTGGCTCGGCAAACAGCATGTCGCCCCGGCCGCGCTCGTGAGCGCACTGCCCGCGATACCGATGTCGGCCGCGCTCGTCGTCGCATGGATCAAAGGCAGCGGGTTGCGCGCGAGCTTGGCCGCCCTCGCCTTCATCGCCGCGCTCGAAGCCGGCGTCGTGCTCCATGCGCTGCAGTGGGGCGACGGCATGCTGATCGTCTTGCCCGCGTTCGTCCTCATTCCGCTCACCTTCAGCCCCGTGCTGCTGCGCGGCTGGGATTTTCCGGCTGCGGCCGCGCTCGCGATCGCCGGGCCGCTCGCGCTCGTCGCGATCAGCAAGCCGCCGGCCGTCGAACAGTTCGGTGTCGTGCTGTCGATGTTCATCGCGACTTCGACGAGCCTCGTCACCAACTTGTTCGCACTGCGCTCGCAGAAAAAGAGCTTTCGGCTCGAGCGGCAACTGCGCGCGTTCGCCGATATCGACGAGCTCACCCAACTGCTGCGCCGCCGCCGCGTATTCGAACTCGGCCGCCGCATCTTGCTGCGCGCCGAACGCGTGGGGCAGCCGTTTTCCATCCTCTATATCGACGCCGATCACTTCAAGGCCGTCAACGACCGCTTCGGGCACGATGCCGGCGACCGCGCCCTGCAGCTGATCGCACGGCAAATCCAGGACTGCATGCGTCCGACCGACGTCGCGGGCCGCTTCGGGGGCGAGGAATTCGTGGTGCTGCTGCCGGGCACCGATCGGCACGACGCCGCCCGCGTGGGCGAGCGTTTGCGCCGGCGCATCGAGGACAGCCGCCAGTTGGAGGTCAGGCTGACGATCAGCGTCGGCGTCGCTCAGCATATTCGCGGCGAGCCGATCGAGCGCGTGATCCGGCGCGCCGACACGGCGCTGCTCGACGCCAAGGACAACGGACGCAATCGGGTCGTCATCGCCCAGTCCTTGCACGACACCGTTCCGCTCAAGGAATCGGGTGCGATCGGCATGGCCGATCGCGTGCGCGGCCATATTGCGGTCGACGCGGCGAACGACGCGCTGGCGCAGCCGGGACGCGAGCCGCTGGCAGACTAAGCCAGGCTCGGCATCGCACCGCCTTGGTGCAAAACGTCACGAAAAATTCATTCAACTCTCAATGACCGCGGTCGATAAGCCGAGTATCCAATCGTTCCGGCTTGTTGTCCCCTCATGTCATTGAGCCTGTCTTCGCCGCTTGGCGAGCCCAATATTGCCGAGCTGATCGCCCGGCGCGCGCTAACCGCCGTCTTTCAACCGATCGTCGACTTCGACGGCGGATCCATTCTCGGATATGAAGGGCTCATACGAGGTCCGGCCGGATCGCCGCTCGAATCGCCGGGCGCGCTGTTCGCGCAGGCGGCGCGCGAGGGCCAGTCGGTTCCGCTGGAGCACGCCGCGGCACGGGCGTGCGTGGCCGCGTTCGTCGGCCTGCAATGCGAAGGCAAACTGTTCCTGAATTTCAGCGCCGATGCGCTCGTCGCGCTCGGCGACACGCGCGAGCGCACGATCGACTGGCTCGAGCGGCAAGGCTTGAGCGTCGAGCGCATCGTGCTCGAACTGACCGAACAGTGCGCGATTGCCGATATCCGCGCCTTCGCACAGGCCGTCGCCGCCCTGCGCGAAACGGGCATTCAGTTCGCCCTCGACGATTACGGCACCGCGAACGCAAGCATGAACTTATGGGTGCGCTTGCAACCGGACGTCGTCAAGATCGACCGCTTCTTCATCGACGACATCGCCAATGACCCGCTGAAGTTCGAAGCCGTACGCGCCATGCAGCATTTCGCGGGGGCCAGCGGGGCGCGGCTCGTCGCCGAAGGCATCGAGAACGAGGCCGATCTCATCGTCGTGCGCGACATGGGCATCGCCCTCGGCCAAGGCTTTTTCTTCGGGCGGCCCCAAGCGCGCGCCCCGCGCAAGCTCGAACAGGCCGCACGCGAGGCGCTCGGCGCGGGCCATATCGCCGTGTTCCCGGGCGCCACGCGCACGCCGGTCGCCGCGTCGCCGTCGGGCGGCATGGCCGCCTCGAAGATGATCGTGTCCGCGCCCGCGCTGCCCAAGAGCGCGTCGAACAACGACGTGCTCGACCTGTTCAACCGCCTGCCCACGCTGCACGCCGTCGCCGTGGTCGAAGACGACATGCCGATCGCGCTCATCAACCGGCGCAGTTTCATGGACCGGTATGCGCTGCCGTATCACCGCGAGCTGTTCGGCAGACGCCCGTGCATGCTGTTCGCGAACGCCTCGCCCGTCGTCATCGAAAAGTCGATGACCGTCGAGCAGATGGCCAAGCTGCTCGCGAGCGACGATCAGCGCTACTTGGCGGACGGCTTCGTCATCACGGACGAAGGGCGCTATGTCGGCCTCGGCACCGGCGAAAGCCTGGTGCGCGCGGTCACCGAGGTGCGCATCGAGGCGGCCCGCTACGCGAATCCGCTCACGTTCCTGCCCGGCAACATTCCGATCAGCTCGCATATCGCCCGGCTCATCGGGCACCGCGCCGAGTTCTACGCGTGCTATGTCGACCTGAATCACTTCAAGCCCTTCAACGACCGCTACGGCTATTGGCAAGGCGACGAAGTGCTCAAATTCGCGGCAGCCGTCCTCGCCGACGTCTGCGATCCCACCCGCGACTTTCTCGGCCACGTCGGCGGCGACGATTTCCTGATCCTGTTTCAAAGCGACGATTGGCACGCGCGCGTCGTGCGGGCGATCGAAGCGTTCAACACGGGCGCGCTGCACTTCTATGCCGACGAGGATCGCGCAGCCGGCGGCATCCATGGCGAAGACCGGCGCGGCAATCCCACGTTCTTCGGTTTCGTGACGATGGCGATCGGGGGCGTGCGCGTCCAAAGCGCCTCGCACGGCGCGACGCGCTACGGTAGCGAAGACATCGCCTCGGTCGCGGCGCTCGCCAAGCATCGCGCCAAGCAGGACCCGTGCGGCTTGTACGTGATCGACGTCGACGAGGGCGCTGCGCTCATGCGCGCTCACGCACATGTTTAGTAATTTTTACTAAACAGTAAAATGTTCAGAAATCATTGATGGATAAGCGAATAAGGGCAACCATCTAGTTCGTTTAGCGCTCGTTTTGCCGTTTTTACTATACAATCGGCCGCATCCCGACCCTTCAGACGAGCGACGATGGCCACCACGATTCGCGACATCGCCCGAGCGGCGAACGTGTCGATCGGCACGGTGTCGCGCGCGCTCAAAAATCAGCCGGGCCTGTCCGAGGCCACGCGCCTGCGTGTGGTCGAGACAGCCCAGCGGCTCGGCTACGATGCCGCGCAGTTGCGTCCGCGCATCCGTCGCCTGACGTTCTTGCTGCATCGTCAGCACAACAACTTCGGCGCGAGCCCGTTTTTCTCGCACGTCCTGCACGGCGTGGAAGACGCGTGCCGCGCGCACGGCATCGTGCCTTCGCTGCTGACGGCAGGCCCCACCGAGGATGTCGCGGAGCAGTTGCGCCTGCATGCACCCGATGCGATCGCCGTAGCGGGTTTCGTCGAACCCGAAACGCTCGCCGCCGCCGCGGCGATGCAGCGCCCGCTCGTCCTGATCGATCTGTTTGCGCCGAACATGCGTTCGGTCAATCTCGACAACGCCGCCGGCGCCGCGTTGGCCATGCGTCACCTTTTTTCGGTGGGACGCAAGCGCGTCGCGTTCATCGGCGGCTCGCTGGCCCACTACAGCATCGCGCAACGAGCGCTCGGCTACCGGCGCGCGTTCTTCGAGGCCGGCCTGCTGTTCGATCCCTCGCTCGAAACCTCGATCGACGCCCATTTGCCGCCCGAGGAAGGCGCCGCCCTGGCGATGCACCGGCTGCTGGACGCGCATGGCCCGCAAGGCATGCCCGACGCCGTCTTCGCCTATAACGACGTAGCGGCCCTGGCCGCGATGCGGGTAGCCCTCGCACGGGGTTTGCGCGTGCCCGAGGACATTGCGTTCGTGGGGTTCGACGACATCCCCGCGGCCTCTCACGCTACGCCCGCGCTGACGACGATCGCGACCGACATGGAAGCGCTCGGCGCACGCGGCGTTCAATTGCTGCTCGAAGACGTTCCGGGCGAGCTCACGGTGCGCCTGCCCGTGAGGCTCGTCGTACGGGCCAGTACGGCCGGCGGCGCGAGTGCGCAGCACGCGCTCGGCGCCGCCGGCATTGAATCGGAAACGACATCATGACGAAGCTCCCCAACGCCAATCGAGGCATCAAACCGCCGCCCGGCGCCGTCCATACGAATGCGATGGTGCCGCCCGTCGACGATTTCCGCGATCGCGCGTTCCTGCTCGAGCATGTCGCCGACACGCTGGCGTTCTATGCGCCGACGGTCCACGACTCGTCGGGCGGCTTCTTTCACTATTTCAAGGACGACGGCACGGTCTACAACCGCAGTTCGCGTCACCTCGTCAGCAGTTGCCGCTTCGTCTTCAACTACGCGATGGCGTACCGGCATTTCCGCGATCCGCTCTATCTCGAGTACGCGCGCCATGGGCTTGCATTCCTGCGCGACGCGCACTGGGATCCAGTCCATCGCGGGTACGACTGGGAAATCGAGTGGCGCAACCGGGAAAAGCGGACCGTCGACGGCACCCGGCACTGCTACGGCCTCGCGTTCGTGCTGCTCGCGCAGGCCCATGCCGCCATGGCCGGCATCGAAGAGGCCCGGCTGCAGATCGCCGAAACATTCGAATTGATGGAGCGCCGGTTTTGGGACCCGGCGGCGGGCCTTTACGCCGATGAAGCGACGCCCGACTGGCACGTCTCGACCTACCGCGGCCAAAACGCGAACATGCATACGACCGAGGCATTGCTCGCGGCCTACGAGGCGACGGGGCATCTCGTCTACCTCGATCGCGCCGAGCGCGTCGCGACGAACATCACCGAGCGTCAGGCGAAGCTGTCGCACGGGCTCGTCTGGGAGCACTTTCATGCCGACTGGTCCGTCGATTGGCATTACAACGAGGAAGACAGCTCGAACATCTTTCGGCCTTGGGGCTTCCAACCGGGGCACCAAACGGAATGGGCCAAGCTGCTGCTGATCCTCGAGCGGCATCGGCCGCTGCCCTGGCTCGTGCCGCGCGCCGTCGAGCTGTTCGACGCGGCGCTCACGCACGCCTGGGACGACGAGCACGGCGGCCTGTGCTACGGCTTCGGTCCCGACGGCAAGATCTGCGATCACGACAAGTACTTCTGGGTGCAGGCGGAGACGCTCGCCACCGCCGCGCTGCTCGCGCACCGCACGGGCAGCGAGCGGTTTTGGGACTGGTACGACGAAATTTGGAGCTACAGCTGGACGCATTTCGTCGATCATCGTCACGGCGCCTGGTATCGCATCCTCACATGCGACAACCGCAAATACAGCGACGAGAAGAGCCCGGCCGGCAAGACCGACTATCACACGATGGGCGCCTGCTACGAAGTGCTGAACGCGCTCGTCGAACGCAATGGCGACGCAAGGGCCGCCGACGATGCCGCAGCCACCGTGATGCAAAGTTTCACCGGCAACGGCAACGGCAACGGAAAAGCGAACGCGCGTGGCAACGGCAGCGGCGCCTCGAGCCACGACTGAACGGACAAACTTATGGATTCCCCGACTGTATCGAGGCCGGCGGCCGCCTTCCCGCAATTCATCAGCGCGGGCGACATTCTCACCGATCTCGTGCGCGGCGACGGACCGCATTGGACCTCCCATGCCGGCGGCGCGGGCTGGAACGTCGCGCGGGCAATGGCGCGCCTGGGCGTGCCGACCGCATTTGCGGGCGCCATCGGCACCGACTGCTTCTCCGACGAGCTTTGGCGCGCCAGCGAAGCAGCCGGTCTCGACCTGCGCTTCTTGCAGCGCGTCGAGCGGCCGCCCCTGCTCGCCATCGTCCATGAAACGCATCCGCCCGCGTACTTTTTCATCGGCGAAGGCAGCGCCGACTTGGCGTTCGATCCCGAGTCGCTGCCCGAAGGCTGGATGGGCGCGGCGCGCTGGGCGCACTTCGGCGGAATCAGTCTCGCTCGCGCGCCGCTGTCGGCCACCCTTTCGACGCTGGCGGCCGACCTGCGCGCGCACGGCGTGCGCATCAGCTTCGACCCGAACTACCGCAATTTGATGGCGCACGGCTACCGGCCGATGCTGGAGACGATGGCGGCGCTCGCCGACGTCATCAAGGTTTCCGACGAAGACTTGCGGTGCCTGTTCGGCACGGACGAAGACGCTGCGCTGGAAACGTTGCAGGCCATGAACCCGAAGGCCACCGTGATGGTGACGCGCGGCGCCGGCGCAGCCACGCTGATCCCCCCTGGGGAAACGATCGCGGCCATGCCGCCGCGCGTCGAAGTCGTCGATACCGTGGGCGCGGGCGACGCTTCGATCGGCGGTTTCCTGTTCAGTCTGATGCGCTGGCCCGAGCGCGGCTGGCGCGATCATTTGACGTTCGCCCTCGCCGCCGGCGCGGCGGCTTGCCGGCACGCCGGCGCGCATTCTCCGACGCTCGACGAAGTCGTGGCGCTGCTGCCGTAGCGCGTTACGCCGGCTCTCCCACACCGGCCCGCGCAAGCGGCCGGTGTGTCCGTCCGGCACGTGCTAGGATGAATTCATGCGTCCGGACAGGAGCGTCATCATGGAAGACGTCACCTACACGAAAGGGATCTACACGGCCACGCCCGGCGTGCAGCAACTCGACGACGGCCGGTTCCAGGGCGTCGTCCACCTCTCGCGCGACGACGCGACCGAGCCGGAGACCACGGTCTACGAAGTCAAGGGAACGAGCGCCACCGTCTCCGAAGCGCTGGAGGAAGCGAAGGCGCTTGCACATCAAATCCTAGGCGAAATCGAACTGTAGCCCAGCGAGGCAGCGGCTACGCGTCCACCTCGAACCTGCCTGTCCGAGCCGCCCGGCCGTACCTCGCTCATACTCGCCCTGCGCGGCGAATGGAGGTCCAAGATGGCTGAAGAACTCTACCCCTACGGCGTCTATTCGATTCACGTGCGCCCGATCGAGCTCGAAGGCTCGCGCTGGGACGCCGAATACGAGATCCGGCTGCAAGACAAGACCGTGCAGCGGTGGACGACGATCGGCGGCGATACGGGCTACGGCGAGGTCACCGATGCAATCGAATCGGCGCGACGGCAAGCCGAGTCCGATATCGAGCACGGCGCGGGCGTGCCCAAGCCGCGCACGTTCCCGTAGCGTTCGCCTAGTCGCGCGCGCCGGCGCTGCGTGCTACGCTGCGCCCGTTCATCACGACGGGCCGCCGCAATGGCAACCGACACGCAAAACGACTCGCCCTCTCCTACGACAACCCGCAAGGGTTCGGCCGGCGACGCGTCGCCGCGCGTGCCTCGCTCGCCGCACGAGCGCATGCCGCCCAGGCGCCGAGCGGCAGGCGGCCGCATCCTGCGTACGGGCGTGGGCAGCGTCGTCACGCACGGGATGCCCGATCGCAGAGGATTCGGGCTCGATCTCTATCACCGTGCGCTGACGGCCACGTGGCCGATGTTCTTCGCGTCGCTGGCCGGTTTTTTCGTCCTGCTGAACGCCGCGTTCGCCGCGCTCTACGCCTGCGGCCACGCGCCCATCGCGAATCAAGCGCCGGACGGCTTTCTCGGTGCGTTCTTCTTCAGCGTGGAGACGCTCGCGACGGTCGGCTACGGCGACATGCATCCGCAAACGGTCTACGCGCATACGATCGCCACGCTGGAAATCTTTACGGGCATGTCGAGCATCGCGTTGGCGACCGGCCTCATCTTCGTGCGCTTCTCGCGCCCGCGCGCCCGCATCATCTTTGCTCGCTACGCCGTCGTGCGTTCGCTCGACGGCCATCCGACGCTCATGCTGCGCGCCGCCAACGCACGCCAGAACTTCATCGTCGAAGCAAAAGCGCGGCTGCGGCTCATGCGGCACGAAACGAAGCCGGAAGGGTACGCGCTGTGGCGCATTCATGACCTGAAGCTCGTACGCGAGCAGCACCCGATCTTTCTGCTCGGCTGGAACCTCATGCATGTCATCGACGAAACGAGCCCGCTCTACGGCGAGACCGCCGAAAGCCTCGCCGCATGCGAAGCCTCGCTGATGCTGGCGATCGAAGGCGCCGACGAAACGACGACTCAAATCATGTACGGCCGCTACACGTGGGGCCATCAGGACATCCGCTGGCAGCATCGCTTCGTCGATTTGCTGCACGACGACGAAGAAGGCGTCACGCACATCGATTACGAGAAATTCGACCTGGTCGAGCCGTTGGACGAGGGGGCCGAAGGCTCGGCGCAACGTCGCTGACCGTCGGCTCGCCCCGCGCGTCACCGGCGCGATCCGTCCGTGCGGTCCCATGCCGGATGAAGCTGCGACGCGTTTTTTCCGGCGTGCGCCGTGCACCGAAAAAATCTTCCCCGATATCAGGCTATCGACGGACAAATTGCCGCATGGGCCATCCGCCACGGGTGAGATAGCAAAAATCCTCCCCCTGCGCCGCTCAAGAATAGAGCCTTCACAGCCCCGCGTCCGATACGCGTCGCCCGCCATCGGCCGGGCGATGCCGCGACCGGGCAAAAGGGATCGAAGGAGAAACCGACATGACCGCCCGCCTGCCGATCGACGGCACGCCCGCTCTATCCGAGTACCGCCTCACCGACAACTTGACCGCCACGCGCGGCCGCATCTTCCTCACCGGTACCCAAGCGCTCGTGCGCATCATGCTGATGCAGCGCGAACTCGACCGTGCGCTCGGCTGGAATACGGCCGGCTTCGTCAGCGGCTATCGCGGGTCGCCGCTCGGCATGGTCGATCAGCAGATGTGGAAGGCCAAGAAGCTGCTCGACGCGAGCGACCTGCGCTTCCTGCCGGCCATCAACGAGGAGCTCGGCGGCACGGCCGTGCTGGGCACGCAGCGCGTCGAGGCCGACACCGAACGGACCGTCGACGGCGTATTCGCCATGTGGTACGGCAAGGGCCCCGGCGTCGATCGGGCCGGCGACGCGCTCAAGCACGGCAATGCGTACGGCTCCTCGCCGCACGGCGGCGTGCTCGTCGTTGCGGGCGACGACCACGGCTGCGTATCGTCGTCGATGCCGCATCAAAGCGATTTCGCGATGATGGGCTGGCGCATGCCGATCGTGAACCCGTCGCACATCGCCGACATGCTCGAGTTCGGCACCTACGGTTTTGCGCTGTCGCGGTTTTCGGGCGCATGGGTCGGCTTCAAGGCGATTTCGGAGACGGTCGAATCGGGCTCCACCGTCGATCTCGACGCGCTGACGACGCACTGGCCCGCGCCCGACGATTTCGCCGCGCCGGCCGGCGGCCTGCACAACCGCTGGCCCGACTTGCCGAGTTTGACGATCGAGGCGCGGCTCGAGGCGAAACTGAACGCAGTGCGCGCATTCGCCCGCTCGAACAGCATCGACAAATGGATCGCGACGAGCCCGAAGGCGAACGTCGGCATCGTCACATGCGGCAAAGCGCATCTGGATCTCATGGAAGCGCTGCGCCGCCTCGATTTGACGGTCGCCGACCTGGATGCGGCCGGCGTGCGCATCTATAAGGTCGGGCTCTCCTTCCCGCTCGAAACGACGCGCATCGACACCTTCGTCGACGGCCTCGCCGAAGTGCTCGTCATCGAGGAGAAAGGGCCCGTCATCGAGCAGCAAATCAAGGATTACCTCTTCAACCGGCCCGCAAGCGAGCGCCCCGCCGTCATCGGCAAGCACGACGCGAGCGGTGCGCCGTTGCTGTCCTCGCTCGGCGAGTTGCGTCCTTCGCGCGTGCTTCCCGTGTTCGCCGAGTGGCTCGCCCGGCACAAAAGCGCGCTCGACCGGCGCGAGCGCGTCGTCGACCTCGTCGCGCCGAGCATTCTGTCGAATGCGGCCGACGCCGTGCGCCGCACGCCGTACTTTTGCTCGGGCTGCCCGCACAATACGTCGACGAAGGTGCCCGAAGGCTCGATCGCCCAGGCGGGCATCGGCTGCCACTTCATGGCCTCCTGGATGGAGCGCGACACGACCGGTCTCATCCAAATGGGCGGCGAAGGTGTCGACTGGGCGGCGCATTCGATGTTCACGAAGACGCGCCATGTCTTTCAGAATCTCGGCGACGGCACCTACTTCCATTCGGGCATTCTCGCGATTCGCCAGGCCGTCGCGGCCAACGCGAACATTACCTACAAGATTCTGTACAACGACGCCGTCGCGATGACGGGCGGTCAGCCCGTGGACGGCAGCATCTCGGTGCCGCAGATCGCTCGGCAAGTGGAGGCCGAAGGCGTGTCGCGCTTCGTCGTCGTATCGGACGAGCCGGAAAAGTACGACGGCCATCATGGCCTGTTCCCGAAGGGCACGACGTTCCACCATCGGCGCGAACTCGACGCCGTGCAGCGCGAGCTGCGCGAGACGCCGGGCGTGACCGTCCTCATCTATGACCAGACCTGCGCCGCGGAAAAACGCCGCCGCCGCAAGAAGGGCGAATTCCCCGATCCGGACAAGCGCCTGTTCATCAACGAGGCAGTCTGCGAAGGCTGCGGCGACTGCGGCGTGCAATCGAACTGCCTGTCGGTCGAGCCGGTCGAGACGCCGCTCGGTCGCAAGCGCCGCATCGATCAATCGTCTTGCAACAAGGATTTTTCTTGCGTGAACGGCTTTTGCCCGAGCTTCGTCACGATCGAAGGCGGCAAGCTGAAGAAAGCGGCCGGCGCGGCATTCGACGAAGCGGCGCTCGAGCGCCGCGTCGACGCGCTCGCGCCGCCGCACGCAACGCTCGACGCCGCGCCCTACGACATCCTGGTCACCGGGGTGGGCGGCACCGGCGTCGTGACGGTCGGGGCGCTCATCAGCATGGCGGCCCACCTCGAAGGCAAGAGCGCGTCGGTGCTCGACTTCATGGGCTTCGCGCAGAAGGGCGGCTCGGTGCTGTCGTTCGTGCGCTTCGCCGCGCGCGACGAATGGCTGAATCAAGTGCGCATCGATACCCAGCAAGCCGACGTGCTGCTCGCGTGCGACATGGTGGTCGGCGCGAGCGCCGATGCGTTGCAAACGGTGCGCCATGGCCGCACGCGCATCGTCGTCAACACGCATGCGATCCCCAATGCTGCGTTCGTCAGCAATCCCGACGCGAGCCTGCACGCCGATGCGCTCATCGACAAAATGCGGCACGCGGCGGGCCCCGAGTTCATGTCGGCGTGCGACGCGCAGGCGCTCGCCGCCAAGTTCCTCGGCGATACGATCGGCGCGAACATCCTCATGCTCGGCTTCGCCTGGCAATTGGGCCTCGTTCCGGTCTCCCACGCCGCGCTCATGCGCGCGATCGAGCTGAACAACGTGGCCGTGCCGATGAACAAGCTCGCGTTCGCCGTCGGCCGTCTCGCGGCCGGCGACCCGGCTGGGCTCGACGCGCTATGGGCCGAGCGGCACGCCGCGCGCAGCGGCCCTGCCGCACCGAGTGGACAAGCGATCGAAGCGATCGAAGCGATCGATCTAGAAACGCTCGTCGCCGATCGCGAAGCGCGGCTGGCCGCTTACGGCGGCCCGCGATACGTCCAGCGCTACCGCGCGCTCGTCGCGGCGGCCAAAGAAGCCGAAGGCAGCGCGCCCGAGGCTGGCATCGCCCGTGCGGTCGCGACCACGTTCTACCGGCTGCTCGCGGTCAAGGACGAATACGAGGTGGCCCGCCTGCACACCGATCCGGCTTTCCGCGAGGCCTTGGAAGCGCAATTCGAAGGAACGGCCGGCAAAGACTTCCGCGTGAAGTTCAATCTCGCTCCGCCGTCGCTGGCAAAGGCCAAGGCGGGTCGAGCGCCGAGCAAGCGCAGCTTCGGGCAATGGCTATGGCCCGTGCTCGGCCTGCTCGCGAAATGGCGCGGCTTGCGCGGCACGGCGCTCGATCCGTTCGGCCGCACCGTCGAGCGACGCATGGAGCGTGCGCTCGCCGACGACTACGAAACGACGATGCGCCGCGCGTTCGCGTCTATGACCGCCGCGCAGGTGGAGGACGTCGCCAAGCTGGCGGATCTGCACGCCCGCGTGCGCGGTTACGGTCACGTGAAGCTGCGCAATCTGGCGAGCGTGAAACGCAGCGAGCGAGAATTGGCTGCCCGCCTCGGCCTCGACGCGCAGACGAGCGACGCCGTACAGCGTGCGCTCGATGAAACGAAGGGTGCCGGCTCGCTGCGCGGCATCCCCGTCGTCGTAGCCAAGTAGGCTCGATAGGCTCGAGCAAACGGGATTCGGATGCGCGGCGCCGTTGGACACCCAGCGGCCCCGCGCATCAGGCGGCTTCTACCGCGCCGCTATTTCGGCTTGACCCATTGCCCTTTCGCATCGAGTTGCCGATAGGCGCGAAAGCCGTCTCCATGCGCGATGATCGCCATGTAGACGGCCTTCGCGCGGTCTCCCTTTTCGTTGAAGGCGATATCGCCCGTCGCACCCTTGAAGTTCGAGATCTTGTGCAGCGCCGCGACGATATCGGCCGGCTTTGCCGAATTCGCATCGGCGATCGCCTTGGCCGTCACCATGACCGCATCGTATTCGTAGATAGAATACGGCCCCGGCGCAGCGCCATAGGCCTTCTTGTAATCGGCGATGAAACGGCGCGCCTTCTCCCCGGTCAGGAACCTCGGCAACGGGGCCGTCGTGCAAATCATGCCATTCGCGGAGGCCCCGGCAGTTTTGATCAGCGTGCGATCCGTCGTGGCGTCGCCGCCCATCATGTACTTCACCGGCAGCTTCAGTTGCCGAACGTCCATCGCAAGCAAGGCCGCCTCGGGGTAATAGCCCGTGTAGTACAAGACATCGGGTTTCAGTTCGCCGACTTGCTTGGCGACGTCGGCATAGTCGATCTGCCCCGGGGTCACCGCATCGTCGTAGACCACTTCGATGCCTTGCTTCTTCAACGCATCGACGGTGTTTTCGGCCAAGCCTTTGGAATAAGTCGTGTTGTCGTTGATGACGGCGACCTTCTTCGCATGCAGCACCTCTTTCATGAGCTTGGCCGCGAAGGGCCCTTGCTCGTCGTCGCGGCCGATCGTGCGAAAAGCGTTGTCCCATCCCTTCTCGGTCAGCGCCGGGTTCGTCGACGCATCCATCACGAAGGCGAGATTCGCGCCGTGGAACACGCGCAGTTCGGGCAAGGCCGAACTCGAACAGTACCCGCCGGCCACGGCCACGACGCCTTTGTCGACAAGGGTTTGCGCCGCCTCGGCGGCCTTGTCCGCGTCGCACTGATCGTCTTCCGGCACGAGTTCGATCTGCTTGCCGAGCACACCGCCGTGCGCATTGATTTCGTCCGCCGCGAGCTTGGCGCCGTTCAAGATGTCCTTGCCCGCCGTCGAGTAGCTGCCCGTCAGCGGCACGGGCACGCCGATCTTGATCGTCTCCTGCGCCAGCACAGCGCCTGGCGCGGCAGCCGCCGCGAGCGCGAACGCGCCCATGCCGGCGAGCGCCGCTTGCCGTAAACGATCGAATGCGCGCGGTGCGCGATGCCCAACCATCATGTCAGTGCTCCTTGTCCTTGTTATGAATGGGAGCGCGTCTCGGCTTTCGGTGCAGCGAGCGCCGGCCTGCGGCCGCGGACACGCGCATCGCATAGAGCAATACGCGCGCCTCGCGCCGCGCGGGCGGATGGTGCGCCGATCGCGCCTATCCTGATGATAGGCGTCGAAGCGGACAGATCAAGCCGTGCCGCTACGGCCTCGGGGAGGGGGGACCTGCGAAGACGACGGTTCGCCGGCGGTCGGCTTGCGCGGCGAGCGCGAACGGGTCGCGCTGCGCGACGATCAATCCTGACCGCCGATCCAATCGATGTCGCCGCACAACACGCACGCGCGCTCACCGAGCCGTACGAGCATCGACAGCGTCACGCAAGGCATCGCTTCGTTGATCGACAGGTAAGGTTTCGTTGCATGGACGCGATCGGGCGCTTCCATGGCGGCGACGAAGTAGGGGCGACGCATCCAGTTGGCGCCTTGCGCATCGGCGACGGGCAAGAAGCGGGCCTCTTGGCCGGCGCGGTCCGCGCGCAGCACGACGTTGCGTCCGGTTTGACGGCCTTGCTCGTCGAGCAGGAAACAGCGCGCCGCGCGATCGAGCGCAAGAAAATTCCAGCAGACCTCTTCGAGCGGCTCGCCCTGCGCGAGACGCTCGCCTGCCCGCTCGAACGCGCGCAAGTACGGCGCGAGGCGGCTCGCGCGTCCGCGCTCGCGCGCTGCGCTTTCCAGGCGGTGCCGCTCGGCCAGCGCGGCGATGCGTTCGGCCGCATACGCGCTATCGGCCGCCGCCGGGCTCGGGCGTCCGAAGTGAAAGCCCTGCACGAAATCGGCGTCGCACGAAAATGCGAGCTGCGCCTCGTGCTCCGTTTCCACGCCTTCGACGAGCACGAGCTTGCCGGCTTCATGCAGCATCGCCACGAAGCCGGGCAAAATCGCCGCCGCCTGCGTTCGGTGAGCCGCTTGGGACAGCATCATGCGATCGACCTTCACGATGTCGGGATCGAGTTGCCAGATCCGTTCGAGATTCGAATCGCCGGCGCCGAAATCGTCGAGCGCGATCAAGAACCCCTGCTCCCGAAGACGGCGCGCCTCATCCGCGAGTTTGTCGAACTCCTCGGCGCGCACGGCCTGCAACTCGAGCACGATGCGACGCGTCGACAAACCCAGGCGATCGAGATGCGCGCCGAACGCCGCGGCATGATACGAATCGGCCAGCGCGCCGGCATGCACGTTCAGAAACAGCCACTCGCGCTCCGCGTGCAGCGTCTTGAAGTTTTCCAGATGAAGCGATTGCGCGAGGCGATCGACGTAGTGCAACTCGCCCTGACGCGCCGCATCGCCGAACACGTCGAGCGGCGGCACCGGGCGATCGAAGACATCATGCGCGCGCAGCAATCCTTCGTAGCCGACCGCGCGCAGATGCGACAAGCTGAAAATCGGCTGAAACACGCTCGTGAGCGTCAGGTCGCGATGGCGCAACGCATAGCGCTGCAGCCCCGACGACGCGTCGGACTCGAGCGCGGGCGTCGCGGCCGGGCCGCGTTCGTAAACGGACATCACCATGGCGATCTCCCAACCAGGCTGCCGCGAACGTCTCGAACGTCGCGCGAATGGCTGCCCGAACTGCAAACGCTAAATCGAAAGCGAAAGACGATCAACGTCATCGACGGCTCCCTCGGTTTTTTTACTGTAGTGGCGGCCGAGACGAAAGCAAAGTCCATGCGCGGTGCGGTGCATGCGAGCGTGCACGCTTGACTGGCCGGACCTAGAGAATGGCAAAGCGCGACGGCGCAGCGCACACACAGGCGCCCCGCCGTGCGCCGCCCGGGTTGCCGCCCGGCGTCCGCGCGGCCCGCAGGCACCGTTGCGGTGCATGCGGGCGTGAAAAGCACGCGGACGAGGCTTAGAGCACCGGTCCGCGCGCCATTTCGCGGCGTAGGAGCGCATAGAGGAGGATTGCGCCGAACGTGGCGGTACCGATGCCGCCGAGGGCGAAGCCGCCCACTTGCAGCGAAAAGTTGCCCGCGCCGATAACGAGCGTGACGGCCGCGACGATCAAATTGCGGTTGTCGGAAAAGTCGACCTTGTTGACGACCCAAATGCGTGCGCCCGTAACGGCGATCAGCCCGAAGACGACGATCGATACGCCGCCCAGCACCGGGCCGGGGATCGTTTCGATCAGCGCGCCGAATTTCGGCGAAAAGCCGAGCACGAGCGCGATTAGGGCAGCCACGACGAACACGACCGTCGAATAGATTTTCGTCACGGCCATGACGCCGATGTTTTCGGCATAGGTGGTGACACCCGTGCCGCCGGCAAAACCCGATACGATCGTCGCGAGACCGTCGCCGACGAAGGCGCGGCCGATATAGCGATCGAGGTTCTGCCCCGTCATCGCGCTGACGGCCTTGATATGCCCGAGGTTTTCGGCGACGAGGATGACGGCCACGGGCGCGAGCAGCAGCATGGCATGCGGATCGAAGACGGGCGTGGAGAAGTGCGGCAGACCGAACCAGGCGGCATTCGCGACGATCGAGAAGTCGATCGGCTTGCCGAGCCCCATGCCGTTGGCGGCGACGGCGTAGATCGCATAGGCGATCATCAGGCCGACGAGGATCAGTAGGCGCTGCACCATGCCGCGCGTGAAGACGGCGACGATGCCGACACTGAGCACGGTGACGACGGCCATCCACGAATCGAACGTCGAGCCGCTGACGCTCTTGACGGCGATCGGCGCGAGGTTCAACCCGATGACGGCCACGATCGAGCCGGTGACGACGGGCGGCATGAGCGTCTCGATCCACTTGGTGCCGACCGCACCGACGATGAGGCCGATAGCCGCATAAACGACGCCGCACACGATAATGCCGCCGAGCGCGACGGCAATGTTGGCGTTCGGACCGTGCCCCGCGTAGCCCGTGACCGCGATGACGAGACCGATGAACGAAAAGCTGGAGCCGAGATAGCTCGGCACGCGGCCGCCGACGAGCACGAAGAACAACAGCGTGCCGATGCCGGACATGAAGATGCACAGGTTCGGGTCGAAGCCCATGAGCAACGGGGCGAGCACGGTCGAGCCGAACATCGCGACGACGTGCTGGACGCCCATGGCGAGCGTTTGCGGCCACGGCAAACGCTCGTCGGGCGCGACGACGCGGCCCTCGACGGCGCGCGGCGCGAGGCGCCAGCGCGGAAAATAGGATTCGGCCATGCTCGCTCTGCTCCTTCTCGCGTGGGGGTGGATGGCGCCGCTTCATGACGGCGGCGCATTGGAATCACGCGCGAGTTTAAGGACCACAATAACCCGTGACAAGCGATGAGCGCATCTAGGCTCGCTGAAGATGACCGGAGGCGGCTTCCTACTCAGCCCAATGCTTCGGCGGCCGGCCTCATGGAACGCCCGCCAGCGTTCGTGAAATGTCGAGCGACTGACGCAGCGCCTGGCCGCGCTCACAACTGACGATGCGATAGGCGCCGACCGGATGGGCGTCGATGAATCGCCGAAAGATGTTGATCGGTTCGCACCGTACGCCGCATGTGAAGGCGTCGAAGAACGCTCGCCCTTGCTCGGGATAGGTGTGCAGCGACACGTGCGATTCGGCCAGCAGCAGCAGGATCGTCACGCCGCTCGGCTTGAACGCATGTTCGATGGTACCGAGCACCGTGGCGCCTTCGCTTAGCGCCGCACGCTTCATCGCTTGGGCGAGCGCCGGCCCGTCGTCGAGCACCGCGGCGCTCGTATCCGAAATGTCGACGAGCACATGGCGGCCATACGCGAGATGCGGCGAATCGGAATCAGCCATGACGCACCCTCGCCCGCACCGTCCCCGCGTAGCCGACCGACACGACAGCCACGCCGATGACCGAAATGCCGATACCGACAGGCGCCAAGGCGGTCAACACGCCCGCAAACGCGCCCGACATCGCTTCGCTCGTATTGGCGAGCGTCGAAAACAAGCTGAAATTCTTGCCGACATTGTCGTCGGTCGACAAGCGCTGGATGTTCGTCGGCAAAATCACGTCGACGAACGCGCCCACGCAACCGAGCGCGAAGCAGCCGGCAAGCGTAGCCCAAGCGCTGACGGCGCACAGCGGCAGCAGCGCGAGCGTGAACCCGTAGACGCGCCAATACGTCATCAAACTCGGCGTGCTGAAATCGCGCGAAACGCTGCTGCACACGAGCGCGCCGATCAGCGCACCGAGCGCGAGAAAGCTCATCGCATAGCCGATCACGCTGTCCGCATAGCCGGCCCCCTTGAGCATCGTCGGAATCAAAACCCTCAGCGCGGCACCCACAAACAGGATGCACAGCGCCGAATAGCCGATGCTCACGAACAGTTCGCGCTTGCCGAGCGCCGCCTTGACGTTCGCCGCGAACTCGCCGTAAAGGTTGCGCACCGAGACCGGCGCCGCTGGCCTGCGCGCCGGCTCCCCGCCGAAGCCCGCAAGCGCGCGGGAGAGGCACACTGCCGAGATCAGGTAGGTGGCCGCATCGATCGCCAATACATAGCCCGTGTTCGACACGGCATACAGGAGCGTCCCGCCAAGCGCCGGTCCGACGAGCCCGCCCATCTCCGCGGCCATCTGCGCCGCGCCGTTCGCCGCCGGCAGGTGCTCGGCGCGCACGAGCGACGGAATCGTCCCTTGGAATGCCGGCTGAAATAGCGTGCGAAACGCCGTCATCGACATGCCGATCAACGCTAGCGCGACGACGTCGATACGGTCGATCCACAGCAGCAGGCAGAACGCACCCGTGATCGCCATTCGCGCGAGATCCGCCCCGACCATGAGGCAACGCCGCGGCAAGCGATCCGATAACGCGCCGCCGAGCGGACCGAGCACGACATACGGAATGAAGCGAAAAAAGTAGACGGCGCCCGATAGCGCAACATTGGCGTGCGTGACGTTGAGCACCGTGATGATGAAGACGAACTCGTGGACGCCATCGCCGATTTGCGACAGCACATTGCCTGTCAGCAGCACGGAGAGGCGCCGCTCCTTGCGCAGCATCGCGAGCATCGATTCTCCCTACGCCGCCGGTTCGGGCATGATCGGGAACAGCAATTCCCGCTTCGAAAACCTGCGCCCAGGATCCTCGAGCTTATCGACGACCATCGCATTCATCAGCAATTGATCGTCATGCGGCATGAGGAAGTACATGATGTTGACGTACCAATACCAACCGAGCTTCGTCAGCGACAGCGATGTTCCGTCCTCGACGACGAGCGCCTCTTCTTTCAAGCGTTCGAGCTTGGCGAGCACTTCCGGATGCACGGCATCCCATCGCACGCGCCGTTTATCGATGCGGCCGTGATACGGCAGGCGAAGCACGAGCGGACGAGCGAAGTCGAGCGCGGCGTCGTGGCCGCTGATTTCGCACGGAATGCGCCGCGCGGCGATCGCCTCCTGGTAGACCTTTTTGCTGTGCGTTTGCGTCAAGACGTGCCCCATCGTCGAGCTGATCGCGTTGACGCCGAAGCCCATCAAGTCGTGATCGTGATAGCCGTACACATGCTCGTGATAGACGAACGAGTACGCCTCGCTGACGACGTCGCCTGTCGCGCGCGTGCGCACGTAACCATGGCCGTTGTGGGGCATGAAGCCGGCGTGACGCATCGCTTGATCGACCAACACGTTCATGCCGAACTTGCGCATGGCGGAGGTTGGCGCCGCATCGGCCCGTTCGAGCTTCGCGTGCAGACCCACTTGCGTGACGATGTTGTCGATCGGGTAAATGTCGACGTTGGTCGTGCCGAGCGCGGCGGCCTCGCGCAGATCGGCCATGAGCTCTTCCTCGTCTTGGCCGCTCATGCCGTATAGGATGTCGAACGTCTGATACGGAAAGCGCCGCTTGAGTAAATCCGCCGCATCGTGAATCTGATCGAGCGAAGCGGTCAGGTCGAACATCTCGCGCCATTTGGGCGAGAAGGTTTGCAAGCCGAACCGGGGATGCGTCACGCCGATCGCGCGCATCGCGTCCGCCCGCTCTTGCGTGAGGCTTTTGACCTCCACCTCGAACGAGAACTCTCGCAGTTGCGACAGATCGAACGACTGGCGGATCAGTTCGCCGATTTCGGCGATCTGCTCGGGATCGAGCAAGCTCGGCGTTCCCCCGCCGAAAAAGATCGCCGAAATCGGCACCGCCTTCAGATCGACGAGATCCGCTTTCAGCCGAATCTCGCCGAGCAGCGCCATGAAGTATTGATCGATGACGGCGCGGCTCGAATACCGCCCCCGCGTAAACGGACAAAAGTTGCAGATCGTGTCGCAAAACGGAACGTGAAAGTACAACGCTCGTGATCGGACGTGCCGCGCGGCCTGCGCCCAAATGTCGGTGACGGCGTTCGCCGAGCGCTCCTTGCCTTGGCTCGGGAAGAAGAAGTTATAGATCGGAAACTGACGATCGAATTTGACGAGCGACTTCCCTGACAGCAACTCCATGCGTTTCTCCGAGTAACAGGGGGCGTCTCGCCCCCTTTCTCCACAAGCTCCGAAGCCGATTACCAAACGCCCATCTTGACCGGCATCGGATTCACTTTGGGTGCTTCGAAGTAACGCGATACGTCATCCATTTTGGACTCCTAATTGATTGCATTGACAGGAAACCTCCTGCGGGATGTTGGAACGCGCGCCAACATTCGGTGAGCCCGCCACGCGGATGCGAAGGCGGGCACGCCGCCCGATGGACGAAGCTGCGCGATGCTTCGCGCGGGGTATGCACGCCCCGACTTGGCTTGGCCGCGCCACCGTCATCAGGCGATCTTTATCTTGCGTGAGATAAATTATCAAATGGGGGCGGGATATGAACCTGTGCAGCTTGATAGGAAGCCGAAGCGCGAGGAATGTGGTTGTCGAGGAACGGAACGTCGACGGCGCGTAGCCGGTTCGGCTCGCCCTTCTTCATGCAGATCGCCAGGTCGCGCAGGGAAGCCGATTCCTCGACCAAGGCCGCGTTGAGCGACGCGTTGTCGACGTCGGGATGGCATCATGCGGTTTCGATCTGTGCTCAAATCACGGCGGCGCGGCGCGGGTGGGTCCGTTGCGATGCACGATGCACGATCACGAGCCATATGCCGCTTGACCGGTTCGTTGAGCGGCAATCACACGTTCCATGAGCGATCGACTCGTACGACTATGGAAAAAAACCGGCTGGAAGCATTCAGCGATGGCGTAATCGCCATCATCATCACCATCATGGTGCTCGAGTTGAAGGTGCCGCACAGCGAAGACTTGGCCGCGCTCGTCCAGTTGTGGCCGATCGCCACGAGCTACGTGCTCAGCTTTGCCTACGTCGGCATCTATTGGAATAACCACCATCACTTGCTGCAAGCCACGCATCGCGTGAACGGCACGATTCTATGGTGCAATCTGCACTTGCTGTTTTGGCTGTCGCTCTTGCCGTTCACTACGGGCTGGATGGGAGAAAACCACTTCGCCCGCTGGCCGACCGTGCTTTACGGCGCCAACCTGCTCGCTTGCGCCGTCGCTTGGTTCATCCTGCAGACGGGGCTCGTGCGCCATCATGGCCCCGACAGTCTGCTCGCCCAGGCGATCGGTCGCGACATGAAAGGCAAGGTGTCGCAATGCTCGTATCTCGCCGGCATCGCGGCGGCGTGGGCCGGTTATCCGAGCATCGGTCTGGCACTCTTCGCCGGCATGGCGTTGCTTTGGTTCGTTCCCGACCGCCGAGTCGAACGACTCATCGCCGCGCGAGAAGGGCGCGACGGTCATTGACCGGCGCGGCTCTCGTCGAGCGCACACGCCCGGTGCATCCCCACCGTGCCCTTTCCTTCGTCGTGTTCGATCGATAGATCGCACCCCGGTTCGGCCGAACGACGATGTCGGTCAACCGTCGCGTTCCAGCACCGTTAACGGGGAGAAGCGATTCGCTTCACACCACACTCAGGAGGGAAGGTCATGTTGAACAAATTTGTCTTGGCGGCAATCGCGGGCATGTTTGCGGTGGGCGTGGCCCACGCCCAAGCGTCGGGCGCAATGGCCGCCAGCGGCGCCGCCGCCATGAGCGCGGCCCCCGCGTCGGGCGACTGCGAAGCGCAGGCGGTCGGCAAGAACGGCAAGCCGCTCGCCGGCGCGGCCAAATCTTCGTTTATGAAGAAATGCAAGGCCGACAAGATGAAGGCCGCAAAGTCGGACTGCGCGACCAAGGCGATAGGCAAGAATGGCAAGCCGCTCGCGGGTGCGGCCAAAGCGTCGTTCATGAAGAAGTGCGAGGCCGACGCTGCCAAGTAAGCCTCGTTGCTACGGGCCGCGCCGGCAGAGCCGGCGTGCCCTCTGCGCCGGTGCGTCGGCGCAATTCCCCGCCTAGCCGACGCTCGGCTCTCCCTCTCCGGGCCGCTGCCCTGGCCTGTCCGCAGGCGACTGCTTGCGTCCCTTGTCGCCCCGCTCGGGCATCCGGCTGCGTGCGTTGTCGCTGTGGTGCGCCGGCTTCGGTTGATCGGCCATCCGTTGCGGCTCGCTGGCGCTGCGGTTCATGGTAGCCCCCAAAGGTCGTTGGATCGGACCTTTACGCACGCAATAAATGGGCCGACATTCGACGCGCCGCAACACTCGTTCGACCCTTTTAATCGCTGGCCCCTATCCGACGCTTACGAGGATGCGGCCCTTCGGGCAGCGAGGCAAGGCCTCACCCGCCCTGCGGCTGCGTACCCGCAAGGCCGGCGGTCCGTGCCCCACATTCTGAGACATTCACGGACGTAAAAATTCGCACGGAAGGAGTTGTGCGAAGCAATTAAGGAGGCGTTGGCCAATTTTCTCCATGCGCAACGGCGACCTTAGTCGCCCGTATAATCTGCAGCCTGATTGAATTCGATCAGGCGAACGTTATCGCCCGATCCAACCGGCCAGGGCGTATAACGACTCGTCCTCGGCCAAGATGTGAATAACGAAAACCGAGGAGCCAATGAGCGAAAGCCGCCGGCCAATCAAATCGAGATCCAATCGGACAATCGTTGCGCTTGCCGGATGGCTCGCCCGCAGCGCCGTCACGCCCAATCAAATTTCATCTGCGAGTGTCGTATTTGCCGCCATCGGCGCGGCCGCGCTATTGCGGCCCGATAACGTATGGGCAATGCTCCTGGCGATGGCGGGCATTCAATTGCGCCTGCTGTGCAATGTCATCGATGGCCTCGTTGCCGTCGAAGGCGGAAAGCAGTCGGTGGTCGGCGCGCTCTATAACGAGTTTCCCGACCGGCTAGCCGACAGCCTGCTGCTGGTGGCCGCCGGTTACGCCGTGGCCGCGCCTTCTCTCGGCTGGGCAGCCGCCCTGCTCGCCGCGTTGACGGCGTACGTCAGAGTCTTCGGCGGTGCGGTCGGGTTGCCGCAACGATTCATCGGCCCCATGGCGAAGCAGCATCGTATGGCGTTGCTGACGCTCGCGTGCGCCGCTACCGCAGGGGAACGCATGCTCGGCCTCTCTCACCACAGCCTGTGGATCGCGCTCGCGGTCATCGCGGCCGGTAGCGCCGTAACCTGCGTCACCCGCACCCGCGCAATCGTTCGCGACTTGCAACGAACCGACGGCAGCGCCTCCCATGCGTAACCTCCTGCAGAGTGCGCTTCTCGGCGTGGTGCGGCTGGTCGTGGGCGCGCATGGCCGCTACGATTCGGCGCGGCCTTCTGTCCGCCAAACGATCTACTTCGCCAATCATGCGAGCCACGTCGACACGCTCGCCATCCTCGCCGCCCTGCCCGCCGATGTCCGCATGCACGTTCGGCCGGTTGCCGCGCGCGATTACTGGGATTCATCGTCTAGGCGGCGCTTCATCGCTCATCGCGTTCTCGACGTCGTTTTCGTCGAACGCAAGCACGAGGGCGGCGGCGATCCGCTGGAACGCGTCAAAGAAGCGCTCGCGGCCGGCTCGTCGTTGATCATCTTTCCGGAAGGAACACGTAGCCTCACCGGTGAAATCGGTCCGTTCAAAAGCGGGCTTTACTGGCTGTCCAAGCAGTTTCCCGACGTCGCTCTCGTGCCCGTCCATCTTTCGAATCTTGCTCGCGCGATGCCCAAGGGCGCGTTGTTGCCCGTTCCTATCAGTTGCCATGTGTCGTTCGGCGAGGAAATAGCTCGTGCCACGAATGACAACAAGGACGCATTTCTCGCCGAAGCGCGCGACGCCGTCGTTCGTCTGCAGCACATCGTCAAAGGATAACCATGCCTCACGTGTTTTGGATCACGCTCATTGGAATCCTCGCGCTGCTCGCCGCGTTCACGGCCGGCGGCGCCGCGCTGCGCGTGTGCTTTGGCGCAGGCAACGCGACCATCGCCAATATGAATGCGCGCATCTCGGCGTGGTGGGTCATGATCGCCGTCGTGGCCACGGCCCTGTGGCTCGGCTCGAATGCGACGATCGCGCTGTTCTTTCTGTGTTCCTTCTTCGCGTTGCGCGAATTCCTATCGGTCACGCCGACGAAACCCTCGGATTATTGGTCGCTCGTTCTGACGTATTACATCGCTCTGCCCGCGCAGTACCTGCTGCTCGTATTCCATTGGTACGGTCTGTTCTCGATTTTCATCCCGGTGTACGCGTTCCTCGTGCTGGCCGCGGCAGCCGCGTTCTCGCAGGACACCGCCGATTTCCTCGAGCGCACGGCCAAGATTCAGTGGGCGCTCATGGTCTGCGTCTACTCGCTTAGCTATGCGCCGGCGCTCTTGCTGCTGGATTTTCCGCACTACTTCAGCAATAACGGGCCGCTGCTGCTCTTTTTCCTGCTCGTCGTGCAATCGAGCGACGTCTTCCAATACGTGTGCGGCAAACTTTGGGGAAAGCACAAACTCTCGCCGCTCGTGAGCCCGTCGAAGACGTGGGAGGGGCTCATCGGCGGTGGCGCGCTCGCGATTGCGCTTGGTACGGCGCTTTACCGGTTGACGCCCTTCGACGTTTGGCAAGCCGCCTCGATGTCGGCCGTGATCGTCGTGTGCGGTTTCACGGGCGGCTTGGTTTTGTCGGCCGTTAAACGATCGCTGGGCGCGAAAGACTGGGGCGTCATGATCGCCGGACACGGTGGCATGCTCGATCGGGTCGACAGCATCTGCTTTGCCGCGCCGGTGTTCTTTCACCTCACGCGATTCTTCTTTACGCACGGGTAAAGCGTGGGCCGCATTAGGCCCACGGCGTCCGAGGCGTTTTGGGGAGTAGCATGTGCAACGAGCAATTGTGCTCGTGACGCTTAGGCCGCAGTTTCAACTAAGAACTTCGTGCGGTCCGTTGCATTCGCCATCCAGGCGGGCGCAGGTCCACGTCCCGACCAGGTGGCGCCAGTCTCAGGGTCACGATATTTCGCCGGCTGCGGCCCGCGGGCGTAGGTGCCGGGTCGCTTCGCTTTGCCCCCAGTCGGCTCCGACGAATTGGACGCATCGCCATCAACAAGAAAGCGGTCGCGATTCTTCGCGGTCGCAATCCACGCCGGTGCGCGACCGCGTCCGGACCAAGTCGCACCGGTTTTCGGGTCGCGGTACTTCGCGGGCTGCTGCCCTCGAACAGCGTTGCCCGCCTTCTTTGCTTTGCGCTCTCCAGACGTCGAGGGACTCACAGCATTTCCGTCGACAAGAAAGCGGTCTCGATTCTTGGCGTTCGCAATCCACGCCGGCGCGCGGCCGCGTCCAGACCATGTTGCGCCGGTCTTTGGGTCCATATATTTCGCCGAAACGGTCGCAGTACCGGCAGCCGTCTTCTTACGAGCTTTCACGTCGCGCTTCTTGCCGCCAAGATGGGCTTCGATGTCCGCAACCGTAACGCCGCTCTTCCGCATGAGTTCGGCAATGCGGTCGAGCGTAGCGGAAGCAGCTTTGGTTTTGATGGCTTCGGCTTGCTCTTGCAGGCGGCGAATCTTCGTCTCGATTGCTTCCAGGGTGGGCATGAACTAGTCCAGAAAAGATGAATTGACGGCACTATGCCACGCCGGCTCGGACTCCGCCACACTTCGGCCTGACGTATTCATTGGCAGACCCTGCCGGGGGGGCGGCTGGATTCTGATGGCCAGGGACGGTGCGACGATTGGCGACCAGACAGCGCTTAGGTACAACCAGATTGCTCGACTTGGAGACAGGGTGTTCTAATGCACCCTCGGGAGGGCCGCGAGGCCCTTCGTCCATGTAGGCGACACCATCGATCCTCTCGCGCATCGCAATAAGTTCAGCCGGTCTCCGAGGCCACAACGATGGCCTTGCGTGGGCACAATAAAAACAGAGGCTCCGAGGGCACGATGGCAATAATCAACGCACACATTACGACCGTTACTCCGCTACTGTTTGAGACCGAAGTGGCGACTGCGACGAACAGCCGCCGGATGCCGTGCAGCGCCATTCGGCTGGCGGAGCCGACGAACTTGCTGCCATTCGGCCAACCCACCGTGCAAAGCCCGATTTCATAAAGCGGCTGCACACCCTTGGCTGAGCCTTACCGCCTGCCGGCGGCGACGAATCCCGGTCGAAATCTGCTCAAAACCGGAAAACTAACTAAGTCGCTATCGAGCCGAGCGCCTGCGACGCAATGAGCTTGGGCAGCGGGTCGCATTTGCACTGGCACAGGTCGTTCTCGAGAGCCACCTGTTTCCTCATTACGGTCATCGTGCGTGGGGACCCGTCGCTGATGATTACGCCCTCCGTACCGCAGGCAGGGCATTGCACTGGAGCGCCAAGATAAGCCAACGGCTGGCCTTGCAGCGAGGAATTTTCGATACCGTCGGTGACAATACCATCACGGTCGGTCTTGTCTTCCTTGCGAATGAATCGGCGGGTCATAAAGCGATTCCCTCCGTCTGCCTCGAAGCTGGCGTGCAAGCGCGTTCCACGTCGTCAGGCCATACGGGTTCACGACAGGTCAACTGCGCAAGGTGATATGCGACAGCGAGAAGGAACGTCGGTATCGCGGCGACGATGCCGACCAACAGAAGAAACAAGTTCCCTGAGCGAAACATGTCCGACATGCCATCGAACTGTAGTTTTAAGGAGTTCCGAAAGGAGACCTTTGTGGATAGGAACTC
>DASVLS010000054.1:0-7509 GCA_036384755.1 Trinickia sp. | reverse complement strand
ACCGCGTCATCCACCGAAAACACCGGCTTGCCGCGCGGTACCGCGACGCCGAATTTCCGCAGGATTTCCTTACCCTGGTACTCGTGAATCTTCATGCGTGATTCCCTTCAGTCTGAGAGTTGGATTGAACTTCGTGATCGTATTCAGGTAATTCATCGGAGCGCGCCGTGTCCGGTTTCGCTGCGCGGGTCACGGACACCGGCGGCTCGCCCGCCGATGCAGCGCTCGTCTTGAGGCCTCGTGGGGTGGGGCCATACCAGCGCGGATAAAAGCGCCGTACTGCATCGCCGTCGAACCGCAGCGCATGGCAGCGGCCGAGCTGGAACGGCGGCCCGCGATGAGCGTCGTGGGCTTCGGACTCGCCCGAAGGCGAATCGGTCGCGCTATCGCGCGTGCCCCAGACGTCGCCGGCGAATGCTTGAATCGCAACGGTCGGCAAGACGGAGCAGAGTTCGGTGAGATGCGTGCAGCCCGCCGTTGCGGCCAGTAAGCGCCGTGCGTGGCGGCGGAAATCGTTGAGGAAGTTGAGACCGATGAGCGCGCGATAGGCGGGAGTGGCAGCGGGGCAGTGATCCGGATAGGGCACCCATTCGGACGACGCTTCGGCGTCGACGATGGTGAGCTTGCGATCGATGGTGATGCGGAGCCAGAGTTCATGGATCGGTAGGCCTTTAGGCCGGACACCGGGTGCCAATGCGACGTCGCGCGGTTTGTGGTCGGTCAGACACGCCTCGATATCCCACAAGCCATCGTCTCGCTCGAAGGCTTCCGCTCGGATTGCGCGGCGATGGCGCAACTGGCGGGACACGGGCGGAGAAAGCGGCATGCGAGGCGAACGGCTGCAGAGGAAAACCGAGCGATTTTACCATAGTGAGCATTCGAGACGCCGGAGACCCGTTTCGTCGCGCGCTATCGGCCATCGGGCCATCGGGCCATCGGCGGTGCGCTCGCGCAACACGCCCCAGTTGCACCGGCTATACATACGCGAGGCGCAACTTCGGACGAACGCTTATTCCTCGCTCCAGTCGTCGTCGCCCTTGAGAATTTGGGCGATCGTCGCCTGAGAAAAACCGCGCATCGCGAGAAACCGTACCTGCTTGGCGCGGTCGGCGCTCGACTGCGGCAATTGCCCGAACTTCTTTTGCCAGACTGCGCGGGCACGGGCACGCTCGGTCTTGCGCAGTTGCGACCCGACCGATTCGATGAGCGTCTCGTCTAGTTTGTGCTGCCGCAATTCGCTGACGATTCGGCTGGCGCCCATGCGAGCCGAGCGCCGATTGAGCACGCTCTCGGCGAACCGCTCCGCCGACAACCACCCCTCGTGCTCGAGCGAATCGAGAAGCGAATCGAGCGTGTCGCCTTCCTCGCCTTCGTCGACGAACGGAGTCAGCTTACGCGCGAGTTCGGCGCGGCTATGTTCGCGCCGCGAGAGGTAGTCGATCGCACGCATCTTCAGCGAGCGAGTGGGCCGGCGCGATGAACCGGCCTGATCCGACGTGGATTTGAAACGAGAGGAATCGCTCGATCTAGAAAACGGCGACGACGAGCGATCTGGCGCGTCGTCATCGGGCGAGGGATCGAGCGGATCGGGGCGGGAACCGGAATGGGCGCCCCGCACACTTTGCGGCCCGGGCGGACGAGTGACGCCGCTAAGGCGATCCTCGTCTTCCTCTGGGGCACCGAGCCGACGCCCCTGTTGTTGACCGCCCGGCGCGCCCCGCCCTTTTCGTATCACGCGTGACTTACTCTTCTTCGCCGGCTACTTCGACGTCGCCGCCACCCACGGGCATCGCATTGACGCCCAGCGACTCGCGAATCCGGTTTTCGATCTCGCGCGCGATGTCGGGATTCTCACGCAGGAATTCGCGTGCGTTGTCCTTGCCTTGACCAATACGCTCGCCGCTGTAGCTGTACCAGGCGCCAGCCTTGTCGACGATCTTCGCCTGAACGCCGAGATCGATGATTTCGCCTTGGCGGGAAATCCCTTCGCCGTAAAGAATGTCGAAGATCGCTTCGCGGAACGGCGGAGAGACCTTGTTCTTGACGACCTTCACGCGCGTTTCGTTGCCGATGACTTCGTCGTTCTTCTTGATCGAGCCGATACGGCGGATATCGAGCCGCACCGAAGCGTAGAACTTCAGCGCATTGCCGCCCGTCGTCGTTTCCGGATTGCCGAACATGACGCCGATCTTCATGCGGATCTGGTTAATGAAGATGACGAGGCAGTTCGTCCGCTTGATCGTACCCGTCAGCTTACGCAGCGCCTGGGACATGAGCCGCGCCTGCAGGCCCGGCAGCGAATCGCCCATTTCGCCTTCGATTTCGGCCTTCGGCACGAGCGCCGCGACCGAATCGATGACGATCATGTCGATCGAGCCCGAGCGCACGAGCGCATCGGCAATTTCGAGCGCTTGCTCGCCCGTATCGGGCTGCGAGACGAGCAGATCGCCGACGTTCACGCCGAGCTTCGCTGCATATTGGATATCGAGCGCGTGCTCGGCGTCGATGAACGCCGCCGTGCCGCCGAGCTTTTGCATTTCGGCGATGACTTGAAGCGTCAGCGTGGTCTTACCCGACGATTCCGGCCCGTAGATCTCGACGACGCGCCCGCGCGGCAAGCCGCCCACGCCGAGTGCGATGTCGAGGCCGAGCGAGCCCGTCGACACGACTTGGATGTCCTCGGCCACCTCGCCGTCGCCGAGCCGCATGACCGACCCTTTGCCGAACTGCTTTTCGATCTGCGCGAGCGCGGCGGCGAGCGCCTTGCTCTTTTCAGCAGTCAGTCCAGCCGAGCCTTTCTTGCTTTCTTCCATGAATCGTCCTTTGCTATGATGAGCGAGCGTCTGAGGCGAGCGAGCCGGGCTGTGAGGGGCGGATGCCGTATGCTTGCGGCACACGTTCGCAGCGCATCTTCCGGCTGACGCACGAAACGCAGATACTGTATAAAAAAACAGGGTTCTTTGCAAGCCCGATGCAGGCGGATTTGCGTTGCGGCAACGAGCGGCGAAACGACGCGACATGAAGCGACACGATGCGACAGGTCGACGCCTCGCCGATTGGCCCACCTCGGATCCCTACAAGACCATCGGAGACACCCGCCCGGCGCCGGCGCGACATCACCGGCCGGCCGTGCGGCGCACTATGCGAATACTCATTGCCGAAGACGACAGCATACTCGCGGACGGCCTCGTCCGATCACTCCGCCAATCGGGCTATGCCGTCGACCACGTGAAGGGCGGCAGCGAAGCCGACGCCGCGCTGTCGATGCAGACATTCGATCTGCTGATACTCGACCTCGGGCTGCCGCGCATGTCCGGGCTCGAGGTGCTGCGCCGCCTGCGCGCGCGCAATTCCACGCTGCCGGTGTTGATTCTGACGGCCGCCGACGGCGTCGACGAGCGCGTAAAGGGGCTCGATCTGGGCGCCGACGATTACATGAGCAAGCCGTTTCATCTGAACGAACTCGAAGCGCGCGTGCGAGCCCTGACGCGGCGCGGCAGCGGCGGCGGCCCCGCCGTCGTGCGGCACGGATCGCTGACTTACGACCAGGTGGGGCGCATCGCATCGGTGGGCGATCAGGTGCTGGAACTGTCGGCGCGCGAGCTGGGCGTGCTCGAAGTGCTGCTGCAGCGGATCGGGCGGCTCGTCTCGAAGGAGCAGCTCGTCGATCACCTTTGCGAATGGGGCGAGGAAGTCAGCAACAACGCGATCGAGGTGTATGTGCACCGGCTGCGCAAGAAGATCGAACCGAGCGGCGTGCGCATCATCACCGTGCGCGGCCTCGGCTATTGCTTGGAGAAGCCCGCCTCGAACGGCGCCGGCGCGACGGCCCCCGCCGCCACGGTTACGCCGCCCGAGTCTTCGGCCGCGCCCGGCATGACGAGCGTGCCCGCCCCTCCCCCGACGCAAGCCGACGCCGCTTCGCACGCCCGGTCCAAGTAGGCGCAACGTGGCATCGCCCGCCTCCGCGAACGACGGCGCAAAGCGTCCGGCCGGCGCGAGTGCGTCAGCGCCGTCGGCGCAACCGGCTCATGCGCCGACCGACGCGCAGCGCGACGCCATCTACGCGAACCCGTTCGCCCCGCCGGACGAGCGGGAGGCGACGGCGATGCGCCGCCCGCGCTCGTTGTTCGGCGAAATTCTCGATTGGATGCTCGCGCCGCTTTTGCTGCTGTGGCCGATGAGCATCGCCGTCACCTATCTCGTCGCCAAGACGATTGCGAACGGGCCGTTCGACCGGGGGCTCGAAACCGACGTCTACGTGCTCGCGCGGCAAATCCATCCGGTCAACGGCGTGGCGACGCTGACTTTGCCCGATGCGGCCCGCGATTTTCTGAGCGGCGACAACGTCGACAAAGTCTTCTACCAGGTGCTCGGTTCGCGCGGCGAACTCGTGGCCGGCGTGAGCGACATGCCGTTGCCGCCCGAGGACGACCGCCCGCAGCCGGGGCTCGTCGAGTTTCGCGATGCGACGCTGCACGGCAACGATATCCGCATCGCCTATACCACGGTCGAGTTTGCGCCCGGCGGCGAAGGACAGGCGGCGCTCGTGCAAGTGGCGGAGACGCTCGACAAACGCAGCGCGCTTGCGAACGACATCATCAAGGGCGTGATTCTGCCGCAGTTCGTGATCTTGCCGTTGGCCATCGTGCTCGTTTGGTTCGGCCTCTCACGCGGACTCGCGCCGCTCACTACGCTGCAAGAGAACCTGCGCGCGCGCCTGCCCGACGACCTCTCGCCGTTCGAGGCGTCCAGCGCGCCGCCCGAGATCGAGCCGCTCGTCACGTCGTTCAACGAACTCTTGACCCGTCTCGCGCAAAACATCGATTTGCAAAAGCGCTTCATTGCCGATGCCGCCCATCAGATGAAGACGCCGCTGGCCGGCCTGCACATGCAGGCCGAGCTCGCGCTGCGCCACGACGTCTCGCCCGAAGTGCGGCGCTCGCTCGAGCAGATCGCCACAGGCGCCGACCAGGCGGCGCGGCTCGTCACGCAGTTGCTCGCATTGGCCCGCGCGGAAAACCGCATGTCGGGCCAAGTCTTCACGCACGTCGAAATCTCGCATCTGGCGCGTCTGGCCGTGCGCGACTGGGTGCGCGCCGCGTTGGCCAAGCAAATGGATCTGGGCTACGAAGGCCCCGACGAACCGGTTTTCGTCGACGGCAATCCGGTGATGCTCAGGGAAATGCTGTCGAACATCATCGACAACGCGATTCGCTATACGCCGGCCGGCGGACGCGTCACCGTGCGCGTGAGCCCGCAGCGCGGGGCCGGATATCAGGCCGGGCACCCGGCGGGCCACGTAGCCGGCCAAGTTCATATCGAGGTCGAGGACACGGGGCCCGGCATCGCGCCGGCCGAAAGGCCGAAGGTCGTCGAGCGCTTCTACCGGATTCTCGGGCGCGAAGGCGACGGCAGCGGCTTGGGTCTCGCCATCGTCAGAGAGATCGCGACGATGCACGGCGGGACGCTCACGATCGAGGACCATGTCTATCAAGCGTCGCCGCGCCTGACCGGCACGCTCGTGCGCGTCAGCCTACCCATTGCGAGAGCGACCCCGGAGTTACCCTAAGCTCAGCTGTCCGCCGCGGCGAATCGAGACCCGATGAACGAAGAATAACGACAATATCGGAAAAGTTAGCATCGATTTCCTCGACGAACGCAGAAAAAGCACTGGAATCAACTTGTAAGAAAACGGGCGAAGAAACCGCGCTGCCCGTCAGTACGCCGTAAGTTTGCCTTCCAATAATCGACGACGGGTGTGCGCCGGAGACGGCCACCTGAGAACTTATTATCAAAATTGTTTGGAGACGACTCATGGCAACCGTTGGCGGGCAAATTTCGCACGCGCCGATGACGAGCGACGAGAAGCGGGTGATCTTCGCGTCTTCGCTCGGCACCGTTTTCGAGTGGTACGACTTCTACCTAGCGGGTTCGCTCGCGGCTTACATCAGTAAGAGCTTTTTCTCCGGCATCAATCCGACGGCCGCCTTTATCTTCACGCTGCTCGGCTTCGCGGCCGGCTTTGCGGTGCGTCCGTTCGGCGCGCTCGTATTCGGGCGGCTCGGCGATATGGTCGGGCGCAAGTACACGTTCCTGATCACGATCGTGATCATGGGGTTGTCGACGTTCGTCGTCGGCTTCTTGCCCGGGTATGCGACGATAGGCTTCGCTTCTCCGGTGATCTTCATCGCCATGCGCTTGCTGCAGGGCCTCGCGCTCGGCGGCGAGTACGGCGGGGCTGCGACCTATGTCGCCGAGCACGCGCCCGCTAACCGCCGCGGTTATTACACCTCGTGGATCCAGACGACGGCGACGCTGGGGCTGTTCCTGTCGCTGCTCGTGATCCTCGGCGTGCGCACCGCGATGGGAGAAGACGCATTCGGCGCTTGGGGCTGGCGCCTTCCGTTCATCGCGTCGCTGATTCTGTTGGGCATTTCCGTGTGGATTCGTCTGCAACTGTCCGAATCGCCCGCATTCGAGCGTATCAAAGCCGAAGGCAAGACGTCGAAAGCGCCGCTGACCGAAGCGTTCGGTCAATGGAGCAACCTGAAGGTCGTGATCGTCGCGTTGATCGGCTTGACGGCCGGTCAAGCCGTCGTCTGGTACACGGGTCAGTTCTACGCGCTGTTCTTCCTGACGCAGACGCTCAAGGTGGACGGCGCGACCGCCAACATTCTGATCGCGCTGGGGCTGCTGATCGGCACGCCCTTCTTCGTGTTCTTCGGCTCGCTGTCGGACCGGATCGGCCGTAAGCCGGTGATCATGGCGGGCTGCCTGATCGCGGCGCTGACCTACTTCCCGCTGTTCAAGGCGCTCACGCACTATGCGAATCCGGCGCTCGAAGCGGCGGAGCAGAAGGCGCCGATCGTCGTCGTGGCGAATCCGGACGAGTGCTCGTTCCAGTTCAACCCGGTGGGTACGGCGAAATTCACGAGTTCGTGCGACATCGCCAAGAGCGCGCTGGCCAAATCGGGCTTGAACTACGCGAACGTGGCGGCGCCGGCGGGAACGCAGGCGCAGATCAAGGTGGGCGATACGGTGATCGACACGTACGACGGCAAGGCTCCCGACGCGAAGGATAAGGCCAAGGCGTTCGATAAGACGCTGGCCGGGACGCTCAAGAGCGCCGGCTACCCCACCAAGGCCGATCCGTCGCAGTTGAACTGGCCGATGACGGTGGCGATCCTGGCGCTGCTCGTGATCTATGTGACGATGGTGTACGGGCCGATCGCGGCGATGCTCGTGGAGATGTTCCCGACGCGGATCCGCTACACGTCGATGTCGCTGCCGTACCACATCGGCAACGGCTGGTTCGGCGGCTTCCTGCCTGCGACGGCGTTCGCGATCGTCGCGGCGCAGGGCAATATTTACTCGGGGTTGTGGTACCCGGTCGTGGTGGCGCTCGGCACCTTCGTGATCGGGATGTTGTTCGTGAAGGAGACCAAGGACTCGAATATCTATTCGAGGGATTGAGGGGGGCACGACGGGCCGAAACGTGGGGCCGCT
>DASVLS010000053.1:0-13759 GCA_036384755.1 Trinickia sp. | reverse complement strand
ATGCCGGCTGCCTCGAACACCTGAAGCGGATGCGTCAGTTCTACCATCGCAAAACCGGTGGGTTCACCGCTGTCGCCCCGGATCGGGTGGCTGGTGACCACGCATAGAATAGGCTTCATGCTTGTATCGTTCACGGATCTGAGCTCCTCAGGATCTGAGCGATGCCATGTCGATCACGAAACGATATTTCACGTCGCTCTTCAACATGCGCTCATAGGCTTCGTTGATCTTCTGGATGGGAATGATCTCGACTTCAGAGACGATCCCATGCTCGCCGCAGAAGTCGAGCATTTGCTGGGTTTCGTGCACACCGCCGATGAACGACCCCGAGATGGCGCGGCGGCCGCGCACCATCGAACCGGCGTTTACCGGCGTGCCGAGCGGCCCCAGGTAGCCAACCAGCACCAGCACGCCCTCCAGCGCGAGCGTGGGCAGGTAGGGATTGACGTCGTGATCGTAAGGGACCGTATCGATGATCACGTCGAAACGGCCGGCGACCGTCTTCATCTGCTCCGGGTCGCTCGACATCACGATGTGGTCCGCGCCCAGGCGGAAGGCATCTGCCTCCTTGCCCGCCGATCGCGTGAAGAGCGTGACATCGGCACCGAGGCCCTTGGCCAGCTTCAAGGCCATGTGGCCAAGGCCGCCCAGGCCAATTACCGCGACCTTGCTGCCCTCGCCAACGTTCCAATGGCGCAGCGGCGACCAGGTAGTGATTCCGGCGCACAGCAGCGGTGCCGCGCCTGCCGGATCGAGCCCGTCGGGAAGTGACAGCACGAACCTGTCGCGCACGACGATGGAATCCGAATAGCCGCCGTAGGTCACGCTGCCATCGTGCCGGTCGGGGCTGTTGTATGTGAAGGTCGAACCTTCGACGCAGTCCTGCTCCCAACCCTTGAGGCAGGGTTGGCAGTGCTGGCAGGAGTCGACCATGCAGCCGACACCGACCCTATCGCCGGCCTTGAAACGTGAAACTTCCGTACCGACCTCACGCACACGACCGATGATCTCGTGGCCCGGAACAATGGGATACGTGGTGAAGCCGAAATGATTGCGGGCGAGATGCAGATCGGTATGGCAAACGCCGCAATAGAGAATGTCGATCAAGACATCGTCGGGTCTGAGCGCGCGGCGTTCAAATGCAAACCTTTCGAGAGGGCTGGTAGCCGACTTGGCAGCGTAACTCAGTGTGTTCATGGTCTTAATCCTTGTTCTCTCGACACCACGTCGAAATACATAAACGTTACGGCTGCTTCATCGTGCGAGATGCTGCAGGGTGCCGATATTCACGCGTTGCCGGGTGCAAAGAGCGCCTCCCAGTTCAGGAACGGACCGAGCGGAATGACATCCCAGTCGAGGAGGCCGGCTCTGGCGAGTGGAAATTCGAGCAGCGCCTCTTTGGCCGCCTCCACCGACTCGCACTCGGCAATGATCGCGACCCCGGGGCGGTCCTGACGGAAGTAGATGTCGCGGATGATGCCGCCTTTGTACATCTGCCACGCATGACGGGCTTCATCGGCCAGATGCGGCTGGTACCTCTCCAGGCTGGCACCGGGCTGGGGGACGTCTAGGCAAAGCAATTTCATGGTTGGATCCTTTGGTCCGTGAGCGTAAAAGGCGGTCTATGCGGGCTGAAATCGGCTGACAGTCGTCGCCACGCGCCGGCCGAGATACTGGGCTGTCTTGAGATCACTCGCCGGAGGCGCCACATCGGCGGCCTGATCCACGTTCGCATGGGTCATGACGCCCAGCCAGCTTCCCAGCCGATTCAGGTCATCGGGACTGGCGCTACTACTGTTGTTGCCGGGCATCAAGTCGAGGCCCACCCAGATCATCCCGTGCTGCGCGGCGAACAGGGCCATCGACACGAGCGAGTTCAGCTTGTCGCCGTGCTGCGCCCCCGAGTTGGTGAACCCGGCGGCGATCTTGTTGCGCCATTTGAGTTCGGTCCAGGCGGCCTTCGTCGAGTCCTCGAAGAACTGCTTGAGCCTGGCGCTGATCAGGCCGTTATAAGTCGGAGAACCGAAGATGATCGCGTCGCTCTTTTCGAGCGTTGCCCAGTCGACGCCGTCCGCGACCGCGAGCAGCTTCACGTCAGCGCCCGCGACCTCACGGACACCTTCCTCAACGGCCTCCGCGACCCTTGCGGTGTGGCCGTAACCGCTGTCATACACGATTGAAATCAACATCTGGTTGTCCTTAACTTGCAGCTTTCGCGCTGAAAAAATGGCCTCGTGAGCCGTCAATTCAATAACGTCCAGGAAGCGGCCCGCAAACTTCATCGGCTAGTCGGTTACTGTAAAGTAGAATTAAAAGAAACAAGAGCGCAGATAATTCCCGACAATGCATCTCAAATTTCTACAATCGTGAGGGCAAGCCATGCGTGACAGATTTGATGGCGTGCAACTGTTCGTGGAGGTCGTCGAGGCAGGCGGCTTCGCCAAAGCCGGCGAACGGCTTTCGCTGACGCGCTCGGCGGTGGGCAAGGCGATCGCGCGTCTGGAGGAGCGCCTTGGTGTGCAGCTGTTTCAGCGGACAACCAGAAACCAAATGCTCACCGAGGATGGGCAGCAATACTACGAGCGATGTCTGCGGGCGATCGAAGAATTGCGCGCAGCGGAGGTCATGCTCGAGAATGGTCGCCGGGAAGTGGCCGGGAAGCTGCGGGTAACGCTACCCACGCTCTTTGGTCGCTACTGTGTCGCGCCTGTTTTGCGGTCGTATGCGCGAGAGCATCCCAAGCTCGAACTCGAACTGAATTTCAGCGATCGTCAGGTCGACGTCATCGCCGAGGGATTCGATCTTGCGGTGCGTAATGGAGCGCCCGGCAATAGCACTACGCTGCGCGCCCGCCGTCTCGTCAATCAGCGCAAGGTCCTGTGCGTGTCTCCTGCCTATCTTTCCGCAAGGGGCGAACCCCGCACGCTTGCGGACCTGGCGAAGCACGACCTGCTGCCCTACTGGCGCAATGAGCACGGCTTGATCTGGCAACTCCCGGACGCAACCGACGCGCTGGTCGATTTTCAGCCGACCTCGCGTCTGCGTTTCGACGATCTCGAAGTAATTGCGGATACGGCTGCGGACGGGATGGGCATTGCCTGGCTTCCGTACTGGCTGATACGGGACCGGATGCGCCACGGCGAACTGGTCGAGCTCTGGGGCGATCGGCCGAGCGCCGTGATGGAGTGCTATGCGGTCTGGCCTGCCGCTCAGTACCTTCCCCTCCGGTCCCGGCTGGCGATTGATGTGCTCGTCGCAGCGCTTCCGAAGTGCTTGGAGAACTAGAGCGGTCATCCCATACGCCATTGCGATCGAAAGTTGCGCATCACGCTATCGATCGAACACGCGCCGTCGGACGAACAGGTGATTTGGCCGATCATGCTGGGCTTCATCGAAGCCAGACGGTTCATCGCAGCCTGGTGCGAACTGGAGGGGGAGTTTCGCGTGATCGGCATGGACGACATTGCGCACGCGGAAGTGCTTGCAGAACGCTATCCTCGCAATCGCCGTCAGCTTGTCAAGGAATGGCGTGCTCAGGAAATTCGACCATGCAACGGGCAAGAGGGCGTTTGTTGACGCCCGTCGGGTCTGTCATGTCTCTGCGGCATCAAGCATTTGCGACAAACTGAACGACGCGTGGAGTGATCGCTGCGCTGTGTACGGCATGCACCCATGCACCGATAAAGAGTCGATTTGTCGCTTTAAAGTGCACACCGCCCAAAGCCGAGCAGAAAAACGTCACACACACCGTTAAAAAAGCCGTTTTCCGATTGGCACGCTTCTCGCTTAATCGATGTGCAAGGGACCGGCGCGTCATCCGGTTTAGCACACAATCTGGAAATGGACGGCTAGGGTTCCGGCCTGCTTCGCGCAGGTGCTGGTCCGAGAGCTGTCGACCTCAGGCGAGGTTACACGGCGGGACAAAAGCCCGGGAGAGAACGCGATGTTTGCGCTGCTCCCTGCCGTCGCTAACCGTCCCTTCCGAGGTCAACCTCATGCGCAAGCTCGTTCGCCTTCTCAGTATCGCCGCCGTCTCTCTCGCCGCTCTTACTTCCACGTCCTCGTTTGCCGCGGGTCGCACCGACTTCAAGGTGTGCTGGACCATCTACGCGGGCTGGATGCCTTGGGGCGAAGCGAAAACGCAGGGCATCGTTTCGAAGTGGGCCAAGAAATACGGCATCGATATCGATGTCGTGCAACTGAACGACTACGTCGAATCCATCAACCAGTACACCGCCGGCAAATTCGACGGTTGCGCGATGACCAACATGGACGCGCTGACCATCCCAGCCTCGGGCGGCGTGGATTCGACCGCGCTCATCGTCAGCGACTATTCGAACGGCAACGACGGCGTGCTCATGAAGGGCAGCGGCAAGCGGATTGCCGACCTGAAGGGCCAGCAGGTCAATCTGGTGCAATTCTCCGTCTCGCATTATCTGCTGGCTCGCGCCCTCGAAAGCGCGCACATGAGCGAACGCGACCTGAAAGTCGTCAACACGTCGGATGCCGACATCTCGGGTGCGTTCGCGACGCCCGTTGTCCGCAACGTGGTGACGTGGAATCCGATGCTCGCCGACCTAAAGGCTCAGCCGAACGTCACCGAGGTATTCGATTCGAGCAAGATCCCCGGCGAAATCATGGACATGATGGTCGTCAACACGAAGACACTGCACGAGAACCCGGCGCTCGGCAAGGCGCTCACGGGCGCTTGGTTCGAGATGGTCGCGTTGATGCACGCCAACAACGCCGACAGCACCGCCGCGCTCACCGCCATGGCGAAGGCGTCGGGCACCGATCTCGCGGGTTTCAAGGGCCAACTGTCCACCACAGCGCTGTTCTATACGCCGAAGGCCGCGCTCGAATTCGTCGCCAGTCCCGACATGCCGAAGATCATGACGCGCGTGGCGAAGTTCTCGTTCGATCACGGTCTGCTCGGGCAAGACGCGAAGAGCGCGGACGCAGTCGGCATGGCGTTCGACAAGGGCGTCGTGATCGGCAACAAGCGCAACGTCAAGCTGCGCTTCGATCCGACCTATGTGCAAATGGCGGTCGACGGCAAGCTCTGACCCAAACATCCCGCATTCGAAGAGGCACGCATCCATGCGACTCATCAATCGACACCCCAGCCGAAGCGGCGGTCTGATGCTGCTGTTGCTGCCGTTCATCGTGTTGATGGCGGTTTATTTCACCGGGTCGTCGATGCGGCTCGCGGTCAATCCCGATGACAAGCTGCTGCCGAGCGCCACGCAAATGGTCGATGCCGTGAAGGAAATCGCGTTCAACGAGGACAAGCGCACGGGCGAGTACCTGCTCTGGGACGATACGGTGTCGAGCTTGAGGCGGCTCGGCATCGGCCTGGTCGTTAGTGCCGTGATCGCCTTGGTGGCGGCCATTGCGACAGGCGCTTTTCCAATGGTGAGTGCAACGTTTTCACCGTTCGTTACCGTGATTTCGATGATTCCGCCGCTCGCGGTGCTGCCCATCCTGTTCATCGTGTTCGGGCTCGACGAGTTGTCGAAAGTGGTGCTCATCGTGGTCGGCATTACGCCGATGATCATCCGCGATCTGCACGCGCGCGTCCGCGAGATACCAACGGAGTTATGGGTCAAGGCGCAGACCCTTGGCGCGACGAGTTGGACCCTGGTCCTGCGTCTGGTGCTGCCGCAATTGCTGCCGCGCTTGCTGGTCGCGATGCGTCTCTCGCTCGGCGCCGCGTGGCTGTTTCTGATCGCGGCGGAAGCGATCGCTTCGACGGACGGCCTCGGCTACCGCATTTTTTTGATGCGCCGCTATCTCGCGATGGATGTCATCCTGCCCTACGTCGTGTGGATCACGCTGCTCGCATGGCTCGCCGACGAACTGCTGCGGCGTCTCACGCGGTGGTCGTTCCCCTGGTATGGCGGAGGCGCGCGATGATCGAAGTTCGAAACGTCTGGAAGGAATACGGGGATCAAGTCGTGCTGGAACGACTGAACCTGCGAGTCGAAGAGGGCGAGTTCTGTTCGATGGTCGGCGCGTCGGGTTGCGGCAAGTCCACATTCCTGCGGTTGCTGCTTGGCCAGGAACGTGCGACGCGCGGCGAAATTCTGCTCGACGGCGAACGCTTGCCGCGCGAACCCGATGCCCATCGCGGCGTGGTGTTTCAACGCTATTCGGTGTTCGACCATCTGAGCGTGGTCCGCAATGTGATGCTGGGGCTCGAATTGCCGCGTGCGAAGTTCATGGGTCGTCTGTTCGGTGCGCGGCGGCGCGCGGCACGTGACGAAGCCGTGGCAATGCTCGAACGCGTGGGCCTCGGTGCTGCGTTGGACAAATATCCGCAGCAACTGTCGGGCGGCATGCAACAGCGTCTCGCGATCGCCCAGGCGCTCATGATGAAGCCGCGCATATTGCTGCTCGATGAGCCGTTCGGCGCGCTCGATCCCGGCATCCGCAAGGACATGCACGAGTTACTGCTGCTCCTGTGGCGCGAATCGAAGCTGACGATCTTCATGGTCACGCATGACCTGAAGGAAGGCTTCACGCTTGGCAGCCGCGTGCTGGTATTCGACAAGGTCCGTGTCGATCCTCAAGCGCCCGGCGCCTACGGCGCGCGCATTACCTACAACATTGCGCTAGACCACAGCCGCGACTCCGCGTCGTCCCTCCATATGGCTCGAGCCACGGTGGAGGGCGCATCGCGTGTCGAAGCGGTCTCAGCTTAACGGGAATCCCGACAACATGGATTTGCTACTCGAAGAAACCGTTCCCGGCGGCGGCCATGCATCGCTGATCGTCAAGCGTGGCCAGTCGTTGCGCGTCACGGACCTGCGCGGCGGCGCGAACGTCAGCGTGTTGTTGTTCAACGCCACCGAGAAGAGCGAACGGCTCAACCTCCCCGATACGCTCAAGTGCCAGCACACGGCGAAACTGACAGCGGGTCATTGCCTTTATTCCGATATGGGCCGCGTACTCGCCGCGATCGTTGCGGACACCTGCGGTTGGCACGACAGCATCGGCGGCGTGTCGAATGCCGACGAAGTGCGTGAGCGGTACGGCACGGGACGCTACCAGGATTTGCGCAATGCGTTCCATCGCAATGGCACGGACAACCTGCTCGTCGAAATGGGCAAGTGGGGGCTGGGCATCTCGGACCTTCTGATGACGCTCAACCTGTTTAGCCGTGTCGACGTCACCGACGCCGGCCTCTTGAGTTTCGTGCCCGGCAATTCGAAGGCCGGCGATTACGTCGACCTGTATGCGCCGATGAACACGCTCGTCGTGCTCACCGCAATCCAGCATCCGCTCGATCCGAATCCACAGTACGCACCCAAGCCGGTCAGGCTTGCGTTAAGCCGCGCGGAGCGCAGCGTCGCCGAGCTTTGCCGAACCTCATGCGAGGAAAATGTCCGCGGTTTCATCAATACAGATCGCTTTTTCCTTTGAGTGGAGCCTGACACCATGACAACGACGCTTACAGTCAGCGACAAACGTCCCGAGGACGCGGTCTTTCGCGAGACACTCGCGGCCGGTGAACCGTGGCTTCACGAACTAAAAGCCGGGCAGACGCTGCGCATTCTCGATCTGGAGGGCAATCAGGCGGTCGATACGCTGTTCTACGGTCTTGCGGATCCGCGCGAGCGTTTCGATCCCCAACGCACGCTGCGTCGGCAGCAAAGCCTCTATCTGACGACGGGCACCGTGCTGTATTCGAACCTCGGCAATCCGATGCTGAAGATCGTTGCCGATACCTGCGGCCGCCACGACACGCTCGGCGGCGCCTGTGCGCAGGAGAGCAATACGGTGCGCTATGCGCTGGAAAAGCGTTACATGCACAGCTGCCGCGACAACTACCTGCGCGCTTGCGCGCACGACGGACGTTTGTCGAAGCAGGATATCGGCGCGAACATCAACTTCTTCATGAACGTGCCGGTGACGTCCGAAGGCGGTCTGACATTCGAAGACGGCATCTCGGCGCCGGGCAAGTATGTCGAACTGCGCGCGGAAATGGATGTGATCGTGCTGATCTCCAACTGCCCGCAGTTGAACAATCCGTGCAACGCCTATAACCCGACGCCTGCAGAACTGCTGATTTGGGACTGAAGCGTTTTCGCAGTTTCGGATCCGGACGATGCCGCACTCGCGCGCGTGAACAACCGACGCACGCAAATCGCCGACACGGCCCCTGCCGCGGACGACCGTGGCATGCAATGCCTATTGTGGCGGGACGGCCCGCCCGTGAATTGTGTTCCCTCTCATGTTCGAGAAAATCCTGATCGCCAATCGCGGCGCCATTGCGTGCCGCATCCTTAGAACGTTGCGCGAACTCGATGTAACAGGTGTCGTCGTCTATGCGGACGCGGATCGCGCGAGCCTTCACGTGAGCGAGGCGCCTATCGCGTGCGGTCTTGGCGACGGCCCGGCCTCCGTCACCTACCTCGACACGGAAAAGCTCCTCGCGATCGCCCGCCGGGAAAACGTGCAGGCTATTCATCCAGGCTATGGCTTCTTGTCCGAGAACGCGGCCTTCGGCGAGGCGTGCGAAGCGGCAGGCATCGCGTTCATCGGACCGACGCCAGGCCAGTTGCGTTCGTTTGGTCTGAAGCACACGGCCCGCGAGATTGCGGCGCGCGAGGGTGTGCCAATGCTCAACGGCACGGGTTTATTGGACAGCCTCCCCGATGCACTGGCAGCGGCCGCGGCAATCGGCTATCCCGTGATGCTGAAGAGCACGGCGGGGGGCGGCGGTATCGGCATGCGGGTGTGCTGGAGCGTCGAGGAGTTGAGTGCGCATTTCGAGGTAGTGAAGCGCCTCGGCCAGAACAACTTCAGCGATGCCGGCGTGTTCCTCGAAAAGTACATCGAGAGAGCGCGGCACTTGGAAGTGCAGGTATTCGGCGACGGCCGCGGCGATGCGATCGCTCTGGGCGTGCGTGACTGTTCGGTGCAGAGGCGCAACCAGAAAGTGCTCGAAGAAACGCCGGCGCCCAATCTGCCGGACGGTGTGTCGGCCGCCTTATGCAGTGCCGCCGTGAAGCTCGCGAAAGCGGTCGGTTATCGCTCGGCCGGCACGGTCGAATTCGTCTATGACAGCGCCGCGCAGCAGTTTTACTTCCTCGAGGTGAATACGCGTCTTCAGGTCGAGCATGGCGTGACGGAGCAGGTATGGGGCGTCGATTTGGTGCGTTGGATGATCGAGCTGGCGGCGGGCACGCTTGCGCCGTTGCAGGAACTCGCGGCGGAGTTGAAGCCGCGGGGGCATGCGATTCAGGCGCGCCTTTACGCCGAAGACCCTGGCCGCGATTTCAAGCCGAGCCCGGGTTTGCTGACCGACGTCGGGTTTCCGCGCGCCGACGGCCGCGCGCTGCGCATCGATACGTGGATCGATGCGGGCTGCGAAGTGCCGCCCTATTTCGATCCGATGCTGGCAAAGATGATTGCGTGGTCCCCAACGCGCGACACGGCGCGCCACGCGCTCACTGAGGCCTTGCGGAGCACGCGGATTTATGGCGTGGAGACGAACCGCGACTATCTGCGGCAGATCCTCGGCGACCCCCCGTTCGCATCGGGCAACCCGTGGACGCGTTGCCTCGAAGGGCTCGCGTATCGGGCGAGCACGATCGAAGTCGTCTCCGGCGGCACGCAGACGACCGTGCAGGATTATCCCGGTCGCCTCGGCTATTGGGCGGTCGGCATTCCGCCGTCCGGTCCGATGGACGACCGTGCGCTGCGGCTCGGCAACCGGCTTCTCGGCAACGACGCCGCCGCCGCCGCGCTCGAAATGACGATGAGCGGGCCGACGTTGCGTTTCAACGCTGACGCCGTCGTCGCCGTGACGGGCGCGACGCTGCCCGTGCTGCTCGACGACATCGAACAGCCGTTGAACACGACGCTCCTTGTTCCCGCCGGTTCGACACTCGCGCTCGGCACGATTCGCGGCGAGGGCGCGCGTGCCTACCTGTGCGTGCGCGGCGGCTTCGATGTCGCGGTGTATCTCGGCAGCCGCAGCACCTTCACGCTCGGCCAGTTCGGCGGGCATGGCGGGCGAGCGCTGCGTGCGGGCGACGTCCTGCATCTTCATCCGTTGCAGGATGAGCGTGCGGGGGCGGTGCTTTCCCACGTTCCCGTGCTGGAAACCGTGCGCACGCTGCGTGTCATCTACGGTCCGCACGGCGCGCCGGAGTACTTCAGCCCGCGTTATATCGAGCAGTTTTTCGACACCGAATGGGAGGTCCATTTCAACTCGAGCCGCACGGGCGTGCGTCTGATCGGACCGACGCCCGAGTGGTCGCGCGAGGACGGCGGTGAGGCGGGGCTGCATCCTTCGAACATTCACGACAACCCGTATGCGGTCGGCGCCATCGATTTCACCGGCGATATGCCCGTGATTCTCGGACCCGATGGTCCGAGCCTCGGCGGCTTCGTCTGTCCGGTGACGATCATCGAGGCGGATCTATGGCAAATCGGTCAGTTGAAGGCCGGCGACAAGGTGCGTTTCGTGCCGGTGCGGATCGACGAAGCACGTGAGGCTGCACGCCAGCGTCTACGCGAATTGCAGACACTCGAATTCGAGGGGGAACCGGCATTCACGAAGGCCGCCGCGCTTTCATCGCCTATCGTCCTCGATGTTGGGACGGATCGTGAGCGGCTGGTCGCGCGGGTTTCCGGCGACACGCATCTACTACTCGAAATCGGTCCGACGGAGCTTGATCTCGCATTGCGCTTTCGGGGCCATGCGCTGATGCAGTCGCTCGAAGCGATGGCGCTGCCTGGCGTGATCGATCTGACGCCGGGCATCCGCTCGCTGCAGATTCACTATCAGCCTGAAAGCCTGCCGCTCTCGGGCCTGCTCGCGATCGTCGAGCGCGCATGGCAGGGTGTTTTGTTGCAGAAGGATTTGCGCGCGCCGTCGCGGATCGTGCATTTGCCGTTGTCGTGGGACGATCCCGCGTGCCGGCTCGCGATCGACAAATACATGACCACGGTGCGCAAGGACGCACCGTGGTGTCCGAGCAATCTCGAGTTTATCCGCCGCATCAACGGCCTCGATTCGATCGACGCTGTCAAACAGATCGTCTTCGATGCCAGCTATCTCGTGATGGGGCTTGGCGACGTGTATCTCGGCGCGCCGGTCGCGACGCCGCTCGATCCGCGCCACCGGCTGGTGACGACCAAATACAACCCGGCGCGCACGTGGACGGCGGAGAACTCGGTCGGCATCGGTGGCGCGTATCTATGCGTGTATGGGATGGAAGGGCCGGGCGGCTATCAGTTCGTTGGCCGCACGTTGCAGATGTGGAACCGCTATCGCGAAGTCGAGGATTTCGCGGGGCGGCCCTATCTGTTGCGCTTCTTCGATCAAATTCGCTTTTACGAAGTCTCGGCCGACGAACTGTTGCGCATCCGTGCAGACTTTCCGCTTGGCCGCTATCCGTTGAAGATCGAGGAGACCGAGTTGTCGCTGGCCGACTACCAAACGTTTCTCACGCGCGAATCTGCCGGCATCGAGCAATTCCGCGCGCGCCAGCAAGCCGCGTTTCGAGTCGAACGCGAGCGTTGGCGCGAAGCGGGAATAGCGGAGGAGACGTTCGACGTGGCGGTTGCCGAGAGTGCGGAGTTAGCGCCGTTGCAAGAGGGTGAAATTGCGGTGGACAGCGAGATCGCCGGCAGCCTCTGGCAAGTGCGGGTGGTGCCCGGCGATCGGGTCGAGGCAGGCGACCTGCTGCTCATCATCGAGTCGATGAAGATGGAAATCTCTGTGTACGCGCCGTGTGCAGGGACCGTCGGCGAGATTCATGTTGCGCCCGGCTCGCCGGTGCGCGCGGGGCAGCGAGTTGCCGTCATCAAACGTATTTGATTATCCCAGGACAACACTGATGTCTTCATTCGATCTGCGCCTGTCCACGCTGCGGGCCGCTTACCGTGCCGGGACGCTCACGCCGCGCAAGCTGATCGGCGAATTGCTGGCGAATGCCGCTGCGCTCAATCCCGAGTTTCATCTGTTCATCCACCTTTTGACCGAAGCGGAAGTCGCGCCGTATCTGGACTGGCTGGAAGCGCGAGATATCGAAGCGTTGCCCCTGTACGGCATTCCATTCGCGATCAAGGACAATATCGATTTGGCCGGTATCCCGACAACAGCCGGCTGCCCCAGGTTCGCCTATACGCCCGCCGATTCAGCGACGCTCGTCGAGCAGTTGATCGCGCTGGGCGCCGTGCCGCTCGGCAAGACTAATCTCGATCAGTTCGCTACTGGCTTGAACGGCACGCGTTCCCCGTACGGCAAATGTCGTAACAGCGTGCATCCCGACTATCCTTCGGGCGGTTCGAGTGCGGGGTCGGCGCTTGCCGTCGCGCTGGGCGTCGCGAGCTTCGCGCTCGGCACCGACACCGCAGGATCGGGCCGCGTGCCGGCAGGACTGAACAACCTCGTTGGACTCAAGGCGAGCAAGGGGCTGCTGTCGGCCGCCGGCGTCGTGCCGGCCTGCCGGACGCTCGATTGCGTGACGTACTTCACGGCAACCGCGCGCGAAGCCAGCGAACTGCTCGCACTCACCGCGAAAGCCGATCCGCGCGATGCATACAGCCGCAAGAACCCGCAATGGAACGGCGCACGGGCGTTCGGCAAGCTCGCTACATTCCGGTTCGGTGTGCCGTTGCAGCTCGAATTCGCTGGCTGTCCCGAGAGTCCCGCGTTGTTTGCGAAGGCTCGTGCGATGCTCGAAGCGGCGGGCGGCGAGGCCGTCGAAATCGACTTCGCGCCGTTCGTCGAAGCGGCGAGCCTGCTCTACGAAGGCCCGTGGGTGGCGGAGCGCTACAGCGTCGCCGGTGAGTTGTTGGAAGCGGACCGGGAGGCTGTGTTGCCGGTTATTCGCGAGGTGTTGGCGAAGGCGCCGGGGACCACCGCCGTCGAACTCTTTCGTGCGCAATATCGCCTGCAAGCGTTGAAGGCGATCTGCGACGCGGTGCTCGAACCGCTCGATTTCGTTCTGACGCCGACGTATCCGCGGCCCGTTACGTTGGCGGAACTCGAACGCGATCCTATCGGGCCAAACTCGTTGCTCGGCTACTACACGAACTTCATGAATTTGCTCGACTATGCTGCCGTCGCGACGCCCACTGCGTTCATGGCGAATGGTCTGCCGTGGGGTGTCACCGTGTTCGGCCGCGCGTTCACGGATCAGTATCTGCTGAGCGTGGCGGATACGTTGCAACGGATGAGCTCGATCCAATGCGTCGGCGGCGAAATACCCGATGTGACCGACGGGCTCAATGCAAACAACGATCGCATAAAGGTCGCTGTGTGCGGCGCCCATATGCAAGGTTTGCCGCTCAATCGCGACTTGGTATGCCGCGGTGCACGCCTCATCGAAGCTACCCTGACTGCGCCGCGCTATCGGTTATCCGCGCTGGCGGCCACGCCGGACAACACGCGGCGGCCAGGCTTGCGGCGAGTGCCGGACGGCGGCGCGGCAATTGCAATTGAGGTCTGGGAAATGCCCAGCCCGGAATTGGGTTCGTTCCTCGCGACCATTCCTTCTCCGCTTGCGCTCGGGAAGATCGAACTGTCAAATGGCGAGTGGGTGACGGGGTTCGTGTGCGAATCGTATGGGCTGGAGGCCGGGACCGACATCACGGAGTTCGGCGGTTGGCGAGCATGGCTCGCCGGAGCGGGCAAATCGCGCGCGGCGGTCAAGTGAGTGGGCGGCGGCGCGGATCTGGGCTCTCTGCCCGCACTATTTCGGTTCATGCGGGCAAAGAGGTGATAGCCGAACTCGTC
>DASVLS010000052.1:0-42070 GCA_036384755.1 Trinickia sp. | reverse complement strand
GCGCGCTGCTGCCCGTTTTGCGCGAGTGCGGCGTCACGACGTTGCATACGGGCGTCACGCCCGCGCATGCGGATCTGAGTGCATCGATCGAGCCATTCATCGACGCCGCTCGCAGCAACGGCTTTCGTTCGATTGCCGTAGACCTGCCTATCGACCAGCCCCATGTGTCGGCCGAGACCGTGCGCGACTGGGCGGCAGCGCTGTGCCTGTGCCGGCCGAGCCGCATCTTCTTGACGCGCCGAGGCAGTGAGCCGGCGATCCGCCCGAGCAAGGGCTTGGACGACGCCGACTTGCGATTGCAGCGGAACTGGCAAGCGCTGTTCGCCACGCTGATCGCAGCCGGCTACGAGCATATCGCGCACGATGCCTTCGCACTGCATGCCGATGAGCTCGCGAACGCGAAACGCCTGGCCACGCTCGTGCCGCGGTGCTACGGCTACTCCACTTGCGCCTCGCACGCGTCGATCGCGATCGGCCAGGGCGCCGTCGGCAACGCGGGGCCGATGCAGTATCAAAACTGCAGAGATCCGGTTTCCTATGCGGCGATGTTGGATCGCGAGGCGTTACCGATCGAGCGCGGCTTGCTCACGTCGCCCAACGATCTTGCGCGGCGCGCGATCATGGCCAGCTTGCTTACGAATTTCGCGGTCGATGTCGAGGCGATCGAGCAATGCTATTGGATCGACTTCCGTGCCGTCTTTCGCCCGGAACTCGTCGCGCTCGAGCCGCTCGAGCGCGACGGGTTCGTCGAAATCGACACGAAGCAGTTGCGTTTGACGCCGATAGGGCGCTTTGCCTGCGGCCGCGTGGCCAACCTCTTCGATCGCTACAGTCAGCCCCTGGAGCGCGCTAGGCCTGAACAGGACGGCGCCTGACCGGTGAAAACCTGTAGGGGATCGCCTACATGACGCGACATGGATCACCGATATTCGGGTGGCGTCGCCTGCAAGAGAATGCTCCCTAACAGCAATCGGTGGATCGGCAGCCACAGCCTGCCGAGAACCAGTCAACGCCTCTCGGGAGTAGGGACATGTACAACACGACATTCGCGGAAATCGGGACCCAGCCTCCCGTCACGCCCAGCGCGCAGGCGTCTGCGATCGCTTGGCTCGAGACCGAACGCGATGACGCGGCCAAAGCGGCAGCCCCTTCCGGCCGTAACGATTGCGCGCATTGCGCCTCGCGCCGGTTTTGCATGCCTGACGATGTCGATACCGGCGGCGCTGCCGGGATCCAGGGCGTGTTCGGCAACTACCGCAAGGTGAAGCAAGGCGAGGCGATCTTCCGCGCCGGCGAGACCTTCCGGAACCTGTATGTCGTCAAGAGCGGATCGTATAAGACGGTCGCCATCGACAACGAAGGCCGCGAGCAGATCATCGGCTTTCAAATCGCCGGCGAATTCATGGGGCTCGACGGCATCAGCACGGGACAGCACGTCTTGGACGCGATCGCCCTCGAAGATAGCGTCGTTTGCTGCCTTCCGTTCAACGATCTGGTGGCGGCCGGCGATCGCAGCCTGAGTATGAGAAACCATCTTCATCGGCTGATGAGTCGCGAACTCGTGCGCGAGTCGGCGATGCTGATGCTGATCGGACGGATGACGGCGCTCGAGCGGCTGGTGGCATTCCTGCTCAATTTGTCGAAGCGCTATGCGCAGCGCGGCTATTCCGCTCAAGAATTCAACCTGCGCATGACGCGCGATGAAATCGGTTGTCACCTCGGCTTGACGCTCGAGACGGTCAGCCGCTCGCTTTCCAAGCTGAGCGCGCTCGGGCTCATCAAGTGCACAGGCAAGCAAGTGTCGATCAAAGATACCGCAGGGCTCGAACGCATGGCCGGTCATAGCATTCCGCAATAGCCGTTTAAACGCCGCTTCGCTTCATCTGTCGGACGACGAGCCAGCCTGCAACGATCAGACATGCCGCAGGCGTCGCGATCGATTGCGTCGGTGCAATCGAAAACGGCCTGGTCAACACGCCGCTGGCGCGCACCCCTGTGTGACGGCCCCCCCCTATATCAGGAAATTCCCTATGTCGACGGGCTGTCCGAGCACGGGCGGCCCGCGGCGGCGGCCCTTCGCCGACGTCCGCGATCGCCTTGAACCCCCCGCCGGATCTAGTGTTCCGCCCGCAGTACCCCCACTCCCTAAATATTCAGCGAACGCTCCATACAAACGGCTCATAACCAGAGGTATGGGAAAAGGCGAAGGAAATGTATCTGGATGCGTCGATTTGGCTTGCTACGCTTCAATCCATGCAATAGACGACGGTATCGCGACGCACTCGGCATAGCCCGAATAGTGCGCCATCGAATCAAAACGATAGACGAGACTAAGAACGGTCGCCTCGACCGAGGGCTTGATGGCAGCGGCCTTCGATTTCTTGAAATTGCCAGTTGGGATGAAAGCATGCCCCCGAATCTGACATTCGCACCGCAGGACGTGGACGCGATCTCGCCGAGCGCAATCAAGGCGCAAGCCGCCGCTTCGGCCGCGAACGCGATCGCGGTTGCCGGGACGGATATTCTGACGGTCAACCGCCTATCGAAAATCTTCGGCCCGAAACCCGAGCGTGCTGCCGAGTTGATCAAGCAAGGCCTCGGCCGAGACGAAGTTTTCAAGCGCACGGGCAATATGGTGGCCGTCAACGACGTGAGCCTCAACGTCAAGGCCGGCGAAATTTTCGTCATCATGGGGTTGTCCGGCTCCGGTAAATCGACGCTTGTGCGGCTGCTCAATCGGTTGATCGAGCCCACGTCCGGTCAAGTCATTCTCGAAGGGCGCGATATTGCGCCGATGTCCACGCTGGAATTGCGCGACGTCCGTCGCAAGAAGATGGCGATGGTGTTTCAGTCGTTCGCGCTTTTGCCGAATCGCACGGTGCTGGACAACATTTCGTATGGCCTCGAAGTCGCCGGAATGAGAAAAGCGGAGCGCTATGAAATCGCGCGCGCGGCGCTTCAGCGAGTCGGCTTGGGTTCATACGAAAAGCTGTTGCCGGGCGAGCTATCGGGCGGCATGCAGCAGCGCGTCGGACTGGCGCGTGCGCTGGCCGTCAATCCTTCCGTCTTGCTGATGGACGAAGCGTTTTCTGCCTTGGACCCGCTGATCCGGTTCGAAATGCAAAGCGAACTGCTGCGGCTGCAAAAGGAAGAGCAGCGCACGATTGTGTTCATTTCGCACGACATCGAGGAAGCGATCAAGATCGGTGGCCGGATCGGCATCATGAAAGACGGCTGTCTGATTCAAGTGGGCACGCCGGCCGACCTCATTCAGTCGCCCGCCGACGACTACGTGCGCGACTTCTTTCGCCATGTGGATGTTTCGCGTTTCCTCAAGGCGCACAGCCTGCTGAGCAAGGTGGAGCGAGGCTTGATCCGCGGCGACGTCGGCGTGCCGGCGGAGCGCTACCTCAATGAGGTCATCGACAGCGGCGTGGAGTGCGGCTACGTATGTGACGAATCGGGCCGTTACCAAGGCTGCGTTACGCCCGCCTCGCTGCACAAAGCCGGTGCGCGCCCATTGCGCGAGGCGTTGATTCCCGAATTGAAGACGGTGTCGCTGGACTCCGATCTGCATGAACTCGCCGCGATTGCGTTGAGTCAGGAGCACGACGTGCCGGTTCTCGACGGCGCTGGGAAGCTCGCCGGCATCGTGTCGTGCAGAACGATTCTCAAGCAAGTCATGGAGCGGAGAGCAGCATGAACTCATCGGTCATCGGCAAGTTCGCGGAGAACGCCGTCACGTTTCTGTTCAATCACTTCCAGGGCGGCTTCAATGCGTTTTCCGCCGCGCTGGGGGCGATCGTCAAAGTGCTCGAGGATGGGCTGGGCGCCATTCCGTTCGGTGTCATGCTCGTTGCGCTCGTCGCGTTCGCATTGTGGCGCCGCGGGATCGTCTTCTCCGTGTTCGTCGGGCTCGCGCTGCTGGTCATCCATTACATGGGGCTGTGGCCGCAAACGACCTCTACGCTGGCGCTCGTGGTCGCGGCGACTTGCTTTAGCCTGATCATCGGCGTGCCGCTCGGCATCTGGGGCGCGCGTAACCGCCGGGTAGAGCTGATTCTGCGTTCGCTGCTCGACTTCATGCAGACGATGCCGGCGTTCGTGTATCTGATTCCCGCCGTCATCCTGTTCGGCTTGGGCCGTGTGCCGGCCGTCATCGCTACGGTCGTCTTTGCTATGCCGCCTGTCGTGCGTTTGACGACGCTCGGGATTCGTCAGGTTCGCGAAGAGTTGCTGGAAGCGGGCCGCGCATTCGGCAGCACCGATGCCCAACTGCTCTGGAAGATCCAACTGCCGAACGCTATGCCATCGATCATGGCCGGCGTGAACCAGACGATCATGATGTCGCTGTCTATGGTCGTGATCGCATCGATGATCGGTGCGGGCGGCCTTGGCGAATACGTGCTGAGCGGCATCCAACGCTTGGACATCGGCATCGGATTCGAGGGCGGCCTCGGCGTCGTGTTGCTTGCCATCGTTCTCGATCGCTTGACCGAAACGTTCGGGGCTAAAGCGAAACGTAAAGCGCGGCCTCTCGCCAGGATAGGAAAGCGCGGGGCGAACGACGCGACGGCGCAAACCTGAAGACGGCTTTCATAGAAGGCGCCGGCCCCTGCGGCGGGCCGGCGCCGAACCGAATCGAATCGAACGGGTGCACGAAGGCAGCCGTATGGCTCGATAGCTGGAGAAGGTGAAGGGGCGGGAGACTGCATACGCTACGTGGCAGCACCGGTAACGTGGTTCAAAACGAAAGAGAGTCAATTAGGAGTCCTGAATGAACGGCATTACTTTCAAATCGCTCATGGCCAGAGTTGCGCTATCGGCGGTTGCCGCGGTGAGTCTTGGTGTCGGGTCCGCCTCGGCCGCCGAGCCGATCAAGATGGCGATCACCGATTGGGCCGACGTGCTCGCGACGGCCAACGTGGCGAAGTACGTGCTCGAAACCAAGCTCGACCAGCCGGTCAAGTTCGTCAATGCCGACATCGGCATTCAGTTCCAGGGCGTTGCACGCGGCGACCTCGACATCATGGTGGGCGGCTGGCTGCCCGTCACGCACGCCGTCTACTACGCGAAGTACAAAAACGACATGGACGACGTCGGCATCATCTACACGGGCGGAAAGAACGGCTGGGCGGTGCCTGCGTACGTTCCCGAATCGGAAGTGTCGTCGATCGCCGATCTGAACAAGCCTGAAGTCAAGAGCAAGCTCGACGGCACGATTCAGGGCATCGGCCCGGGCGCCGGCCTGATGCAAGCCTCGGAGAAGGCGGTTCATGCCTACGATTTGTCCGGCTACCACCTGCAATCGTCCAGTGAAGCCGGCATGCTCGCCGCCGTTTCGCGCGCCTATCAGTCGAAGCAATGGGTCGTCGCCACCGTTTGGAGCCCGCACTGGCTCTGGCAGAAGTGGAAGATGCGCTACCTGCAGGACCCGAAGGGCGCGCTGGGCGGCGAGGAGCAAGTCCACGCTTTCGCATCGAAGGAGTTCGCCGGCAAGTTCCCTCGCGCCGATGTCTTCTTCAAGCATTTCAAGCTGACGCTGGCCGATGTCGAAGCGATCGAATTGGAAGGCAACAAAACGAACGACTATGCGACCGCGGCGAAGAAATTCGTCGACGCGCACCCGGACAAGCTCAAGGCTTGGATGCAGCAGTAAGTCCGAGGCTGAGTTCGTGAACGCATCGAGAGCATGCAGCGCATGCGTCCACGTACGGCGCGGACGAACATTCGGGCGGGCGGGAGAGCGTCCGCCGTATCTCATGACGAGCGTGGTCTTGCAAAGACAACGACCGCGTCGCAGGCAACCCTTCGGGAGTGATCAGTGAACGAACAGTCGCGCTTTTTTTCCGAAACGCTCCAAGGCCGTGACCCTGTCATCGCATCGGAGATAGCGCTCGAATTGCGCCGGCAGCAAACGCAGATCGAGCTGATCGCTTCGGAGAACATCGTTTCGGCGGCCGTGATGGAAGCGCAAGGCACGGTGCTGACCAACAAGTATGCCGAGGGATACCCGTCCAAGCGCTATTACGGCGGTTGCGAGCATGTGGACCGGATCGAGGCGCTGGCCATCGATCGTGTGAAAGCGCTATTCGACGCCGAGTATGCGAACGTACAGCCGCATTCGGGCGCCCAAGCGAACGGGGCCGTGATGCTGGCGCTCGTCAAGCCGGGCGAAACGGTCATGGGCATGTCGCTCGACGCGGGCGGCCACCTGACGCATGGCGCGCGCCCTGCGTTGTCCGGCAAATGGTTCAACGCCGTGCAGTACGGGGTGAGCCCGGAGACTTACCGCATCGATTACGACAAGCTGCGCCGGCTCGCCAAAGAGCACCAGCCGAAGCTGATCATCGCAGGCTATTCCGCCTATCCGCGCGCGCTCGACTTCGCGGCGTTCCGCGAGATCGCCGACAGCGTCGGCGCGTTGTTGATGGTCGACATGGCGCACATCGCGGGCATCGTCGCCGCCGGTCGGCACGAGAACCCCGTTCGGTTCGCCGATGTCGTCACGTCGACGACGCACAAAACGCTGCGGGGCCCGCGTGGCGGCTTCATTCTCACGAACAACGGCGATATCGCCAAGAAGATCAACTCGGCGGTGTTCCCCGGATTGCAAGGCGGGCCGCTCATGCATGTCATCGCGGGCAAAGCGGTGGCATTCGGCGAAGCGCTTCGCCCCGAGTTCACGTCCTACATCGACCAGGTGCTGCGCAATGCGCAGGCGCTCGGCGAGGTGCTGAAGTCGGGCGGCTTGAGCCTCGTGACGGGCGGCACCGACAACCATCTGCTGCTCGTCGATCTGCGCCCGAAAGGTCTCACGGGCACACAAGCGGAAAAGGCGCTCGAACGAGCCGGCATCACCTGCAACAAGAACGGAATTCCGTTCGATACGGAAAACCCGACCGTGACCTCCGGCATTCGGCTCGGCACGCCGGCCGGCACGACGCGCGGTTTCGGCAAGGCGCAGTTCGAACAGGTCGGCGAAATGATTCTCGAAGTGCTGTCCGCGCTGGAGCGCGAGCCCAATGGCGACGAGCAAGTCGAGCGCGCCGTACGTGGCCGCGTGAGAGATCTGTGCGGTCAATTCCCGATCTACTCGCATGCCGTGGACGTCGTTTGATCGGCGGGCAACCGCCTTGGCCGACGACAACGTTCACATGATCCCATTGAAGATTACCGAAGAGAGACATTGAAATGAGCTTCGAGGGCGTACATACACCCCTGGTGACACCGTTCAAGGCAGACGGCGAAATCGACCACGCGTTGCTCGGCAAGCATGCCGCCGATCTGGCCGGCCGGGTTTCCGGACTGGGTATCGGCGGCACGACGGGCGAATACTATGCGCTGAGTTTCGACGAGCGCGTGGAGACGTTCCATACGGTAGCGGAAGCCGCGGGCGGCAGGACGTACTTGACCGCGGGCATCAACGCGACCACGACGAAGGAAGTGATCAAGCTCGGCCAGGAAGCGAAGCGCGCCGGGCTCTCGGCATTGCTCGTCGCCGCGCCGTATTACGCGCAGCCCACGCAAGAAGAACTGCTGGCTCACCTGCTGAGAGTGGACGACGCGCTCGACATGCCGGTCATGCTTTACAACTTCCCGGCGCGAACGGGGACGGAAATTAGCGACGGCGTGCTCGAGAAACTGCTTGAACGGCCGAACTTCCTCGCGATGAAAGAAAGCACGGGCGACATCGCACACCTGCATCGTCTCGCCACGCACTTCAAAGACCGGCTCGTGCTCAGCTGCGGCATGGACGATCAAGCGCTCGAATTCTTCGCCTGGGGCGCCAAGAGCTGGGTCGGCGGCGCGTCGAATTTCTTGCCCGAAGCGCACACGGCATTGTTCGACGCCTGCGTCGAGAAGGGCGACTTCACGCTGGGAAGGAAGCTCATGGCGCAACTGCTGCCGGTGCTCGAACTACTCGAACGCAGCGGCAAGTTCATCCAGTACGTTCGCTACGGCTGCGAGCTGGCTGGGCTGCCGGTCGGCGTCGCGCGCGCACCGCTTGGCGGCTTGTCCGACGAAGAGCGCACCGCGTTTGCAACGCTCGTCAAACCGATGTTGCACAACGCTCGGTAATCGTCAGCATGACCTCGAAACTGGAATTCGCGCGGTTTCCCGCTCCGGACGGCGTCAACGGGTGGTGGGAGAGCTTGTCCCCGCCTGCGCCGGCGGCAGTGGTGTCGTCGGCATATCGATTCGATTGGGTCGTTATCGGCGGCGGCATAACGGGACTGTGTGCGGCGCGACGATTGGCCGAGCTCGCTCCCGGCGCATCGATCGCGTTGGTGGAGGCCGACCGCATCGGCCGAACGACCGCGGGGCGCAATTCCGGTTTCTTTGTCGATCTGCCGCATGACATCAGTAGCGAGAGCTATTCGCGCAGCGTGGAAGCCGATAAGGCGGACGTGCGGCTGCAGCGGCATGGCATCGACTATGTGCGCTCGGTCGTGCGCCAGCATCGAATCGATTGCGATTGGCGGGACGACGGCAAGTTTCATGCGGCCGTCAACAAGAAGGGGCAAACCGCGCTGAAGCATTTTGCGGAAGGCTTGGCCCGGATCGGCGAGCGGTTCGAATGGCTCGACGAAGCCGCAATCGGGCAGGTGACCGGTACGGACTTCTATCGGGGGGCGCTCTTCACGCCGGGTTGCAGCACCGTTCAACCGGCTGCGTTGATGCGCGGGCTGGCGACGACGCTGCCCGCGAACGTGCAAGTGTTCGAATTGAGCGCAGCCAAGCACATCGACGAGCGCGGCGACCAAAAGGTATTGACGTTCGCGCAAGGCAGCATCGCGGCGCGGAACGTCGTTCTGTGCACGAACGCCTATGCGGCGACGTTCGGCGGGCATCCGAACGGCTTGTTGCCGGTTTATACGTTTGCGTCGATGACGCGCGTCATGACGCCCGACGAAGCGGCCCGGCTAGGCGGCGCGCATTCGTGGGCGCTGATTCCGGCCGACCCGATGGGCACGACCGTTCGCCGGCTCGCTACCGATCGCATTTGCGTTCGCAATCACTTCGTTTTTCGGCCGAACGTCGAAGTGTCTCAAAGCGATCTTGCCAAAGCCAAAACCTTGCATCGGCGCTCGTTCGATCGGCGTTTTCCGATGCTCGAGAACGTCGAGCTGGAGTACACGTGGGGCGGGCCGCTGTGTCTGTCCGCGAACAACGGCGCCCTGTTCGGGCAGAGGCCCGACGGTGTGTTCGAAGCGCTCGGCTGCAACGGCCTCGGCCTGAGCCGAGGCTCCGCGTCGGGCAAGCTCATCGCCGAGTACGCGCTAGGGCAATCGAGCGATCTCGTGCGGCAACTACTCGATCAACCTCATCCGCGTTCGCTGCCCGCGCGTCCGATCGCCGATATGGCGGTATCCGCGGCAATTTGGGTCAAGGAATTCACGGCAGGCGCCGAGCTTTAATTTTCAAGGACAAGACCATGGCGACTTTTCAAGAGTGGAAGCAAAGGGCGGAAGCATTGCGGCTGGACGGCCGGGCATTGATCGCCGGGCAACGGTGCTCCGCCGCATCGAGCGAAACGTTCCCCACGCTCAATCCCTCGACGGGCAAGACGTTGGCCGACATCGCCAAGTGCGACGCGAAGGACGTCGATCGCGCCGTTGTCGCCGCACGAGAAGCGTTCGACGGCGGCGTATGGTCCAAAGCCGCACCGGCGCAGCGCAAAGGCGTGCTGCTTCGCTTGGCGCAACTGATCGAAGGGAATGCGGAAGAGCTCGCGCTGCTCGAAGCGCTCGAAGCAGGCAAGCCGATCGGCGAATGCCTCGGGTTGGATATTCCCGAATCGGCGGCCTGTATCCGTTGGCACGCCGAGGCGACCGACAAGCGCTACGATGCACTATCGCCCTCGGGCCCGAACGTGGTGAGCATGATTACGCGCGAGCCGATCGGCGTCGTCGGCGCAGTGCTCCCATGGAACTTCCCGGCGCTCATGCTGGCTTGGAAAATCGGCCCGGCGCTGTCCGTCGGCAACAGCGTCGTTGTCAAACCCGCCGAGCAAACTTCGCTGTCGACGTTGCGCATTGCCGACCTGGCGCTCGAAGCGGGCGTGCCGGCCGGCGTTTTTAGCGTAGTCACGGGCTTCGGCGAAGGCGCGGGGCAAGCGATCGGCTGCCACGCCGATGTCGACCTCGTCGCGTTTACGGGTTCGACCGAAACCGGCAAGCGGTTTCTGCGTTACTCGGCCGACACGAATCTGAAGCGCGTCGTGCTCGAATGCGGAGGCAAGAACCCGCAGATCGTCCTGCCCGATGTCGCCAACCTCGATGCGGTTGCCGAGAACGCGGTCGCCGCCGCATTTTGGAACATGGGCGAGAACTGCAGCGCCGGGTCCCGCATTCTCGTGCCGGCAGCGATGAAAGCTCAGTTGCTGCAGAAGGTGCAGGCGGTGCTGGATGGCTGGAAGACAGGCGATCCGCTCGATCCGGACGTCAAGCTCGGCTCGTCGATCGAGCGTGCGCACTACGAGAAGGTGCTCGCACACATCGAGAACGCGAAAGCGGAAGGCGCGCATTTGGTGTGCGGGGGAAGGGCCACGATGACCGAGAGCGGCGGCTGGTTCGTCGAGCCGACTATTTTCGATAACGTGACGCCCGAGATGACGATCGCGCGCGAGGAAGTGTTCGGCCCCGTGCTTTGCTTCGTCGAATACGACGACGTGGAAGACGCCGTTCGGATTGCGAACGATACGTGCTATGGCCTGGCCGCTTCCTTGTGGACCGACAACGTCAATCAAGCACATAAGATCGCCTCGCGCATTCGCGCAGGGACCGTTACCGTCAACTGCTTTGGCGAAGGCGATCTGTCGACGCCATTCGGCGGCTTCAAACAGTCGGGTTTCGGCGGGCGCGACAAGTCGATTTACGCGCACGACCAATACTGCGAACTCAAGACGACTTGGCTCAAGCTCGATTGAGGCGCATGCGGGAGCAGCGAGTGGTGGCCCTGTCCGGCAGACTGGGCCGATCTTCCTTCAGGGCATTGCCCGGCGCAGCCGCAGTCGACGACGGCTGCGACATGACTTCAAGTGAGGCGAAATGCGACTAGGGTTCATCGGAACCGGCGTTATCACGCAAGCCGTCGTAACGGGCTTGATCCGATTCAACGTTCCTTTCGAATATATTGCGCTGTCGCCGCGCAACGCCGACATCGGCGCCGGACTCGCGGCGCTCGATGCGCGCGTGCGCGTCTGCGGCGATAACCAGGAAGTGCTCGGTTCGTCCGACGTGATCTGTCTCGCGGTCGTTCCGCAAATCGCACGCGAGGTGCTGAGTGCGTTGACGTTCGATGCGCACCACCACATCATCAGCTTTATCGCGGGGATGTCGATCGATGACCTACGTGGGCTGACGCGAGCGGCGAACGCCGTCGTGCGTGCGATCCCGCTGCCTGCGGTTGCGCAAGGCAGGGGAAGCACGGTTATCTGTCCCCCTGACAACGTTGCGAAAACGCTTTTCGCGCCGCTCGGCGAGGCGGTCGAAGTCGGCAGCGAGCGTCAGTTCGATGCGCTTTCCGCGGCTACCGCCACCATGGCGAGCTTTTACGCGGTCCTCGAGGCGCAGGCGGCATGGTTAGTGCGGCAGGGCCTGCCCTACGATGCGGCGCGTGCGTTTTTGTCGGGCTATTGCGTCGGCTTGGCTCACGATACGGCGCGCACCGGCCAGTCGTTCTCGGAGATGGTCGCGCACTGCATGACGCCAGGCGGCATCAACGAGCAGGTGCATGCGGAATTGTCGAAGCGAGGCACCTACGCACATTACGGCGATGCGCTCGACGGCGTCTTGAAGCGGATCGCAGGCGCATAGGATGCGAGGCTGACCGAGGAAGGAGGGGGCAACGGGGGGACGATCGGGCTTGCCCATGCGCGTGCGCGCTAGCAAACTATTCTAGTCTGACGAGTCGGGTTTTTCTCCGTACGATAGCCGTACCGTCGTTGGGCGACGACGATGGTCGGCTCGGTCGTCGGCTGCGGCAATGCCGCTCGGGCGTCCGCTTCAAAGGTGAGAGTCATGCAGAAAAAGCAGTTGTTCGCCGATCGGCTTCTGGCGCAGATGCCCTCGTTGAGGGCATTGCGGTGCTTCGTCACGGCCGCGCGATATGAAAGTTTCACGCAAGCCGCCGAAGTGCTGTGCGTGACTCAGGCCGCCATCAGCAGGCAAATCAAGGAACTCGAGGATTCGCTCGACGTCCCGCTTTTCGAGCGCACGGGCAGGCACATCGCGTTGACCGACGCCGGACGCATTCTCTACAACGCGTCGTATCTGTCGATCATGAACATTGCCGAAGCGGCCGAGGCGGTACGCCGCACCGACAAGCATGCGCTCACGATCTGCGTCTCGCATACGTTTTCGGCGTTGTGGCTGTCGTTCAGATTGCCTGCGTTTCGCAAGCGCTACCCGAACATCAAGCTGCATGTGATGGTGACGGAGCACTTCATGGAGTTCGACGGCCTGATGGAGCCCGATGTCATCATCAGCAAGATTCCGCCGCGCGAGGCCGAGTACGAAGTCGAGCCGCTTTTTCACGACATCGTTTATCCGGTGTGCAGCCCGTCGTTTTACGAACGACGCTTCCAAGGGCGCACGCTCAAGCCGCTCGACCTGCTGTCGCATCCGACGTTGAATCTCTCTCTGCTAGGGCGTGCGCAGGTTTGCGAGCATGTCGATTGGCGCGTGTGGCGGAACTGGTTCCAGCATAGCGAAGGCACCGAGATGCTCGTCGAGAGCGACCACCTCGAAAGCAACGACTACCGGCTGCTCGTCGCGCAAGCGGAGGCCGGCGAAGGGACCCTGCTGGGCTGGCATCATTTGGTGCATCGGCAAGTGGAGCTGGGCGTGCTCGTTCGGCCGGTTCAGGATGCGCTGGTGTTTCACGACCGTCATCACTATCTCATCACGCATAGGAACGCCAAGCATCGCGCCGAATATTTGCAATTCCAGCAGTGGCTTGCCGAGGAAGTCGGCACGATGATGCGCGAGTGGAAGAGCGCCGAACCGACGATCGTTAGATAGCGAATGCATGGGCTAGCGTGGGCGGGTCCGCCTTCCGCGCCCTGTTCAATGACCGATGTGTAAAACCGTATCCAACCATGACGACGCAGCATATCGATGACGAAGCGGGCGGCCTTGCCGGTCTCGAGGTCAAAAACGGACGACGTCGATATTCGATCGACGAACGCGACTGGCAGCCGATGAAGATCGGCGATACCGTGTTGCAGGGCTTTTCCTGGATTCCGGTCGCTCAGGACGAGAGCGGCGCATGGACCAGTTACTGGATGCGGCTCGAGGCCGGTGCGCGCTCGTTCGAGCATCGGCACGATTCGACCGAACTCATCATGATTCTCGATGGGGTCTTTACCGACGACGACGGTACGGACTTTCATCCGGGCGACACCGTTTCTTATCCCGCTGGCTCGTGCCATAGCACGTCGTCGAAGGACGGCTGCACGGTGCTCGTCGTGGCGCGTACCGAGTCGTCGGTCGTCGGTCGCTGAGTCGAGTCGCCTTCTCCTCACCCTCTAAAGCCGACTCCAATACGCCTTTACTCTGCGCAGGGGCAGAGCAATCGATGCCTTGTCCTTTGCTTTTCAGCGAACACCGTATCGCCGAGTCCATTACCAAAGGTATGGCAATACATGGAGAAAATGTATCGAGACCAAAAAAATTGGCTTGATACGCTCGACTCCTGCGTTTGAAGAGAGCCGGACTTGGACGTCCGAGTTGCATGTGTCGTTTGCTGATTGCCAATCGACATTGCCGGGAAACGCGCTTGTAAATTAGGAATGCTAATTAAAATAATGCAGGTGCGAAACAATGCAGCCGGGCTTGGGGAAAGGCGTGAGAGGCAGGAGAGACCTTGGGCCAAAGCGTGCCGGAGGGGTGGAGGAGCGTCGGTGGCGGGTGCCGACAAGGTGTCGTTGCGGCTAAACGGACCGCGCATCGATGCTGAACCGCGTCGATGCGCATTTTGCCGTCCAGTGCCGCCGTCGGAGACCAGCGGCCATTCAGGCATTGTGGGCGGGGCATCCCTCGTCAAGGGAGCGGATGATGAAGCCTAGCGAGTGTGGGCGTGGTGGTGGCAACGAGCTTGGCCCTCTATCTCTCGGGCGCCGTCATTCGACCGTTGACCGGGGCGGTGCGGATGGCGAATCGCATTGCGAGCGGAGCATTGGGCAATCCATTGGACGCAAAAATTGCGAACGACGAGTTCGGGCAATTACTGCTGGCATTGCAGAAAATGGACCGGCAATTGCGCGACACGGTAAGCGGCATCAAGGCCAGCAGCGAATCGGTCAACGTGGCGGCGCGCGAAATCGCGAGCGGCAACGCGGATTTGTCGATGCGAACCGAGGAACAAGCCGCATCGTTGGGGCAGACGGCGTCGAGCATGACGCAATTGACCGAGACAGTCCGGCAGAACGCGGATAACGCGCGCCAAGCCAATGCGCTAGCGGCTCGCGCGAGCGACATCGCCGATGCGGGCAACGGTGCCATGCGGGCGATGGTCGGGACGATCGAAACAATCAGTGCAAGCTCCTCGAAAATCTCGGAGATCACCGCGGTGATCGAGGCGATCGCGTTTCAGACCAACATTCTTGCGTTGAACGCAGCGGTCGAAGCCGCGCGTGCGGGCGAGCAAGGACGCGGCTTTGCGGTCGTGGCCGGCGAAGTCCGCAATCTGGCGCAGCGCTCGGCGGCCGCCGCCAAAGAAATCAAGGAATTGCTCGGCTCTTCGGTCGATACGATCCGATCCGGCGCGAAACAGGCCGCCGACGTCGGCGCGACGATCAACCAGGTCGTGCTGGCTATCAAGCAGGTGTCCGACATCGTCGGAGAAATCGCTTTGGCTTCGGAGGAGCAAAGCGCGGGGATCGCTCAGGTTCAGAGCGCCGTCGTCAAGATGGATGACGTGACGCAGCAGAATGCGGCGCTCGTGGAGCAGGCCGCGGCGGCGGCGGAGTCGCTGCAGGAGCAGGCGATGAATCTGGACCGGGCGGTTTCGGTGTTCAAGGTCTAAGTTCCTTTGAACGGGCCTTCCAATGACGCGGAAGGTGCGTCAGCTCAGCTTGAAGAAGCTGACAGTGGTATGAAGCTCGCGCCCCTGCGCTTTGAGCGACTGCGATGCGGCCGCGATCTCTTCGACGAGCGCCGCGTTTTGCTCGGGCTGTTCGGAACGGTTCGAGTCCGCTTCAATGCCGCTCGTTTCGATGGCCTTGGTCATGGCCGAGCCGGCGTATACGGCCGGTGAACACGACGACGGCCGCCACGACGGGCAAAATGAGCAGGCCTTCCAGCATCTCCGGGTCCAACGGCAGATGCGCGGCATGCAGTGCACGCAGCGCAGCACCGGAAAGATTGAGTACGTAGTAGGAGATGGCCGCTACCGAGAGGCCCTCGACCGCGTGCTGCATACGCAACTGCGTACGCGCCGTGCGATTCATGCCTTCGAGCAGTGCCGTGGTGTGCGCTTCTTGCGCCAAGTTGACCCTGGTTCGCAAGAGATCGACGGCCCGGGCGATGCGTGTGGCGGACTGTTGATGGCGCGTCCAAACCGAGCTGCATGTTTGCATGGCCGGCTGCAGCCGGCGTTGCATGAACTCCGCGATGGTGGGAAATCCTTCGATGCGTTCTTCGCGCAGCTCGGCAATGCGGGCGAGCACGAGCTTTTCGTAGGCCGCCGACGCGCTAAAACGCGTTTCTAGGCCGGCGTGCGCTTCCATTTGACCGGCCAGATGCGTGAGCTCGCGCAGCAGGTACGCATCGTCGTGGTCGCGCCCCGGCTGTTCCATTCGCCGCATCAACACGGATAGCGAGCCGTCGAGCTTGCCGAGAAATTGGCTGTGACGGCGCGCGTCGGGCAGCGCGAGCAGCGCCATCATGCGGTACGTTTCGATCTCGAACAGTCGCTGGATCAGGCGGCCCGCCTGCATTTCGCGGAAGCCGAGATCGAGCACGAGAAAGCGCGAGAAGTGGTCCTCGTGCACGAGCCAGTCGCAATAGACTTCACCGCCCGTGAGGACCTTGCTACCGACGAGCACGGGCCCGGGTAGCAGCTCGCGAACCTTCATTCGCGTTTGCGCGGCCTGCTCGCCGCAGCGCAGTTCCGCATGAACGGCGACAAAAACGGATTCCTTCAAGAGCGCAAGCCACGAATCGGGAAGGCCGTTCATGGCCGCGCCTCGGAATAAACCGTCTTGCGCGCCGGTATGGACGAACGTAAAGGTGGAGAACTCGGTGTGCTTCTCCCACTTCAGTTGCCAATCGCCCTTCTTGGCCGTGTAGTGATTTTGCTGCTGCGACGGCGGCGGTAACTGCATCGCGGCGGTCAACGCATCGAGCAATCGGCCGTGGATGTCCTCGTCGCGCTCCGAGTAGACGGCGAGATGGCTCAGCGAAGCCGGGCCGTCGATTCGAAGGAAGGGGCGAGCATGAAGCTCCTTCGAGAGCGGATCTCGGAGCGGATGGTTCAGCGAAGAGAACATGGGTATGTCGGTGGCCGGGCAAGTCAGCGTCGCGTTTCGCACCGCGCGCGGTTGGCGTCCGGCGCCCCTATCGGAGTCGGGCGGTTATTGTGCCGTGCGCGATGCGGTTTCAAAAAATGAAACGGGAACTCGTGTGCAGTATAAGGGCCGTTTATGTCCGACGGAACGTGTCGCGTTGCGACTTACGATGGCCGGGACCGACGCGCTGAACGCGTGGGGTCACCGGCCGAGAGAAACGCAACGAGCCGATGCCATCGGCTCCCGCAGCCGGACATGTCACCGAAATGAAATCGAGGGCAGTGCGCCGTCGTGCGTCTATCAGCGTCGACGGAACTGCGCGCGCGATGCGGAAGGGGTGGCCCGCTCGTCCTTGTGCCGGTAGTTGATGCGGCCTTTCGTCAGGTCGTAAAGCGACAATTCGAGCCTCACGCGATCGCCCGCGAGAATGCGAATGTGATTTTTCCGCAGGCGTCCCGACGCGTAAGCCGCGACGACCGCCCCGTTCTCCAGCGTCACGCGATAACGGCTATCGGGCAGAACCTCGTCGACGACGCCGTCCAGTTCAAGCAACTCTTCCTTGGCCAAATTGATTCTCCGTTTTCTGCGTGGTTAGTAGTTGTGCGTGCAACGAGTGATGCGCATGACTGCATCGCGGCAGCAAACAGGCGCACGCACGTTTTTTACGGCGACGCGAAGCATCCACGATGCGTCGCGGAGTATGGCGATGTGCGATGTAAGGGCAGAAAGCGCGGGCCGCCCGAAGGGTGTGTGCCCGCTGCTTTGGCAGCGACGGGCGACGCCCGTCGAGTGCGGGGCGATCGACGAACCGCGGCGAATGCGTGCGGGATAGTCCGACGACGCAGGTTTGCGCCGGTGGCGGAAAGACGATCGGCGCGTTGCGGCCAATCGTCTGACGGCGCGCCCTGAAGGAAAACTAGCGAGGCGAATCAGAGGGGCTTGATGTTCGAGGCTTGCAGACCCTTCGGGCCCTGCTTCGTTTCGAAGCTCACGCGCTGGCCTTCGACGAGCGTGCGGAAGCCGTCAGCGCGAATTTCGGAGAAGTGCGCGAACAGATCATCCTTGCCGTTGTCGGGCGAAATAAAGCCGAAACCCTTGCTGTCGTTGAACCACTTGACGATACCGGTATCCATGTAAATCCTTTGATGTTGAACAAATAGACAGATGCGCCCCACAGCAGGCACGTAAAAGAATCAAGGAGGGAGAGGACAACGAATACCGCAGTGTTGCGGTCAATGATGAGCAGCAATCGCGCTTCTTGGAGACTTAAGTCAGGGACTGTACGCGTTGTGGCCGTATCGGTCAAGGGGTTTCGGTGGCGGGAACGCCCCGGCGCGCTCCCGGATCCCCGCAATTTTTTGGGGGGCAGACGAGCGACGCGAAATATACAGCGCATCTTGGCTCAGCATGCCAACGTCTGGCGTATGATGGGACGTGCGTCAGGCCCGAACCCCGCCTCCTTGACCACTGGCCGCATCGATCGCCATTGCTGCATCACGCGCGTTCATGCCGCCGGTAGTCGTTCGATCTCCCTCTCGTTCCCTGTCATGCGCCAGCGCGCAGGCAGCCGCCCACCATCGATAGCGTCGCCGTCACTTCCAGACGATCGCCAGGAGCCAGACATGAGCATGCATGTATACCGCGGTTTCGAAATCTACCCTTTGATTTACTGCCACACCGAAACGACGGACGGAGTGGGCCGCAACTACGACAGCGGCTTCGACGCCGCGGTAAAGATCAGCTTGCGGGACACCGATTCGACGGTGTTGTGCAGCGATACGTTCAAGCTGAACGAAAACTCGCCGTTCTTGAGCACCGGTGCCGCGCGGCGGGCCTCCGTCGCTTATGCGCAGGCCCTCATCGATGAGCACGGCGGCGAAAACTGGATGCAGCAGTAACCCTCTCTCTTCCGTCAGGCACTTATGACCAAAATTGTTTTGAAGCTCAACGAACCCGTCGATGTCGCGCTGCGCCGCTTTCGCAGGGAAATCCAAAAGACCGGTTTGATTCAGGAACTGCGGGCCCGTGGCTTCTACGAAAAACCGACGACCGAGCGAAAGCGAAAGCTCGCGAGCGCCGTATCGAGGCAGCGCGCGCGCATCAAGCGCGCGACGCCGCCCCGGAAACTCTATTGACCCAGCCATCCCTTGATGGTCTGGCACATCGCTTCCGTCGAGATGCCATAGCGCGTGTGCAGCGTGGGCAGCGCACCGGCATCGAGGAACGCATCCGGTAGCGCAATCTGCCGGAAAGCAGGCGTGACGCCGGCGCTCAACAGCTCGCGCGCGACGGCTTCGCCAAGCCCGCCGATCACCGTGTGGTTTTCGGCCACGACCACCATGCGGCCGCTGCGTTTCGCCTCGCGCAGGATCGTCTGCGTATCGAGCGGTTTGATCGTCGGCACATGCAGCACGGCCACGCCGACATGGTCGGCCGCCAGCGCTTTGGCCGCTTCGAGCGCACGCATCGTGAGAATCCCTGACGAAATCACGAGCACGTCGTTGCCGTCGCACAGCAGCTTGGCCTTGCCGAGCTCGAACCGGTAGCCGTACTCGTCGAGCACCGCCGGCACGTTGCCGCGCAGTAAGCGGGCGTAGACGGGCCCATCGTGCGCGGCGATCGCCGGCACCATCTGTTCGATATCGAGCGCATCGCAAGGGTCGATGACCGTCATGTTCGGCATCGCGCGCATCAGCGCCAGATCTTCGGCTGCCTGATGGCTCGGCCCGTAGCCGGTCGTCAAGCCGGGCAACGCGCAGACGATCTTCACGTCCAAGTTGTCTTCCGCGATCGTCTGGTGGATGAAGTCGTAGGCGCGGCGCGTGGCGAATACGGCATAGGTCGTCACGAACGGCTGCGCGCCTTCATGAGCGAAGCCGGCCGCGGCGCCCATCAGCAACTGCTCGGCCATGCCCATTTGGTAATACCGCTCGGGAAACGCTTGCGCGAATAGATGCAGGTCCGTGTACTTGCCGAGATCGGCTGTCATGCCGATGACGTTCGCTTTCTCGCGCGCCAGCGCCACGAGCGCATGACCGAAGGGGGCCGAACGCGTGGCTTGGCCCTCGGCGGCGATCGAGGCGATCATCGCGGAGGTCTTCAGGCGGGTTTTTTTCTCGATGGTGCTCATGCGGTTCTCCGGGCGTCGAGTGCGTCGAGCGCGAGTTGCCACTCATGCGCGTCGACTCGGATGAAATGGTTCTTCTCCCGTTGTTCGAGGAAGGGTACGCCGCACCCCATCTTCGTATCGCAGACGATGATGCGCGGTTGCGGTTCGTCGTGGCGGCGTGCGTTGTCGAACGCCTGCTTGACGGCCGCGATGTCGTTGCCGTTCACGCGCTGCACATACCAGCCGAAGGCTTCGAGCTTTTCGACGAGTGGTTCGAACGCCATGATTTGCGTGGACGGGCCGTCGGCCTGCTGATTGTTGACGTCCACCATGGCGATGAGGTTGTCCAGCTTCCAATGCGCGGCCGACATGAGGCCTTCCCAAATCGCCCCTTCGTCGAGTTCGCCGTCGGAAAACAGCGTGTAGACGAACGCGCTCGAGCCTTTGCGCTTCAGGCCGAGGCAGCGGCCTACCGCGATCGTGAGTCCCTGCCCGAGCGAGCCTCCGGACATCTCCATGCCGGGCGTGTAGCTGGCCATGCCGGACATCGGGAGGCGGCTGTCGTCGCTGCCGTAGGTTTCCAATTCTTCGGCGGGCAGGATGCCGGCCTCGAAGAGCGCCGCATAGAGCGCGATCGCATAGTGGCCGTTCGACAACAAGAAGCGATCGCGGCCTTCCCATTCGGGCTCTTGCGGGCGGTAACGCATTGCGCCGAAGTACGCGACGGCCAAGACATCGGCGATGTCGAGCGCTTGGCCGATGTAGCCTTGCCCTTGGACCTCGCCCATGAGCAAGGCGTTTCGTCGAATCCGATACGCGCGCTCCGAAAGCGGCACGTCCTCGATGATGGCTGCTTTATCCATTCAGGACTCCTTTGAAATCGAAAGGCTGATGTTTGTTCAGCGGTTGACTGCTTTCGCCGGCACCAGGAACACCAGGCATGCGCCCAGGGTCACGGCCGCAGAGATGAAAACGAGCCCTGCCGTGGCATTGCCCGTCACGTCGTTGAGCCAGCCGACGATCGCCGGCGAGAAGAACCCGGCGAGATTCGCGAAGCAGTTGACGGCCGCGATGCCCGCCGCGGCGGAGAGGCCGCCGAGCATGGCGGTAGGCAGCGCCCAGAACTGCGAGGAGGCCGCGAGGATGCCCGCCGATGCGATGCTCAAGCAAACGATCGACGCTCCGACGCTGCCGAGCAGCGGCAGTGCCGCAAAGCCCGCGACCGCAACGAGCATCGGAACGGCAAGATGAACGCGGCGCTCGCGAAGCCGGTCGGCGCTCATGCCGATGAGCGGTAGGGCGATCAGCGCGCACAGGTAGGGAATCGCCGTGAAGATGCCTACCCAGAGCGGATCGGCTACGCCGGTCTTGCGAATGATGGTCGGCAGCCAGAAGGTCAGGCCGTATTGCCCGAGCACGACGCAAAAGTAGATCGCGGCCAACAGCCACAGACGGCGGTCGGCGACGAATGCTTTGATCGAAAGATGGGCTGTCTTATGGGCGTTGTCGCCTTCGACGTTGCGCGCAAGCAGGCGCTTTTCGGCATCGGTGAGCCACTTGGCGCGTGCGATGCCGTCGTCGAGGTAGAACAGGATCGCAATGCCGAGGACGAGCGACGGCAGCGCTTCGAGCAGAAACAGCCACTTCCAGCCGGTCAACGACATGACGCCCTGCAGCGAGTGCAAGATCCATCCCGACAGCGGTCCGCCGAAGATGCCTGCAAGCGGAATGGCCATGAAGAAGATCGACAACGCCTTCGCGCGGCGCGCGCTCGGATACCAGTAGGTCAAGTAAAGGATCACCCCGGGCGCGAAGCCCGCTTCGGCGATACCGAGTAAGAAGCGCAGCGCGTAAAAGGCCGTCGGCGTCTTCACGAAAATGAAGCTGGCGGAGATGACCGCCCAGGTCAGCATGATTCGCGCGAGCCACTTGCGCGCGCCCACCTTATGCAGGATGACGTTGCTTGGCACTTCGAACAGGAAGTAACCGAGAAAGAATATGCCGGCTCCCATACCGTAGATCGTTTCGCTGAATCGCAGATCGTTCAACATCTGCAACTTGGCGAAGCCCACGTTCACTCGATCGAGATACGCGCCGAGATAGCACAACATCAAGAACGGAATGATTCTTCGGCTGACCTTCGCGTAGGTCTTGGCCTCGAAGGTCGGCGAACTGCTGTCGGCGATCGAATCGTCGGTGGCGGGCGATGCCGCGTAAGTGGATTTCATGTCGTGTCTCCTGTGGGCCGAGTCCCGCTCGCTACCGACGCCGAACGTCTACTGCGTTCTTCGCAATGCGTCTCGCGGGGTCCTCGGCGACATACTTCTCGTATCGTGCCTAGCGATAAGAAGCCATGCCGCCGGCACGCGGCGTATTCGTCAGTGGATCAGCATGCCGCCGTTCACGTCGAGCGTGATGCCGGTCAGGTAGGTCGAGAGATCGCTCACGAGGAAAAGGCATGCGTTCGCGACGTCGGCGGCGTCGCCCAGCCGGCCGAGGGGAATGCCTTTGATGATCTCGGCGCGCATGTCCGGCGTGAGTTTGTCGCCCGTGATATCGGTTTGAATCAGCCCGGGCGTGATGGCGTTGACGCGGATGCGGTCGGGGCCGAATTCGCGCGCGATCGCTTTCGCCAGGCCAAGGACGCCCGCCTTCGCGGCGCTGTAATGCGGGCCGCCGAAGATGCCGCCGCCTCGTTGCGCCGAGACGGAGGACATGCACACGATGCTGCCGCCGCGTTGTTCTTTCATCGCGGGGATGACGGCCTGCGACATGTAGAGCGTGCCGCGCAGATTGACGTCGACGATGGCGTCGAAATCCTTGCCGCCGATTTCGAGCGTCCGCACGGGTTGCGTGATGCCGGCGTTATTGATGAGGCCGTCGATTCTGCCGTACCGCTCCAGCGTGGCGCGGGCGGCCGCAACGCAGGCTGCTTTGTCGGTCACGTCGCAGGCGAGTCCGATGTGGCCCTCGCCGAGGTCCGCGGCTGCCGCCTCGGCGTCTTCCTTGCGCAGGTCGATGACGACGACGTGCGCACCATTCGCGGCGAGCGCCTTGGCCGTCGCCTTGCCGATGCCGCGAGGCGATGCGGCGCCGGTGACCATGATGACCTTGTTCTCGAGCAGCATCGGTTGTCTCCTGAGTGTTGATGGTGCCCGTAGTTTTCGCTGAAGGGGCGACCGAAACAACGCGGAAACGCTCAACAATGGCTGAGAAAAATTCAGGTAAGCCTAGAACCTTGCGGACGCCTCACGCTCCATCCATGCGAGAAAGCGCTCCACGCGGGGAAGGTCGGCGTTTTGACTCGGGTAAACGAGGTGATGCGCGCCGACCTCGACCGAGTGCGCGTCGTCGAAGACGGGGACCAACAGCCCTTCCTTGATCTTGACCGACGCGAGCATCAGGCTTTCGAGCGCGATGCCGAGGCCGAGCGCCGCCGTTTCGATCGACATGTACGAGCGATCGAAGGAAAAGTCGAAGGTCTTCTGCGCGGCGGGCACGCCGGTTCTGCCGAACCACTGCTTCCACTGGACGAGCGGCGTTTCGGAGTAAATCAAACGATGCGCGAGGAGATCGGCAGGCGCGTGCACCGGATGTCGTTCCAGATAGGCCGGCGAGGCGAGCGGAGCAATGTGCTCGCCGCGTATCGTGCGGACTTCGAGGTTGCTCCAATTGCCGTATCCGTGGCGGATGTCGACGTCGTAGTAGCCGCTCGAAAAGGAGATGTCCTCATACGAGCAGGCCAGGTTCAATTGGATGTCGCCGTTGGCTTCTTGGAAGGACGATAAGCGCGGCAGCAGCCACATGAGCCCGAAGCTCGGGCTAGAGTGCACACGCAGGATGTCCACTTCCTTGCGGCTCGAGGCGCGCTCGGTGGCGCGGCTCAAATCGGCCAGCGAGCCCGTGACGTCGGCGAGATAACGATCGCCTGTCGGCGTCAGCACGAGGCCGCGTCCGGACCGTTGGAACAGCGGCTGGCCGATGATCGACTCGAGGTTGCTCAGTTGATGGCTGACCGCGGAAGCCGTGAGCCCGAGTTCCTCGGCCGCGCGATTGACGCTTTTCGTTCTGGCGACGCTTTCGAACGCGATGATGGCCTTCAGCGGAGGGATACGCATCGTGAGATTTTTTTCAATCGCAGTTGAGCAAACCCGCATTGCTCCCGCGCCGGCGTCGCTGCCATGCTGTCGACAAGCACCCGGAAACCGAGCGTTCGACGAATCCGGGCTTCATACAGAGATGACGCAGTGCACGACTGAGCAGGAGATACCCTTGCATTATCGCTACTTCGCTTGCGCGACACGAACCCCCGCGCGAAAAAAACTTAGATGACAGACTGGCGCGGCGCGAGACTAGTCCATGCTCTGCTTCAACGCCCCGCTAAGCCACCGCTCTTCGGAAGCCATCAGGTGCGCGCGGATGGCCGTTTGCGCGGCGATGGGGTCGCCGGCTTGCAGCGCCTTTAGCACCGCTTCATGCTCCTGCACGGCGACCGTCCAGGTTTGAGCGCTCTCGGCATGACCGCGCATTGCCGCCGCGATCGGATCGTGGCGGCTATCGAACAACTCCGCCATATAACGGCTGAGCACCGAATTGCCGGCGGCTTCCGCGATCAGCATGTGAAACTGCCGGTCCGCCTCCACGGGCGACTTGCCGGCCGCCGCCAGTCGACGCATCCGTTCGACGGTACGGCGTAACCGATCGAGCATCGCCGCCGTCATACGCGCCGTGGCAAGCACGATCACGCTGCCTTCGATAGCCGCGCGCGCCTGCATCAATTCGGAAGGGCTATCGCCCAACGCATCCACCGTGCCGGCGCCGTCGGCGCTAGCCTCGCACACGTACACCCCCGATCCCATTCGGATCTCGACTTGGCCCCCTATCTCGAGCGCGATCAACGCCTCGCGCAGCGATGGACGCGACACGCCCAGCTTCAGCGCGAGTTCGCGTTCGGCAGGCAGGCGCTCGCCGGGCGGGAATTCGCCCTGGCGTATCAACGCGAGGATTTGGGTAGCGACGGATTGGTAAAGCCGCTTCGGTTCTGTCGATTTCATGATGCGGATGAAAGAGGGCTGCGCAGTGCGGGTCCAGCCTGCGCCGAAGTCTAGCACGGCGGCTTTCAGCCAATGCCAGGCGGGCGATCGAGAGCGTAGTTCGGGTTTCTACTATTGGCAAGATCAATTTGAAAAACACAGATTGGATTGACCAAGTTAAGGTTTTCGGCTTTAATTCCTGTCAATTGGACTGACCAGCGCAAGCCAGGTCGGCCGCACACGGGAGACGACGACAGTGCAGGACGGTTTATCAAATCTCGCGGCAACCGACCCGGCGCTTCCGGATCGAGAGATCCTTCGCCTCGAAGGCATCGTGAAGCGCTTTCCGGGGGTGCTTGCGCTCGACGGCATTCGCCTCGACCTTCGGGCAGGCGAGGTTCACGCGGTCTGCGGCGAGAACGGAGCGGGCAAATCGACGCTGATGAAAATCATCAGCGGCCAGTACCTGCCTGACGAAGGTGTCATTCGCTATCGCGGCCAGCCCGTGCGGTTCGAGTCGACTTCGCAGGCGCAGGCCGCCGGCATCGCGATCATTCATCAGGAACTGAACCTCGTTCCGCATTTGAGCGTGGCGGAAAACCTCTATCTCGCACGCGAGCCGAAGCGCGGGCCGTTCGTCGATACCCGCAAGCTGAACGCCGATGCGGTACGTTGCCTGCAACGGATCGGCTTGGATGTGCCGCCTACGACGCTCGTTGGCACGCTGTCGATCGCGCAACAGCAAATGGTGGAGATCGCAAAGGCGCTTTCGTTCGATTCGACCGTGCTGATCATGGACGAGCCGACGTCGTCCTTGACCGAATCGGAGACTGTCCAACTCTTTCGCATCATTCAAGAGCTGCGCGCCGCGGGCGTCGCGATTCTTTACATCTCGCATCGTTTGGATGAAATGGCGCAGATCGTGGATCGCGTCACGGTCATGCGCGATGGCCGGCATATCTCGACCGACGATTTCGCGGCGGTCACCGTCAACGATATCGTCGCCAGGATGGTGGGGCGGTCCCTCGACGATGCATACCCGGCGCGGCAATCGACGCCCACGCAAGAGGTATTGCTCGGCGTGCGCAATTTGCGCCGCGACGGCGTATTCGGCCCCGTGTCGTTCGATCTGCGCAAAGGCGAGATTCTCGGCTTCGCGGGTCTCATGGGCGCGGGCCGCACCGAGGTCGCGCGCGCGATTTTCGGCGCCGACCGGCCGGACGAGGGAAGCATCGACCTGCATGGCGAGCGCGTGACGATCCGCTCGCCGCGAGAAGCGATTCGCCACGGCATCGCCTACTTGTCGGAGGACCGCAAGCAAGAGGGCCTCGCGCTGGGGATGTCCGTTGCGGCGAACATCACGCTGTCGAACGTCGCCGGCATTTCTTCGCGCGCGGGCTTCCTGCGTTTCGAGGAAGAGGCCGAAATCGCGCGCCGCTATGTGCACGACTTGGCGATCCGCACGCCGTCGATCGAACAGCGGGTGCGCAATTTGTCAGGCGGCAATCAGCAGAAAGTCGTCATCGGCAAATGGCTGTACCGGGGCTCGAAGATTCTGTTCTTCGACGAGCCCACGCGCGGCATCGACGTGGGCGCGAAGTTCGCGATTCACGGGCTGATGGATCGGCTCGCCGCGCAGGGCGTCGGCGTCGTCTTGATCAGTTCGGAGCTGCCGGAGCTGCTCGGCATGACCGACCGCATCGCTGTCTTTCATGAAGGCTGCATCACGGCGGTTCTCGAAACCAAACAAACCAGTCAGGAGGAGATCATGCATTTTGCTTCGGGGCGTACTCATGCTTGAAATGACATCGGAGCGCAGCCAGAGCGCAGAGCGCTCGTCTCGACAGCGGCGCCGCGACCTCATTCAGAAATTCGCGGCGCTGGGCAGCCTCGTTGCACTCATCATTGCGTTCGCGGCCACGAGCTCGGCGTTTTTCTCGGTCGGCAACTTGATGACCGTGAGTTTGCAAGTGACTTCGATTGCCTATCTGGGCGTGGCCGCCACTTGCGTCATCATCACGGGCGGCATCGACTTGTCGGTCGGCTCGGTGCTCGCGCTCGCGGGCGTGTCGGCCGCCTTGCTCTCGAAAGCCGGCATTCCGGTGCCGGCGGCCATGCTGTGCGGCGTGCTCGTGGGGGCCTTGTGCGGATACGTCAACGGTATCTTCGTCACGCGCATGGGTTTGCCGCCGTTCATCGCCACGCTCGGCATGATGCTGGTCGCGCGAGGCCTGGCGCTGCAGATCACGGGGGCGCGGCCGGTTTCCGATCTCGGCAATGCGTTCGGCGTTCTCGGCAACGGCGCTTTATTCCGCGTTTCTCATATCGGCGCCGATGGGTTTCCGGACACGACTTTTCCGGGCATTCCCTATCCGGTCGTCATCATGGTCGTGTTCTTCATCGCGGGCGCCATTCTCCTTTCGAAGACATCGCTCGGCCGGCACATCTACGCCGTCGGCTCGAACCCCGAGGCGGCTCGTCTGTCGGGCGTCGACGTTCGAGGCGTGACGATGTTTACCTACGTGCTGTCCGGCGCATTGGCCGGGGTGACGGGCTGCGTGCTGATGTCGCGCCTCGTGACCGGCCAGCCCAATGAAGGCGTCATGTACGAACTCGATGCAATCGCCAGCGCCGTGATCGGCGGAACGTCGCTGATGGGCGGCGTGGGCACGATCTCGGGCACGGCCATCGGCGCGTTCGTCATCGGTGTGCTGCGCAATGGCCTGAACATGAATGGGGTTTCGAGTTTCATCCAACAGATCATCATCGGCGTCGTGATTCTCGGCACGGTTTGGATCGATCACTTGCGAAGCGGGAAGCGGTAATCCAACGTAGTTCAACCACGAAAAAAGAGGAGCGAGACATGCAGAGGACTTCCATCCTGGCGGCAGCGGCGATGCTGTGCGCGGCGTTCAGCACGGGTGCCTACGCGGCCGGCGGCGAGATCGCCGTGATCGTGAAGACGGTCAATTCCAATTACTGGCAGAACGTGCAGAAGGGGGCGAAGGCCGCGCTCGACGAAGCGAAGGGCTACACGATGACGTTCCAAGGTCCCGCCGCAGAGTCCGACATCGCCGATGAAGTGAACATGGTCGAGAACGCCGTCAATCGGCATGTCGCCGGCATCGTGCTCGCGCCGTCGGACCCCGACGCGCTCGTGCCGGCGATCAAGAAGGCTTGGGAAGCGCACATCCCCGTGGTGCTGATCGATTCCGCGCTATCCGATGCCGGCAAGCAGTACTACCAGTCGTTCCTGTCGACCGACAACGAGAAGGCCGGAGAGCTATGCGCGAAGGCGCTGATCGCGCGCGTCGGCCAGACGGGAAAAATCGCGCTCATGTCGTACGTGCCCGGTGCGGGATCGGAAATCGGACGAGTGGGCGGTTTCAAGAAATACATCGCGGCGCATTCGAAACTGCAGATCGTCGGCCCCTACTACTCGCAATCGCAAATGGCGACCGCGCTTAATCAGACGACCGACGTGTTGTCGGCGAACCCCGATTTGAAGGGCATCTTCGGTGCGAACGAGCCGACCGCCGTCGGGATGGGGCGCGCGCTGAAGCAGTCCGGGAAAGCCGGCAAATTGGTCGCGATCGGCTTCGACGGCAACCAGGACCTGCAAAGTTTCGTACGTGACGGCACGATCCAAGGCATTGCCGTTCAGGGCTCGTATCAGATGGGTTACAAAGGGATTCAGACCGTGGTGAGTGTGATCGAGCACAAGCACGTGGCGAAAAACGTCGATACGGGTGTCGTGATGGTCGACAAGGAAAACCTCGATTCTTCCGCAGCGAAGAACGTCCTCTATTGACGAGACGATGCCGCGAATGTCCATCCCCGCGTCGTGCCGGCGCGGGCTGTGCGAGGATGGATCGTTCGACGCCAATCCACCCATTGTCGAGGGACGCGCATGACGACACGTATCGACGCACACCAGCATTACTGGCAGATCGACGCACGCAGGGGCTGCTGGCCGCCTCGGGAACTCGAGGCGATCCATCGCGATTTCGGCCCGGCGGATCTCGCACCGGAATTGAACGCGGCTCAGATTGCCGGCACGGTACTCGTTCAATCGCTGCCGACCGAGGCGGACACCCGCTTCCTGCTGAGCCTTGCGGACAAAACGGTGTCGGTATGCGCCGTCGTCGGATGGGTCGATCTGAAGGCGGCGAACGCAGCAGCCGAAGTCGCGGCGTTCGCCGCGCATCCGAAGGCACGCGGCCTGCGGCCGATGCTGCAAGACTTGCCCGACGACGCATGGATCGACGATCCGAACTTGGATGGTGCGATCGCGGCCATGATCGAGCACGAGTTGAGCTTCGATGCGCTCGTCATGCCACGTCATCTCGACGCCTTGTACAACTTTGCGCAGCGATATCCGGACCTTCGCATCGTCGTCGATCACGGAGCCAAGCCGTCTATTGCCGACGCGCAGATGGAGCCGTGGCTGTCGATGACGACGCGGCTTTCGCTGCTGCCCAACGTCAGTTGCAAGCTCTCTGGACTTTGGACAGAAGCCGGCAGTGCGGGCGATTTGGACGCGCTGAGAAGTCGCGTTCGCCCCTATGTCCGCGTCTTGTCCGACCTATTCGGTCCGCAACGGCTGATGTGGGGCAGCGACTGGCCCGTGCTGCGTCTCGCTCCCGTTCATGCCGGCTATGCAGCGTGGCTGGCCGCGTGCGTGGACGACTGCGCCGGGTTTCTGGGGGCAAGTGCGATTGCCGACGTATTCGGCGGGAACGCGTGCAGGTTCTATCGCATAGACGGGGCCCGCCCCGGCGCATGAATCGATCAAGAGGAAATCAATATGCTTAGCGTCGTTTGCGAATCGCCCGGCGTGCTGCGCGCGCAGCATTCCGAACTGCCCGTCCGGGCGGCCGGAGAAGTCCTGCTGCGTGTGTCGCGCGTGGGAATATGCGGTACCGATCTGCACATTTTTACGGGCAACCAGCCTTACTTGCAGTATCCGCGCGTGATGGGCCATGAGTTTTCCGCAGTGGTGGTGGAGGCGGAACACGACTCGGGGTTTGCTGCCGGCGACGGCGTGTACGTCATGCCTTACCTTTCATGCGGGCGTTGCATCGCATGCCGTCAGGGCAAGACGAACTGTTGCGTCGACATCAAGGTGCTGGGCGTGCATCGTGACGGCGCGTTGACGGAATACCTCAGCGTACCTGCGCAGTTCGTCCACAAGGCGGAAGGCGTGACGCTCGATCAGGCTGCGATGATCGAATTTCTCGCGATCGGGGCGCATGCGGTGCGAAGGGCCGAGGTGGCGCCCGATCAGCGCGTGCTGGTCGTCGGGGCGGGGCCTATCGGCATGGCGGCGATGATCTTCGCGAAGCTGCGGGGCGCCAATGTGACGTGCTTGGACACGCGTGCGGATCGCTTGGCATTTTGCAAGACGCATCTCGATGTCGACGCGGCGGTCGCAGTCGGTCCCGACGACACGCGGCAGCTTGCCGCGCTCACGAACGACGAATTCTTCGATGTCGTTTTCGACGCTACGGGCAACATCGATGCGATGAATCGCGGGTTCGGGTTCGTCGCTCACGGCGGTAAGTACACGCTGATCTCGATCGTGCCGGGGCAGGTGACGTTCTCCGATCCCGAGTTCCACAAGCGGGAGACCACGTTGCTCGCGAGCCGAAATGCGACCACGGCCGATTTCGAAACCGTGCTCGCCGCGATGCGGGCCGGCCGCATTCCCGATCAGGCGCTCAATACGCACCGTATGCGGCTTGCCGATGTGCCCGACGCGTTTGCGCGCTTGCTCGAGACCGGGCAGACGGTAGTCAAGGCATTGGTGGAGTGCTGAGCGAGATGCTAAAGCAGCGGTTGGGACGGGCGCGATGAGCGGCCCCATACTTCAATTCGGCACGAGCCGTTTTCTGCTGGCGCACGTCGCGCTATTCGTGTCGCAAGCGCTGGAACGCGGCGATGCCATTGGCGGCATCAGCGTCGTACAGACGACGAACAACCCGGTGAGTCACGCACGCGTCGCCGCGCTGTCGCGACCCGGCGGCTATCCCGTGCGTATCCGAGGCAGGGAACGCGGTGTGGCTGTGGACAAAATCGTCGTTTGCGACGCTGTGCGCGCCGCGTGGGTGGCCGATCGCGACTGGACGGCCGTGCGGCGCGCGGCGATCGAGGATGTCCGCGTCATCGTTTCGAACACGGGCGATATGGGTTATCGCCTCGACGAACGCGATTCGCCCGCTCTCCTGGGAAGCGACGAATCCGTGCCGCGCAGCTACCCCGCGAAACTGCTTGCGCTGCTGCATTCGCGTTGGCATGAGCGCCCTGCCGATGGAGTGTCGATATTTCCGTGCGAACTGGTGGCGAACAACGGCGATACGTTGCGCGACATCGTAGTGGGTTTAGCGGTGCAATGGTCGTTGCCCGAGGAATTCGTCGACTATGTGCAAACACGATGCCATTGGATGAACTCGCTCGTCGACCGGATCGTCTCCGAGCCCATCGAACCCGTTGGTGCGGTGGCGGAGCCATACGCGCTTTGGGCGATCGAGCGGCGCGCGGGCATGGTATTGCCTTGCACGCACGAGAGCGTCGTGCTGACCGACGACTTACGCAGTTACGAACGGTTGAAGTTGTTCTTTCTCAATCTCGGCCATACCTGGCTCGCCGAGCAGTGGATCGCCGAGCGCCGCTCGCCATCGGAAACCGTTCGCGATGCGATGAGCGACACGCGGCTGCGCGCGGGAATCGAAACCGTCTGGCAGGAGGAGGTGAAACCGGTTTTCGTGTCGCTGGGCTTGGGTCGGCAAGCCGAGGATTACGTTGCGGATGTGCGCGAGCGATTCCTCAATCCGTATCTCGACCACCGCATCGCGGACATTGCGCAGAATCATGCCGAGAAGGTCAAACGGCGCGTGTTGCCTTTGATCGAACTCGCCGATGCGATGGGGTTGCAAGGCAAGCAGCCTCGGTTGCACGCGATGCTAGCGAAGCACGGGTTTCTATAGCTAACCGGCCCCATCGTGATTGGGTGGCCTGTATCGAACGCTACTCGAAGCGCAGGCCGAACAGACCACCGGTGTCAGTCGCATCGGTCAGTTTTGTATCCGTCACGAAGGACCGGATATCGAAGCCGGCTTTGAAACCCTCGCGCGGTAGGGCATCCGAATTCATCGTGACGATGTACTGGAAGCCCGCCGCTTCAGCACGTTGCGCACCCAACTGAAGTGCCTTGGCAACCTGGCGCTCGTCTACACCATCAAACAGATGGCTATCGTGAATCAGGAAGCCCGGCCCTCTGCCATGTTTGAGACTGATTTCGGTCAACATCAGATCGAAGCAGAAAATCTGCATGTTGGTGATGCCCTTGCTGCGCTGTCCGTCGATATGGACTTCAAACTGGGGGCCATTGCCAGTCTCGGAAACTGTCAGGCTACCTGCCTTCTCATACAGTGATTCGGAAAGCGCCTCGAAGGTGAGAATCGCATCGCGGACTCCGCCGGCGATCACGTTCGACGACATGCTACCCTTAGCGCGCTGGCATTAGCACTTGGTGTTTCGGCCACGGCTGGTCTCGTGACTGCCTCGTAAAGTTCATTTCGATATCTCAAGGAACCAAGAGAATGAGCGACGTTGAGCACAAGCGCCCGGTCGTACTCGAACCGTTTGCGGCGCATGCGCGCTACTTCGAGGATTTGAGCGTCCGCATGCCGGACAACAGCTTCGCAGTCAGGCCCGGTGTCATCGGGACAGTCTATTTCGCCGGCGGCTCCAAGCCCGAGGGGCGACGTGGCTTGCTCGCCTGCTTCGATCGATTTGCCGAGTTGTTCGGCGAGCACCTGATCAGCGGCAAAGACGAGGACCTGGCGAAGTTCAGCAAGAAGACGGCCAAGGGCGTCGAGAAAATCCGCAAGGCGATCAGCGACACCCCCGAGTTCATGCAGTTTAGTGTGATGCGTTCTAGTGCCCCCAATCCCATGACGGCGCCGGAATACCAGATAGGGACGCTGACAGGCCGTGCTAGCCCGGAAGACTACGTTGATCCCGGCGGTTTCAAGGTCGCGAAGGGGGAAGAGAAGGAACTGTCGTACCTCGCTTGGGTGCGCCCGAGGAAGGCTTGCCCGAGCCCTACGTGTTCGTCAACAAAGTCCTGCGCGTACTGCGCAATCCGAAGCCTGACGGCTTGCACTTCTACGATCCGCACTTGCCGAATGCCGATAGCAAGCATGCGCGTTCTTGGGAAGCGCGCTTCGATTTTCCCGATGCGCCGCCGATCCGCGAGCCGCCCAAAGTGGTACCGCCCAGTCCCGGAAAGCGCCGCAATAGCGTACCCGGCGGCAGTCCTTGTCCGGAAGCCGGCTGGTGGTATACGCACGCGATGCAAAACAGCGGGCGATATTTCAAGCAAGGGGAGATCATGCTGGCGATCGAAGGCAGCAAGTGGGGCGCAACGCTTTGGATATGGGACCGCGTCAAGAACAACGACGATTGAAGTCGGTCGCGTCAAGCAGAACAGCGGATCCACCGAGATGATGGCGCTTGCCGGCCGCCCCTCAACCCGCCGGCTGGCCGGGGAGCGAGAAGGGTCTGTTCGCGCATCTGGCGAACGATGCCCAACGCACCGATCCGATTGCCGAGGACATCCGTAAACAGTACCGGCAGGGCCGTAACGGGCGCACCCCCGTTGCGGCTAAAGCGCGGGGCTGCAGTTTACGACTCGGCCCTTGTTCTGTACGATATGTTGTACGACGACTGATGAGTTGAGTCTCATCGAATGAAGTCAGTGCATAAATTGCAGACGGAGATTGTCGTTAACTAGTTGTATGACGACATAGCGCTGAAGAAAAATGAGAAACATCAAAGTTGGTACGAGTCTGTTGGCGGTGCTTACGCTGTTCGCGACGATGATCGTCGTCGGCGGCGTGGTCGGCATTTTCGCGTTGCACGCGGCGAATTCGAACGCCCGGCGTCTGCATGAAATCGCTCGGCAGACGACGCTCGTCAACGACGGCTACAAGGACAGCGCCCGCACCCGCTCGGCGCTCGTTCGCGCTTATTCGGCGCTGAAAGAAAATAACGATCCGGCAACGCGCGATTCCGCGCTCCAAAGCGCTAAGAAAACGTTCGACCTCTCGGCGCAAGAAACGGAAGCGTTCCGCAATGCGCCGCGCTTCGACGGGCTCGACGACGACCTGAAGCAGCAACTCGTGAAGGCGTCGACGCATCTCGCCGATTGCCTGCAGCGCGCCACCGATGCACTGCGCAACGGCGACACGGCGGCCTATGCGGAGATCAACGATCGCGACGTCACGATGGCGGCGCGCGAGATTGCCGCAGGCAACCTCGACCTGTCGAGCCGTACGGAACAGCAGTCCGCCTCGCTGGAAGAAACGGCGGCCACCTCGGAGCAACGCGTCGGCATCGAACAAGTTGGGCAAGCGGTCAGCCAGATGGACCAGGTGACGCAACAAAACGCCGCATTGGTCGAACAAGCCGCCGCGGCGGCTGGCGCGCTCGAGCAGCAGGCGCAATCGATGAAGAGCGCCGTCGCGGTGTTCAGCGTTTGGCAGGGATAGCGGCGTGCTTGACGCGGCCGCGTCGGCGGGCACGGCGGCGCCTCGAACCGGTTTTCATGTACTACAACGACGAGACGAACGAATGGTGACGAAAACGACTTTGCGGGCCGTTGCAGGTGCGGTCATGGGATTGAGCCTGTCGGTCGCGGCCCATGCCGCGACGTTTGTGTACGTGTCGAACGCGGATAGCCAGGACATCTCCGTGTTCAGCCTCGATCGATCGAACGGCAAACTGACGAGCGTCGAGACCGTCGCCGTCAGCGGCACGGTCATGCCGATGGCGCTGTCCCCCGATCATCTGCACCTCTACGCCGCGCTTCGCTCGAAGCCCTATCGCGTGGTGAGCTTCGCCGTCAACCCGCTCGACGGCAAGTTGATCGAGCTCGGCCGCGCACCGCTTGCCGAGAGCATGGCCTACGTGTCGACCGATGCAACCGGCCGGTATCTGCTGTCCGCTTCGTATGGCGGCAATTTGTTGGCCGTCAATTCGATCGGCGCGGACGGCGTCGCGGGCGACGTGCGGCAAACCGTGAAGACGGGGCCCAAAGCCCATGCCATCAGAACGTCGGCCGACAACCGTTACGCGTTCGCATCGGTTTTGGGCGCCGACGCATGGCTGCGCTTGAAGTTCGACGCATCGACAGGGAATCTGACCGAAGAAGCGGCGCCCGCCTACCAACTGCCCGAAAAATCCGGCCCGCGACACTTCGTGTTCTCGTCGGATCAGCGCTTCGCGTATCTGATCGACGAATTGGACGGCAAGCTGCACGTGCTGTCGATCAGCCACGGCAACGAGACCGTCAAGCCGATCCAGGCGATTTCGATTTTGCCGAAGGATTTCGGCGGAAAGACACCGTGGGGCGCCGATCTTCATCTGACGCCCGACGGGCGATTCCTCTACGCTACGGAACGGACCTCGAGCACGATCGCGGCCTATCGCGTGAATGCGGCGTCCGGCAAGCTCACGCGTATCGGCACTTATCCAACCGAGAAGCAGCCTCGCGGCTTCAATATCGATGCGTCTGGCCGCTACCTGCTGGCGGTCGGTCAATTGTCGCCGACGATGACCGTCTACACGATCGACCCGAAAACCGGTGCGCTCGGCGAATCGGGTCAATATCCGGTAGGCAAAGGTGCAAATTGGGTGGAGACCGTCAAGTACGACGGAACGAACCGAGATCCGGTGGTTCGATGACGGTCGCGCGAACCCGGCTGCTTTTCATGACGTAGCGGTTTGGATTGCCATGGCCGTCGCCTGTGACCTTTATCCACGCTCGGCGAGCGCCGTCTTGAGCATTTCGGTGAAAGCGAGCGCCACCGGCGGCAACGTTCTGTCGCGCTTCTTGATCAGTGCGATCGGACGCCCGAAGCGGGGATCGTCGATCGGTCTGCCGACCAATTCGCGTTCTGCCCGGATCTCCGGCGCCGATCCGGGCAGAATCGTCACGCCCAATCCGGCGCGCACCATGGCGACGGCCGTCATCATGTACGTCGGTTCGCACGCGAGTTCGGGCGTGCTCGATGGTAGCGCCCGCCGATCGACGCGTTGCAAGCAGCTTCGAATGCGTGGCCGGGCCTCGACTGCCGGCTCAAACTCCGTATCAGTAGCGCGAGATCTGATTGCCGTCGACACGTACGCGATCGCCCGGGCGCAGATCGCCCGGTGTTTGCATATCGAACGAGCGCATGGACCCGTCGCCCAACTGAATGTCGACACGGTAGCCGGAAGGCTGCCCCATGTTCTGGCCGATCTGATTGCCCGCCACCGCACCGCCAAGCGCACCAATGACGGTGGCGGCATCGCGTCCGCGCCCGCCGCCGATTTGATTGCCCAGCACGCCTCCCACCACTGCGCCGACGAGCGTACCGGCTACGCCCGAGGGACTCGTTGCACCGCCGATCCGTCGAATGCCCGCGACGGTCCCGTACTGGACGCCGTAACCGCCGGGCTGGACGTAGCCCGTTTCCGGCGGGGGCGGCGGCGGGGTATAGCCAGGCTGCGCGTATTGCGGCTGACCGTATTGAGGTTGTGCGTATTGCGGTTGCGTGCCGTACGTTCCCGCTCCATACGGGCCGTACGGATTCGGGGCGACGCATGCGGTGAGCGAAATCGAGGAGAGCGTGACGAGCGTAGCGAGGAGAGTGGCCTTGGTCAGCGTGGGGCGTTTCATTTGTTTTCTCGAGTATCGATTGAGCGCTTGCAAAGCGCGAACGAATTCGTTGCGGTTCGGAGTATAGGGAAAGCGTAATCGCCTGTGCCTAGGCTGCGGGTAACAGGATGTAAAGTCTGTTGCCGCGCAATCCGCAATGCTCAACGAAGGGCGAACATGGCGATGGCGGCCGCGCTCATGACTGCGGTCACGAGCCATCCGAGCGCGAGTACGGGACGGCTTGCCGTATCGGCGCCCGAACCGGCCAATACCGGTACGCCGATCAGCCCCACGCCTAGAATGCCGACGGCGAACAAGAGATAAGCAAGGTTGCCCGCGAGCGGACGCAGGGCGGAGGCCGCCTGCGCAGCGGTTTCGATGTTCGTCACGCCTGCGGTGTGGAGGGGGCGCTTCAGGAAACGGAAAATAAAGCACGCTAGGCCGGTGAACACCAGCGGCCTGGGTAGCCAGTTATGGTGCGGAGAACGCTTCATCCATTTGCCGGTAGCGTTTGATTTCGTCCCCCTGAAGGTAGATCGAGGTCGTCGCAATCGAGGCGTGGCGCAGATTGTCGCGCACCGCCGTCAGCTCCGCGCCGCGGGCGAGTGCATGCGTGGCGTGGGTATGCCGTGTCCAGTGGGGACTGGCGCGTCGCAACTTTTCGGCCAGCACCGGATGATCGGTACCGATGACATCGGCGGCCAGATGAAAAAATCGGCGCAACACATACCACAGTCGGGAACGGGTGATGCCTGTTGCGCCTTCCTCGACAACGCTCGCCATTAAGGGGGTCTTGGGATCCCAGCGCTGCGGCGTCACCGGCAGGTGCCTCTGGACGAGATACTGCTCGAGCGCGGTTCGGGCGAGCGACGGCAAGGCTACCTTGCCAGCCTTGCCGCCTTTACCGACAAGGTTGAGCCAATGGGCGCCATTTTCACCTGTACGAATGTCCCCGAGTCTCGCGCCAACGATTTCGCTCGCCCGCAGGCCTGTCGCGTACGAGAAGTCGAGCAGGAAGCGCAATCGCTGTGCGGCCGGTGTTCCCCAACCGTAGGACCACTCCAGTCCGTTGGCGATCGTGCGAACCAGCCCCCATTCGCCTTCGGTGAAGCCGCGCGACGTGTCGAGCGGTTTCACGCGCGTCTTGCCCCGGACCTTGATGCCGGCAAACGGATTGGTGAGCACATAGCGCTGTTCGATGAGCCAGCGAAACAGCGCGCCGAGAACGGAAAGCGCGTAGGCGGTCGAGCGCGCTGACAGATTGCCGGCGAACGGGCGCCACTCGGGAGCACTGCGCGGCCGTGGCGGTCCGATCCAGCGGTCGCGCGGCTGCGGATGCCGCAGGAAGCCGCGGTATGCGATGGCATCCTCGGTCGTGAGTGAGGACAGCGCCCGTCCGCGTTCGACGATGGCCCACAGGATCAGGCGCTCGGCCTCCTTGCGGTAGGCGCTTTGCGTGGCGATGGTTTCGTGCAGGGCAAGCCATGCCTGTACCGCTTCGTAGTCGTTGTTTGAGTCGAGCGCGCAGGTCCGCCGGGGCGCGCGGAAGCTGCCGTGCGAACCATCGACCTCATGGGGTATCCGCAGCCTTTCCCAGGGAACAACAACGCTGGGTGCGCTTACCGTAACCAGCGCTCTGGCGCGCTCTGTCAACTGCGGCCAGGCTTCAAAAAATTCCTCGATTTGACGGGCGCTGGTCTGGCCGAGCCCGGGCACCACGCTCCACCAGCGGCGCCGGCGAGGCACGCGAACCGTGAGGTCTGCGAGGGTCGCAATGCCATATGCGCGCAGCGCACGCACAGCGCGCGGCGCGAGCCAGAGGCCAATGTCGTCGGCGATCTGCGGTTGCGGCGCCGGCAGCGTTCGCAGGATGTTGATCGCGTGGGCGACGGCTGCTGCCCGCTCGGACCGTTCACCGACGGGGTGTTGCAGCAGATCGGCAAGATCGGCGCGCTGGCGTTCGAGGGAAAAGCCGATGAGCTGCCGGCGGACGTCGCTGATGATGCCGCGTGCGGAATCGCCCGGTGCCCGGACATGAGGCAGGTAGCGGTCCACAGCGGCTCGCGACGACAGACCTGCATACCAGCCGCGCAGCGCCGCTAGCTGATCGGCGTCGGGAAACGGGATTGATCTCGATGTGGGGTCCGGCGCGGCGCCCCGGGTCTGACGTGTTTTCATGTTTTCCAATTTATGGCATAGAAGTCACTATCGCCATAAGAAGGATTATGACGATAGAACGGATTACACTGCCTTTTCTCGAACCGTCAATCCGGTGGAATCAGTGCCGCAAACCCTGCCGGCACTATCCCCACCCCCTTGCCGAGCCAACCATGCCACGACGTTCCATTCTCTCGCCCGCCGAGCGCGACAGCCTCTTCTCCTTTCCGGAGAGCCACGATGAGATCATCCGCCACTACACATTCAACGAAGCGGAACTGTCACTGATCGGGCAGCACCGGGGCGCGGCCAACCGTCTGGGCTTCGCCGTCCAGCTCTGCTGCATGCGCTATCCGGGGATTATTCTGGGCGCAGGCATCGAACCGCAGCCTGCGCTGCTGGAGTACGTTGCCGGACAGCTTGGCATCGAACCGATGCTCTGGAAAGAGTATGCAAAGCGGGACCAGACGCGTCGCGAACATCTGCTCGAACTGCAGGCCGCGCTGCAACTGCGATTGCTCACAGTGGATGACTACCGTCCCGCCGTGCAGGGCCTTGTTGATCTGGCGAGGCAGACCGACAAGGGCCTGGTACTCGCGCAGGCGCTGGTCGGATACCTGCGCCAACAGGCAATCCTGCTGCCCGGTGCAAACGTGATCGAGCGGATCTGCGCGGAGGCCGTCACCCGCGCGACCCGACGCATCTATGATGTTCTCACCACATCACTGTCGGATGGGCACCGGAAAAGGCTCGACCAGCTATTGACGCGCCGTGACGATGGCCGCATGACATGGCTCGCATGGCTGCGACTGCCGCCGGGGAAGGCGAGCTCACGCCAGATGCTCAAGCATATCGATCGCCTGAAAATCCTTCACGCCATTGACCTGCCCGCGGGCCTCGACCGGATGGTGCACCGCAACCGTCTGCTCAAGGTTGCCCGCGAAGGCGCGCAAATGACGCCGGCCGATCTGGCCAGATTCGAAAAGCAACGCCGTCATGCCACCCTGGTGGCCATCGTGATCGAAGCTACGGCGACGGTTACTGACGAAATCGTCGACTTGCACGAACGCATCATCGGACGGCTCTTCAATGCCGCGAAAAAGAAGCATCAGGAACAGTTTCATCGTTCGGGAAAAGCCATCAACGACAAGGTGAGACTGTACGGGAAGCTGGGCCGGGCTCTGCTGGAAGCCAAGGAAAACGGCGGTGACGCGTTCAAGGCGATCGAATCCGTCATGTCTTGGGAGGCATTCACGAAAAGCGTCAGCGAAGCCGAGCAGCTCGCCCAGCCCGAAGCGTTCGATTTTCTACATCAGATCGGTGATCATTATGCGACACTGCGCCGGTACGTCCCGGCCTTCCTGGACATCCTGAAATTACGTGCCGCTCCTGCGGCCACCGATGTGCTTCAGGCCGTCGATACGATCCGCGCCATGGACAACGACGGAGTGCGAAAAATGCCAGCCGACGCGCCCACCGCCTTCGTCAAGCCACGCTGGAAACCGCTCGTGATGACTGACAGCGGTATCGATCGCCGTTACTACGAACTGTGCGCGCTCGCCGAGCTGAAGAACGCGCTACGCTCAGGCGACATCTGGGTGCAGGGCTCACGTCAGTTCAGGGATTTTGACGACTACCTGCTGTCAGCAGAAAATTTTGAGGCAATCAGACAGGGCAATGCGCTGCCGCTGCCCATCATCACCGACTGCGATCGTTACCTGAATGAACGGCGGCAGTTGCTGGAGGAGCGGTTGGCTACCGTCAACCGGCTCGCGGCCACCAACGGCCTGCCCGACGCGATTATCACGGAATCCGGCCTGAAAATGACGCCGCTCGATGCCGCAGTACCTGAGGCGGCCCAAGCGCTGATCGACCAGACGTCGGTCATGCTGCCGCGCGTGAAAATCACCGAACTGCTGATGGAGGTCGACGCCTGGACCGGATTCACCCGCCACTTCACGCACCTGAAGACCGGTGAGACAGCGAAAGACAAGACGTTGCTGCTCACGACGGTGCTGGCCGACGCGATCAATCTTGGACTGACGAAAATGGCGGAAGCCTGCCCGGGCACGACCTACGCGAAGCTGTCGTGGTTGCAGGCGTGGCACATCCGCGACGAGACCTACTCACAGGCACTGGCCGAGCTCGTCAACGCGCAGTTCGCCCATCCCTTCGCGAACCACTGGGGGGATGGCACCACTTCGTCATCCGATGGACAACGCTTTCGCGCGGGCAGCCGTGCCGAGAGCACCGGGCACGTGAATCCGAAATACGGCGCAGAACCCGGGCGCATGTTCTACACGCACATCTCCGATCAGTACGCGCCTTTCTATCCGAACCTCGTCAACGTCGGCGTGCGCGATTCGACCTACGTGCTCGACGGGTTGTTGTACCACGAATCGGACCTGCGCATTCAGGAACATTACACCGACACCAATGGCTTTACCGATCACGTCTTTGCGCTGATGCATCTGTTGGGCTTCCGCTTTGCGCCGCGTATTCGCAATCTGGGCGACATGAAGCTGTACGTGCCTGGCAATCCGAAGGACTATCCAGCACTTGCCACAATGATCGGCGACACGTATAACGAAAAGCACATCCGCCGGAACTGGGACGAGGTGCTGCGCCTGGCAACGTCGATCCGACAGGGGACGGTCACGGCCTCGCTGATGCTGCGCAAGCTTGGCAGCTACCCAAGACAGAATGGTCTCGCCGTCACATTGCGAGAAATCGGTCGCATTGAGCGCACGCTGTTCATTCTCGACTGGCTGCAGAACGTCGAACTGCGCCGCCGCGTGCATGCCGGTCTGAACAAGGGAGAGGCCCGCAATGCGCTCGCACGCTCGGTGTTCTTCTACCGCGTCGGGGAAATCCGGGACCGCAGTTTCGAGGCGCAGCGTTACCGTGCCAGCGGCCTGAATCTGGTCACGGCCGCAATCGTCCTGTGGAACACGGTCTACCTCGAGCGGACTGTCCAGACCATACACACACGCGTACCGGCCGATACTGCGCTGCTGCCGCACCTGTCGCCGCTGGGCTGGGAGCATATCAACCTGACGGGCGACTACGTGTGGCAGCGTGACCGGAAACTCGAGGCCGGCAGGTTCAGACCGCTGCGGCTGGAGCTAGGGACAGAGCCGCGGGTTCGGCGTCCCTCGCGATCTGCTGCAGGGGCCATCGATCCCGCCGCCATGTCCCGCGAGCTTGGCGTCATATAATCGCCAGATACAGTCGGATCGACCTCGCGAAGTGAAAATCCCCCGTGAATAACCGGACGTCTCAATAGCCGCTTGACGATGACGATTTCGCCCGTCTCGCCGGGTTTCTCGACTCCATCGGCAATGCAGCGATGAACATCGGTAAGCGCTAAATCTGCCACACGTCGTTAAGTTTTCCGTTACCGGGTAACATGCTTCGGATCGATAGTTACCGGGTAACGAGGGAGATACGAGATGACGCAAACGACGGCGCAGCGGCAAGCGGCTTATCGAGCAAGGCGCGACACGGCAGGCAAGGACGGCAACGGTGATCGACGTCTGGATATGTGGTTG
>DASVLS010000051.1:0-53048 GCA_036384755.1 Trinickia sp. | reverse complement strand
ACAGCAGCGTCGCAACGTTATACGGCCCCTTCATCTTCGCGCCGTTCAAATAAACGTAGCCACCCGACAGTGTCCAAACGTTTGCGCTGTTGTCCACGATAGAGCTGGCGGGGGGCACGGTAGTACCGTCCGGCGAAGTCGTCGACGTGGCCGCCGAGCCTGCATTCGCAATTGCGCTCGTCCCGGCGCCGGAGCCAGCCCCGGCGCTCAGATCGGGACCCGATCCGCCGCCGCCGCAGGCGACCAGAACGTAGCTGCTTGCTGCCGCCGACAGGCAGCCGAGAAATTGACGTCGTTTCATTTCAGAACCTCATCAGCATCGAGACAAGCCCGAGCGGTACGTATGGAAGTCGGGACAGCTGAATCTCGAAGCGAAAAGGCTTTCCCGGATAAATTCACCTACAACCAACTAGTTAGTACACCTAACTAATCCGACAGACTCGAGTCGCGGGCGGCCACATCACTTCCTCGGAAATCTTTGCTTCCTGATCCGCTCGGAGCACCTCATCGTGCCCCGGAGGGTCACCGCTGCAACTCGTTGATGCGAAGTATCGATGAACGCCTCGAGCGGCGAAATCAGCGTAGGCGGAAGATCGCGTAGGTCACCGGCAAAACCTGTAGGATTCATCCGACATAACAGGCGCAAGAAATGCACTGCGGTCAAAATTTCCGAAACTTGTATATTTTTATCGAAATGTGACGTCCGGTCGTACGTTTGTTACCGACATCACCCTCGGGAAATCCCTTTTTCGACCACTTATTTGTAGGAATTTCGGAAATTATTTCGACGCAGAGCGAGGAAATGCAGGCCATTTATTAGAAAACGACCCCATTAATAGATCGACATGATGTGTTGAAAATGACGATTTCGGCTGCTTCGCCACGCACCTGCTCGGGGGCATAAACGGTAAGCGCACGGATCAGTGATGCTCGGCTTTGCGCCAAAACCTCCGCGGTATGCGCCATCAAAGGGCCGGAACGTGCGCCTCCCGTTATCGTAGCGAGTTGCGGCGCGAAGTCCGGCGCGGCCTCGATCATCATGAAATCTGCGTGGATAATGGGAAGAAGCGACATGACGCAGCAAGCTCGCCTATGAGGCGAACATTCGGCGGCAAGCTCAGATGGACCGGAACCGCGCTCGCACTCGTCAGCGCCGTGGCCGGCGCGCAATCGTACCGGGATGTCGCGCCCCCCCGTCCTCCCGCACCGGGCCGCCCGAGCGCCCCGCCCCCGCCTCCGGCGCCGGCGACCGGCTCACAGAAAGTGGCCATTGCCGTCTTGCGCGGCATCGTGTTCGTGAAAGACGACGGGCATACCGAGGTGCGTTCGCGGACCTTGCCTGAAGGCAAGCACATTGCAGCGCTGGGATTGCCGGTGCTGGACGACACGTTTCTCACCGGGTTCGAGCGCGACATCGGCAAACCGCTGACTTTCGCGCGGCTGGCGGAGATTCGTCGCGCCGTGATCGAACGGTTTCGCGCGGCAGGCGAACCGCTCGTCGATGTGTACGTGCCCGAGCAGGACGTGAGCGACGGCGTCGTGCGCATCGCGGTAGCCGAGTTTCACGTCGGAAAGGTCACGGCGCGCGGCAACCGCTATTTCTCCGATGCGCAGCTCGAGCGGGAAATGCCGCTGCACAGCGGCGGCCCGATCCGAGAATCCGATGTGCTCACCGGGCTTTCGTTGCTGAATGCGAATCCTTATCGGCGTGTCGACGTCATTTATTCGCCGGGCTCGGGCACGAACGCGACCGACGTGATCTTGCAAACGCAGGATCGGTTTCCCCTTCGCGTCGACGCCGGTTACGACAATGCGGGGGTGCGCCAACTCGGCAGGGATCGCTTCTTTGCCGGGATCGACTACGGCAACTTGTTCGGCCTCGATCAGCAGATCGCGTATCAGTACACGGCGAGCAACGACTTACTCGGCGGTAATCCGTCGATCGAGGGGCGGCCGAATCGGCCGCGCTTTCAGGCGCATTCGTTCAGCTATTCGGCGCCGCTGCCGTGGTTCGATCGCGTCGAGCTGTTCGGCGTCTACGCGCAAAGCACGCCGCGGCTCGATAACAGCTTTAATCAGACCGGGGTATCGGCGCAGTTCAGTGCGCGTTACGACCGGCATTTGCCGAACGTGGACGGTTGGCAGCAGCAGGTGCAGATAGGCTACGACTTCAAGCGGTCGAACAACGACTTGGAATTCGGCGGCGTGCAGGTTTTCAATTCGAACACGCACGTCCATCAGTTTCTGGTTGCCTACGATGCGACGAAGAGCGACGCGTTGGGCCAGACGCATGCGAATGTCGCCTTCATCGGCAGTCCGGGGCACCTCGATGGGGACAATAACGACGAAGCGTTTCAGACGACGCGCAACGGCGCGACGGCGCGCTACGGATACTTGCAGTTGCTTGCGCAACGCGATCTGACGATCGGAGCAGGCTTCGCGTTATCCGCGCGCGGGCGGTTCCAATGGACGCCGAATACGCTGCTGCCTAGCGAAGAAATGGGTCTGGGTGGGGACGATACGATACGCGGGTATGAGCCCTACAGCGTGCAAGGCGATCGGGGGTGGAATCTGCAGACGGAGCTGCGCACCCCCGCTTTTGCGTTCTTCGGCGAGGACGGACCGGCGTTTCAACCATTTGCGTTCGTCGATGCGGGGCACGTGTGGAACAAGATCGACCAGCCCGGCGAAATGCAGGCGGGGATGCTGTCGAGCGTCGGATTGGGGGTGCGGTTTCAGTGGTCGCGGTTCGTCAATGCACGCGTGACGTACGGGCAGCCGCTGCGGGCGTTGCCGGGCGGCTCGAAAGCACCGATCGCGCAGGTATTTGTCGTGATTGGGAGTTGAGGGGTTGGGCCGCTTGAGTTGCGTCTCTTGCACCGCTGCCTCAGGCCTGTTTGGGGCAAAAAAATATTTGACCGTGCTCGTTGACAGCCGCGCCGGAGTGGCTACAATAGCGCCTTCGCTTTCGAAGCGAGCCCAGGTGGCGGAATTGGTAGACGCACTAGGTTCAGGTCCTAGCGGTGGCAACACCGTGGAGGTTCGAGTCCTCTCCTGGGCACCATATTTTTGAAAAGGTCAGCGCAAGCTGGCCTTTTTTCATTGTGCCGCCCAGGAAGCAAAGTGCCTGCGCACTTTGCGTGGGGACTCGAAAGGCTGAGCTTGCAAGCGCAGCCGGGGTGGCGCTCGTGTGACCGAGTCCCCACCATTTGCACATCCATGCACGATCTTGGCAGTTCCCCTGCCCCCTAAGCGCTATCCGCTCGCGCTTTGCGCTAAAGTTTTGAACCGACCAGCCGCATGCGGGGGACATCGAATGCCGGGCAAACTCGTTACCGACGGCGACACCATCACGTTCGACTTGCTGCCGGCGGAGTCGGCGACCAAAGCACTGATTCTAAATCCACCGCTTCCGCGTATCAGCGGCACTGGGTTTGCCACGATAAACCAGAAGAAGATCTGTGTATTGGCCGACGCGCAGGCATTCGTCTGCCAGTTCCAGTACACCACGCCTGAGTATCAGGCTCCCGGCAGCGGGTTGATTAAAATCACCCAAGCACCCACTGCGCCGTATGTAACGACACCCGATTCCATGCAGGTGCTGGTCCAAGACCCGCCCCTCGAAGCACAGGTGATATTCGAGGTACCGGCAACGAATCCGGAAACCGGCGCCCCCGACCCGGACGTCGAGCCCATTGAAATCACGGGAACGTTCACACCACAGAATCAACTGGTTTCCGCCCAGTGAGGTCTATCGCAGTCGCCGGGCGCGATGTTTCCGCGCGGCCTCTAACCTGCGAGAAAATCGCTACGCTCGAGACGGTAGCGTTCGTAGCGCCGCCCATCGCTCGCGTCGTATCCCACCCACTTCATTCCGAGCTTTCGGGCCACTCGTAACGACGCTTGATTCTCGGCGGCGATATCGGCGATCACCCGCGGCAGCTGGACGTTGTCGAACGCATGGGCCACCAGCGCCCACGCCGCTTCGCTCGCGATACCTCGCCCCCATGCAGAGCGAACGAGGCGCCAGCCGATTTCGACATCCGGGCCTGTTCCGTGGTCGGGAATCAGCAACACCCAGCCGAGAAACGCATTGGGTGCGCTGCGTTCGCGCAGGGTCCAGTATCCGAGGCCCGGCGGATATCGCCGCGTGGTGCGATATTCGACGAATTGCCGATGCGCGGCCGGGTCGCGCCAAGGGCCGGAGATATAACGCGTCACCTCCGGATCACGGTCCATTTCCAAGCACGATTCGACGTCGGCGAGGGTACGCTCGCGGATCAGCAAACGAGAGGTGTCCAGGGCTGGAAGCATGGCAGTGACGGCCGGACGCTACGGTTCGACAATTATGCACCCGACACGGGCGAGCGTCGGCGCTTCAAGCGTCTTCAATACTCCGATTCGGAAAACAGCTTCCCCAGCTTCTCGTATTCGCGGCCGACCGATTTCACCAAATGCGTCATCGTTACGTCGGTGCCGTCTCGCGCCGCAAGAAACGCAGCGCTGATCGCTGCATTGCGGATATGACCGCCCGAAAGGGAGGCCTTTTCCGCAAGTGCCGTCAGGTCGACGTTCGCATTCAACCGCACCTGCGCGGGAAAGATCTGCCGCCACAACCGCAGCCGCTCCTCGCTCGTCGGAAATGGAAATTCGATCACGAAGCGAAAGCGCCGCAGGAATGCCTTGTCCAGGTTGCTCATCAAGTTCGTGGACAAGATCACGAGCCCCGGATAGGTCTCGATCCGCTGCAGCAGATAGCCGACTTGCAAGTTCGCAAAACGGTCGTGAGAATCCTTCGATTCGGTTCGCTTGCTAAACAAGCCCTCGGCCTCGTCGAACAGCAGCACGACGTTCATCGACTCGGCCCGATCGAATAACTGCGCGATGTTCCGCTCGGTCTCGCCGATGTATTTGCTGAGCACCGTGGATAGGTCCACGCGATACAACGGCAACGAAAGCTCATTGGCGACGATCGACGAAGCCATCGTCTTGCCCGTTCCGGGCGGCCCGTGAAACAGGACGCACAAGTTGGTGACGTTCGCATATTTCGCGGCGAATCCCCATTCGTCGATCACCTTCGGCCGATAGCGCACTTGTCCTAACGTCTCGTGCAGGAGCTCGATCGTTCGCTCCGGTGCGACGAGATCGTCGAGGCGATACGGGGTGTCGACGCGTTTTGCCACGCCGATCGGTTGGTCCTCCGCTTCGGCGCGGCATGCATCCCACACCAGGGAATCGATGCCCTCCTCGCCAATCAGGGCATAGCGCCCCGCCAGCGTACCCATCACCGCGGCAATACGTGCCTCCGTAAAAGCATAGGCCCCTGCCACCGCAGTCATGAGTCGGTGGTCGAGCGGCAGTTCGTAAAAGGATGCGTATTTTTCCCAAGCGCGCCTCCGTAGGTCGGCGGAGATTGGGGGGATGCGCATCGGGAACAACCGCGCGCCTCGGCTTCGCTGCCGGGTGACGACATCGATCACCCGCCGCGCGGGGCCGTTGACGACGACGCAGTAAGGCGTCATCTCGAGCAGCGTTTCGATTGCGCTGTCGAACAGATCCGCCTGATCACGCTCGTCGTCGCCCACCAATGCTTCGCTATCGGTCAGCATGATGACTTGCGTGCAGAGCGCCGCGTCGCGGCAGGCAAGGCGAAGCTGCTGCATCAACGGCGCTAGCCGGTGATTGTCGTTCTGAAAAGTCGACCGAAGGTGGCGCGCATCGATCTGGCTGACCCCATAGCCCAGCCTTGAAAAGGCGAATGCGGCTAATGCGCCCGCAAGGGCAGCATCGTCGGCTTCGATATGCAGAAGCGAAGCGCCGAATCGCGCGCCGGAGGCCGCGCAAATATCGGCGAAGCGCACCAACTGCCGCTTCGTGTCGCGATCGACGATCAGTTCGTCCAGACTCGCCTCGGCCGGCACGTCGACGGCCAGGTGGTCGCCGATTCGAGGCTGAGGCGCGGCGAGGCCGAGAAGGTAAGGCGTCATGGCCCGAGCCAAGCGGTAGCCGCCGCCCAATGTCGAGACGTTGACGTCGACAAGCTCGATCAACTGGCTGAGAAGCAGCGCGCTATCGGTGAAGAGGCTTGAGCGAATGTCGCCTAGGAGGTGGGCGGCAGTTCGCAGCGCTATGCCACCGGGAGTGGGGTCCCGAGCGAGTTGAGCATTGTCGTCGCCTGCACCGGATTCGTCGAGCTCGTGGGTGAGTGCGGCAAATGCGTCTGCTACCGATCGGTCGGTCTCGATCAGAAGCGCCAGCGACAACAGTTGAAGCTCGCGCGCGTCTAGTTGAAAAACGAGCGCCACGTGGGCGAGCGGGATGAAGATCTCGGATCGGACCGTCGCGGCCATGCGTGCGGCGATGGCGCGCCAAGTGTATGCGCCGGCGTCGAGGGTGCCGCTGGTCGAGTCGGGAAGCGCGCCGCGCGGCCAAGCGGGCAGAGACTCGACGAAACGGCGGAGGTCGTCGAGGAACGCGGCGTTGTCAGAATATGGACGGGTTAGGTCGGCCGGGAGATCGGTTAGCACATGCACGCCCTTCCTGCAAAAAACATCTATCGTTCGTATCGCCGGAACAACTTCTCGCGCCACGTATGCCGGTCATATTTCATCTGCGCCGCAAGGAGATCGCCCCCCTGCATCGAACCGCTAAGCACATGGGATATTTGTCATCTTATCGTCGGGGTCATAAATAGATCGTCGCCTGAACGGCCAAAGGACTATCAGGTCTCCCCACCCAGGCCATATCTGGTAAGCAAGAGTTTCCTCCGGTCTCAGCGAAGACTGCCGGCCCGCTTACAATCACACACCATCCATTGTCCGGGTCGTTCGTAACCCGGTATGTGATCTGCCCATGGGATTTACGATCCGAGACATACCAGCTTATATGCTTGTCATTCCCATCGCAATACCCTACCCCATTATCATCCTTGAGCAGGAGTAGCCTTTTCTCACCCGGTCCGAGCGAAAAAGAGCCAGGCCCCCACTCATCGAAGCACCAACTGCACCCTCGGATGTGCGACCTCATCCGCGTCAGCGTGACGATGCTCTTCGATTGATTACAAATCGTTACATGATGATAAACGCCCATATCCAATCCCCTTCTTCAGCACCGCGTTGAATCACTGGTCCACAAGTCACTACAGCCCCTGCAGCGAACCGCTACCTAGTGGAATCCACGTCACCGTTACATCGATCGTAGGCACTCCACCCGCCGTCAATTCGGCCGTGAAAACACAAGTCCCCCCTTTTGGAACAGGCACGGTTGCGCTCGTGGCCGCTCGACCGACCGCAGTCTGCGCATATACCGGAGAACAAAGCGTATATGGATCGCCCGCTGGGGGCGTGACCTGAACGACAACTTGAGCGCAAGAGCCGAATCCAAAGTATTTCGGATCGGCATATACCACGACGAACCCGTCTGTCGTCGCCGTCGCATTGAGGAAAGTCGTATTGACTCCAACGTTTTGCTCGATCTTAGTGACGGATTTGCCGAAGCATTTCATCTCTCCTGTATCTAGAAGCTCGAACCTATCTCCCAGCGACAGCGAGCCTTTATCGGCAATAGTGACCGCCCCCTGCGGCGATACCTGGAAATTATCGTCCCCATTTTCCCCGACGGTTAAACTGCCCATCATCGATACATCACCATCGTCCGACACATCGAAAACATGAATGCCCCGCGCGTTACGCTGCGAAACCGTAAGCGCGTCGGTCGTCAACGCCCCAACGACATTCAAATCGCCCTGGGCATAAAGATCGACAGACACCGTCACTTTATTCCCTCCCGCCGTCAATACGGGGTTATTGCCGTCCAATACCCCAAACACACCGTCGACGTTAAACGGCCCCGGAATCGGATTGTGGAGTTTGCCTGAGATGTCCCCGGTGACGTTGACCGAGCCGGTCACGGTCAACGATCCGTCGATCGTCGCGTTTTCTTTCACTTCGAAATCGCCCGCAACGGTCAACGGGTTCGTCCCGCTTGCCTTGATCGTTTTGTCGAACGTCACGTCGCTCGTTACTTCGATACTGCCGCTCGCCGTATAAGGACCGATCTTGTCCGTATCGATTTCCGAGGACGCTTTAAGCGTGCCGATATCGAAACCGCCGGAGCTCACGGCCAAGCTCGCCGCTCTCAATGGACCATTGACATCGAGCGCGTATGTGGGATCGATACTATCGACATTGACCGCCACCGTCTTGGGGACCGCCGCGGAGGCGCCGTTGTCCGTCACGCTCAGGCCTTCATACGGGGAAGCTGCCGTCGATCCGACCGTCATCATCAACGCCGTATCCGTGGCCGTGGCCGGCCAGCGTGTGGCCTTGATCGCGCCCTGGACGTCGAGCGCATAGCGGCCATCCAACGAACCGCTCTCGACGTTAATGCCAACGCTATTGGGCATCGGAGCACCGCTGCCGTTTTGCGCCACGGCGAGTGCCGGGGGCAAGTCCTCGACAGCGGGATGGGCGCCCCCCGCAACCAACAATACCGAATGAGTGGCCGAAAACGCCGACAGCTTCGGCCCGCCCTTGGCCGCCATGGACGGCGACATGCCAACCACCGTCATATGCGTGTCGTCGCCGATGCTCTGGACACGCAACAGCTTCGAATTGTTTTCATCGGACTGCGTAAGGATGATTTGATCGCCGGCTGCCAGCCCCGGCGGGAACGTGCCGCCCGTGCAAGTCAAAGTAGTGCCCTCGGCAGTGACTTTGGCTGCACCGCCCGATGTGACAGTGCCTTCGTGCCGAGTCGAGAAGAAAGCAGGCCCCAGGTCGATGGCAAGCCTTCGATCGATGATCACTTCCTTATTCGAAACGATGCTTACGATGGTCGCTGTTTGCGGCGGTACGAAATCGTAGGCGATGACTTGCCCCACCTTCAGCTCGGTCGTGAAGCAAGTTTGATATCCCGTCACCGTCTTGCCATCGCTTTCCAACGAGATCAATCCCGTGGCGACCGTCGGCGGCAGCGCGCTTTGCCTTATCGTCAAATGCGCCATGGAAGCGTCCTCGTCGCCGATAGCGACGTTTCCCGCTGTGTAATAGATGTCGCTTCCGTTTTGCTGCCAGTAGTTGCTGGATTCCGGCAGCGTCAACAGACTGCCGTCCCCCGAGAATATTCCGCTGAAAACGCCGGAGAACGTTCCAGTTGCGGAAAGCGAGTCCGCCTCCACGTTGCCGTTCAATTGGATATTCGGGGCGTCGATTTCGAGCGTATCCCGATTCAGCGAAATGCTGGCCGGCGGCCACGGAGGCGCATTGGCCTCATCGATAAACTGCACCGATTGCAGCTTCGCGCCCGCATGCCGGCGCATGTAGTCGCCGTAGTGGTAGAGCACGCTCGTGATCGCAGTTCCCGACGTGGTGATCACCGCGAGCAGAATCTCGAGCCCGTTCGGATCGTACGTTGGGCTGCATGCGATGGTGGGATCTTCGATCAAGCGCTTGTGCCCGGATCCATACATATTGGTGACCGAATCGTCCAAATAGGCATTAAAACCGATCGTCAAGTAGTTAATCGCATCGGTCAGCACAGGAGCGCATTCACGCTCCTGCGCAAGCACGATCAACTGCCCCTCGGAGTCAATCGCCGCCCCCACTTTGACTGTCACCTGCACTGCGGGATAAACCCATTCGACGTCGAGCCCTTCGAGAACGCCGGGCATGAGCAGACCCTGGCTTAGCTGCTCTCGCACTCGAATGTGATAGCGCTGCTCGTCCTGAAAATCCGCGGTCAGCAGTGCTTCGCCCGAATAATAGTTCACGCGCGAAACGGGTTCCATTGTCATATGTCCTCGATCATGTCGATCTTGCCAGCCACGCCTACGTTGTAGCGGATACGCTTTTGTCTTTGTCGTTGCTCGTCTTCTTGACTATGTTGATTCAAAGTGAAGCTGACGACGTACGTCGTCAAAGCCGGTTTCGCCGCAACGAGAGCCGATCGCAGCATGCGGAAGTACGCGAATACGGCGTTCCGTTGATCGGTCGAGCTAACGCCCGCGTCGACGGTAAGCGTGACGTCGACCTCGAAGCGCCACGGCACATAGGAGAAAAGACCGGCATCATTCACGTCGAACGAACCATCGGCGGCGTTGTAGTCGATCTCCGGTCCGACAAGATCCGAGATGACGACGGCACACTCCTCGTCCGGATAACAGTCGAAGACGTAGAATGTCGGCGGCGCACTGGTGTCTTCATCGCAGACGATGAGCGCAGGCCTCATGCAATCGAGCACCGACACGTTCTCTAACGCTATGCCCACAACAGGGGCCGTGCGCGCACCCAGGCGAGCGTTGAGCAGCCATGTCATGCCCATCGGCGTTCCGCGAGCGCGATCGAGTGGAAACGTCTGGGCGATCAGCGTTCTAGACGCGTCGATCGTCCAATTCTTGTCGACGTTTAACCCGATCGTTCCACCGAGCCACTGAAGAAACGATCGAGCCCATACCTCGACCCCCGACAGCCCATTTGCGTCGCTATCGTACGGAGGCAAGCCGAAATAATTGGCCAGCGTATCGAACAGCGTCTCTGCATTCGCGTCTTCCGACAGCGGTGGCATAAATTCGGCCGCACTGCTATTCGCGTACAAAAAACTCCAGCGCGGATAAAACAAGTTTCCGATGACCGTCGCATCCAGCAATTGGCGGATGCCGGCTCGGTAGGCCGTGACATCGTTCAGCGGGCCCGGGGGACTAGGGGCATTGGTCAGATCGTCGCCGTCCGCGATCCCTGAAAGCACCTTTTCGAATATCTTCAGGTATAGGGCGACGAAGGGAGGGTCCGCATTCGACGCCGCGCTGCCGTCGGCGCCGGCTTTGCCGTAGCAGGCCGGCAGATAGCGGAGGTAACTCGAAGGCACTGTGGTAAGTGTGCTCCCGTCGCCGTCACCCATTGTCTGCCTCCAATGCCGTGACCGATGCGCAATAGAGGCGCGGCAGTCCGGCGTCGATCACCGGCAATGGATGGGGATTGCGCCGTTGCCCTATGTCGCCCTCTTGCCGCGGTCCTTCGTCGGCCCGATGCCGTCGCGCTGTTCCAGCGTCTTGATCTTGATCGGCCAGGCGTGACATTTCGGCATCGGCTGCTGCCGCGGCCTGCCGGCGGCGCATCAGCACAACCGGAGGACGAAACGCTCCGATAGTCAGGTTTTCGACGCGATCGACGCCCGACACGGAAGCAATCACCGGCATCAGCGCCGCGGCGTCGACCTGTCTGCCATACGCCCAATCGTGTCCGCCATCTTCACGCGCCGGCTGCAACGCCTGCTCGAGGGTCGTGAGCACGGCTGTTGCAACCTGATCGGCACGCTCGCGCGCAAAGCAGCGAACCGTGCATTGCACCTCGAGATAGCAAAGGTGCGCGTGGCGGATCGCGATCGCACTGCCCAAGAGCGTACGAGCGGCCAAGTACTGTCGAACCGCTTGGAGCAACGCAACCTCCGCCTGTGACGTCGGGTCGTCGAGCGGCGACGTAAGGACAACGGAAAATGCACCGCTCCCGTCGTCGTTCGGCGGCGAATAGCTGTACGCTCCATCGTTCACCAGAAAAAGATCGGTCACATCGCCGCGCTGGTTCAAGCACAACCGCGCTACGTGCAGCGACGTCTGGCCCTGTAGCGCTTGCGCGTCGATGAAAGCGCTGATCTCCTTGGTCAATGCCGAAAGATCATTCGGCGTAATCGCGAGAAACGGCGCCTTGCGATAGGCGACAACGGCCTCATGGAGCGCCGTATAACCGAGCGGCGCCCCTATTTCCACCTGGACAAGCGTATTTTTGAGCGATTCATAGGCAGGATCCTGCGCCGTGTTATCGGCATATGTCGCATAAGGGAAGTCCGTGGCGTAATCGCTCGTTCCCGGTAACGCCACCGCGCTCGACAGCCCCACGACCCACCGCAACATGTTCCGATACGTTTCCAACGGCACCGCATTTGCCGTGTAGGCCGTACCCTCGCAAATCCACACCAGCATCTGGAGCAGCGTCACGCCGGGGTCCGACGCATTGTGGTCGGTCCAAGCCGGCGAATAGCCCGGAACGCGCCGCACCAATTGGTCGAGCACCTGCTGGGCGTTCATCACGTCGAGATTGGGAAGCTCGAAGGTCATGACTGCGACGCCTCCGCGAAACGCACGTCGATTGCACCAGCAGCGGGCGCCTCGTCAGGCGCAAGTACGACATTGCTCGCTTGCCCGCATACCGCCATTGCAGTAACGGCCGTCACCGAAGGTTGACAGCTACGCAAGAACGAATAGAGCGCGTGGTACCTCAATACCTCGCCTATCGGCCACCCGCGGCCGGCGGGTCCGCCTTGGGCCGGATGAAGAAAGGCGGTCAATTGCGAGGCGATGGCTAAGCGCAGGTCAGGCCATTGCGATTTCGGCGCATTCGTTTGCAGCAGTACGTCCACGTCGATCCGCCTGAACGACGGCCGCCTCGCGGTCATGTGCATGGCCAACGCGGGCGTGCAACGCGCGCGGATATAGGCCAAGACATCGTCAAGCATCGACATCGGCGTAAGCGGCTCCGGCTCGCTCGATGCCGCCAATACGACGAGTTCCAGTCGAGGCGCTGCGCAAGGAACGCGCGCCGACGGCTCGAAACCGAAAATGGCGCTCGCTAACGACGTCACCCCGTCGGCGTGTTCGATCGCGCGCACCTGGCCTATGCCGGCGTTGGCCAAGCATGCCAGCGCCTCCACATCGGCAGCAGTCACCGCGCGATCGTTCGCTCGCACCAGCGCAGGCCCGCTACCGGTCAAGTCGTCGACACGATCGGCATCGGCACCGCCACGCGCGCGGACCGGATTCGTCATTCGCGCGATCCCGCGCACGGAGGCCGATAACTGCGTCAACGCGCCCGCGCCTACGTTTCCGCCGGCGCCGAGCGTGACGGCATAGCATGTCGCAATGACGTTTCCGGCTCCGGGCGGCGGTATCCTTCCGTGCTTGCCGTCCCCGAAGACGATCGCGCCGGCGATGACATCGACCGCAAAGACGCGATCGTGCGGACCGTGCTCGATCAAGCTATCGACACGCGTCCATGGATAAGCGCTCGTCTGCTGCTGCGGCTGACTCTTTCCGAGCGTTGCCAGCTCGGCGGCGACCGGCTCCAGCACCGAAATCGCGACGGCATATTGCGGGTCTTCGCGCACCGCTAGAACGACTTGCTCGGGCGTTGACGCGGCTGCATCGGCTTGATTGAGCCAGAACCGTTGGCCGGGCTGTCCATTGCTTGACCCAAGTACTTCGTTTCGGTACGTCGTTCGATTGGCAGCAGTCACCGTATTCGGATAGATGCCGCGCAATCGAAGCATGTTGTCCGGGCTCGGACATAACATGCGAAACCAACATGCGGTTTGGGAGAACAAGACCGCGGCGAACATGTCTCGCGGCACGATAAAGCTGATCGTGCCGCTGCGTGCCAAGCCGACATCGCCAACCTCGATATCGAGCGGCTGCCACGCAGCGCTCACTACATCAAACCACTGCCACTGCCCCGGATTGGTATACCCAACATGTTCGCTGCGAGGATCCACGTCGACGTAAAGCGTCAATCGTTGACCAAGCCCGTATGCCAGGAGATCGGGCGATTTGAAGCCCAAATAGACCGACGCGCCCTCCTCGGCCAACGGCCTGTAAGGCTCCGGATTCACCGCGGAAAGCTGTTTGAGGTCGAAGGCGTTATGCGTCCATATCGCAGACGGTATGCCACCGCTTTCGTAATCGATGGTCAGCGAGCGCACGAACGGCGCGTCGTAGCCATTCTTCGCATCGCCGTAATCGCCACGACTCAGCACGGCACGCACCCATCGGCCCCGACTCCCAGCAACCGACGTTGGAGCGATAGACGGGCAAATGAAAGAGACCGTGCCGCTCGTCATTAGATTGTTCGTCTCATCGACGAAACGATAGGGATCGCCATCAGCGGCCAGTGCAGACCAGCCGATACCGTTCCAGTATTGCCACGTGATCTCCGCGGTGTGAACCGCCGTAATCGTACGAACGTCGAGGTGCATCGTGATCGGCACGCCCGGTTCGGAAAATGCCGCGTCGCAACGGACGCTGAAGCTGGCATCGAGTGTCGGCGCAGTGCTGCCGAACGCATAGCCGCCCAGCTTCAGATCGATCGGCGTTCCATTGAAAGCCGCCTGTTGCGGCAAGGTAGACAGCGTGCCGAAATCGCACCAAACCGAATCGACCTGCGGCAGGTAACCGTCCAACGCCGGCACCACTTGCCGGTCGATCGCGGGCATGCAGACCAGCCAGTTGAGCGGTGTCGATGGACAGTCGTTCGCGATGAATGGGTCCGTCATATCCAACAGATGCCCCGCGTATGCCGAAAGTGCGGCATGCAATTGGCCGATCGGTTCGGCCGCGGCGGTCGGCATCGCGTCGAATTCGATCGTGCATGTTCGTCGATCCGCGCGCCCCGTCACATTGACGGACAACGGTTTCAAGGCCCCATCGCACCAGCATCGAAAGTAGTCCGGATCTAGCCGCTCGCCGGTGAGCACCATCGTCATTCGGCTCGCTGCTCCCCCTGGCGCAAACAGCGCCCCATCCCCAATCATCAGACAATGGGAAAAGGCACGTTCGACGCGATCGGTCACGTCACCGGCAAACGTGGGTGCGGAGCGGCCGCTCTGCCATAAGGACTGCATATCCCAATAGCAATCCAACCGCGGCACCACGGTCAATACTGCGCTCAGTGTTGCCGGCAGCACTTGCACATCGCTGTTGGTTTCGAAGTGCGCACGCTGCGCGGACGCATCGGTGACCGCGGTGCCCTTCGGCAAGGTGACGGGCGCAACATTTTGCGCGAGCGAAAAGCTGATGGGCGTCGATGCGCATACCGCGGGACGCAGCGGCATATCCAGAAACCGATACAACGCGAGCTGGCGCTGCACCGGTATCGCGTTCACCACGCTCGCGAGATCTTGTCCCAACAGCGAAAAAAGCTCGAGCAGCACAAGGCCGAAATCTTGTGCAACCGCGCCGCTCGTCACATCGTCCACGTCGTCAGGCAATCCCCAATCCGGCGTGTAGTATTGGGCGAGTTCGAATGTCTCGGAGAAGAAATCCGCGGCCGCGCGCTGATCGAAAACCGGAACGCTCATGCGTACCTCATTTGAGGTAAAAGGGATAGACGAGATTGCTTGCGCTGTTCGTCTCTCTAACGACGTAGTCGATATTGATCAAGAGCACGTTCGGCGCTTTCGGATCGACGTCGATCGCGATGCTCGTCAAACCGATTCTCGGCTCCCACACTTTCAGCGCCTCTCCCACATAGGTTTGCGCCAGTGCGCGTGTCGTCCCATTGTTTGGCGCGAACACCAGTTCGGCGATACGGCAACCGAACGTCGGCATCAAGACGCGCTCGCCGGGCGCCGTACTCAAAATAACGAAGATCGACTCGCGAATTTTTTGCTCACCGGTGCTCGATTCGACGCACCCGCGGGCGAAAGTGCGAGCGGAAACGCCCACCCTCTACCTAAAAAATCGCTATTTACCAGCATCGGCCGCCTCCTCGACACGCCGCGCGGACACAGACCGGAGCTTTCGGCATGCGGACCCTCTTGCCGGCAGCGTGTAGTCGGGCCGACGCAGTGGCGCTCGCGCGTGGTTCTCAGTTACGTAAATCGTCGCAGGGATCACGCTCCGGGCCCCTTTAGGTCGATTTTCGCGCCTGCTTCGATCGTGACGTTCTGCTGCGCTTTTAACGCGATGTTCTCGGCCTGGAGCGTCAGCGTCGTGCCTTCCCCCGTGCTGACGATCGAAATATTATTCGCCGATTTGATTGAAAATTCACCCTGGCTATCGATCGAAATCTCGTTCTTTTCCGTGTCGACCTTGATCACGTTATTCTTTTCATCGGCAATCGTGACGGCTGGGCTATCCTCGCTATCATCGAGCGTGATCGTTTTTCCACTCTTCGATTTGACAATCCATACACTCTGCCGCTTCTCTTTGTCGATGACATAGGGCGATGCGTTATCGTCCCAACGAAACAGAAAACCCAAAACGTATCCATAGGTTCGATCGTCCGTGGCAAACGTGACCAACGCGAGCGTACTCGGAGACTCCGGAGCGGGCGGCGCCTCGGCGTCCGACGATCCCGCAGTGGCATCTGGCGCAGCCGGATCGCTTTGCTTCGGGGCGGTCGTCGTCTGCAAAGCAAACATCCCGTACCCCGGTCCGGCGAACGGACTGGCCACGGGTAGCCAATCCGACAGCAATCCATCAACGTATTGGACTTGTACGCGGCCGAGGTTATCCGGATCGTCGACGCTGACCACCATTGCCAACTCAACCTTCAAATATGCGCTCACATTCCGCTCCTTCTCAGGTTGAGCACTGTGAAGTTGCGACCTCGCTCGATGCGATGCGTGCTCCTTACCACTTGATACAAGCCGTTGAAATTAGCGTTCAAACCATCGAGTGCGACAATGATTCCAGGCGTTGCTTTAAGATTGATATCCTTAAGTGTTGCGGAACCTTCGAGAAAGGTATCTTGCAAACGTCCACGTGCAGCATCAGCCAGATGGTTGAGCGAGCTTTCATCGATCAGATCCGGCCGCCGCAACGTCACCGGCGATGATCCGAAAGGCTTGGCGGCTTCGAATGCCGTTTGTGTTCCCTTCATTCTGAACTCCGGCGAATTCGAGCCGAAGGATCCCATCACAGGCTTTCCGTGGATGACGTCGTACCCCCAGGCCGCTACTGTGCTGCCAAGCGTCGGCGCCCGCATATCGAGGTTGACCGCGACGATGTCATGGTTGTACACCAGCGTCTCGGCTGGCGTGTCGTCGTATCGCCTCTTGCCCACGACGAGTGTCTCCACGCCGCGGGCCAATACAACCATGCATTCGTACTCCCCTTGCGCACATCGTTTCAGCAGAAAGTCGTAGCACGTTTCGTTGTCCTGAAGAACATAGGGATAACTGTCTTCGCTCAACCCGCTCGCATCGAGTTTCAAGTCTGCCGAGTCCGCTAGCCATCTAAAGATCGACGCATCGTTCTTTTGCACGAAAGCCGCCGTGTATGCACCGAACCGCATGAAGTGCATTCGATCGAAGGCCGTCACCGTGAGCGCCGAATGCGTGCGCTCTCCGGCACTTGCATCGAGCGACACGCCGCTGACGTACAAAGGCGCGAGCTTTGCGGCTTGAATATCCTGATTCGAAATCTCGAGCTTGGAGCCCGGCTTGAACTGGTCGAAGTCTGCTTGGGTCCAGTTCGCGTCGATGTGATAAACGAATTGGCACATCGCCGGCGCGTTGATCTCTTGAGTGAGCGTGGCCGAAATCTGGCCCGCGTTCGCGGTGGGCGTAACGTTCCGCCCATCGCTTTTCAGATTTCGAAAATCGTTTGCGTTTCGTGCGACGCCATACGGCAATTGCTCTCCGTCCGCCAACGCTTTCGCCGCGCCTCCTTTGGCTGCGTTATGCGCGACAGGCGGCTTGCCGCTCACCAAGTCAGACATAATCCCCAGCCCCCGCCGGCTCGAAGGTCTCGTTTCGGGTATCCGGAATGGCGATTGTCCGGCCAAGCCACTCGTTTCCGGGAAAGGCGATCGGATCATAGATTCCGTTCGCATCGGCAATCAAACGCCATTGAGTCGAATCGCCCAGGGCGTTGTAAGCAATCGATCCCACTCGGTCGCTCATCGAAACAGTGTGCAACATGCGACAGTTGTCGAGCCCTTGCGCCTTGATTTCTTCCGCGTCGGTCAGGACTTCTTTGAAGGTCACACTCAGTTCCGCCCTAACCGGCACCCCCGAAGGCAAAAACATCGTGAACCTTTGGGCGACTTCAGTCACGATGCCAGTGAACAGCCGATCCGCCCATAAGAACCGCACGGTCGGCGGTACCTTTGCACCCGATTGTGCGCGCCACGGCTCGCTCAGAGCGAGAATGTCATTGGTCCTTTTGCGAACGTCGGTCTGCTTCTCGTAGGTATCGAAAAAGAGCGAGACCTGCAGGTCGCTCGGCTGAGTCCGCGAAAACCATACGTTGTTACCCTGCCCATCGGCGTTTGCTTGCTGATTGAGCGACAGTTCCTCGGGGTTGTACATGACCTCGAGCGATTTGCCGCTGACACCCATCGCAGCCCAATTCGCATTTTCGATATGAATGTAAGCGGATTCGAGGTTATTCGGCAAAATCGAGGAGAACAGAGACTTCGACCGACTGTTTCTCTCGAGCATTATCGCCCCCCTGATTTACGGTAACGTTCGACGCCATCGCGTCGATCGACCCCACTGATCACGCCGTCGGTCAACCGCCCCATCGTGCCCGCGGAAAACAGCGCCTGCTCCATGAGCGGAATCAATATCCGGCGCACCTCCTCGACCGCGGGCGCGCGTTGAGGACGCGCTTCCCCCCGTTCGCTCGGATACGCGCCCCCCCGCTCCCCGCGGGGATCGTTCGGCGAGTACTCCGACGCTCGCAACATGGGTTCTTCACGGGCACTTGCTGCTTCGGCACGATGCCGCAGAATCAACCGCACGGGCCTCGTTACCGACTCGAGGGCTTTCGTTAGTGAACTATCTTGCGTGTGCTGCGACGCCTTCGGCGGCAGCGCTAAAAACGGCAGAAGTCGTAGAGACGAGCCGCGACGAACGAAATGTCGCGCCGATGCGCGGACTGGACTGCCCCCAGCCAACCGTACGGGCCGGGAAACGCCGGCCTGCTTGGTAGGGCCGACGTCGACAAGACCTAGGACATGAGCAACGGCCTGTTCCCTGTGGTGCGGGAGTGCGGCGGCCTCCCTAAACGTCAGAACGCGTTCGCGACTCACCGTTCGAAAACATTCGAGCACGGACCGGTATCGCAGTTGCGCCAAGCGACCGCGCGCTTGCTGGCCGTCACCGTCCGGCCGTCGCAGCGACTGACGACGAATATCGCTGCGCCGAGCGCTCGCACTGCGCGAGTGATTGGAACGATAGCCATGATGTCCCGTAGCGCTCGGCCGTCGTCGCGCCGCGCCGACGTGCAGCCGATTCGCCCAGATGAGAGTAGGACGCACCGCCCTTGCTGCAATGCTCACAGCCTCAAGGGGAGCCGGTCGCGAACGCGAATCATGCATAGCGCTCGCACGATGTCCCGGACCCATAAAAACATAGGTCGCCGTCGTCTTTCCCGACACGAAATACGGATTCGGTTTCCGCGCGTCGGCAACGCGACGCGGCGCTGCCCGAGAACGACCCACCGTACTCGCGCCTCTCGCGGCGGCAGGCGCGCTCGGGTTCGTTGAGCGTTGCACTTGAAGATGATTGCGGCGATCGACGAACCGCATCGGCTGCGGCGTCCTGCGTCGCAACGGAGCCGTGCGTTCAATCGCCGCGACGCTCGGGACGCGTCTTATCATCGGCGACCGCGCTCGGCGGGGTTGCCGCATGCGCACGCCAATAGACGCGCTCTTTGCCGCAACGGGCATGGATCGCCGCAATGCACAGCGCGCCGAGGCCGCTTGCGAAAACCGGTGACCGGCTGAGCGCCGTGCGTCTTTCGTCACGCCCTCCGTCACCCATCGCATCGCCGGCAGGGCAAATACGAACCTAGGCGAGCGCTGCATCGGCCAAGGGTACTGCGACAGCGTGCGCGCCTGCCAGCGAAACGGCGCAATCGAGCGCTGCCAAAACGCCTGAGCGGCCAGGGCGCACGGCATGAGTCGATGTTCGAAACGACGTGCCATGTCTAGCGCCCCAAACCCATCAAGGCGCCCGTTGCCATAGCCAGGCCTGGCGCCGCCATCCCGTCGATCTTTTTGATCCGGTCGATCGCCAACGCCAGGTGCTGAACGGCGATCGAACTATTCGACGCGTCGAATTGCACGCCCTCGAGTTTGCGAGGCCAAGCATGATAGAAATTCCACGCCGCGATGGGCAATCCAAACGAAGGCACATGGGCGCCGAACGTGGGCGTTTGGGCGTCCGCCATGAGAAATATCGTACCGTTCATGCGAAGCACATTGCCGGACATGGTCGAGCAATACCATTGCCACATCGGATCGAGAAGCGTCAGCCCTTTGGTCAATACAAGCTCGCCACAGGTGGTGCGGCCAGGCAGCTTGCGCACACGATCGTTTTCGCCCCCTTGCCGCACCGTATGCACTTCCGTTTCCCAGCCGATGCCCGTAACCGACGTGAAGCTCCCGAGCGCCAAACTGGCTATGCCCCCGACCACGAGCGCAGCCACGAGCCCCGCCGAACTGAGGTCCGGGTGCAATACCACGCGAAAGTTATAGGCCTTGAACGGTTCGGTAGCTAACTGTTCCAGCGCGTGCAACGCGCCACCGACCGCAGATTCCAGACTCATGCATCACCCGTCAGAGATATGCGCCGCTTTCGCACGCACCGATTTCACCCGAGCTCGCGTATGTCGACGCCCACCGGCCGCCTCGACTCCTGCTCGGCCGCGTTGATCTTGTCGTTGATCTTGCTTATTTCCTCGCACCATCGCCGCCGCTCAGCGTGCGCCATCGTCAAGATGTCCGCACGCGACCAATGAAGGTGATAAGCGATAAACGCTATCTCTTCATAAAGCTGTTCTGAAACGGCAGCGTTTCCGCGTTTCCCAGAGGGGAGCCCTGCAAGTGGCTAGGGCCCGTTTGCTCCTTCGACTCGTTGTCGATCGCATTGATCTCTTCGTATAGACGAAGCAGATGACTGTAATCGGCCATGTACAACCCTTCTATCACGCCGGGTGTGATCATTTCGAGTGCACCGAGCTTGACCACTACCCGCGCCAGAACGACGATCGAGTGATAGGCGGGATTCGCCTGGACGCGATTGTCCCGCATCGAAAAGATCTCATCGCCGGCGGTCGCCAAACGCATGACGCCCTCGCGGTGCAAGGTGCCGTCGTCGGACTGATAGCCGACGGGCAGCTGAAATTTGTATTCCGTGCTGATCGGATCCATGGTTGTCATCGCAAATGAACGTGTTAACTTGAAAACGAATCAGAGATCGCGTTCCATCCGCTCGATCGATAGCTCGAGCGTCTCGATCATGACCTCCGCACTGCTCGCGTTGAGCCCTCCGGACTGATAGGCCGTGGGAAACGCGCCATAAAACGTCCACCTCGCCCCTGGAGAGCCGTCGGTATCGAGCAGCGTGATGGTTCCCGTGCGCTTGGCGGTCGGAGCCGAAGTACCGCCTTTCACCACGATCTGATGCCACTTGTACAACGCCAGGTCGAAAGTAATTCCCTTTCTCAATGTAACGTTGCCATACGAGGTCAATCCGGAGTATCGCCGCCGGTGATTATGCTTGGCCGACCCCTCTCGGTAGTCGACGGTATCGACGGTGATATCCGGTATGGTCACTTCCGAAAACGCCGCCGACACGGCCGGCGTAAAGTCCAATACGAAGCGAAACCCGCGAAATGGATCGGCCATGTCATAGCTCCATCAAGATCCCGAACTCGACGTCGAGGTTATTTGTGCGATCCGAACCACCACGAACTCGGCTGGAAAAACAGGCGCCAAGCCTATGTCGACGTTCAGGATGCCTTTCATGCGCAGCTCGGGGGGATTGTTGGTCTCGTCGCACGTGACGAAGAATGCTTGCCCCTCCGTCGCACCGAACAGCGCCCCTTGATTCCAAAGCGACGACAAGAAATTCGTCACCTCGCGGATAACGGTGGTCCACAAAAAAGTGCTGTTGGGTTCGAACACCACCCATTGGAGACTCATCTTCAAGCTCTGCTCGACGAATCGAACGAAGCGGCTAACGGCGAGATATTGCCATTGCGTTCCTACGGCGAACGTCCTCGCACCGTATATCGTGATGCCATAACCTTGAATGGCGCGGATCGCGTTGATGCCGTTAACGTTGAGCAGGCTTTGGTCGTTCTCCGACAACCATCCCGTCATCGACATAGCGGTCGAGATTCGGCCGTTGAGCACGCCCGCGGGCGAGACATGGACGCCGGCAGTCAGGTCCGTGTGAGCGATGCGTCCCAGCACTGGCCCACAGGGCACGACCGGCACCCTGGCGCCGGTGAAGGGATTGAGGACGAGCGGCCACGGGTAGTAGATGGCGGCACGGTCGGAAAGCAAAGGAAGGTTATCCGTCGCGCCAGTCACAAAATCGAGCATAGTGGAAGTGTCGGACGGTTTATCGACGTAAGGGGCATCGATCACGTAGAACACGTTCGTGTGCTTATCGCATTCGGCCTGCACCGTCTCGATTACCCCTTTGAAACTCGCAGCGGACGCGGAAAAATCCACGCCTGTCGACATGTCGAACACTGCAGCGTCGGGCGTGGCTACCAGGCTTGCGTCGGGAATCGCTGCGAGCGCAGGCAGCGCCTCCGTGTACATCGACGCGTCGTAGGTCACCGGCGAGCCGGAGTCAAATGCCGTGGGCGGCTGTTGGCGTGATTTCGTCTGGTCCGCCGACGTTGTATCGACCGACACCACGCGGATGAACATCGATTTGGCGTTAATCTGATTTTGCATGGGACAAGACCCATCCGACTGCGGCTTCAGGCTCGCGGAGGAAAACGCCCCAAACGATTCGAGAATGTAAAAGGGCACGGTTGCCCCAGCCGCCCCGATGAGGGTCGGCTTGATTGAATTTTCCCGTACAAACACGCCTAACAGCTTTGCCCAAACGGATGTCGGGGTGGTCACGTCAGCCTGCGCCACCACCACGTTGACGCTGAAGTAATTCGCGGCTCCCCCCTGCGTTCCGGGGGAGCCCACGTCCATCGTCGCGAGCTGTAATAGAGCGTTAGGCCAATCGCCGGCGCTGGCCGCTTCGAATTTGAAGGTGCCCGCAGCATCGTCTATGGACGCGGAAGCTAGGGTAGGGTCCGTGTCAGGCGAGATCCCAACGACGTAGCATACGGCTCCGCCTTCGGCGAAGAACTCGTATACTGCGGAACCGACGCCGGCGCCCCAAACGAAAGATCCATACTCCTGTTGATATTGGGCCCAGCCGGTAATCCTCCGTGCGACGTTGCGGTCGACACTGCTGAGTATTTCCGTTCCGCCGATAAACACGGGGGTCGACGTCGACGCGCCCTGCACCGACGGGAGTCCCGGCAGTTCCTGAATATAGACGCCTGGATGCTGATAATTGTTACCGTCTGCCATGCTCAAGCTCCTTTGGCATTCGAACCGCTACGCTTCGAGCGTGTGATGACGGACGCTCGTGTCAGTGATGCCATCGCTATCCCCTCGTGCCCGACTGCCGCTTTAATCGAACGACTACTACCCTTTCTCACACTGCGTGCACAACGTTCAACCTCGTTACCGCGTGTTGCCGGCCGCCTCGCCTATTAATTGAGCAGATATGTCCATTTTCCGCACCAGATCGACGGGCGATGCGGCAGCGGGTATGCGAACCGCCGGGACCTTGTAGAGCCGGGTCAGGTGATACGTCTTTGGCGAAAACGTGGCCCACAAATCACGGAGTTCGTGAAGCGACGCAGACTCGGGAACGACGGCCAGCGACTCGTTGGCACTTGCCTTCAGGGAGGAAACGAGATACTCGTCCGGGATTCGCCCACAGGTATCGAGCAAATTAGCGAGTCCATTCGCAATCGTCTGCTCCATCTCGCCCGTCGCGCCATACGCGACCACCATATAGGTTAGATCTAGCGTGAGCGGTGCTGGTACCGACATAAAATGACTTGGCGCGCCATTGGTCTCGCTCAACGGAACGATCGTCGCCGGCATATTACGCAGGTACGGATCAATCTCGATTTGATAGAGATAGAGGGACACACTATTTTGCTTGGTACCTTCGTAATCCGCGGGCGAATCCAATGAAATCGCACCTTCGGTCACGAGTTCGACGTTGTTGCCGATGAATCTGCGCAGAGATTCACTCACCGACGGAATGATAGTCGCTCGATCGAAGGTGATGTCTGCCATCGTTGGGTGGTGTCAACGTTAGGTTTACTATATGAGTAAAACGAGCGCAAAGAGCAGACGGCAGCTCACGTTGGCAACCTAACGGACGTCCCGTCGTACCCCAGCGTCCACTCTCGTCTATGCGCCATGCTCGCGTATCTGAATGCCAAACCATCGAATCGTTGGCATAGTATGAGTGAGGCGATGCAGTGCGGACAGTACAAACGCTTGCAGTCGAATCGACTTCCACTGCGTACGAGCGAATAGCAGAAACTTCCAATATTTGAAAAGATAAAAATCGATGCGAGCGCGTACACTCGCGCTGCGATCCTTCCTCTCTTATGATGATTCAACGCTCCCGCGAGCGGCGCGAAACCACTTTCGCATCAATTTTGCCCGACCGGTTCGATTAAAAATGGGACGCATCATGAGCGATATATCGTCGTTTGCATCACATTCACATCTATCCCCCCTCTACCAAACAATTCTCGGATTGGAAAGTTGCAGCACCGAAAAAGAACTGATCGCCGAGACAGAGCGCATCACTCGCTCCATTAAATTTGATTGGTTCCACTATTCCGTTAAATTTGGCCCCAAAAATGGCAATTTTTTCCGCACGCTATCCAATGAGCCGGCATCCTGGAAAGAAAGGCATGCCTTTTTCGACGAGACGCGACCCGAATTTCTCGACCAAATCGCATACCATCGATTAACCCCAATAACGTGGCACGACTTACGTCGACTTTACTCGAATCCGGACACACCTCCTAACAACTCGGACGAAGAAGAGATCGGAGCAGGTATTATTTTTCCGATACGGTCAAAAAACGAAGATTGCGCATTTTTGGGCTTCTTCATGCGGAACAGTCATGCTCACCCGGAGCAAACGATCAATCTATCCCTCGGAGAGATGTGTCTCACCGCATCCTACTTCCACGACGCGATGATCAGAATGACGGCCAAGCCGCACAGAGCACCCAAAGCGCCGTTGACCAGTCGAGAAATAGAATGTCTACGATTAATCTCAAATTATAAGTCTAATTGGGTTATCTCGAGAATTCTCGGAATATCCGAGCACGGGGTCGTCTACTACGTTCGCAGATTGATGTGGAAGCTCGATGCACAAAACCGCCATCAAGCGGTCGAGAGAGCGGCGGAGTGCGGGTTGATTTGATATTCTCGATCTTTTGCGTACGACACTAGCTAAAAATCGACTGCTATTCGACCGCCCCCCGCCCCCGCCCCCGCCAGTGCTCGAGGATCGTCAGGAAGCGGGCCGCGTGATGAAGGCGATTCGTCAATCGAATCGCTTTTTCGCATCGTTGCTCTTGCAAACGGCAATGCGAACCGATATTCGCGCATGACGTTTTCGACGAGCGAGGGTCCGGATGCATAACCGAGGGGTGAGACGTGCCGTGCCGGCGTGGGCCGTGCTGGCTACAACTGAGAGCAAGATCCGGAACTTGAAACCGGACGAGAATCGGGAGCGACCGAGGTCGTCGAGTCCGAGGGCAAGTTCGCCGGTGTTGGACCCGCTGCTCGGCCGCCGCCGTGTCCATACCGTGGTCGCTGACACGAAGGTCGCCGATGACGGCAAGGTCGAGGACCCGGGCCACATCCAATACCAGCCGTCCGAATCCGAACGCACGCGCGACCCGGAATTGGCGCCGGCGATCGGCCATGCCCGCCGTACCGACGCGCTGGCGCCTCGTCCCGAGCGATTGCAGGTAAGCGGCACGCTGCCCGACGGCAAGCCGTTTCGTGTCAACGCGCTGAAAGGCGCGGCGATCAATGCCGGCGACGACAAGGTTATCGATCATGCCAAGGTGACTCGCGTGATCGACCATGGCGAGATGACCGACGAGCAGATCGCGCGAATGAAAGAGGTGCAGCGACGACCGATCTTTCGCACCTACGAAACGAGCGGCGCGCAGGAAAGCAACTGCGTTCATGGTCATGCGCACGTGGCGCGCACGGTGTTCGATTGGAACGTGCGGCCCGAGCGGCATGCGAGGCCGCAAGACCTGGCCGAGCAAATGGCGCATTTGAGAACCCGTGATGCGAACACCGGCAAGGCTGCCGCGGAAGGCGAGGCTTCGAGCGATTCGCCGGAGGCGAAGGACGAAGGATAGGCGGCGGCGTCTGCGAGGGCGCCGGGTAGCCAGCCGGAATGTTTTGGGACAGGCACACAGGGCTTCCTCTGAAATTTCGCCTTTCAGTAGTTCGTGTATAAGCGCGACGCAAAGGAAGGAAAGAAGAGATGTTCAAGGTACCGCGCCAGGTGTACACGGCAGAGTTCAAGGAAGCGGCCGCGCAACGCGTCCAGGACGGGCAAAGCGTAAGCGCTCCGGCCCGCGAACTGGGCATGTCGATACAGACGCTGCGTAACCGACTCGAAGGTAAGCGCCCGGCAAAGTCGCCTTGAAGCGCAGGAGTTCTTGCGCGAGCAAGCGTGTCCATTAACGACGTCACAAAGCAAACAGTTTATAAGTTTGCGCAAGATATTGTGGGCGGCGATTGCCGACACGAGCCGTGATCAAGACCCCGTCGTCACAATCCATTCTGATGCGGACACTCGCGAGCGGCGGGCAGTATCTACACTGACGGACTCGCTCAATGTACGCCTCTACAATAAGATCGGCGGTTGCCGCTTGCGCCCTTTGTGTCGTCCCTACGGTTATTTCGATATCTTCTTCGTCAAGACCGATCATTGCGATAGGTAACGTGAGCCCCTCTTGCGCGGGCCTCACGATGAGGCCGATCGAGGGATCGTCAAGCGGCGCAATGCACCATCTGGCGTAGCCATGGATCGAATCGTCGCGGGCGAGCTGTACGCGCAACACCTGTCCTTGCCTAATACCACCGAAAACAAAAGTTGCTCGACGCGCATCAACCGATAAAATCGGCAACACGCAATTTATTTCACCTCTCCACTCAACAGGCAAGAGATCACCAAGTCTAGCTAAAACGCGCGCCTTTTCATTTAGGATGCAGTATCCATCCAACCACCTCACACCATCCGGCACGTCTATAAAAGCTGTCAATGTAAAATCACCGCTATTCGCCCCACCTGTGCATATCGACAAAGCCGAGCCGGCAAATTCAATTCTTTGAATATTGGAAGGAGGTTGGCCATCGAGCAAAAGTGCATTGCAAGAGATGCCTAGGAAGTTCTCACCACCTTCGCCCATCGACCATGCAACCCCCGGCGTAGTGAGCACAAGGCTTATATTATAATTTCTAGAAACATCGAAAAATTGCAGGACAACCGGAATGATCGCCATATGCCCCTCACTATCATGCCGAAAAATTCAAAGAAAACGAACTCAATCCCACCAAACTCGTACGATCCACTTCCGACTGGAACATCGCACTTGCCCCCAATGGGAGATCCACGTACCCACATATAGCATCCCGGGCACATTGCACATAAATTATTATGTTTATCTCCGCGCATGCAGCGTAAGAGCAAAACATCAACTCGCGCCTATTTAAAACAAAGTAACTGAGTTTTAATACATCGTTTCGCGACGCGGTTTCCAACGAAATTCCGACAAGATCTGCCTTTGCATCACCCATGGTCCATGCAGCCTCGGGGTTGTCGCGCAAGATTATACGCACCCTTCCATCCACCGGAATTTGGGTCAAAATTATCGACACACGTCTTCTAGTCGACGAGGGTTGATTTGATCTCTTGAGCATATCAATATTCATAGCCAACAACCTCTATCGCCCTAACCACAGACATTGGACTACAAAGAGCGGCAGCAAAAAAACCAAATAGCGCAAAAATAATCACACACCAATTACATGCCCCTCACCACCCATGCACTGCCGCAAAAATTATACTTACCAAAGACTTTCACCCCGGCCATTCTATTTTTGTTTTTTCATCCGAGACGTTATACCAAACCGAACCATCAAAAGTAAAACCGACCACAACAAAGGAATCACCCAACGCATTGATATAGGCATCATCATCAATCTTACAGATGTAGGAGCTCAGAATAAATGTTGGCGCAACAATACCTTGACCGTCGCTGTCGCTCATCACGTCGAGATCGGAAAATAGACTGCTTGACGTTTCAATTGCGCCCGAAAACCCGAATGTCAAGGTGTCGGATGTCATATTAAAATTCCTCAACGTCAGCGGGAAACTGCCGAGAGTCAGTTTTGTCGATCCGGTCGAGTTACCCCATCCATTATGCATCCACCACAGTGCGCCACTAATGGAAACATCGACTTGTGAATTTGGATGAAAACTGGAAACCGCGACGAAGCAGGGGAAAAATTTTCGAATTTCTTTCTGCACGGCCTCACCTCCGCATCGCAGGTCGCCCATCTCAGGTCGACCTGCATTTTTTGTTAGGCTAACCAAACGCTTTAATTATTGCTAGGCCACTTAATAATAGTGCCGTCGCCGCTATCTACACTCAGCTCAGTGGTTCCCGATTCCCCATGCCCGAAATTATAGTACACTTTTATGCCGGCATCCGACGCCGCGTATAGCGCGAAATCGTTGCCAGCCACATCAGGCGTCGCCCAAAGGAACAAATCCAGGTAGATATATTCTTTGCTCTGATTAGTTTGGGTTGATTTACCAAACGTAAGTTGAATCTCCGTGCTCGTAACGTTTAAAATCGTAATTGGGACGGGCAAAGTACCACCTCCACCGTACGACCCCGAATAAAGAGCGAAACCGGTCTTCGAAGTCGAAGTGTGCATTTTGTAATCCAGCGATTGAAAATGCACACTATTATCGGAATCATTACTAACACCGATTGTTATTTTAGTCCCATCCAAAATTTTTGGATAATCCTTCGCAGGTATGGAAAAATTGAATGGTTGTGCGATATACGCAACAGACGATGTCGACGACGATGCCATAACTACCTCCAATGTATGAGATTCGACCCTGGCGCCGCACGAAATCACTCACATTAACAAATATTTTTACCGCACTCATTTAGACGATTGATTTCAGCAGCGCTTTCATTTTGGCCCACATCGAAGGCAGACGAAACTACATACCGATGTAGTAGAGATGGCAATGAGTGGCAAGGAGCGTATTACCGGCCGCGCGTTCTCAAGAGGTGAGCAAAGGTATGCAACGCCCCTGATCAAACCCCGGTGTGCGCGGACGTGCGTTAACCAGGCGGCCGTGTGCGGCGCGCAAGACTGGGTCACGGATGTCCGTCGGCGTGATCGTATAACTTCCCGGGGCTGTATCGAGCGGATGTCGCCCCCCGTCGATCGATACGTGCTCGTACTGAGAAGTGCCTCGAAGAATCCCAAATCGGTCCGCTTGAGCCAGGTCGTATCTGATAAAGCCCTTGCCCAGCAGGCTATGGACGCGCTCAAAGAACCCCGCGTCCTGGCCGATATTCATCGCAGGGTAACCGTCGACCGCACACCACAAATCCTTCGTGAACGTGACATATGCATGGCCTGGCCAGCCCGGTACCGACTGGTTGTCGTGCAATTTTTCGCTCCCCCAGTACGCCCAGTAATCTGCGGGGCGGTAGAACGGCGTATTGAGCCGCACCATCTCCGACACAGAAAAAGAAAGCCGCCACGGAAGGTAGACGTCGTCGTCGTCCCACACCGCGATTACCGAGCCGTTGGCCATGGAAACGCAGCTGTTGCGTTTGTCGCCGATCGTTGGGTAGCGCAAAGCCTCGTTAATCACGCGAACATTCGGAAAGTCGACCGTGAAATGCTGCCCGGAGCAATCATTAAGAATGATCAGTTCCTTATGCGGATAATCCTGCGCAAGAAACATCGCAACCGATTCGTTAACATAATCCGGCCGACCATAGGTGGGCATCACACAACTAACTAGTGGTACGGGTCCCATTGAGGTCCTCCAGCGACAACGTCGCTATTGTGCGCTTGCTGCACACATTGAACCGAGCGGCCACACCGCCTTCAAGCGTCCGGCGGCGATACGCCACCGCTAGCACCGGGCGCCGCCGTGCGGCGAAGCCGCAGTGCGATAAGACGATCATGTGCCGCGCGCAAGAACGGATCGCGAATCGCGATCGGCGTGATGGCGTGTCGGCGGGGTTTCGTATCCAGCGGATGTTGACCACCGTCGATCGAGGTGTGCTCGTACTGGGAAGTCCCTCTCATGATGCCGAAGCGGTCGGTTCGATCGAGCTGGTATTTGATAAAGGTCTCACCAAGTTTGCTGTGTATCCGCTCATAGAATCCGTCATCCTCGTGAATATCTAAGGCCGGATAGCCGCCTACCGCTTTCCATAGCGTCTTCTCGAACGTTACCCAAGGATGGTTTATCCAACCTGGGATAGACCGGTTGTCGTGCAGAATTTCGCTCCCCCAGTATGCCCAAAACTCCGCGGGGCGATAAAATCGTGCACCTAATCGGTCCATCTCACCCACGGAATATGAAAGGCGCCACGGCAGGTAAACATCATCGTCGTCCCAAACGGCAATTACCGAGCCACATGCCATACCGATACAGCTATTTCGCTTTTCGCCGAGCGACGCGTACCGCGACTGCTGATTGACTATACGCACATTAGGGAATTCGCCTGTGAAATGTTGTCCTGGGCAATCATTGAGAATGATCAGTTCCTTATGCGGATAGTCCTGCGCAAGAAACATCGCCACCGATTCGTTGACGTAATCCGGCCGACCATAAGTCGGCATGATGCAGCTCACGAGCGGTAATGCTTTCATCGAAGGCTCCTGAAATATGCTGCCCGCACCTGCTTAGCGCAATTCTTGCCACGCCTCGAAAACCGAGGACCACGACCGACTCGCCGCGGCAAAACCGGAGATCCGCTCCAAGCGGTCCCGCGCGGCATGGCGCATCTGCTCGCGCTCCGATTTCTCGAACGCGCACCGCGATGCCTTATAAACGAACTCCGAAGCATCCCGGCAAAGCCACCCCGTTACACCGTCTTCGACCACCTTTGCCCATCCTCCCCGCCGATCGACCACGAGCACCGAGCCCGATGCCATCGCTTCGAACGCAACGCGCGGCAGGTTCTCAAACGTATCGGTGCTCATGATCACGGCGTCGCACGAAGCATAGAAGTCCTGCTGCGAGATCCCTCGCTCCGGATAGGTTTGAACGTAGTCGCCAGGTTCTCGACCGAACTTGTCCCGTATGCGGGCGTTCCATCCCACGATGTGTCCCTCCTTCGGTTGCGGTGAGGTCATCGTGTCGTAGATCCACAACTGCTGGTCGTGGAATTTGTCCAGATCCGCGCGCGAAATGCGCCCGAAGCCGAACTTACCGTCTTCGCGCTTTTCCTGAAAAGGGAAATCGGCCGTACGGAAATATGGGGTAATCATTAACGGCCGATAGGGTTGGCCAAACTCGGCAAGCCGTTTTCCCACGCGCTCTCGCCCGACCTCAGTCTGATACAGATGGAAGTCGATGAGCCCCCGGTCCTGACACCGCAATTCGGCGTCGAAGTTATAGGTCATGCAATTGACGAACGTCGTCGTCCGAGCCCACTTACGTATCTGCTCCAAGCATGCGAGAAATTCGCCGTTGCAGAAGCTGATGCAATGGAGACCCTCCAGCGACCTCCAGTCCCTAAATTCGTGATAGATGCAACCGCGCTCCTCCAACTTCATCGCGCGACAATCGTCGTCCACCGGCCAAGTATGGCAAATATGGACCTTGATGCCCATCTGCTGCCAGCACCAGATCTGATGATCCAACTCGGTATCCGCTCCGCCCAAGTGACTTGGGTGTCCGATCACACACAACTCATCGATCATGGTCTTCCTCAATTACTGTTATGGCCACGTGCAGCGTGCCCTCGACCGCCTCGACGAGCGTTACGAGCGCGACAGCAGTATTGCAGAAGCGCGTCGGAAATGTTCATACCGGCCATATTGGGAAATTCATTATTTGGGAACGATAGCGCCCACGCAGCTTCTCCGAGAGAAAAGACGTTCTCGGCCCGCACTCGCCGCCAAAGTTAACTGTCAAAAGGCACATCACAACAATCGATATGCATAAAGGCAACTCTCGAAATATGAGAGCTCACGACGAAACCTCGCTTCCTCCTCCCGCAACCTCTTGAATGACAAGGCATACGTAATATCATCCTTGACGGCGAGGTCACTTTCCAAGCGGACAGGCCAAGCGTCCTAGCGACACCTAGAACCGAGCTCGTAGATCAATAGGCTAACTCACCGCACCATCAAAAGGAGTCCGCATCATGCCGCTGCTTTTCAGTTTTCAAGCATCGTTCGCCGCCAGCGAGTGCGATTACGTATGGAATTTTGATTCGAACGGTTATCTATGTATTTCGAAGTCTCCGGGCGCGCAATTTTCCTTGACGCCGGTCAATAGCGCGAATTATGGTCCCAATACGTATGCCATTCAAAGTTTGGCCAATCAAAAGTACCTCGTCGCACAAAAGGAAGGCACGGTGTCAGCCTCCGCCGACTCCACCGACAACGCCACTTTGTTTGTCGCGGAGCCGTTGGATGAGTCGGGGGCCACGTTTTTGTGGCAAGTCGCATCAACGGAGCATTACTTGCATGTACATACAGACAAAGCCAACCTGATCTTGGCTGACGGGAAGGTTACGAACGACCCCGACTGCCAGTTCACTATCGTCGGGTCGGCCGACTGGACGATTGTCTGACGACCACCCGTTCGGAAGCATCGCGATACGTTGATCGTTCGCGCAGGCCGTGATCTTCAGCCGATGACGTGCAGAGTCGAAATACGCGCCAAACGAGCCCCGCGCCATGGGGGCTCCTCCGCGCTTTGCTCGGATCGATTTGATCGGATCTATGCGGCACCGCAATTCACTCTAGTCATCACAGTCGAAACCGAATAAACATTCCTTTCATTTTCAATACAAACCTTACTCATTTCTCCCCCCTGCCACTTTCGGCTAGGGATTAGCACGTATACCCGCCGACCAAACCCTGCGTTCGTTTAAGGACCGCCTACACTTACTCTACCCGCGGGGTGCCGCGGGGTGCCTCGCGCTGCCTTCCTCTCCATCCCGATATACCCACCCGGAAGTTTCCAACGCTTCGGAATCGGAAACAAAAAGGAGAACGAACAAGATGACCTGGACCAAAGAACAACGAAACGTCACCATCGCCGCCTACCTAGGCTGGACGCTGGACGCCTTCGACTTCTTCCTGATGGTGTTCGTGCTGAAGGACATCGCCGCCGAATTCCACACGAAAATCCCCGAGGTCGCCTTCGCGATCACCCTGACCCTCGCGATGCGCCCCATCGGCGCGTTGATCTTCGGTCGACTCGCCGATAAGTTCGGCCGCCGCCCGACGCTGATGATCAACGTCGCCTGCTACTCGCTGCTCGAACTCCTCTCCGGCTTCTCCCCTAACCTCGCGACGCTACTCGTCATGCGCGCGCTATTCGGCATCGCGATGGGCGGCGAATGGGGCGTCGGCTCCGCATTGACGATGGAAACCATCCCCCCGAAGTCGCGCGGCATCGTCTCCGGCCTGCTGCAAGCCGGTTACCCCAGCGGCTACCTGATCGCATCGATCGTCTTCGGCGTGCTCTATCAATACGTAGGCTGGCGCGGCATGTTCTTCGTCGGCGTGGTCCCAGCGCTGCTCGTGCTCTATATCCGCAGCAACGTGCAAGAATCGCCGGCGTGGGAGGCCATGGGCGAGCACCAACATCGGCGCGCCGGCCTGCTCGCCACGTTCCGCAAGAACTGGACGCTCGCGCTCTACTCGATCATCCTGATGACGGCGTTCAATTTCTTCTCGCACGGCACGCAGGATCTCTATCCGACGTTCCTGCGCGAGCAGCATCACTTCGATCCGCACACGGTGTCGATCATCGCCATCGTGCTGAACATCGGCGCGATCGTCGGCGGCTTGTTCTTCGGTACCCTCTCGGAAAAAATCGGCCGTCGCCGCGCCATCTGCATCTCCGCATTGATCGCTCTTCCCGTGTTGCCCTTGTGGGCCTTCTCGAGCGGCGCCGTACTGCTCGCGGTCGGCGCATTCCTCATGCAGATTTCAGTGCAAGGCGCTTGGGGCGTCATTCCAGCTCATTTGAACGAGATCTCACCCGACGAAGTGCGTGCGACTTTTCCCGGCCTCGTTTATCAATTGGGCAATCTGATCGCATCGGTCAACGCGACGATGCAAGCATCCGTGGCCGTGAGTCAGGGCAACAACTATGCGTTCGCGCTAGCCGTCGTTGCGGGCATCGCTGCGGTCGTCATCGCGGTGCTCATTTTGTTCGGCCCAGAGAAACGCGGCATCGATATGACGCGATCGGCTCAGCAAATCGCATCGTCTTCGACCGTCTAATATCCGTCTGAAGCACGGAAGAAAGGTGCAGCCTAGACAGACGCACCTTTCTTCCCCGCCGCCCGTTCCCGACCCACCGACGGACCGCGCGACCGACAACCTCGCTCGGCCGCATTACCGTTGCGCATAAAACGCGTCAAGGGCCGACATACCAAGCGCCCCCGCCTGACACAAGGGCAAGAATCGGCGGGTGCTGCGCTGCAGCGCACGCCTCACGCTCGAATTCTTTCTAGAGGACTCCGTCGACAATCAACGCTTGCCCCAATTTCCGAGCGTTTTTATCGTGCTACAAATAACGAACTTCAATCGGAGACTTAAATCGCTTGTTCGCGGCCGGGCAACCGGCACGGCTCTATATGGGACCGGAGGAGGCGCACATGGCAGTTCGAACACCAAACCGGAGCACCGGCGATACCAAGGCGCGCATTCTCGACGCCGCTGAAGACATGTTCATCGAATGCGGCTATGAGGCGATGTCACTGCGCCAGATCACGTCGCGCGCCGACGTCAACCTGGCCGCAGTCAACTATCACTTCGGCAGCAAGGAAGCGCTCATTCACGCGATGCTCTCGCGCCGGCTCGACAAACTCAACGTCGAGCGCTTGAAATTGCTCGAGCGATTCGATGCCCAACTGGGCGATCGCCTGACTTGCGAGCATGTACTCGGGGCCATGTTCATTCCCGCGCTGCGGCTTTCGCGCGATACGCGCGCGGGCGGCCCTGCCTTCTTACGCTTGCTCGGCCGCGCCTATACCGATCCGTCCGTCTTCATTCACGACTTTCTCAACGGGCACTACGCCGACGTCGCGGAGCGTTTCTTCGATGCGTTCCAGCGCGCCTTGCCGCATCTGCCGCGCGAAGAGCTCGGGTGGCGCCTGCACTTCGCCATCGGCGCGCTCTCGGGCGTGCTCGCCGGCACCGACACCGATAACCTCATCGCCGAGTTCTCCAAAGGCCAAACCATCAGCGACCTGCAACTGATCGCGCGCCTGGCCTCTCTGATGGTCGCCGCGTTGAAAGCGCCGCTTCCCGATGGAACGCAGCTTGCGGCGTTCGCGGCGGTGCTCGGCGATGCCGGCGACGGCGACGACGCCGCGGTGAGCATCGGTGCGTGCGGGCCGCTCGCCGCGCTGCCGATGCAACGCGGCGACGATCGCCACGACGACGGCAACGGCAACGAAAACGGCAACGAAAACGGCGATACAGACGGCGATACAGACGGCGACGCTCGCGCCGCGCATCCGCCGTCCGAGGAAGCCCACGCGCCAACGCTCACGCCCGCGTCCGCCTTGCCGGCGGCCGCCGCACCGAACGCGCCATCGCAAGAAGGCACGCGGCCCGCGCTCTAACGACGGACGGCGCACATGCGCCGCCTGGAGGAACGGTCATGGCATGGCTTGTCCTGGCGCTCATCGTCGCGGGCGCGATTCTGATCTTTGTCGAAGCCGCCGCACTCTGGTGGCTCGTCACGCTTTGCGTTTGGCTTGCCGTCGTCGCGATGACGGAGGCGGCCGGTCCGGCCTCATGCATTGCGCTCGGTATCGTGTTCGTCATTCCGGCCGTCGTGCTGACGATCAGGCCGCTGCGCCGCGCGCTCGTCGGCGCACGCATGCTCGCACGCTTTCGTCGCGCCTTGCCCGACATGTCGTCCACCGAACGCGATGCCATCGAGGCAGGTACCGTTTGGTGGGATGCCGAGTTATTCTCCGGCCGCCCCGATTGGGACGCGCTCCTCGCGCACGGCCCGCCCGCGTTGACGGACGAGGAGCGCGCATTCCTCGACGACGACTGCACAGCGTTGGCCGATCTCGCCAACGATTGGGAAACCACCGCGCGCTGGCAAGATTTGTCGCCCGAGGCTTGGCAATTCATCAAGCGCCAAGGCTTTCTCGGGATGATCATCGACAAGCGATTCGGCGGTAAAGGCTTCAGCGCCTACGCCCATTCGCAGGTCGTGATGAAGCTCGCGTCGCGGTGCTCGGCCGCGACGGTTTCCGTCATGGTGCCCAATTCGCTTGGGCCGGCCGAACTGCTGCTGCATTACGGCACCGAGGAGCAAAAGAACTATTACTTGCCGCGCCTCGCGCGCGGCGAAGAAATTCCCTGCTTCGCGCTCACGAGCCCTTATGCCGGTTCCGACGCCGCGGCCATTCCCGATATCGGCATCGTCTGCAAAGGCCGCTTCGACGGCCGAGAAACGTTGGGCTTCCGTGTCACATGGGATAAGCGCTACATCACGCTGGGCCCGATCGCCACCGTGCTCGGCCTCGCGTTTCGCGTCCGCGACCCCGATCATCTGCTCGGCGCCGACGAAGAACCGGGGATCACCTGCGCGCTCATTCCCACGTCGCACCCGGGCGTATCGATCGGCCGGCGTCATTGGCCCCTCAACGCCGTCTTTCAAAACGGCCCGAACTCGGGCAAGGACGTCTTCATCCCCGTCGATTGGGTCATCGGCGGCCCCGCTCAAGTCGGCAACGGCTGGCGCATGCTGATGGAATGTCTCGCCGCCGGACGCGCGATTTCATTGCCGTCGGCAGGCGTCGGCACGGCCAAAATGGCGGTGCGCGGCACGAGCGCCTACGCCGCGGTGCGCAGGCAGTTCAAGACGCCGATCGGTCAGTTCGAAGGCATTCACGAAGCGCTCGGCCGCATGGGCGGCAACCTGTATGTCATGGATGCGATGCGGCGCTTCTGCGCACAGGCCGTCGACCTCGGGGAAAAGCCCGCCGTGTTGTCGGCGATCGCGAAATACCATGTGACCGAACGCTCGCGACGCGTCGTGAACGATGCGATGGACATCGCCGGCGGCAAAGGTATCTGCCTCGGCCCGTCGAATTTTCTTGCGCGAGCCTATCAGCAGTTGCCGGTTTCGATCACCGTCGAGGGTGCCAATATCCTCACGCGCTCGCTGATCATCTTCGGGCAAGGGTCGATCCGCTGCCATCCGTATCTGCTCAAAGAAATGACGGCCGCGCGCGACGACGATGAGGAACGCGCGGTGATCGCCTTCGACAACGCGGTGTTCCGGCACGCCGCGTTCGTTGCCTCGAACGCGCTACGGAGCAGCATCCATGGCCTCACGTGCGGCGTTTTTCTGAAGAAGCCGAGAGGGGCGAGTCAGGTCCTCACGAACTATTACCGCGCCGTCACGCGCCTTTGCATCGCGTTTGCATTCGTCGCGGACGTGTCGATGCTGCTGCTCGGCGGCGCACTGAAGCGGCGCGAGCGGTTGTCGGCCCGCTTGGGCGACGCGCTTTCGCAGCTCGTGCTGATCTCGGCCACGTTGAAGCGGTTCGAAGACGAAGGCGCCCACGCCGAAGACCTGCCGTTCGTGCGCTGGGGGATCAAGGATGCGCTGCTGGAAGCCGAGCGGGCGTTCGACGCGCTGTTCGCCAACTATCCGAACCGGTTCGCCGCCGCGCTGATCCGCGCCCTTGCCTTCCCGTTCGGTTTGCGCCGGCGCCCGCCGTCCGACGCGCTGGCCAGCACGATTGCATTGCTGTTGCAGACGCCGGGCGGCGCACGGGATCGCCTGCTCGCCGATTCGCACGTGCCCGCGGGCGCCGGCTCGGACGATCCGATCGCATGTGGAGAGCGTCTGCTCGGACTCTGCCAAGCCGTGGCCGAGATCGAGTCGAAAGTACGCGACGAAGTGCGCGCGGGCCGCGTGCGGGCGATGCCTCAAAGCCTTGCCGAGCTGCCGGGCTGGGCGCGCGCAGCGGAAGAACGCGGGCTCATCGACAGCCGCGAGCGGGAAGCGCTGGAGCGCTATGCGCGCGACGGTACGGCCTTCGTCAAGGTCGACGATTTCCCTGCCGACTTCGACCTGGGCAAGCCAGCCTATCGAGGCGGCGAAGACGAAAACAACGCATCGACAGCAGTTACGAGGACAACCTGGGAGAAAACGAAATGAATCAACCTGCAATGGAGCGGGCGGGTCCCGCCGCGAAGGCGCCCACCGGGGGCGGTGACGATCGCGACGCAACGGCAGACGCGTCCGCCGGGTCCGACGGGCACAACGCAACGGATGCGCCCGCGTTCGCGGCACCCAATACCGACGGAATCTGGTACGCCTCCTATCCCCCCGAGGTGCCGCATCAGATCGACGTTACGCAATATCAATCGGTCGCCCACTTCTTCGACGAATGCACGTCGCAATTTCGCGGACGGACAGCCTTCGTGAGCGTAGGCTCCGGGATGAGTTACGACACGCTCGCGCGCAAAGCGAAGGCGTTCGCGGCTTATCTGCAACGCATCGGCATCAAGCGCGGCGATCGTGTCGCGATCATGTTGCCCAATACGTTTCAGTACCCTGTTTCGCTGTTCGGCATTCTCAAGGCCGGCGCCGTCGTCGTGAACGTCAATCCGCTCTACACGCCGCGCGAGCTCGCGCATCAACTCAAAGACAGCGGCGCAAAGGCGATCGTCGTGTTCGAAAATTTCGCCAAGACCCTCGAACAGGCACTCCCGGGCACAGCCGTGGAGCACATCGTGGTCACCGCGCTCGGCGATCTACTCGGCTTCGGGCTCAATTTGAAGGGTCGCCTGCTCAACTTCGCGATCAAGCACGTGCAAAAGAGGGTGCCTGCCTATCGCCTGCCCAATGCGGTGCGGATGCGCCGAGCGTTGGCGCTGGGCGCGAAGTCGCCCTACTCGCACGTGTTCGTCTCTCACGACGAGGTCGCGTTTCTCCAATACACGGGCGGCACCACCGGCGTCGCCAAAGGCGCAATGCTCACGCATCGGAACATCGTCGCCAACCTGCTGCAAGCAAAGGCGTGGTCGGAAAGCCAGCTCACTGGGGAGACGGAGACGGTGCTGACGCCGCTGCCGCTCTATCACATCCTCTCTCTCACAGTGAACGGTCTAATCTTCCTGGGACTCGGCGGCCGCAACGTCCTCATCGCGAACCCGCGCGACATGAAACGCGTCGTGCGGATTCTGCGCAATCAAACGTTCACGGGCATCCTTGCGATCAACACGCTGTACAAGGCCTTTCTCGACAACGAGGAATTCTGCAAGCGCGACTTCTCGAATCTGAAGCTCGCGATGGCCGGCGGGATGGCGACGCAGCGCGCCGTCGCCGAACGCTTCAAGGCCGTGACGGGCAAGCCGATCGTCGAAGGGTACGGACTCACGGAATGTTCGCCGATCGTCGCGCTGAACCCCGTCGATCTGAAGCACCCGCGCGACTTCGACGGATCGGTCGGACTGCCCGCGCCTTCGACTGTCGTGCGCTTGCGCAAAGAGGACGGCGTCTGGGCCAACGTCGGCGAGCCCGGCGAGCTTTGCGTCAAAGGCCCGCAAGTCATGAAAGGCTATTGGATGCGGCCCGACGAAACCGCGAAGGTGCTCGATGCGGACGGCTGGCTCGCGACGGGCGACATCGGCGTCATGGATTCGGCCGGGTTCATCAAGCTCATCGATCGCAAGAAGGACATGATTCTCGTATCGGGCTTCAACGTCTATCCGAGCGAGATCGAGGATGTCGTCGCGACGCATCCGGACGTGCGCGAAGTCGCCGCGATCGGCATTCCCGACGATGCGCAAGGCGAACGCGTGAAAATATTCGTGGTACCGCGCGCGCCCGGGCTCGCTCGAGAAGCTATCCTGCAGCACTGCCGCAAACACCTGACCGGCTACAAGATCCCGAGGCAAATCGAGTTCCGCGATGAGCTACCGCAAACGAACGTCGGCAAGATCTTGCGCCGCGCCCTGCGCGACGAAGAGATCGCCAAGCTCGACCTGCTTCGGGGAAATGGCGACGGCAACCGCAGCCGCTCCCGCACCGGCAGCATGGGAGCGGCTAGCTGATCGGCTCCGAAGACCGGTCCGCATCGATCGCGAATGCGATTGCGCGCGGGCCGGCTTGCACGGTACGGAACGCGCGTGCATCCGCCCACGAAAAAGTCTGCAGAACGAAGCAATCGGATGGACGCAACACGCCGGTTAGCGTGCCTTTCCAGTAGCGCAGCTGCCGATGCCACAGCATGCCGACATCCTCGCCGACGGCGATGAAGCGCCGGTTATCGCGTTGCAGCTTGGCGGCATGCAGACGGCTTTCCGCCAGCGTCGAATCGATCAGCACCAGCGACTTCGAATCGTTTAGGAATCCGTAGCAAGCCATGCGCGGCAACGCGCATCCCAGGGCCGTCATCCCGAGGCTCGCACCCATGAACTCGCGTCGATCCATCGCTCGTCTCCCACGCGCGCCATTCGCGACCGTTTCGATCGGTCAGATGTCGCCGCGCTTATCGCGCCAGCCGCGCGGCCATATTCCCGACTTGCCGGGCGCAAGGATGCCTTCGGGATCCAGCGCATCCTTGATCGTTTCGGACATCCGCAGCAACGCCCCGTCGTTGAAGTCGTATTGCGATGCCGCAAAATCCATCGTGGCGAGATGCGTCCGATACACGCCATAGCCTTCGGCGCGCGCATCGCTCATCAACACGCGCTGAAGATCGGCTGCCGATTCCGTCAGCCCCGCGTCGTCTCGATCGAAAATCGTCGCGACGATATGGTGTAAATGCCGATCCCCAGCGGTGAAGCCACCGTAGTAATCGAACCCGTACTCGGCCAAGCGCGCCTTGGCGACCGAGTATTGGCGCATGGCGTCGCGCCCGGTAAACGGGCAGATCGGCGAGAAGTCGACATGCGCCCCGTTGCCGCCGCGCCAATCAATCATGCGAAACGCGCTCATGGCCGGGATACCGGCCATGTTGCGCTCGCTGCCGCCCACGGGCTCCGTGTCCGGCGCGTACCGATTCGCCTCGATCCGCGCGCCGGATAGCCTGGCGAACGCGCGTTCCGCGATCGCGTAACGCGCTTCGACGACGGAGGGGTCGCCATAGATCGCGAAGTGCACGTTCCATCGCCCGATGTCGAGCCGCGCGACCATCTTATCGACGACGGCATCGGGAATCGGGCCTGCGCCGTCATACCAGTCTCGTCGCGACGACACGCCGGCCGCGTGACGCACCGCGCCCTCGATCACCGCATGGTTGCGAATCGTTTCGCCGAGCTTGAGCGGCCGCAGCGTCTCCACGGCCGCTTCGAGATCGGCCTCGCCGGGCAGCTTCACATGCGCGATGAGATAGCGCTCCGGACGCGGCATCAGCCAAAGGCCGAGCTTCGTTACGACGCCGAAGTTCGATTGCATGAACATCGTGTCGTACGCGGGCCCGAAGCCGCCTTTGAAGAGCTGCCAGGACTGGCCGATTTCGATCGCGCCCATGCCGGTGCGGACGAGTTCCCCGCTTGCGAGCATGACTTCCATGCCGCATTGGTTCGCGGCGTGATCGCCGTAAGCCGTGTAGCCGAACCCGCGCTCGAGCGTGTTGCCGACGATGCTTCCCCACCCCGCTGCGGCGGGATCGACCCAGAGCTTCAACCCATGCTCGCGCAAATAAGCGTAAAGGTCGAAATACGTCACGCCTGGTTCGACGAGCGCGTACGCCAGCGTTTCATCGACCGCCAATATCCGGGTCATGCGCTTCAGATCGAGTACGACCGAACCCGGCAGGCGGGGCGCGGCGCCCCCATAGGCAAAGTTGCGGCCAGTGGACACCGGCCAGAGCGGCAATCGATAGGTGCGGGCAACCTTCAGCACCTCGCGAATCTCGTCGATCGAGGCAGGCAGGACGGCAGCCGACGCTGCAAACGCATGCGCCATCGGCTGCGGCCTGAACGGATCGGCATACTCGCGCAAGCGATCGGGCACAGTCAGGATGTTCGTTTCGCCGACAACGGACGCCAAGTCCCGCAGGGCTTGCGAGAACACGGCTTCCGAAAGGTTCTGGGGACGCGCCTTCATCGTTCTTATACGTGGAGTGTCTATCTCGATTCCCATCCATGATAGGCACCCTGCCGGCACGCACAAGAAAACCTTCCCGATTCACGCACCGTACGGCATAAAAGACCGGCCGATGCGGTGCGCCGTGCGCAGAGAAGGTGCAAAACATCGGCGGAAAACGTCGTTGCGACGCTCATCAGCAGTCGATCTCGGCCAAATCGATACGCACTGCGCGCGCACAGGGTAAAATCCGGCCCAATCGCGCGCGTATCGTCGCGCAGCCGCCAACCAACCGGAGCAGCCCGTGCTGCCGTCCTAGCAATGCCGAATCCCTCAGAATCGCATCCGCAAAACGACTTCATGAATGCCGCGCGCAAAGAGCGCAAGCGCGTCGAAATCTATCTCGTCAACGGCATTCGCCTGACGGGCTGCATCGAGTCGTTCGATCAATACCTTGTCATGCTGCGCACGCCGGTGGGGTTGCAAGGCATCTACAAGCGCGCCATTTCGACGATCCAGATCGACACCGGCACGCGCCCGGGCCCGCGCGGGCCGCGTACCGGTGGGTACGGCGAGCGCCACGGCTCACGGGAAGGCTCGGGGCCGCGCGAAGGACGTGAAGGACGTGAAGGGCGCGAGCCGAGGGAGCCGCGCGAACCGCGCGAGCACTACGGCTCGTCGTCCTCGGCCGAACCTCGCTCCTCCGAGGGTCCCGTCGTCGTCACGCGCCGGCGCCGCCCGTTCAGCACGCTGCCCGGCGGCCCGAACGGCGGCCATGGTCACCATGGCCATGGAAACGACAACGGCGACACGGGCAATCAAGACGAGTAAGCCTCGAGCGGCGACGGCAGCGGCGGGTGCTGCCGCCGTCGCCGTGTCGCAGCTTTTTGCCTTGCGGCCGATCAGTCTTTTTTGAACGAATAATCGCGCTCGACCTTGCAGACGCGCGTGACATATTCTTCATACCAACGTTCCCGTCCCAGCCCCTGCGCGACGAGGTGTGTCGCGTGAGCCTTCCACGCGGCGATCGATTCCAGATCGCGCCAATACGAAATCGTGATGCCGATCTCGCCGCGCGCCGATTCGACGCCGAGATAGCCCGGCTGCTCGCGTGCGGCCTCGCTCAATAGCCTATCCATCTCCGTATAGCCATCGTCGACGCCGGTTCGAATCGACGTGAAGATCACTGCGTAGTATGGCGCTGCACCCGTATCCGCGAATGGCATTGGTTTCTCCAGGTCGGTCTGGACAGCATCGTCGCCTACGGGCAAGCGCGCATGCAACACTCCTCGGATAACATGGACGAACCGGGCCGGCGACGATATCGAAAAACAAAAAAGCCGTCCTGCAGCCGACGAACGGCCGCTCGGCGGCGATGAATGCGCTAGTCCTAAGATGCCCGCTTAGGTCAGTGCTTGCGGCGGCGCGAGGGTTGGCTGTGCGGCAAGCCCTGTTCCGTCTGACGCTGCAGCGTATGGATCTGCTGGCGCATCGCGCTCAATTGCTCCTGCGCCGCGAGCTGTTGGTTTTGCAACGACGCGGCCTCTTCGCGCGCCTGCTTCTGATGGCTCGCTGCGAGTTCCTGTTGCTTGCGTGCGACATCGAGGTCGGCCTGCAGGCGATCCGCACGCGCTTGCGCCGCGGCGATCAACTCCTCGGTGTAGGCCTTCTGCGCTGCGAGCTTCGTCCGTCGGATTTCGACGTCGGCTAGCTTGGCACTACGGCGCGTGAAGTCGGCGTAGACGGCTTCCGCATAATCCTCGTTCGTCGTCTTGATCACACGCCAGAAGTTTTTCTGCTGAAAGAGCGCGACGAAGTACGTCATGTCTTTCCCATGAAGCAGCAGGCTGGCGCCGTAGGTCCCGTTGTAGGCCGTACGAAGTTCCGACAGCTCCGTGCCATGCATCAGACGTTGCAATTCGGCAACATTGCCCTGCACGTCCTTCGCTTCCTCGGCCGTCGATGCGGCCGCCGTCTGGTCCGGCGACGACACTTGCGGCGATTGTGCCGGCGAAGCGGCTATGACTGCCGCAGGCGCAAGCGCCGCCGGTGCAACGTTTGCGACGCCGTCCGTAGCCGACTGCGCGGTGGCGCACCCCTCGATACCCAATCCCCCGATTGCGATCAGCGCTGCAAGCGCGGTCCCCCGCATACGCGAATAGTGGCTCATATGTCCTTTCCTGCGCTAATAGTTCTACTTTTTGAGACAGTTTTGACTCAAGCGCGCCATTATCCCCCACTTTCTCGCGTTTCGGGCTCCTCGTCGAAGATCTGGTATTTCCTCATTTTTTCCCACAACACTTTCCGGCTGATTCCCAGATACTGGGCGGTGTCCTGCCGCCGCCAGGCGTTCGACGCCAGGGCGGCCAGCACGCGTGTGCGCTCCGCCATATCCCACTTGCTGCGGTCGACGACCACTGCTCGATATAGCCTCGCGCGGCTACGCCCTTTCGTTCGCGTTCATCCCCGCTCAGACATTCGAAAACGGCGTGGTCCACGTCACGGTGGTCGAAGGCTATGTGCGAGCATCAAAATCAAAGCCAACGCGAGCGGCACGGAGCGAAAGATCCGCGCGATCGCCGATCGGCGACGCGCCGATCGAAAGCCCGTCGCGCAGCCCACGGCTGAACGCGACGTTTTCCTATCGGCTTTTCTAGTTCTTCGAGTCGCAGGAATTGTCGCGCTGTGGCGCTTGCCGATTAGAGGTACCACTATCAAACGAGGGGCCGCTTCGGCGCGTATGCTGGCCGGATTCATAGAAGACGCGGCGCGAGTCCGATAGGCTGCCGCGCAGTTGGTACGACAGGCGATGACCAAAAAGGAGGAAGGCACATGACGCACATCTCGCACCACGCCAAAACGTTGGGTTGGCGCGCCGTCAAGCACGTCGCGGTCGCGGGCGCGCTACTGGCGAGCGCCGCCGTCGCGTTTGCACAGGCCGGCGACACACCGGTCGGCGTTTGGCAAACGATCGACGACAACACGCATCAGCCGAAGGCGCTCGTGCAAATCACGCAGAGCGACGACGGCACGTTGAGCGGCAAGGTCATCAAGGGGCTCAACCCGGCCGATAAACCGGGCAAGCGCTGCACGGCCTGCACCGATGAGCGCAAAGACCAGCCGATCCTCGGCATGACGATCATCAGAAGCATGAAGCAGGACGGGGACAAGTGGGATGGCGGCAACATCCTCGATCCCGAGAACGGCAAGGTCTACAAGTGCAAGATGCACCTCGAGGACGGCGGCCAGAAGCTCGTCGTCCGCGGCTACATCGGCATCTCGCTGCTCGGCCGCTCGCAGACTTGGATCCGCCAAGACGCGGCCGCTCAAGCGAAGAACTGAAGCGAAGGACTGAAGCGAAGAACTAACCCGAGCGTTGATAAGAGAACGTTGGGCCACCGCGCCGGCCCAACGCCGTCCGCTTATGCCGCGCGACGCAGCGAAGCGAGATAAGTCAATGTCGGCACGTTGACGGAAACGAACGGCATCGCCTGCGCGGGTGGCGGCGCGGCCTTCCTTTTCGGGCGCATACGCGCCTTGATGGTTTCGCACAGCGCCATACCCGCCTCGCCATAAAGCCGCGTGAGGACTTGATTGAATACGCCAGCCGAATACCATGTGCTGAATCGGCGATGACACGTTTGATAGGCCGGGTAACGCTTGGGCATGGACGCCCATGCGGCGCCGCTGTAGATCACCCATAGCACGCCGTTGAGCACCGCTCGGGTATCGGTGACAGGGCGGCCCCGGACGCGCCGCCTGCGAGAACACACCTCCGGAATGAGCGGCACGATGCTTTGCCACTGTTCGTCCGTTACGTCGCTATACGGGGTCATCGGCGCCTCCTTCGAAGTACAAGGAAATGCACGATATGCCCCGTGACACGCGGCGGCTATTGGAATACTCCTAATTTGCATCGCGCCGAGCGGCGCGCGATCAGGTCAACGACGTATCGACAATCCGGCGCGGCGTTTCCAAGTACTCCTTGGATTGCATTTCGACGAGCCGCGAGACCGTTCGGCTGAACTCGTTGGCCATCGGCCCTTCGACATAGAGCGCTTCGGCCAGCACCGCCGCCGACATCAGCAGCTTGACCTTATGGTCGTAGAACACATCGACGAGCCAGGTGAAGCGTCGTGCTTCCGAGGCCATACGCGGCGACATTTGCGGAACGTCGGACAGAATGACCGTATGAAAGCGCGTCGCGAGTTCCAGATAATCGTTTTGGGAGCGCGGCCCCCCGCACAACGTCGCGAAGTCGAACCAGACGACGCCGTCGGCACGGCGCAACGCCTTGAGCTCGCGCTTTTCGATATGGAGGATGGGACTTTCGTCCGGCACCGCCGCCAACTGGGCATACGCCGCGCGCAACGCCCGATTGGCCTCGGCCCCCAGCGGCGTGTGGTAGACGCTGACTTGGGCGAGCGTGCGCTGCCGATAATCGACGCCCGCATCGACGTTGAGCACGTCGACGTGGTGCTTGATGAGTTCGATCGCCGGCAGCAGGCGGTCGCGATGCAACCCGTCGGGATACAGCGTGTCCGGGTGATAGTTCGACGTCATGACGAACTGCACGCCGTTCGTGAAGAGCCGGTCGAGCAAGCGGTAGAGAATCATCGCGTCCGCGATGTCGGACACATGGAATTCGTCGAAGCAGATGAGCCGGTATCGCTTGGCGATACGCCGCGCCAACTCGTCGAGCGGATCGGCCTGCCCTTTGAGTTCTTCGAGCACGCGATGCACTTCGCGCATGAATTCGTGAAAGTGAATGCGCGTCTTGCGCTGCACCGGCACGACGGCGTAGAAGCTGTCCATGAGGAAGCTCTTGCCGCGCCCGACGCCGCCCCACATATAGACGCCGCGCGGCAATTGCGGGTGAACGATCAGCTTGCGCAGCGCATTCGAGCGGCGCGCCTTGTAGGCGACCCATGCTTCGAAGCATTGCTGCAGCCGGTCGACGGCCGAGCGTTGGGCGGCGTCCGCCGCATATCCCCGCGTCTCGAGCTCGTGCTCGTAATATTCGATGACGTTCATCGTGCAAATACAAAAAGACGAAGGCGGGAGGGATGGCCCCTGCCCGCCTTCGCCGTGGCGTTTCAGCCCCGACCGAAAGCCCGGGGCGAGGCCATTACTTATTGAGCGCGCGCTTGTCGACGTCGAGCGCCGCTTCGCGCATCACTTCGGACAGCGACGGATGCGGATGGCAGATGCGGCCGATGTCTTCCGACGCGGCCTTGAACTCCATCGCCACGACCGCTTCGGCGATCAAGTCCGAAGCGTTGGCGGCGATGATATGCACGCCGAGCAACTCGTCCGTCTTCGCATCGGCAATCATCTTGACGAAGCCGTCCGACTTCGCGATGCCGAGCGCGCGGCCGTTGATCGAGAACGGGAACTGGCCTTTCTTGACCTCGCGCCCTTCCGCCTTCAACTGCTGCTCCGTCTTGCCGACCCAAGCGATCTCGGGCTCGGTGTAGATGACCCACGGGATGCAGTTGTAATCGATATGCGGCTTCTGCCCGTCGATGACTTCGGCCACGAGCACGCCTTCGTCTTCGGCCTTGTGCGCGAGCATCGGGCCGCGAACGACGTCGCCGATCGCGTACACGTTCGGCACGCTCGTGCGGCAGTGATCGTCCACGTCGATGAAGCCGCGCTCGTTCGCCTTCAGTCCGATCGATTCGAGGCCGAGGTCATCGGTATTGGGCACGCGACCGACCGATACGATCAGGCGGTCCGCTTCGAGCGTTTGCGCGTTGCCGTCCTTGTCGGTGTAGGCGATCGACACGGCGTCCTTGGACGCCTTGACCTCGCCGATGCTGACGCCGAGGTGGATGTCGAGCCCTTGCTTCTTGAAGACCTTCGCCGCTTCCTTCGCCAGCGATTCATCGGCTGCGCCGAGGAACTGCGGCAGCGCTTCGAGCACGGTGACCTGCGAGCCGAGGCGGCGCCACACCGAGCCGAGTTCGAGGCCGATCACGCCGGCGCCGATGACGGCGAGCGTCTTCGGCACGGCGTCGAATGCGAGCGCGCCTTCGTTATCGGCAACGATCTTGTTGTCGACCGGCACGTTCGGCAGATGGCGCGCCTTCGAACCCGTAGCGATGATGACGTTCTTGGCCGTGACGACTTGCGTGTCGCCTTCGCCGCTGACTTCGATCTGCACGCCGCCGTCGTTCTTGCCGACGAACTTGCCGTGACCCTGCAGCCAGGTGATTTTGTTCTTCTTGAACAGATACTCGATGCCGCCCGTCATTTTCTCGACGATGCCGTCCTTGCGCGCCATCATCTTGGTCACGTCGATCTTGACGTCGCCCACGCTGATGCCGTGCACATCGAGGTGATGCGAAGCGTTTTCGAATTCCTCCGACGACGCGAGCAACGCCTTGGACGGGATGCAGCCTACGTTCAGACATGTGCCGCCGAGCTTGAGCGCGCCGGCCGGGTTCTTCCATTTTTCGATACAAGCGACGGTCTTGCCGAGCTGCGCGGCGCGAATCGCGGCAATGTAGCCGCCCGGGCCCGCGCCGATCACGACGACGTCAAATTCTTGGGACATGACAATCCTTTTGCTGACGCGGCGAGGCGCGTTGCGTCACGCGCACGCCGCCGGTTCGTTCACTGCGATTGAAAACGCCCGCTCGCCGCTGGAGCCACGCGAGCGGGCGCGGGCATTACAGGTCGAGCAGGAGGCGAGCCGGATCCTCGAGCGCATCCTTCATCGCCACGAGCGAGAGCACGGCTTCGCGGCCGTCGATGATCCGGTGGTCGTACGACAGCGCGAGATAGTTCATCGGACGGATGACGATCTGGCCGTTTTCGACGACCGCGCGCTCCTTCGTCGCGTGCACGCCGAGGATGGCCGACTGCGGCGGGTTGATGATCGGCGTCGACAGCATCGAGCCGAACACGCCGCCGTTCGAGATCGAGAACGTGCCGCCCGTCATTTCCTCGATCGACAGCTTGCCGTCCTTCGCCTTTTGGCCGAATTCGGCGATCTTCTTCTCGATGTCGGCGAGGGACATTTGATCGGCGTTGCGCAGGATCGGCACGACGAGACCGCGCGGCGAACCGACCGCGATACCGATGTCGAAGTAGCCGTGGTAGACGATGTCGTTACCGTCGATGGACGCGTTCACGAGCGGGAACTTCTTCAGCGCGTGCACGGCCGCCTTCACGAAGAAGGACATGAAGCCGAGCTTGACGCCATGTTCCTTTTCGAACTTGTCCTTGTACTTGTTGCGCAAGTCCATGACGGGCGCCATGTTCACTTCGTTGAACGTCGTGAGGATGGCGTTCGTTTGCTGCGACTCGAGCAGACGTTCGGCGATACGCGCACGCAGGCGCGACATCGGCACGCGCTGCTCGGGGCGGTTTTGCAGCCAGGATTCGGCCGAGGCCGGCGCCTTCACGTCCGGCAGCGACGGCTTCGCCGGCTTTGCGGCGGGGGCGGCAGCCGGCGCGCGTGCGGCGGGGGCGCCGGCGGACAGCACATCGCCCTTCGTGATGCGGCCGTCGCGGCCCGTACCCGATACCTGGTCGGCCGCGAGGTTCTTTTCGGCCATCAGCTTGCCGGCTGCCGGCGAAGCGACGCCGCCGGCGGTCGGCGTGGCGGCGGCAGCGGCGGGCGCTGCGGCCGCAGCCGGAGCGGCGGCGGCTGCCGGAGCAGCAGCAGCGCCAGCCTTGCCTTCCGTGTCGATCTTCGCGAGCAGTTGCTCCGATTCGACCGTCGCGCCGTCGGCGACGATGATTTCGGCCATCACGCCCGAATCGGGAGCGGGCACTTCGAGCACGACCTTGTCCGTTTCGATTTCGACGAGGATTTCGTCACGCGTCACGGCTTCGCCGGGCTTCTTCTTCCACTGCAGCATCGTGCCTTCCGAAACCGACTCCGAAAACTGCGGGACCTTGACTTCAACAATAGCCATTTGATCTTTCCTGAACTCTTATATCCGGTGTGGGAGGCGAACCGCACGTCGCGTCGCGATACGCGCACTCGGCGCGCCGCTCGCCGACACGGGAAAGCGCCCTTGCGCTTCCCGGTTCGCCGTCAATCTAGTTATTTGGCGATCTGCGCGCTCTTGAGCCGGCCGAACGCACCTTCGATCAGCGACTTCTGCTGCTCGTAGTGCTTCGCGTAGTAGCCGACCGCGGGCGAGGCGGAAGCCGGACGTCCGCTGTATGCGAGCTTCTGTCCGTCCTTCATGCCTTCCTTCAGGTGGTGCTCGATGTAGAACCACGGCCCTTGGTTTTGCGGCTCGTCCTGCACCCACACCACTTCCGTCGCGTTGTCGTACTTCTTCAGCTCCGCTTCGAACTGCTTGTGCGCGAACGGATAGAGCTGCTCGATACGAATGATCGCGGCGTCGTTCGCCTTCGCCTCGCGGCGATGCGCGAGCAGGTCGTAGTAGACGCGGCCCGAGCAGACGACGATACGCTTGACCTTCTTCGCATCGATCGTGCCGTCGGTTTCGCCGAGCACGGGCTGGAACGAACCGTTGGCGAGTTCGGACAGATCGGACACCGCTTCCTTGTGGCGCAGCAGCGATTTCGGCGTGGCGACGATGAGCGGCTTGCGGAACAGGCGGATCATCTGGCGGCGCAGCAGGTGGAAGATCTGCGCGGGCGTCGTGGGCTGCACGACTTGCATGTTGTGCTCGGCGCACAGCTGCAGGTAGCGTTCGATACGCGCCGACGAGTGCTCGGGGCCTTGCCCCTCATAGCCGTGCGGCAGCAGCATCGTCAGGCCCGACACGCGGCCCCACTTCACTTCGCCCGACGAAATAAACTGGTCGATCACGACCTGCGCGCCGTTTGCGAAATCGCCGAACTGCGCTTCCCAGGCGACGAGCGTGTTCGGCTCGGCCGTCGAGTAGCCGTATTCGAAGCCGAGCACGGCTTCTTCGGACAACACGGAATCGATGACCGTGAACTTCGCTTGACCGTCGGCCACATTTTGCAGCGGAATGTACGTGCCGTCGTTCCAGCGCTCGCGGTTCTGGTCGTGCAGCACCGCGTGGCGGTGGGTAAACGTGCCGCGGCCCGAGTCTTGCCCCGTCAGACGCACGGCGTAGCCCGACGCCACGAGCGACGCGTAAGCGAGATGCTCGCCCATGCCCCAATCGAGCGGCGCATCGCCGCGGCCCATGGCGCGGCGGTCGTTGACGACGCGCTCGACGAGCGGGTGCACCTTGAAGTTCTCGGGCACCGTCGTGATGCGCTCGGCCAAGCGCTTGAGCTCGGCGAGCGGCACGGCCGTATCGGCTGCGTCCGTCCATTTGCGATTGAGGAACGGCACCCAGTCGACGGCGTACTTGCTCTTGTAGTTCGAGAGCACCGGATCGACGGTGTGGTGACCTTCGTCCATCGCCTGACGGTAGGCCTTGACGAAGTTTTCCGCGTCTTCGGCCGTGATGACGCCTTGCTGCACGAGCTTTTCGGCATACAGCGCGCGCGTGCCCGGGTGCTGGGCGATCTTCTTGTACATCAGCGGCTGCGTGACGGCCGGCGTATCTTGCTCGTTGTGGCCGAGCTTGCGGAAGCAGACGATGTCGATGACGACATCCTTATGGAACTGCATCCGGAAATCGATCGCGATCTGCGTGGCGAGGACGACCGCTTCGGGATCGTCGCCGTTCACGTGCAGCACCGGCGCTTCGATCATCTTGACGACGTCCGAGCAGTACAGCGTCGAACGCGCATCGCGCGGATCGGACGTCGTGAAACCGATCTGGTTGTTGATGACGATGTGCAGCGTGCCGTGCGTGCCGTAGCCGCGCGTTTGCGCGAGGTTCAGCGTTTCCATCACGACGCCCTGACCCGCGAACGCGGCGTCGCCGTGAATCTGAACCGGCAGCACTTGCGCGCCGTCGTCGTCGCCGCGGCGGTCCATACGGGCCTTCGCCGAGCCTTCCACCACGGGATTGACGATTTCGAGGTGCGACGGGTTGAACGCGAGCGAGAGGTGCACCGGGCCGCCTTCGGTGGCGACATCCGACGAGAACCCCTTGTGGTACTTGACGTCGCCGGCCGGCAGATCGTCGACGTGCTTGCCTTCGAATTCGGCGAATAGATCCGACGGCATCTTGCCGAGCGTGTTAACAAGCACGTTCAGCCGGCCGCGGTGGGCCATGCCGATGACGATTTCCTGCACGCCCTTCGCGCCTGCGTGACGGACGACTTCGTCCATCGAGGCGATGAAACTCTCGCCGCCTTCGAGCGAGAAGCGCTTCTGCCCGACGTACTTCGTATGCAGATAGCGCTCGAGCCCTTCACCCGCGGTCAGGCGATTGAGGATGTGCTTCTTCTTCTCGGCCGAAAAATTCGGCGTGGCGCGAATCGATTCGAGCCGTTCTTGCCACCAGCGCTTTTGTTCGGGATCGCTGATGTACATGAATTCCGCGCCGATCGTACCGCAGTACGTGTCGCGCAGGCCCTTGACGATGTCGCGCAGCGAGGCTTGCTCGAACCCGAGATAGAGATTGCTTGCGCTGAACGTCTGGTCCATGTCGGCTTCGGTGAAGTCGTAGAACGCAGGTTCGAGTTCGGGAATGGCGGGACGCTCGCGGCGTTTCAGCGGATCGAGGTTCGCCCATTGCGAGCCGAGGAATCGATAAGCGCTGATGAGCGACTGGACGTGGACTTGCTTTCGCGCGGTGGCGAGATTTTCACCGGCTTCGCGCGGCACGAACGCGTTGGCCTTCGCGCGTTGCGCGAACGATTCGACGATAGGGCCATGGGCCACGTCGCTCGCTGCGCTGCCGTCCGAGGCAGGCACGTTTTGCAACGCGTCGAAGTACCCGCGCCAATTATCGGGGACCGACGCCGGGTTATCTAGGTATTGCTCGTACAATTCTTCTACGTACGGAGCATTGCCGCCGAACAAATACGAGTTCAGCTGGAATTGCTTCATCATGTTTACGCTCACCTTTCTTCGAGTTTCTCGAGAAATAGCGGGTTACTCAACCTTCCGCGACACGGCCTGACCGTTTAGCGGATTGCGCGAATCAAGTCTTGCTTGGAAGGACCTAAAACTAGCCCGCGCAGCATATCACAGAATGAATATTTGAGATTGAATCATG
>DASVLS010000050.1:0-62807 GCA_036384755.1 Trinickia sp. | reverse complement strand
TCCCCCTGACCGGCACCGGGCCACCCTACCCCGTGGAGCGCTGACGCGGCTCCCCCGCACGACTGCTGTGTACCTCGTGTTCGGGATGCACATCGAGCAGCTTGCGCACGACACCGTTGGTCCACCCGAAGCCGTCCTGCAAGGGATACTCGCCGCCACCGCCGCCGTGCGTCGCATCGACGTCCCGATGCAGCGCGTACTTTTCGACGAGCTTGAACTCGCGCTCATAAACGGCCGCCACCGTAGCCAGCCAGCGGTGAGCGATCTCGCGCCCGAGCGCCCGCTCGCCGTAGCGAATCAGCCCGCGTGCCGCCATCCATTGCAGCGGCGCCCATCCGTTGGAGCGGTCCCATTGCTGCTGGCTCGCTTGCTCGGTCGTTCTCACGCCACCCGCCGCCAACAATCGGGACTCGAGCGCACGCCCGGCGCGATGCGCCTGCTCGCTTGACGCGAGCCCGACGTATAGCGGCACGGCGAGCGCCGCGCTGAGCCCTTCGCGCTGCACGCCGAGTTGCCAGTCGTAGTCGACGAACGCCCCGTCCTTCTCGCTCCACAGGTAACGATCGATGGCGCGATGTCGCGCCTCGGCTCGACTGCCGAACGCATCGGCCGTCGACGCATCGCCGTGCGCGCGGGCGAGGTTTTCGATCTGCGTCTCGAGTTTGTAGAGAAAGCTGTTCAGATCGATCGGCAATATCGACGTCGTTCGAATCGTCGATAGGTCGTGCGGATCGGCAAGCCAACGCGAGCTGAAATCCCAGCCCGACTCCGCGCCGGCTCGCAAGTCGCGATACACCTCACCCTTCGGGCGCGCACTGCGCCCCGCCGTTTCGACGTCCTCAATGTATCCCTCGTCGCGCGGCGTATCGCGCTCGTCCCAATAGCGGTTCAAGAGCGCGCCGTCGGGCAGCCGCACGACGTGTCGCGCCGCCTCGCCTGGCGCCAGACCTTCGGCGCCATCCATCCAGTAGGCGTGTTCGCGCTTGAGTTGCGGCAGATACCGGAGCGCCGGCTGAACGCCGTGCGTTTGAAACAAGTCGACCATCAGTGCGAATACGGGCGGCTGCGAGCGGCTCAAATAATACGTTCGGTTGCCGTTCGGGATATGCCCGTAGTGATCGACCAAGAAAGCGAAGTTGTCCGCCATGCTGCGCAGCAGATGGTGTCGCCCGCTTTCGGCTAGACCCAGCATCGTGAAGTAGGAGTCCCAGTAGTACATCTCGCTGAAACGTCCTCCGGGCACGACGTAGTCGTGCGGCAGCGGCAATAGCGAACTGTTCGCCGGGTGGCGGCGAGGCTCGCGCCTCAACACCGGCCATAATGAATCGATGTGCGCGGCGAGCGTCTGACTCGTGTCCGCCACGTAATGTTCGGCCGGCGCGCACTCGCGCGTGAAATGCCGTGTCACGAAGTCCTTCAAGTCGAAACCGGGCAGCGCATGATCGGCGCGATAACGCCGCATGATCTCGGCGGGGTCCGCAAGCGGCACGCAATCGGTGAACGATTTGCTGTCGTCGAACACACGCCCCATCTGCACGGCGACGAACAGTTCTTGATAACGGTCGGACGGCGTCAAGACATCCGCGCGCGCGACGTGTCCGACGTCAGGCGCCGCGCCGCCGGTCGCCAACATGTTCTCTGCAGCGATCGTCATGCTCATTGTTCAGCGTAGTTCCACAGTAAGCCGCCATCGACGTAGAGCGTCGAGCCAGTGACGTAATCGGCCTCGTCCGACGCCAAGAACAGCACCGCGTTCGCGACGTCGAGCGGTTTGCCTAACCGCTTGAGGGGAATGTTGCCGAGCAGCGCATTGAGCTGCGTCGGGTTATGCAACAAGCGGTCGTTGATCGATGTGCCGATCGCACCGGGCGCCACGTTGTTGACCGTAATGCCGAGCGGCGCAAGCTCGATCGCGAGATTGCGCATCATCATCTTCATTCCGCCTTTGCTGGCGCAATAGCTAGTGAAATGCGGAAACGGCAATTCCTCATGCACGGAGCTGATGTTGACGATGCGTCCGCCGCGCTGCGTATCGCGCAAATGGCTCACAAATGCTTGCGTAATGAAAAATGCGCCTTTCAAATTGATGTCGAGAACTCGGTCGTAATCCTCTTCGCTCACATCCAGAAACGACGCATTGTGCTCCACGCCGGCATTGTTGACGAGCACATCGATGCTGCCCATTTTCTTTATCGCTTCTTCGATGAGCCGGCGGCCCGCTTGCGTGGCGCCGATATCGCCCGCCACGATGCAGCCGTCGCTGCCCGCGGCGCGCACGTCCGCCAGCGTCTGCTCGGCGCGGCTGTCGTCATGAAGGTCGTTGACGATGACCTTTGCACCCTCTTGCGCCAGGCGTACGGCCACGGCACGACCGATACCCTGCCCCGCGCCGGTCACGAATGCGATCTTTCCTTGCAATCTCATTGCTTTTTCCATACTGACTCCTTTGGGTGTGCAATGAATAAATATGTCCCCCTTTTATCAAAGCGAGAGCAATTCGCGGGCCCAGGATAAAGGACATGAGCGGTGTGTGCAAATGCAATGCACGGCGATCCGATAGTGAACGACTGGCTCGTCTAACACTTCTTGAGCAATATGAGTGGGAAGAGTGGTTGACGCACAACGGCGATCGGCGTCATCGCGTCGATCGGGGCGGCTTCGTATATTTTTGTCGTCCGCGATATCAAGCGAATTCAGTCGTAGGAAGGTTGGAGGTACGTCGTCCGCGTCGGCCCTGACCGATTTCAGCTCAGTGACGTCAGGATCTCATCCCGGCAAACCGCCAGTATTTCGTCGGCAAGCGGCGAATCGTCTGGACACGCCCGCGACATGACGATGGCGCCCACCGCATGCGCCATGATGTCGAGGCATCGGGCTCGCGCTTTTGCCGCATCGGCGCCGCCCGACGCGGCGCCATCGCGTTGCAGGGTAGCCAGCAGGCGCTCGATGCCGGCCGCGAACGCGGCCCGGACCGCTTCGGGCTGACGCGCCGCATCTCCGCAGAGCGCGGCCATCGTGCAACCGTTCGCGGCGTTGTCGCGATGCTCGCGGGAAAGGTAATGCCGCACGAACGTCGACGGTTCGACTCCCGCACTGAGCGCCACCGTCTGCGCAATGCCGCAGGCCGCCGATTCCGCCATCAAGTCGGCCTTGGAGCGGAACTGCTTGTAAAAGCCGCCGTGCGTGAAACCGGCAGCGGCCATCAAATCGGCAACCCCCACCCCATCGTAACCGCGCTCCCGAAATAGCCGCGACGCCGTCTGGACGACGTGCTCCCGGTTGGCCTGCGCCTGTGCCTTGGTGATCTTCATTGCTTGACCACTGCGGTTCCTGTCTGTGAAGGCTCCATCATACATTGATGTCGATCGTAATCAAAACATTGACAATTTAGATTATGACCATCATCATTGATCCGGTTGCCATACCGGACGCACCGACTAGTCGTCCCTCTTCGCCTGAGCCCGGTCGCTCCTTGCTTCCGCGCCCAAACCACTTTGCAAAGGAATCACTCATGACTTCGCTCTCGACTGTTCTCGTCACCGGCGCTTCCTCCGGCATCGGCGCCACGTACGCCGAGCGCTTCGCCCACCGCGGTCACGACCTCGTGCTCGTTGCACGCGACAAGACACGTCTCGACACCCTGGCGGAGCGTTTGCGCGCGGAAAACGGCGTGGCCGTCGAAGTGCTGCCGGCCGATCTGACCCAGCCCGCCGATTTGAGCGCGGTCGAAACGCGCCTGCGCGACGACGCGCGTATTGGCATCCTGATCAATAACGCCGGGGTGGCTCAGTCGGGCGCGTTCGTCCAGCAGAGCAGCGATAGCATCGAACGTCTGATCACGCTCAACGTCACGGCGCTGACGCGGCTCGCGGCTGCCGTCGCGCCCCGCTTCGCGCAGTCGGGTACCGGCGCGATCGTCAACATCGGCTCGGTGGTGGGTTTCGCGCCCGAGTTCGGCATGTCGACTTACGGCGCCACCAAGGCCTTCGTGCTGTTTCTCTCGCAGGGCTTGAACCTCGAGCTGTCGCAGAGCGGCGTCTACGTGCAGGCGGTCCTGCCGGCGGCGACGCGCACGGAAATCTGGGGGCGCGCCGGCATCGACATCGATACGCTTCCCGAGGTGATGGAGGTCGGCGAATTGGTCGATGCGGCACTTGTGGGCTTCGATCGTCGCGAACTCGTCACCATCCCGCCGCTGCATGTGGCCGAGCGTTGGGAAGCGCTCGATGCGGCGCGTCAAGGGCTCCTGTCGGATATCCGACAAGCCCGCGCGGCCGATCGCTATCAGCCGTCGCGGTGATCCGCGCGCCGGATTTCGACTAGCGATATCCGCTTTCGATACGAGGCCGGCTTCGCGTCGAAGGCGCGAACGTTCCCGGCCGCATTCACCGTACATCGGAATTAGAGCAACATGAAGGCACTCACATTCAAACGCTACGGCAAGTCTCCCGAGATCGGGTTCGACGACGTTCCGCGCCCGACGCTCGCACCCGATGAACTGCTTGTGCAGGTGCACGCGGCGGGCTTGAACCCGGTGGACAACATCATTCCGGCGGGCACGTTCAAATCGATTTTGAAGTTCGAATTGCCCGCCACGTTGGGCAGCGATATTGCCGGCGTCGTGATCGAGGTCGGCAGCCGGGTGACGCGTTTCAAGCCGGGCGACGCCGTATTTGCGAGCCTCTTCGATCTGGGCAGGGGCTCGATCGCCGAATTCGCGGCGGTGCCGGAAAGCGTTGCTGCGCGCAAGCCCGACAACCTCGACTTCGTGCAGGCGGCCTCGGTGCCGATGGTCGGCCTCACTTCGTGGCAAGCATTGAAGGAGCGCGCCGACGTTCGCGCCGGTCAGAAGGTATTCATCCCGGCGGGATCGGGGGGAATCGGCACGTTTGCGATCCAACTGGCGAAGTACTTCGGCGCCAAGGTGGGAACGACCACGAGCACGGGCAACGTCGAGTGGGTCGCGGGGCTAGGCGCAAGCGAGGTGGTCGACTATAAGCAGCAGGACTTCGAGAAGGTGCTGCACGGCTACGACATGGTGCTCGGCACGCTGCGGGGCGATGCCATCGAGAAAGCCGTCCGCATTCTCAAACCGGGGAGCAAGATCGTCTCGCTCATTGGCCCCTTGGACGCCGCGTTCGCGCGCGCACGGCGCCTGAATTTCTTTCTAACGTTCGTGTTCGGTTTGATGAGCCGGAAGATCATGCGCCTGGCGAGCAAGCGGAACGTTGCTTACTCCTTTCTCTTCGTGCGCCCGGACGGCGCTCAGCTGGCCGAAATCGGCGGACTGCTCGAATCGGAACACATTCGCCCGGTGATCGATAAAGTGTTTCCGTTCGAGCAGGCGAAGCAAGCGCTTGAATACCTGGCCCAGGGTCGCGCCAAGGGCAAGGTCGTCGTGCGGATGATCGAGCCGCCGGCCGGTTGACCGGGCGTGCTTGTCCTAGGAACAAAGCGAGCACGCCATGGCATGGACGACGGGCCGACGGAAGACACGGCGCCGATCAGCGCCCATCCGCCGGCTGCGGCCGCTCGTCGATCCGCAACAAGCGCCCCGCATTGGCGATGACAATGAAGGTGCCGAGGTTGTGCAACAGCGCGACGCTCACGGCGCCCATGACGCCGAGCGCCGCGATAGCAATGACGCCCACGGTCCATCCGAGGCCGATCGCCGCATTGACCGTCGCCGTTCGCCGACATTGTCTCCCGAGACGAACGCAAGTCGCGATACGGCGCAAATCGTCGCCGAGCAGTACGATATCGGCCGATGCGACCGCCACGTCGATACCGCGCTCGCCCATCGCGATGCTGGTCGTGCCGGCCTTGATCGCCAGCAAATCGTTGAGCCCGTCGCCCACGACGAGCGGATGGCGCCCCGCCTTCATTTCGTTGATGACGAAGTCGAGCTTCTCGTGCGGCAAGGCCTCCGCCACGACGACGTCGATGCCGATTTGCTCCGCCAGCGCATGCGCCACGGGCGCGCGATCTCCCGTGAGCAACGCATGACGCAGCAGGCCGAGTTCGCGCAGATCGGCGAGCGCGTCGCGCGCCTCCGGCCGCAGTACGTCGGCAAACTCGAACCATGCAACGAGCCGTCCGTCCAATGCGAGCCCCACGCACGGCCCCTGCGCTCGCGTCGCCGGATGCGGCAACCCGGCGACGTATTCGGCCAGCAGCGCATGACGGCCAAGCACGGCCACGCCGTCGGGCGTCTGCGCCATCACGCCCAATCCGCGCAACTCTCGTATCCCGTCGAACGGTGCTCTATCCGCTCGCTGCGGATCGACGTCAGCGGCATGGCGTACGAGCGCACGACTAACCGGATGCGCACTGCCCTCCGCGAGCCGCGCGGCGAGATCGAGGGTGTCGGGCAGCATGAAGCCGGGTTGAAGGACGACGTCGACCACGTGCAGTTCGCCGTATGTCAGCGTGCCCGTCTTGTCGAGCACGACTGTGTCGATCTCGGCTAGTTTGTCGAGAAACACGGCACTCCTAAATAAAACGCCGTGCCGCGCGCCGACCGCAATCCCGGCAATGGCGGTCGCGGGCGCCGCCAGCACGAGCGCGCATGGACAAGCCGCGACGATGACGGCCAGCATCGCCGTCGCGTTCGACGACGTAAACCAGACGATCGCAGCAATGAGCAGCACGAGCGCGAGATAACCGCCCATATAACGCTCGAGCATCTGCGTGACCGGCGGCTTGGCGCGCTCGGCCCGCTGCATGAGCTCGATGACCTTGCCGAGCGTCGATTGCTTGCCGACTTGCGTGACTTCGATTCGCAGCGCCCCGTCGAGATTCATCGCACCGCCGAATACGGTACTGCCGTGCTCGACCTCGAGGGGAACGGATTCGCCCGTGATCGGGCCGTTGTCGACGCTCGATCGTCCCAAACGGACGATACCGTCGGCGGGAATGCGCGCACCAGGGACGACTTCGACGATGTCGCCGGTGACGAGACGATCGAATGCGATTTCCTCGACGTGCCCCGTGGGATCCACGCGACGCACTCTGGTTTGCGTCAGCCTTCCGAGCGCGCGAATCGCTTCCTGCGAGCCTAGTACGCTGCGCTCCTCGAGCGCATGGCCGAGCGTCATGACGACAGGCAGCAGCGCCGCCGTCACCATGTCTCCCGTCGCCCACGCCGCGAGCATCGCCAATGCGATCAATCGATCCGTCACGCCGTGCAGGCTCGGCCGCCGCAGGCTATGCCACGCGCCCGCGAACACGGGGCCGGCCACGAGCAGCGAAGCCATGCCGGCCAAGAGTTGAGCAAGCGCTTCGCCGTCTTTCGCCAGGTAATGCCATGCCGTCGACAATGCGAGCAGTCCCGCGGCGGCCAAGGCCAACGCGATTTGCCACGTCACTGCCCGGCGTTCGCTTTCCGATAGGGCAATCGGCGTCGATTCCGTTCGCTCGGTCGCGAACTCGTCCAAGCCAGCTGGATCGAGGCTGCTCATCTGGTGTTCCCCGGCAGAATCAGGTTCGACGTATCGCGCGGATCGACCGTCGTCACGCGCGCCTTCGAGAGGATTTGCTGCATGCGGTCGCGATATAGGCGGGCCACGAGCCCCGGATCGCTCTGCGCTTGCACCGCCCCTTCCAACTGCTGGATCGCCGCGGTGCTCGCACGCGCTTGCGCCACGCGCTCGACCGCGCTCGCTCGGGCGTCCGCGAGGATGCGATCGGCACGCTGCGCGCCGTCCTGGCGGTGCTGCTCCGCGAACGTGCGCGCCTCGGCGACGTTACGCTCGGCCTGCTGCAGCGACGTCAGAACGGCGGTGAACGCGCCGACGGCCGCAGCGGGAAACGCCGCTTGCAAGTCCACACGAACCACTTCGACGCCGAGGCTCGCATGCACGCGATCGAGCGCATCCAAATGGCGCTCGACCTCGCGCGCAACGTCGGCGCGAAGTCGATCGCGCTCCAGCGCCATCCTCTGCTCGGAAACCCGCTGCTCGGGCCGTGCGACGAGGATGGCGTCGATATCGCGCCCAGCCGCCACTTTTACGGCCGAGGCCGAGGCGATCCGCTCGAGCGCGGCGTCGAGCCGGTCCTTTTGCAGCACATAGGCGTACGGATCGACGACACGGTAATAGAGTGTTGCGTTCAATTGGACGACACCGTTGTCTCCCGTCAACATATAGCCCGACCCGGCCAATGCATCGGGCAATGGTGCTTCGGCCATCCCATCGTTTGCCGAGGAATCGGCATCGAACGCTTGCGCCGGCCAGGCCGGCACCACCGTCGCGTGGTTCGCCACGGCCGCATCGGCCGCGCTCGCGCGCGCATCGCGTTCCAGCGAGCGAATCGGCAAGGCCAGCACATGCGCACCGCCCGGCACCATGACGACCGTCTCGAACGGACGCGGCCATGCGATCAGCAACCCCGCGTCCTGCATCCGCACGAAGGCGCCGAAGCGCATCACGACGGCGCGCTCGTCCGCGGGGATCCGTCGCACGTTCGAGAACGCCCATGCGAACGCCGCCAATACGGCCACGGCCGCGATGAACCAGAACGACACCCGGACGGCTTGTCCGCTCGGGCTGAGCGAGGAAGAGGCGTCCTGGCTCATGGCGCGCGCCGGCTTCGTTTCGGCGAGGTTGCTTCGGTCGATGCGGCAGGCACCGCCGCATCGAGCCCTGCCGGCCCACGCACCAAGGCGCTGAACGGCGCGGCGTCGGTCCGCACGATCAGATTCGTATGCGCATTGACGACCGAATCAAGCGTGTCGAGGGACCGCAGCATCGTGTACAGACGCGGATTGGCCGCGTAGGCCTTACCGTAGATCGTCGCCGCATCCTTGCGCGATTGCGCCTCGATATCGGCCGCCTTGACCGTCGCATCGGCCACCGTCTCGCGCGCCTCGCGATCGGCGTCCGAACGAATCTGCGCCGCCTCGCGTTTACCGTCCGCCGTTCTTTGCGCCGCCACCGTTTCGCGCTCGGCGCTCATGCGCTGGACTGTGGCTGCGAGCGTCACGGCCGGCAGCGTCAACCGCTCCAATCCGACCTGCACGACACGCACGCCGTACGCCGCATGCAGTTGCGCATCGATCTGGCGGCGCAGCGTTTCCTCGAATGCCGAGATCCGAACTTGCCCCGGATCGGTATTGACGAGCGAAGTCAGGTCGAAACCGGCCGACGTCGTTTGCAACGCCGAGCCGAGCAGCGAACGAATCTGCCGCGCGGCTTCGTCGGGCTCGTTGCGCACGGCGCGCACGAAACGGCCCACGTCGCCGGAATCCCCACCGACGCGCCATGCCACGTAGGCCTGCACGATGATCCGCGAACCGTCGCGCGTACCGACGTCCTGCAAGCCGCTCGATGTCGTATGCAGACGCAGGTCGACGGGCATCGCTGCTTCGATCGGAGCAGGCAAGCGCCAGGACAAGCCCGGATCGAGCAATACGCGCACGGGCTGACCGAACCGCGTCACGACCATCGCCTCGCCCGAGTGCACTTGCACGAGGCTTGCCACCGCTGCCGCGACGACAACGCATAGGAGCGCCAACGATACCCGCAAGGCGAGACGGTTGCGCTGCCGCGGACCGTCATGATGCGAATGCGAATCGTCGTCATGGTGATCGTGGCCGCCATGGCCGTGATGGTCGTCATGGCCGTGGCCATGCGCATGCGAATGAAAGAGACTCACAGTGTCACCTGGAACGATTTGAAGCGTGTTCGGTATGCAAACGAAGCAAAGCCATAGGGTGCTCGTCGAAGCTCAACGATTGGGGCGCGCAAGGCCGGCCAGATCGCCGACCGGATAGCTGCGCAGATCGAGCGTGGCGCGATTGCCTTGCGCGAGCCTGTCGTCGACGACGGTCAGCCGCGCATCGTGAAGCCCGCCCGACAGCTTGCGCAAGTAATACTCGAACGTATAAGCGGGACCGGCGAGCTGCGCGGCGCCGACATCGGCCTCGAAGTCCGTTTGCAGCGCGCGCGCATGGGCCAACGCCTCGACCGCATTGCCGCGCGCTTGCGCGACATCGTTCGCGGCTCTTTCCCGCGCGTCGCCCAGTTCGGCCGCCGAATAGGCCCGAGCTTGCGCCACGCGCGCCTGAGCGCGCACTTGCGCGGCCTGAACGCCGTGGTAAGCGGCGGCTGCGCCCGCGGGCGGATGAATGCTTTCGATCACCACGGCCACCACTTCGATGCCCGACCCGAGACGATCGAGTCGCTGCTGCACGTTCGCCCGCAGAACGTCGGCGACCGCGGTTTGGCGCGTTTCGAGCAGCGAGGCGAGCGTGTGCGATGCCAGATAGTGCACGACCTCACGGTTGGCGATCGAACGGACTACGCTCTGAACGTCGCTCGCTCGGTAGAGCGCCGCGCGCGCATCGGCATCGGATGCGCCCACTCGATAATCCAAACGAACATCGGCGCTGACGATCTGAAAGTTTTGCTGATCGCCGCTCGCGCCGGCAATGACCTGCGTGGTCTCCCAGGGATGCGCGACATCCCAGAGTCGATTCAAGGCGTCGGGAGCCGAAGCGTCGGCATCGACCGCGGGCGAGGCGACACTGCTGTCATCGGCGCCGCCCGACACGATGATTTGATGCACGGCGCCGTTATCGACGAGCCGCACCTGGCCGAAGGGCAACGGCAAACCAATGTGGGCCCCTGGTTGCCAGACCGCGGCCGGTTCGCCGAACCGTTCGTAGACGGCGCGCTGATCGGGCGAGAGGACATAAACCGAGGTCAACAGCCACCCGGCGACCAGAACCGAAACGAGCGCCGCCGGCAAAAGCCGCACGACGCTGTGCAGAACCCAGTTCTGCCGCAAATCGACGCCGTACTGCTGGCGTACGGCGTTGCCGAGCACGGCGAGCGGCGACGGCCGCCATTGAACGATGCCCGCGATAACGCTGCCTGGCACGCGCGTCATCCGGGCACGGCTCGCCGGCGATACGAAAACGAGCGCGGCCGCGCGCAACGCGAACTCGAGTGCGATGGCGCCGGTGAATACCGCCGCCGCGCGCAGCGGCCAATCGGGCGCTGTCCCCGCATAAGCGAGCCACGCGCTCGAACCGGCGGCGGCAATCGTCACGATCAAGACGACGCGCAACATCCGCGCGAGCGAAGCGGACGCGGGTAGGCGTGCAGCCTGCGCTTCGCAGGTTCGTTCCGCGACGAGCGTCAGGAACGCGAGCACCAACAAGGCGGCGCTGTTGGCAATCGGGAACGCCGGCGATACCAAAGCTCGAATCAGCGTGGCGGGCGGCAACGGTACCCACGCGGCCGCGGTGGCCGCAAGCGCGACGCAGGCGCTAAGGAGCGCGCCCCACGGCTGCCACGAGATCGAGCACAAGGCGACGAAGAACGCCGCCGAACCATGCTGACGACCTGCCGCCCGTCGAGCGGTTCGTAGCAACAGCCGCCAACTGGCAGTCCGTGCTCGCGTGGCTCGCCCTTGATCGGACAAGCGCGCGCCGTTCGCGACGATGAATAGGTCGAGCCATGAACCCGCGAGCGGCGCATACCAGCGAACGTCGAACGGCAATATCCGAACGACGCTTAGGAAAACGAACAACGCACCAAGTCCGACTGCAACGGCCGAGATCCACGTCATGCCCCGTGTGTGTTCGCCGATCGATTCGGTGCTTCGCTCAGCCAGGAACGACATCGAGCGCCCTCTTTGTTTTTTTGAAAGGTATTTGAAATTAAATTTCGATGCCTCGACCGATGAAACGCCACGCCGTTATTTGTCGGATCGACGCGCTCCATGCGGGAGGACCGACATGCTATCTCATTGACGGCCTATTCTCGGTTCTTTATCGCAGAGTTCGGTTTTCTAGCGAACCGATCTGGTGATTTTGCTCAGCGCTCAGTGAGCCGCTACAACGAAACCGGTAGCGTTTTCACGGCTGCTTGCAGCACCTTGGCCAACGCTTTGGGGTTTACCAGTCGGGCCGTCGGCCTCGACATTAGCCATGATGACCCTTCCCGCCGCCACGGGACAGCCGGACGCGCTGAGGCAACGCTGCCACCGCGTACGCGTTTACATGAATTGAATTTCATTGCGCCGACCATACCATGCATTAAGTTGCATGACCGTATCCGTGCGACTCTTCCGGTCGACCATCCGCAAGAGGAACCCCATGAGTACCGATTCGATCGCAGTGAGCGACGCTTATCGTTCGAGCGCCGTCGCGTTCCCGCGGTGGCGCGAAATGCTCGAAAGCGTCTACGGCTTGCGCTGCGAGCACGCACCCGGGGATCATTGGGGCTCGGCGATCGAAGTTTGCGAAGTGGGCGACGTGAAGGTCGCCCGCGTTCGCATGAGCCGGCAGACATTGGCGCCGCAGCGCCGCAAGGAAGTCAGCGAAGACAGCCTATTTCTGAAGCTCGTGATCGGCGGCCACGCGGTGTTCGAGCAAAACGGCGAACAGCGCGCCTTTCGCTCGGGCAATCTCGTGATCGTCGATCCCGCGCGCCCGTTCGTCGAATCGGTCGACGAAGACACGCAGCTCATCGTGCTGACTTGTCCGAAAGCCGCGCTGCGCGAGCGCGGCTACCGCAGCCAGCTCAATCATTGGATCGCGCCCGATACCGAATCGGCCGACGTACGGCTCGTGCAGGACATGGTGCGGCTCATCGCTTCCTATCACAACCGACTCGAGGCGAGCACGAAGGCATTGCTGAGCCGACAGATACTCGACCTGATGGATGTCGTCATCCATCGCGGCACGTCGTCGGTGCAGGGTCGCACCACCGAGGCCGTCCTCTTTCGCATCAAGCGTTACATCGCCGAGCACCTCGGCGACGAAGGACTCGACGCGGCGAAGATCGCAAACGGCGTCGGCCTTTCCGTCAGTTACCTGAACCGCCTGTTTCGCGACGAGGGAACGTCGCTGATGCGACACCTCTGGAGCCAGCGCCTCGAGCGCGCGCACGACATGCTCGGTACCGCGAGGCATGCGCGACTGCGTGTCGACGAAGTGGCGTGGCGTTGCGGCTTTTCGAGCGCCGCGCATTTCAGCCGGCTCTTTCGCCAGCGCTACGGATTCAGTCCGCGCGAGTTCCGCGAAAGCAGCGTGGGACGCGAAACAGGCGTTCGTTCTGCCTGGTGAACAATGAACGCAACGCACGTTATAGACAAGAAATAGAAGAAATCCGGACAACTGCGGCACGCCGAACTCCACGATGATCATCGCACCGGCGCCAATCCGCAAAACGGCGCCGCTCGAATAGCAACGTAGAAACGACGCACAGTCCGGAGACGCGCATGACGCATGCAGCAAGCCACGAGCAGTGGGCCGGGAAGGTATTTCTCGGCGAATGGGTGGAAGGCCGAGGCGGCACCCACGCCGTCATCGAACCCGCAACCGGAGAGGAGATCGCGACGACCGGCATGGCCGCGCACGACGACGTGGGCGAGGCCGTGCACCGCGCAGTCGCCGCCCAGCGAACCTGGTCGGCCCTACCTTTCGACAAGCGTGCCGCCGTGTTCCATGAAGCAGCGAGGTTGCTCAAGGCGCGTGCGCAGTCATTCCTCGACTGGAACGTCAGGGAGTGCGGCTCGATCGCGCCGAAGGCGCAGTGGGAGCTCGATGCGACATACGAGCAGCTGCTGATGGCCGCCGCGTTGCCGATGCAGCCGGACGGCCTGCTCTTTCCGTCCGCAATGCCCGGACGCAGGAATGCGTGGCGCCGCATACCGGTCGGGGTCGTCGGCATCATCGCGCCGTGGAATTTCCCGCTGCTGCTGGCCATGCGCTCCGTGGCGCCGGCGCTCGCGCTAGGCAACGCCGTCGTGCTCAAACCCGACCCGCAGAGCGCGATCACGGGCGGCGCCTTGATTGCCGAACTTTTTGCCGAGGCGGGCTTGCCGGCGGGCGTCCTACAGATGTTGCCAGGCGGGCCGTCCGTGGGCGACGCCATCGTCCGGCATCCTGAGGTCAGCATGATCTCGTTCACGGGATCGACCGCGGTCGGTCGCCAGATCGGAGAAATATGCGGGAGGATGTTGAAGAAGGTCGAGCTCGAACTGGGCGGCAACAACCCGATGATCGTGCTCGCGGACGCGGACCTCGACAAGGCGGCGAGTTGTGCGGCATGGGGGTCGTTCCTGCACCAAGGGCAGATCTGCATGCAAACAGGACGTCATCTCGTCCATCGGTGCGTGGCGAGCCGTTACGCGCAAGCGCTCGCTGCGCGCGCGAAGCGACTCGTCGTCGGCAACCCGGCCGAGGGGCCTGTCCATATCGGGCCGCTGATCAACGAGCGCCAGGCCGAACGCGTCGAGCGCATCGTGCGCGAGAGCGTCGAGGCCGGGGCACAGGTATTGGCGGGCGGACGGCGCCAGGGCCGTTTTTTCGAACCGACGGTGCTCGCCGGGGTCACGGCGCAGATGCCCGCTTTCCACGAGGAGATTTTCGGACCGGTCGCGCCCGTCATCGCATTCGATTCGGACGAAGAGGCGATCGAGCTCGTGCATGCGAGCGATTACGGGCTCGCTGCCGCCATCCACTCACGCTCGCGCTCCGCGGCCATGGCCATCGCGACGCGATTGCGCGCGGGCATGGTGCATATCAACGACCAAACCGTCAATAACGAATTCCAGGTCCCGTTCGGCGGCATGGGCGCGTCGGGCAACGGCGGTCGCTTCGGCGGACCAGCCAATGTCGAAGCGTTCACTCAGACGCAATGGATTAGCGAGGTCGATTCGCCGATCGAATATCCGTTCTGAGGCGTCCAAGGCAAGGCCCGGAGAATGGAAGCACCAAAATCAAAAGTGAGACAGGAGACGGAAAGTGGAGCGTGATGAAAGTTCGGAAATGTCCCGAGGTGAAATGCTGGCGCGCGCCGAGGAGGCGCTCTTTCGAGGCAAGATGAAGCGCCGCGATTTCATGCGCATCGCATTGGCGGCTGGCCTGTCGGCCGCGACCGCGCACGTTTATGCCGAAGAGGCGAAGCGCGCCGTGACCAATCAAGCGCACAACGCGCGCGCGCTCAAGGCAAATTACGACTACGTCATCGTTGGAGCGGGGTCCGCCGGCTGCGTCGTCGCATCTCGGTTGTCCGAGGACCCGTCCGTGACCGTGCTGCTGCTCGAAGAGGGCGGCTGGAACGAGCAAAAAAGCGTGGAAGACCCCGCGCTCTGGCCGTCCAACATCGGCTCGCCGACCAGCTACGTCTACGACTATACCGACGCCGCCCATTGCAACGGGCGCACGATTCCGTTGCCGATGGGCCGCGGCATAGGCGGCGGCAGCGCGATCAACGTGATGGTCTGGGCGCGCGGTCACAAAGCAAACTACGACGAGTGGGCCGAGATAACCGGCGATGCGCAGTGGAATTACGATTCGGTTCTCTCGATCTATCGCAAGATTGAGGATTGGCAGGGGCCAACCTCGCGCTGGCGCGGCAAGGGCGGCAACGTGTATGTCGAAAAGCTGCCGAGCCCGAATCCGATCGCGCCTGCCATGATGGCTGCCGCGGCCAAGGCCGGCGTTCCCTCGACAGACGACATCAACGCCGAGGCGATGGAAGGCTCCGGGGCCTGTGGGATCGCGCAAGCCCTGATCAAGGATGGGCGCCGCCACACGGTCTTTGCCGCCTATTTGCGTCATGCGCTCGCGCGGCCAAACCTGACCGTGCTGACCGACTCGACGGTCGTGCGCGTCGACCTCGACGGCGACCGGGCAAGCGCCGTCCGCTTCATCCATGGAAATCGCGAGAAACACGAGAAGCGGATCGCCGCGCGCAAGGAGATCGTGCTTTCGGCGGGCACGGTTGCCACGCCGAAGATATTGATGCTATCGGGCATCGGCGATGCCGAGGAACTGCGCGGGTTAGGCATCAAGCCGATCGTTCATTCGCCGAACGTCGGCCGCAACTTGCGCGACCATATTCTGCTCGGCGGCTGCGTGTGGGAGTACAAGGATGCGCTGCCGCCTCGAAACAATCTGGCCGAATGCACGCTCTTTTGGAAGAGCGACGCGAGACTCAAAGTGCCGGACCTTCAGCCGTTTCAGATTGAAGTCCCGTTCGTGACGGACACGATCGCGAAGCAGTACCAGATTCCCAAAGCCGCGTGGACGCTCGCGCCGGGCCTCGTGCAGCCGAGGAGCACGGGGCGCGTGAAATTGATGTCGAGCGATTTCCGTGCCGCGCCGAACGTCGATCCGAACTACCTCGCCGAACCGGAAGACATGAAGGCGCTGCTCCGATGCGTCGAACTGTGTCGCGAGATCGGCAACGCTCGGGAGATGGCCGACTTCGTCAAACGCGAAGTGGTGCCGGGCCCGCTCGACGCCGGCGCGATGGAAAATTTCGTTCGTAATGCGACAGGCACGTATTTCCATCTCGTCGGCAGTTGCGCGATGGGCAGCGATCCCGGCAGCGTCGTCGATGCGAAGTTGCGCGTGCGCGGCGTTCGCGGCTTGCGCGTAGCCGATGCATCGGTCATGCCGAATATCACGACCGGCAACACGATGGCGCCGAGCGTGATCATCGGCGAGCGGCTCGCGCAAATCGTCCGCGCATAGACGCTGCGGCGAAGCCTTCCTGACGCGACCCGCTTCGCCGCACGGTCACTCCCCCGTAACGATCTCAGGTGCGCAGCCGACGCACCGGACATGCCACGGCTCATGGCCGGTCGGCAGGGGGGACTTCGGCATCAATCGACAAGAGGAGAAAAGGCAGATGCAGACGATCGAAAAAGGCGGTGGGCGTGTGCGCCACGCATTGACGGCAGCAGTATTGGCACTTGCGGCGCTTTGCGGCAAGCCGGCGATGGCGATCGACGTGGACGCCGGCGATTACACGGCACTGCCGGCCGGTACGAATCTCGGGTTGCTCTATTACCAGCACGTCGAACGGGACCGCATTTATGCCGGCGGCAATCGCGTTAGCGGCGGAAACCTCGATTCGGACGTCGGCATTGCTCGTTATGTCCATTACATGAAGCTGGGCAATTTCACGGTCGATCCGCAATTCCTGCTGCCGTTCGGCACGCTTCGCGGAACGAATAGCCTGAGCGCACTCGGCAACACGACCGGCGTGGGCGACCTCATTCTCGCGGCGACCGTGTGGGTGATGAACGATCCGGGCAGCAAGCGCTACCTTGGCATCACGCCGTTCATCTATGTGCCAACGGGCAGCTACAACGACAGCCGTGCGTTGAACCTAGGAGAAAACCGCTGGAAATTCGCGCTGCAGGCCGGCTACATCACACCGCTTGTGGACCGGTTTACGCTGGATCTGGTCGGCGACGTAACGGTTTTTGGCCACAACACCGATTACACGGCCGCGCATGCGACGATGACGGAGGATCCGCTCGTGCAGATGCAGGCCTGGTTGCGCTACAACGTGACCGACAGCTTCGACGTGCGTGCCGGCTTGTCGTACTCGATGGGCGGGCTCATGCATGTCAACGGCGTATCGCAAGGCAACCGGATCAATACCTCGAAATTCTCGGTCGGGTTCGCGTGGTTTCCGGCCAAGACTTGGCAGGTACTAGGAACCTACGGCAACGACATCTCGGTGCATAACGGGCCGCTCGAGTCGACGCGTGTGAACCTTCGTGTCATGAAGATCTTCTGACTGGCTCGGTGCACGACCGGGCGCCGGCTGGATGCTCTATCTTCCGACGGCAATCGCAAGCGAGGCGTTACCCGAGGCGGCAGAACTGGTGCCGGTCACGGAAAACGGCAGGCAAACCGGCACCATCATTGTCAGCGTCTCCGATGAGGTCTTATCCGCCGATAATCCCGATCACGTGCAAATCGCAAATGCGATCGAAATTCGTTTGGCCGATCAAGACCTTCTATTGCCGCCGACGCACGCAGGCCCCACCGCTTCTCGTTGCGCGTCTCGTTGTCCACGTGTGTAGCGCTCGCTGTTCCGCAGCACGGGGGCGAAATGCTCGACTCATCGTGCTTGCTGTAGAACCGGGTAGTCGATATAGCCTTGGGGACCATCGCTATAGAACGTTTCGCGTTCCGGCGCATTGAGCGGTGCGCCGGCGACGAAGCGTTGTAAAAGGTCGGGGTTCGCAAGGTACAGACTGCCGAACACGGCGGCGTCGGCATCGCGGCTCGCGATCAGCGACGCGGCGCTATCCCGGTCGAGCCCCCCGCCGAAAAGCAGCGCGCCGTTGAACAGCGGCCGCACCAGCGCACGGTAGTCGAACGCGCTGCCGGTCCGTGCGAGATGAAGGTACGCAAGCTGCAGAATGCCGACCCGCTGCACGAGGTACTGGTAGGTTTCCTGCGGTGCCGCATCGGTCACGCTATTAAAGCCCATTTCCGGCGAGATCTTGATGCCGACGCGATCGCTGCCCGCTTCCTCGATCATCGCTTCCAGCACTTCAACGATGAAGCGTGCGCGATTCTCAAGCGATCCACCGTAGCGATCGGTGCGCTGATTGGTCCCCGACGACAGGAACTGTTCCGGCAGATAACCGGAGGCCGCATGCAGTTCGACTCCGTCGAATCCGGCCTGCAACGCGTGACGCGTGGCGAGCCGGTACTCGTCGACGATGGCAGCGATCTCGTCGGTGTCGAGCGCGCGGGGCACGATGAAATCCTGCAGCCCTGTCGCGGTGTATGTCTGGCCCACGGCGGCGATCGCCGAAGGCGCGACGGGTGTTGCCCCATCCGGCAGCATGCTCGGATGCGAGATACGACCGGTATGCATCAACTGCAGGAAGATGAGGCCGCCCCTCGCGTGGACCGCCTCGGTGATGCGCGTCCATCCCTCGATCTGCGCGGCGGAGTGGATGCCCGGCGTGCGAACGTAGCCTTTACCCATCGGCGACGGGAAAGTCCCTTCGGCGATGATCAGGCCGGCGTCCGCGCGCTGCTCGTAGTATTGCAAGGCGAGCGCGGAGGGTACGCCGGTTGTGTCGTCGGCACGCGAGCGCGTCATCGGCGCCATGACGAGCCGGTTGCGCAGCGTATAGCGTCCAATGCGAACCGTTTCGTTGAGTGGGTTCATGTCGATTCCTCGAAAGGGTGAAGGAGTGCCCACAGGATGAACTGATTCACTGGTGGGATAAATAGCTACAATTGAAATCACTAATCCACCAGTGGAGCAATCGACGTGGAACTGCTCAGCTACATGCACCTGTTCGTCGAGGTCGCACGCACCAAGAGTTTTCGCCGGGCGGCGGACGCCCTGGATATGCCGAACTCGACGCTGTCGCGCCACATTGCGGAGTTGGAGAAGAAGATCGGTCTGCGGCTGCTGAATCGCTCGACGCGCAAAGTCGAGCTGACTGAAGCGGGCGAGGTGTATTTCAAGCGCTGCCAAAGCATCGTCGAGGAAGCGCGGATCGCGCACGAGTCGCTCCTCGACGTGGCCGAACGTCCGACCGGCACACTACGGGTGTCGATGCCCGCAGACCTCGCCACCGGTTATCTCGCGCCGATCATTGCCGACTTCGCGAAGGCGTATCCGTTGGTCGCGTTCGAGTTCGATCTGTCGCCGCGCCCTATCGATCTACAGGCGGAGCCCTTCGATCTCGCAATCCGCATCGGTCCGGCGCCCACAGCGCCGTCGACGCTCGTCGCGCGGCCGATCGCAGTACTGCCGCGCTATCTGTACGCATCGCCCAAATATCTGCGCAGCGCTGCACCGCTCACGCACCCCAACGATCTCGACCGGCACGTGGTCTGCATCGTGGAGGGCGCAGGGAAGCTGGGGCGCGTCGAGAGGACGTTCTATCGCGGCGGCGAGTCGGTCGGCGTGATGATCGGGACACGCTTTGCGATGAACAGCGTCGCGCTCAGCCGCACGCTGGCGATACAAGGCGTCGGGCTTGCTGTGCTGAACAATGTGCTCGCGCTGGACGATGTCGAGTTAGGACGCCTCGTTCGCGTGCTGCCCGACTGGAGTCTTGCGCCGGTTCAGGTGCATGCCTTGACCGAAACCCGTCTGCTACCGGCGAGAGCACGGCTGTTCATCGATTTCCTGAAGGCGCAATTGCGCGAGCCGTAGAAGGGCCCTTATGTGACGCGGGAATAGGTGGGTGCGACACAACGGCCACCATGTGAAAGCTGCCGGCGCCGCGGTGGCGCGCATGGTGGTCGGCGAAGGCGGCAAAGCGGTGCTGCTGGACGTGAATGAAGACGCCGGTGCGGGCTTCGCGCATGAACTCGGCGCAGCCGCGCGCTTCGTGAAGACCGATGTGACGAGCGAAGCCGACGGACAAGCTGCGGTTGCCGCCGCACGCGACGCGTTCGGCCGCATCGACGCACTCGTCAACTGCGCGGGCGTTGCTCCCGGCGAGAAGGTCGTCGGCCGCGAAGGGCCGCATTCGCTCGACCGTTTCGCGCGCGCGGTATCGATCAATCTGATCGGTACGTTCAACATGATCCGGCTGGCGGCCGACGCAATGTCGAAACAGGACGCCGACGCGCAAGGCGAGCGCGGCGTCATCGTGAACACCGCGTCGGTCGCGGCGTTCGACGGTCAGATCGGGCAGGCTGCGTATGCGGCATCGAAGAGCGGCGTAGTCGGGATGACGCTGCCGATCGCGCGCGAGCTTGCGCGCTTCGGCATTCGCGTGATGACGATCGCGCCGGGCATCTTCGCGACGCCGATGATGGCCCGCATGCCGCAGGACGTGCAGGACGCGCTCGGCAAGAGCGTGCCGTTTCCGCCGCGGCTCGGCCGCCCGGACGAATATCGGCGGGCGTCGCCGTCGCGGGCGGGATGGAAAGCATGACGAATGCGCCGTACCTGCTGCCGAAAGCGCGCGCGGGGATGCGGATGGGCCACGGGCAGGTGCTCGACCACATGTTCCTCGACGGGCTCGAAGACGCGTATGAAAAGGGCCGCCTAATGGGCAACTTCGCAGAGGATTGCGCGCAAGCGTACCAGTTCACGCGTGAAGCGCAGGATGCGTTTGCGATCGCGTCGCTGACGCGCGCGCAACGCGCGATCGCCGAAGGGCATTTCGTATCGGAGATCGCACCGGTGACCGTGAAGGCCGGCAAGACTGAAGCTGTCGTGTCGATCGACGAGCAGCCGGGCAAGGCGAAGCTCGATAAGATTCCGACGCTCAAGCCGGCGTTCCGCGAAGGCGGCACGGTGACGGCCGCTAATGCGTCGTCGATCTCGGACGGTGCGGCCGCGCTGGTGATGATGCGCCGCTCGGAGGCAGAACGGCTGGGCCTCGCGCCGAAGGCCGTGATCGTCGGGCATTCGACTTACGCGGATAAGCCAAGCCTATTCGCGACGGCGCCGATCGGCGCACTGCGCAAGCTGTCGGAGAAAACCGGCTGGAACCTGCGCAACGTCGACCTATTCGAGATCAACGAGGCCTTTGCAGTGGTGCCGATGGCCGCGATGCGCGACCTCGACCTGCCGCACGAAAAGGTTAACGTGCACGGCGGCGCGTGCGCGCTCGGGCATCCGATCGGCGCATCGGGCGCGCGCGTAATGGTGACACTGCTGGCCGCCCTCGAAACGTACGGCCTGAAACGCGGCGTCGCATCGCTGTGCATCGGCGGCGGCGAGGCGACGGCGATCGCGCTCGAGCGCGTCGCGTAACAGGCGCACCGGGCGAGCGCATCAGGCGCGATACGGCATGCAGGCCGTATCGCACGCGGGCGGCGGACATCGCGCAGGGTCTTCCTGCGTCGTGTCCGCCGCTCATCTCGTTTTGCGGATAGGGCGCGAATGCGCGACGCGTTACGCGTTCGGCGAAACCGCGGCACCGCTGGAAGTCAACGGAGCGAGGAATTCGGCGCAATGCCCACGCAATGGGGCTTTCCAGGTTTGGAAAAGAACGTCTTGGAACTCGACGGTACAACGAATGGTGGGCCGGGTGGGGTTCGATCGCACGGCGCCCTTTCGGAGGCGGATTATGAGTCCGCTGCCATCAAGCTGGCGGCTCCGAGCCTTATGAACGGTTGCGATGCTCACCGGTCCGAAACCCACCGGCTGATGTATGTCACACACCGAAGATGTCGATCGTACACCTTGAGACGCGCCAGCAACCGAGGTACGTTACCCATCCGAGATGTATATGACACATCATTGAGCGACGAAATAATCGACATCGGCACGGATCGTTGTCAATCATATCCATCGCCATACCCGCGATGAGTAGTGCGTCGGTCAGGTTGGAAGCTACTCCGGCCTCAGTGTCCGCCGTTGCGATCATCCAATTCGTTTAACGCCCTCGAGAATCTATTCTCATGTGGGTCGTACTCGACAGCTTTCTCGAAAGCATGACGAATATCCGGCAAGGGAGCCCCGCTCCAACGCAGTACCTTTCCCAGATCGAACCAAGCCCAAGCATGGCGCGCACGCGGGGCGTCCATCTGCACTACACGCTGCAACATTTCCTTGGCCTCATACAGCAGCCTCGCATAGGCAGCGTTGCCTTGTGAGCCGGGCCTTGGTCGAACCTCTGCGGCGAGTTTCATCTTTACTTGGGCAAATTCGTGTAATGCCTTGGCATCCTGAAGAACAGCATCTCCCGCCAACTGGAAATAGCGATGTGCCTTCTTAAGCCGCCCCGCGCGTTTCTCCTGTATGGCAGCTTCGAAAGTGTCGCCTACGGCATCGAGATCCGACAAACGATTCAGCCAAGCAACCGCTTCTTTCTGCTTCCTTGCATCAAGCCAAGCTGATGCAATCAGCGTAATCAAAGATGCAGCGTTGGCGGTTGGGTTGCTGCCTCTAAATTGGTGAAAAATCGCTTCAGCACCATGAATGTCTCCTTTTGACACCAACTCCTTCGCCAGTTCCACGGCCACACCAAGTGTGGCTGGATTTGCCTCGTAAGCCTCTTGCAGTCGCTGTAATGCACCCAGCGCATCGCCGATAGCCCGCAAATGCGCGACATCCTGAAGCGCAAGAATAGCCTGATACTCTGGATGGACCGGCAATGTAACGCGGAAGTAACTCCTCGCTTGATCGAAATCGAACTGGGGCGGAGGAGAGCCATTCTGCGCCATCGTTCGCCTGACCTTGGGAATTCCTGTGCCTCGTCCCTCGGCCAACCGTAACTCTTTCAGAAGTTCTCCGATACGGCGATTGCGGGCCGGCACGGGTGGCAAAGGAGCAGAGCCATCCAGATGCTTGGTTTCGATACCTGGCACAGGCCCTGGATAGCTGATGATCTCCATCCGATCTGGATAGAGATAGACCTTGATCGGCTCCTGAGTGCCTTCATACGAACGGTGATAGACCGCATTCACCAAAGCCTCTCGTAAAGCCAATGATGGGTAGCTGACCCAATGTCCCGCCTGCGTTCTCCCAGGCAGCTTCTGAATCATGCGGACGGACAAACCCTCCAGATAGGCAAGACATTCCCGAAGCTGCTCTTGAACGGGTCGCTGGTTGAATATCTTTTCTTCCAGCACATTACCGCTGGAATCTCCCGCGAACTGCACGACCTCTATCCGTGCACCGGGAAACCACTGTTCAGGGTTCTGGCTGAAAAACAGCAGCCCGACATTTCGCGGAGCATCATGCCCATTGACAGGATCTGCAATGCGCAGCGCACGGTAAAGAGTCTTGGTATCCGCCTCATCCACCAAACCACTGCCAATGTCATTCAAAAACTCGCGCACCTTGGTCTCACGAATGTCAAGAACGCTGGCTTGCAACGCGCGGCGATCATCGAAAGGCACTCGCGCCGTCAGTTGCATGAGTTGGGTTTTCAGTTCCGGCTGCCTGTCCGCATCCACCGTCTCCGACCCCAGCCGGATGTAGAATTTGCGAGAAGCACCTTTCTCGAGGGACTCCGGCGCTTGGTGCGGCCGCGCCTGGCTACCGGGTGCCCAGACCACTAGAATCCGCCGCCCCTCATGGATTTCGGGGGATAGCACCGGCTGATACACCGGATCAATGACGTTGCAGCGCCCACGTATCCATTTTTGGGCATCTTCAATCTCTTTTTCGAAAAGCCCTTTGGCAGGAAGGATAGCAGCGCCACCCTGTTCGGCAACACCGATGACAATATAGCCCCCGTTCAAATTCTGGAAATCGTTGGCAAATGCGCAGATCGTTCGGATGACCTGGGAACCCGTGGCTTTTTCGTCCCAAGATGCCTTGAACTCAACTCGAGCCGATTCGACGCCTTGCAAGCGCAGCAGATCATCGACGTTGATGGGAAGTATGGAAGACACGACGTCAACCCTCACATAAATCGCAAATGCAACGAGCCCGCAGGCTTGCCGCCGTGACGCAGCAGAATCTACTGCGATAGGTGATTGCCCCAAACAGCCTGGCCGCAATCTGCGGCCAGGCCAGTGTTGCGGGCGTTGGGCAGTTCGATGGCTGCGCCTTTGAGGCGCTTGCCCGGGAATTCTTCTCGTAGTGTCGCCCAAGCATTACTTCGTGCCCGCCTTTTTGCCTTCGTTGCTAGTGCTGTGCCCGGGCTTCCCTGTCGATTGCTGGTCTATCCAAGCATCAATATCAGCACGTGAGAACCGCCATGTCCCGCCGACTTTGAACGCGGGAATTTGTTTCGCTGCAGCGAGCCTATAGATCGTCCGCTCCGTCACCTTGAGGTACTGGGCAACCTCCTTGATGGTAAGAATCGCCTCTTCACCGGAATTCATTGGCATGGCTCATAGCAGCGGGCTTGTCGAAATACGACATTCTAGTGCAAAATTTTCAAGATCTCTGCTACAGCAAACCACGAGGGCCGACAGTCTTGTCATCATCTGGTTTTTCAGCGCAATCCTGCGGCATATGCACACCCAACGGACAACCTCAGGCGGAGACTGTGCATCCGCCACAAGCGTGAGCCGGTCGGTGCCCAAATGAGATAAAGACCGCCGCCATCGAATAGCTTGACCGGCTTTGCGCCTGGCTTAGGCTTTGCGGATCGAGGTATCTGAGCGTGTCACGGGGGTATCTCCCGTCGCCGCCTACGACGTACCCTAAAAACTCCCCCAAGAATCGGTGGAAGTCAACGGAATGAGACAGCCCTCCTCGGAATCCCCGAGAAGCCCGTCAATACACGCCGTACAGGCACAAGGACGCCCCAAACGGAACGCTCACGCTCTGGACTCTACTGGAACACAACGAATGGTGGGCCGGGTGGGATTCGAACCCACGGTGTCCTTTCGGAGGCGGATTATGAGTCCGCTGCCTGCAACCAGCACGGCGTCCGGCCCGTCTCGCGCCACGTTTTGAATTCTTAGCTTGTGGCGGGTATCGTGTATCCGCGACCGACGCGACCGGCAGTAACACCGACCGTGACGACAGCGGAAAGATTGCGAGTCTATCGGCTAATGCAGCCATCTGCAAATCGAAATACCGAACTAATGCGAAATCGGCGGCGAAACAACGACACTCGGCATACGAGCAGGCGCACGCCCCGCGCCAACCCTTAGCCCCGAGCGCCCGCCCTCATCGCGCGGCCTGCACGGCGACAAAAAAGGCCCAGCATTGATGCGCCGGGCCTTCCGTTACCGCACAAAACGATCGCGACTATCCGGCGCCGCCGATCAGTTCCCCTCGAGGAACGACTTCAGCTTATCGGACCGGCTCGGATGGCGCAGCTTGCGCAGCGCCTTCGCTTCGATCTGACGGATCCGCTCACGCGTGACGTCGAACTGCTTGCCGACTTCCTCGAGCGTGTGGTCCGTGCTCATCTCGATGCCAAAGCGCATGCGCAGCACCTTCGCTTCGCGCGGCGTCAACGAATCGAGTACGTCCTTCACGACGTCGCGCATGCTCGCATGCAGCGCGGCATCGGCCGGTGCAACCGTATTCGTATCTTCGATGAAATCGCCCAGATGCGAATCGTCGTCGTCCCCGATCGGCGTTTCCATCGAGATCGGCTCCTTCGCGATCTTCATGATCTTGCGGATCTTGTCCTCGGGCATTTCCATCTTTTCCGCGAGCGTTGCCGGATCGGGCTCGAGACCCGTCTCCTGCAGAATCTGCCGCGAAATACGGTTCATCTTGTTGATCGTTTCGATCATGTGAACCGGAATACGGATCGTGCGCGCTTGATCGGCGATCGAACGCGTAATGGCCTGGCGAATCCACCACGTCGCGTACGTCGAGAACTTGTAGCCGCGGCGGTATTCGAACTTGTCCACCGCCTTCATCAAGCCGATGTTGCCTTCCTGAATCAAATCGAGGAACTGCAAACCGCGATTCGTGTACTTCTTTGCGATCGAAATCACGAGACGCAAGTTCGCCTCGGTCATCTCGCGCTTCGCTTGCCGCGCCTTCAATTCGCCGGCCGCCATCTGACGGTTCGTTTCCTTCAAATCCTTCAGCGGCAATACGACACGCGCCTGCAAATCGAGCAAACGCTGCTGCTGTTCGCGGATCGCCGGAATATTGCGCGAGAGCACCGCGCTATACGGATGATTCTCCGCCACGACCTTCTCGGCCCAGTCGAGATCGGTCTCGCTGCCCGGGAAGCGCGTGATGAATTCGGCGCGCGGCATACCGCACTTGTCGACGACGATATGCAAAATCTGACGCTCGACCTGACGCACTTCGTCAACCTGCGCACGCAGCGTGTCGCATAGACGCTCGACCGTACGCGCGGTGAAGCGAATCGACATCAGCTCGTTCTGAATCGTCTCTTGCGCCTTCAAGTACGACTTCGACTTGTAGCCCTCCTTCTCGAACGCACGGCGCATCTTGTCGAACCATTCGCTGATGAGCGCGAACTTCTCGAGCGACACACGCTTGAGCGCTTCGAGCTGCGCCGCGTTGGCCGTAGCCTGCGCGCTGCCGTCGTCGTCCTCTTCTTCCTCCTCTTCCTCTTCCTCCTCTTCCTCGCTCTCGTTTTCGATCGCTTCGGCTTCTTGGGCAGAGAACCCGTCCGCGTCTTCCGCGTTCGGATCGATGAGGCCGTCGACGAGTTCGTCGATGCGCGTTTCCTCGTTCGCCACGCGCTCAGCCATGGCGAGGATGTCGGCAATCGTCGTCGGGCAAGCCGAGATCGCCATCACCATATGCTTCAGGCCGTCTTCGATCCGCTTCGCGATCTCGATTTCGCCTTCGCGCGTCAGCAGCTCGACCGTCCCCATCTCGCGCATGTACATACGGACGGGATCGGTCGTACGGCCGAACTCGGAGTCGACCGTCGACAGCGCGACTTCGGCTTCCTCTTCCACTTCGTCGTCCGACGACGCGGCAGGCGCATTGTCGTTGAGCAGCAGCGTCTCGGCATCCGGCGCCTGCTCGTAGACAGCCACGCCCATGTCGTTGAACGTGCTGATGATGCCTTCGATCGCCTCGGTCTCGGCAAAGTTGTCAGGCAGGTGATCGTTGATTTCCGCGTACGTCAAAAAGCCGCGCTCTTTGCCGAGCTTGATCAGCGCGCGCAACTTCGAGCGGCGCTCCTCGAGCTCCTCCGCCGTGCCGGGCTGGCTCGACGCGAACGCGTCCTTCAGCAGCGCCTTTTCCTTCGCGCGGCGATCGCGCGCCTTGGCCTTTTCGCCCTTGCCCGGAGCAGCAGCTTGTTGCTCTTCGCCCTGGGTTGCGTCGTCATCGACGGATACTTCGTTCAGCTTTTTCGTCATGGAGTTCGCCGTACCGGCTATAGTCTCGACTCGCGGCTGCTGGACTTCAGCCGGTTGCACCGTGGATACTTGGGTTTCGCGCACTGCCGAATCGTCCGGCGTGGCAGCCGCGCCCCCTGCGCTTTTCGAACCAGACCGCCTCTCGGCGGCGGCTCTCGTCTCCGGCTTGGCGGACGCTTTCGCCGCCTTTGTCACATTGGCGGCCGCCGCCGAAGTTCGCACAGCCGCCGAGCTCGCCGGCCCCTTGCCGACTCGCCGCGCCGCGCCTGCAGCCGATGTCTTCTTGCCGACGGACGCGCCAGCCGGCCGAGTTGCGACCTTGCGCGCCGGCTCTGCCGCACGCGGGTTCGAGCGCCGGGCCTTGCCCTTGCCCACCCCCGTCGTACCGTTTGCAGCCGCCTTCTCGCCCGTAGTCTTTGCCATCGCTATCTCGTCCCTGCCGTCGCCCCTGCCGCAGCGCACCTGCTTCGAAAAGACAAACTAGACCGCTGAAAACCTTTTATTATAGCACACACGGCATAGTCCCCCCTTCATAGCCCGAGTTGCCGCTTCATCTCGGCGCGCTGCCGGTTTAAGTCCGCGAATTGTTCGATCTCGTCCGGCGTGAGCTTGGACTGTCGCGACAAGCGCTCGAGCCGTTCGCAGCACGCGTCATAGCGGATTTTCAGGATGGCCGCCAGGAATTCCTCGGCGGCGATGCGTTCGCGCTCCTGCTGCTGCTCGGCTGCGGCGGCGTCTTCCGCGTCCTGCATCAGCAAATCGCGTACATTTTCATCATAGACCAGAATTTCGCGGAAGATTTCTTCGAAAGTCGCCGCGTTGGCCCCATTTCGGAGCAGATCGGACAGGTGCCGGAATTCCGCCGAGGCCCCCAGCGCACGCGCGTGCGTCGCCGCCTCCGCGAACAGCTCGCCATGATGACTCTGGTTCACGAGGCTCTCTTCGCTTGCCTCGTCCAACACCGATACGATGCGCGGATACATCACCAAATTGCGCAAGGCCCGTTCCTCGATGCCGGTGACGCGACGTCGGTCTTTGCGCGCCGGCGCAAGCCGGGGAGCGGCGGCGATCCGCGAATCGACATTGCACAACGCCGCCACTTCTTCGAACGGAATGCCGAGCCGGTCCGCAAACATGTGCATGATCTGCGCGCGCAACGCGTTCGCCGGCAGTGCCTGCAGGAGCGGCTTCGCGTCGAACAGCGCCCGCGCGCGCCCCTCCGGCGTGTCGAGCTCCTTGCCCGTCAGCACTTCGTTCAGCATGAACTGCGACATCGGCAGCGCATGTTCGATCTGTTCGGAAAACGCTTCCTTGCCGAACTCCCGGATATAGCTATCGGGATCGTGCTCGGGCGGCAAGAACAAGAACCGGATCGTCCGGTTGTCGGCAGCATGCGGCAGGCACGCGTCGAGCGCCCTGCGCGCCGCGCGCCGCCCGGCCGCATCGCCGTCGAAGCTGAAGATGACCGTGTCGGTCTGCCTCAACAGCTTTTGCACATGGATAGGCGTGCATGCCGTGCCCAGGGTCGCAACGGCATTCGGAAATCCGAGCTGCGCCAGTGCAACGACATCCATGTAACCTTCCACGACCAAGACGAAGCGGGCCTCGCGAATCGCCAAACGCGCTTCGAACAAACCGTACAGCTCGCTGCCCTTGCTAAATAGAGGCGTTTCCGGCGAATTCAAATACTTCGGCTCGCCGCCGTCGAGCACCCGGCCGCCGAAGCCGATGACGAGGCCCTTGACGTTGCGGATCGGGAACATGATCCGCTCGCGAAACCGGTCGTAGCGGCGAGCCTGGCCTTGGGCGTCGGTCTTTTCGCTGACGATGACGAGGCCTGCCTCGACGAGCGCATCGCTGCGGTAATCGGAAAACACCGCTTCGAGGTTTTGCCACCCGTCCGGCGCGAAGCCGAGGCCGAACCGCGCGGCGACTTCGCCCGTCAACCCGCGCTTTTTGAGGTACTGGATCGCTTGCGGTGCGCCGCGCAACGCTTTGCGGTAGTAGTCGCAGGCCGCCTGCATCAGATCCGACAACGCCGCCGCGGCCTTGCCGTCCGCCGGCGCATATCGTTCGGAACCGCCGCCAGCGCTGCCTTGACCGCCATAGCTGCCGCCGCCCCCACGCACGGGCGACGGTTCCTGCGGCACCGTCAGGCCGACCGATTGCGCCAACTCGCCCACGGCTTCCGGGAACGACAAGCCCGCATGCTCCATCAGAAAGCCTATGGCCGTGCCGTGCGCGCCGCAGCCGAAGCAGTGATAGAACTGCTTCGTCGGACTCACGGTGAACGACGGGCTCTTCTCGTTGTGGAACGGGCACAAGCCCATGAAGTTCGCGCCGCCTTTCTTGAGCTGGACGTACTTACCCACCACGTCGACGATGTCGACGCGGTCCAGCAGATCCTGAAGAAAGGCGTGCGGAATCACGAGCGATGATGCGGGACGAAGCTCGGGGCGCCGTCATGCACGCAACCGCCTGCCGATCGGCGGCGCGGCGCGCATGAGCCGCTTGCGGGCTTCGCGAACCCCGTTACTTGCTGAGCGCTGCCTTCACGCGCGCGGAAACGGCCGTCATGTCGGCTCGGCCCGCGAGCTTGGCCTTCAGCACGCCCATGACCTTGCCCATGTCCTGCGGCCCCGTCGCGCCGATTTCAGCCACCGCGGCCTGCACCTGCTCCGCAATCTCCGCGTCCGACAGTTGAGCCGGCATGTACGCCGCGAGGACGGCAAGCTCGGCGCTTTCCTGTTCGACCAGATCGCTGCGGCCGGCCGCCTCGAATTGGCTGATCGAATCCTTCCGTTGCTTGATCATCTTGTCGATGACTGCCGTGACGGCCGCATCGTCGAGCGTCACGCGCTCGTCCACTTCACGCTGCTTGATCGCCGCCAGCACCAAGCGGATCGCGGCCAGCCGCCCCGTTTCGCGCGCGCGCATGGCCGCCTTCATGTCGTCGTTGATGCGATCTTTCAGAGTCATCTTTCACCTGAATGCACGAAAAGAATGGGAAGAATGGGGAAACGAACCAAATGCACTGAGCGCAAAAACCCGCTTGGGACGTTTCCTCAAGCGGGTTTTGCGCGGACTGCGCCTTCGCGAGCGGGATAGCGGCCGAGCCTAGCAACACGGATCGAACGTTCGACCCAAAATGACCCTAAATGACCCTAAATGGCCCTATATGTTCCGATGGCCGATGCCGCCGCGAAACCAAACGCCAGTGGCCTCTGCCTCCGAAGCGGCGGCAGCGCGGCCGAAGCCGGCGGGTGCACTCAATAGAATTTCTTAGGCAGCATCTGGCTGCGCAAGCGCTTGAAATGGCGCTTCACGGCAGCAGCCTTCTTACGCTTGCGCTCGGCCGTCGGCTTCTCGAAGAACTCGCGCGCGCGAAGCTCGGTCAAGAGACCGTTCTTCTCGATCGTGCGCTTGAAGCGGCGCATCGCGACTTCGAAAGGCTCGTTTTCTTTTACGCGGATGATCGTCATGTTTCCAATCGGAAATTCCCCAAAGGTCGGGGAGTATAGCAGACCTTCTGCACAATTACACGAACGTTGTCAAGCGGTACGTACGAATTCGAACGCGGCCTGTCCCGCCGCCACGCCCGAGGCCCAAGCCCACTGAAAGTTATAGCCGCCGAGCCATCCGGTCACATCGACCGCTTCGCCGATGAAGTAGAGTCCCGGCACGCGCGCGCTCATCATCGTGGCGGAAGAGAGCTCGCGCGTGTCGACGCCGCCCTTCGTCACTTCGGCCTTGCGATAGCCTTCCGTTCCCGATGGCGTCAGCGTCCATCTCGAGAACGCCTCGCCAAGACGGCGCAGCATTTTATCGGACAAATCGGCAAGGCGCGCCTCGGCCGATACGTCGTGCGCGGCAAGCCACGCATGGGCGAGACGTGCGGGCAGCCATTGCGCCAGGAGATTGCCGATTTGCCGCTTGTTGCCGCTCGATTTGGCCTCCAAGAGGTCGGCGCAGGCATCGCGGCCAGGCAGCAAGTCGATCGCGATCGGCTCGCCGCTTTGCCAGTAGCTCGAAATCTGCAGCACCCCCGGGCCGGACAGCCCTCGATGCGTGAACAGCAAGTCTTCGATGAACGCGCCTTGCGAGCGTTTGGAGCCGGCTGTCACCTCCACCTCGAGGGAGACGCCGGCCAGTGCCGAGAACGGCGCCCAATCGTCCGACGAAAACGTCAACGGCACGAGCGCCGGGCGCATGTCGACGAGCTTGTGCCCGAATTGCTTGGCGATGCGATACGCAAAATCGGTGGCGCCGATCTTCGGAATCGAGAGGCCGCCCGTCGCGACGACGAGCGCACGCGCAACGATCTGGCCGGCATTCGTGTCGAGCGTGAAAGCGCCCGCGTCGCCGCGGCGCACGGCCTCGACGGCAACGGGACGCCGCCATGCGACGCGCCCCGCCTCGCACTCCGCCTTCAGCATGTCGATGATCGATTCGCTCGAATGATCGCAAAAGAGCTGACCGCGGTGCTTTTCGTGCCATGCGATGCGGTGCGCCTTCAGCAGCGCGAGGAAATCGTGCGGCGTGTAGCGCGCGAGCGCCGAGCGGCAAAAATGCGGATTGGCCGAAAGGTAATTGGCCGGACCCGCGTGCAGGTTCGTGAAGTTGCAGCGCCCCCCGCCCGAAATGCGGATTTTTTCCGCGAGGCGCGGCGCATGATCGATCAACGCGACTCGGCCGCCGCGCTGTCCCGCCACGGCCGCGCACATCATGCCGGCAGCCCCCGCGCCGATGACGGCGATATCGAAAGATTCCATGGCGCGCATTTTACCTGTGCGGGCGGGCCGGAAAGCCGCACTGCTATACTTTCGTGTTTTTCACGCATTCCTTGCGGCGCCGGCTTTTCTCCGGCCGCGCTCACCCGCATTCATTTCACCATGCTCGTTCTCGGCATCGAAAGCTCCTGCGACGAAACCGGGCTCGCGCTCTACGACACGGAGCGCGGGCTGCTCGCTCACGCGTTGCATTCGCAAATCGCCATGCATCGCGAATACGGCGGCGTCGTTCCCGAGCTTGCGTCGCGCGACCACATTCGTCGGGCGCTGCCGCTGCTCGAAGACGTGCTCGAGCGCTCCGGCGCGGCCCGCGCCGACATCGACGCCATCGCCTTCACCCAAGGCCCGGGGCTCGCTGGCGCGCTGCTGGTGGGCGCAAGCATCGCCAACGCACTCGCCATGGCCTGGGACAAGCCCACCATCGGCATCCATCATCTGGAAGGCCATCTGCTGTCGCCGCTGCTCGTCGACGAGCCGCCGCCGTTCCCATTCGTCGCGCTGCTCGTCTCGGGCGGTCACACGCAACTCATGCGCGTAACCGATGTCGGCCTCTACGAAACGCTCGGCGAAACGCTCGACGATGCGGCCGGCGAGGCATTCGACAAGACGGCGAAGCTGCTCGGCCTCGGTTATCCGGGCGGGCCGGAAGTGTCGCGGCTTGCCGAGTACGGCACGCCGGGAGCGGTGACGCTGCCGCGGCCGATGCTTCACTCGGGCGATCTCGATTTCAGCTTCAGCGGATTGAAAACGGCCGTACTGACGCAGACGAAGCAGTTGGGTGCGAACGTCTGCGAACAGGCGAAAGCCGATCTCGCGCGCGGCTTCGTCGATGCCGCAGTCGAAGTGCTCGTCGCGAAATCGCTCGCCTCGCTCAAGAAAACGCGGCTCAAGCGGCTCGTCGTGGCGGGTGGCGTAGGCGCAAACCGGCAACTGCGCGAGGCGCTGTCCGCTGCCGCGAAAAAGCGCGGCTACGACGTGCACTACCCCGATCTTTCGCTGTGCACCGACAACGGCGCAATGATCGCGCTCGCCGGCGCGCTGCGGCTGCAGCGCTGGCCCGAACAGGCGACCAAGGATTACGCGTTTACGGTCAAGCCCCGCTGGGATTTATCGTCGCTGGCGCGAAGCTAGCGAGGCCCGGCCGGCCCGAAGGCTTCGTCGGCGGCTCGGCAAGGCTCGGGCTCGGCTCGAATGAGCACCCGCTCAAGCCGCGGGCGCCGCGTTGCGCTTGTCGTGTTCGATCACGGCATAGGCGCTGTGGTTGTGGATCGATTCGAAGTTTTCCGCTTCGAGCACGTACGAAACGATGCGCTCGTCGCGATTGAGGCGCTGTGCGACGTCGCGCACGAGATCCTCCACGAACTTCGGGTTCTCGTAGGCACGCTCCGTCACGAACTTCTCGTCGGGGCGCTTGAGCAGCCCCCACAATTCGCACGAAGCCTCTTCCTCCGCCATCCGAATCAAGTCCTCGACGGGCAGGTCGGCCAGAAGCTCGGCTTCGATCGTCACGTGCGAGCGTTGATTGTGCGCACCGTACTGCGAAATCTCTTTCGAGCACGGACACAAGCTCGTGACCGGCACGAGCACTCGCAAGAACGTGCGGACGTCGCCGTCGCGGGACTGCCCCGTGAGCGTCACTTCATAGTCGAGCAAGCTCGTCACGCCCGATACGGGCGCCGTCTTCGGAACGAAGTACGGGAACGTCACTTCAATGCGCCCGCCCGTCGCTTCCAGCTTCACGAGCATGTCGGCGAGCAGAGCGCGGAACGTCGCGATTTCGAGCGGCGCCTCGTTTGCCTCGAGCAACGCAACGAAGCGCGACATGTGGGTGCCTTTTTGATCCGCCGGCAAATGCACGTCCAGGTTCCACGTTCCCACCGTCGGCTGCACTTCACCGCGCGGCGTGCGCACCGTCAGCGGATGACGCACGCCTTTCACCCCGACGCGTTGAATTGGAATCTGCCGCGTGTCGACCGTACTTTGCACATCGGGCATCACGAAGGCGGGATTCATCTGGTTCATCGTTTTGTTGTCCTAATCAGCGAAGCCACGGACCGGCGCGGACGGGCCGGTGCGACTCACGCCATAACGAAACATGGGCCCGGAGGGCCCATGCACGCATCCTAAAAAACAAGAGCGGCCGCCTTCGCGACCGGCCCCGGATCAAGCGACGCGCTGCGCCGCCAGCTTGGCCGCCGGCTCGAGAAAGCGCGCACGAATCGACTTTTCGATACCCGCGCCATCGAGACCGCATTCCGCCAACAGCTTGGCGGGATCGCCATGGTCGATGAAGCTGTCGGGGAGGCCCAATTGTAGTACGGGGCGAACAACCCCATCGGCAAGCAGGGATTCCACACATGCCGATCCGGCGCCACCCATGATGCAGCCTTCCTCGACCGTGACGATCGCGTCGTGCGTTTGCGCGAGCTCGCGCACGAGCTCGGCGTCGATCGGCTTCACGAAGCGCATATTGGCGAGCGTTGCGTCGAGCGCTTCCGCCGCAGCCAACGCCGGCACGACCATCGTGCCGAACGCCAGAATGGCGATGCGGCTGCCCTTGGGCGCCGTCGATTGACGGCGAATCTCGCCGCGGCCCAACGGCAGCGCCGTCATTTGCTTGACCGTCGCCACGCCCGTACCCGCACCGCGCGGATACCGCACGGCCGTCGGGTTCGGCTGCTGAAGCGCCGTGTACAGCATCTGGCGGCACTCGTTCTCGTCGGCGGGCGCCATCACCGTCATGTTCGGAATGCAGCGCAGGAACGCCAAATCGTAGGCGCCGGCATGCGTCGCACCGTCTGCGCCGACCAGCCCCGCGCGATCGATCGCGAACACCACGGGCAGATTCTGCAGCGCGACGTCGTGAATCAACTGGTCGTAAGCACGCTGCAAGAATGTCGAATAGATCGCGACGACAGGCTTCATGCCTTCGGTCGCCATCCCGCCCGCGAACGTGACCGCATGCTGCTCGGCGATGCCCACGTCGAAATAGCGATCGGGGAAGCGCTTCTCGAACTCGACGAGGCCCGATCCCTCACGCATGGCCGGCGTGATGCCGACGACGCGCGAATCGAGCTCCGCCGCATCGCACAGCCACTCGCCGAACACTTGCGTGTAGGTCTTTTTCGAAGGGGACGTGGGCGGCTTGATGCCTTCTGCCGGATTGAACTTGCCCGGACCGTGATACAGCACGGGATCGGCTTCGGCGAGCTTGTAGCCTTGGCCCTTCTTCGTGACGACGTGCAAGAATTGCGGGCCGCGCAGCTCGCGAATGTTTTGCAGCGTCGGGATCAGCGAATCGAGATCGTGACCGTCGATCGGGCCGATGTAATTGAAGCCGAATTCCTCGAACAGCGTGGCCGGCACGACCATGCCCTTCGCGTGCTCTTCGAGCTTGCGCGCCAATTCGAGCATCGGCGGCGCAACGCGCAGCACGCGCTCGACGCCGGCGCGGGCTGCCGCATAGAAACGCCCCGACATCAGCCGCGCCAGGTGCCGATTGAGCGCGCCCACGGGCGGCGAAATCGACATGTCGTTGTCGTTCAGGATGACGAGCAGCGGCACATCGTCGCAGACGCCCGCATTGTTCATCGCTTCGAACGCCATGCCGGCCGTCATGGCGCCGTCGCCGATCACGGCGATGGAAAAGCGGTCGATGCCCTCGAGCTTGCTTGCGATCGCCATGCCGAGCGCCGCCGAAATGGACGTGCTCGAATGGGCCGTGCCGAACGTGTCGTATTGCGACTCGGGGCGGCGCGGAAAGCCCGAGATGCCGCCGCGCTGACGCAGCGTGTGCATCCGGTCGCGGCGGCCCGTCAGAATCTTATGAGGATACGTTTGGTGGCCGACGTCCCAAACGATTCGATCGTGCGGCGTGTCGAATACGTAATGCAAGGCGATCGTCAGCTCGACGGTGCCGAGGTTCGACGACAAATGCCCGCCCGTTTGCGACACGCTGTCCAGCACGAACGCGCGCAGTTCGTCCGCAAGCGGCTTCAGTTGACGGCGGTCGAGGCGGCGCAAATCCGCCGGGTCGTCGATGGTTTTCAACAAGTCGTACATCGTCGTTCCATTGTAGGAAAAATTACGCGCCCGCCTTTTTCTCGCGCTTCTCGAGGCCCATGCCGCGCAGTGGCAGGCTACGCATTCAACTCACCCGGTTCACCACCAGGTCGGCAAGCTCGGCCAGGCGCCGTGCGGGCTCGCCGAAAGGGGCAAGCGCGTCATGTGCGTCGCGGCGCAACTGCGCCGCCAACGCACGCGATGCGTCGAGCCCGATGATCGAGACGTAAGTCGGCTTGCCGTCCTTCGCGTCCTTGCCAGCCGTCTTGCCGAGCGTGGCGGAATCCGTCGTGACGTCGAGGATGTCGTCGACGACTTGAAATGCGAGACCCACCGCAGCGGCATAAGCGTCGAGCGCCTTCAGCGCCGCCTCGTCGGGCGCGGCGCCCGCCAGCGCGCCCATACGCACGGACGCGCGCAGCAGCGCGCCCGTTTTCATTCGATGCATCGTTTCGAGTTGCGGCCGCGTCAACGTCAGCCCCACGCTCGCCAAATCGATCGCTTGCCCGCCGGCCATCCCGAGCGAGCCGCTCGCGAACGCCAGCTCGCGGACGAGCGCCGCTTGCGTACGCGCATCGAGCGCAGCCTCATCGGTCAACGCGACGAATGCCTGAGACTGCAGCGCATCGCCGACGAGCAGCGCCGTCGCTTCGTCGTATTGGACGTGGACCGTGGGCTTGCCGCGACGCAGGGCGTCGTCGTCCATGCACGGCATGTCGTCATGCACGAGCGAGTAGACGTGGATCATCTCGAGCGCCGCCGACGCCGCCTCGAGCGCCTCGGGACGGGCGCCGGTCAATTCGCCCGCGGCATGCACGAGCAGCGGCCGCACGCGCTTGCCGCCCCCGAGCACCGCGTAGCGCATCGCCTCGTGCAACCGCGCGGGCGCTTGGGCCGATTCGGGCAAATAACGTTCGAGTGCCGTTTCGACGCGCGCGAGCACCGCGCGCATCCATTCTTCAAAAGTCATAGATCGTCTCCGCTGTCCGCGGGGGCCGTGCCAGGAGGCAGCGGCTTGAGCGTCTCGCCATCGAGCACGCGCACCTGCTGCTCCACCTTCTCCAGCTGCTGCTGACAGTACGCCACGAGGGCCGCGCCCCGCCGATAAGCGGCAAGCGACTCCTCGAGGCTCAAGGCGCCGCTCTCCATACGGGAAACCAGCTCTTCCAACTCGGCCACCGCTGCTTCATAGTTCGGGGGCAGCGCCGCATCCCCTTGTTCGCCGCCGGGAGCAGGCGCGGCCGCGCCTTCGAGTGCTGTCTTCGCCATCGGTAGGGGTGTATTCAAAAACAAGTCGGACATTCTACGGCAAAAGCGCCTACCCCGACCCATCAGTGCCCCGCCACGCCCCGCCACGCCCTTCGCGACGAACGGCAAAATACAACACTGTCCCCGCCTCTACCGTACGAAGGATTGCTTCTTGCTTCCGCTTTTTTGACCCAAATCATGTACTTAGTTGGCCTAAGCGAGGCCGAGCGGGTATAATCGCCGGTTCCCTAAATCGAATCTTCGATGGTTGGGTTGTTCGCTGCTTTCACGTTTTCATCGGGAGTGGGAATGTCCAATCTGAGCACTGCTTTGCAGCTCAAGGCCATTTCGAGCCAGCTGCCGGTCACGGCTTACTTCGACGAAGCGCTTCTCGCGCGAGAAATCGAAACACTTTTCAAGAAGGGTCCTCGCTACGTCGGGCATGAATTGATGGTGCCCGAGGCGGGGAACTACTTTGCGCTGCCAAGCGAAAACGAAGGGCGCGTGCTCGTGCGCAACCAACGTTCGCAGGTGGAGCTGCTATCGAACGTCTGCCGTCATCGCCAGGCGATCATGCTCAATGGGCGCGGCCAGGCCCAGAACATCGTCTGCCCGCTGCATCGCTGGACGTACAACCTCGACGGCGAACTTCTCGGCGCGCCGCACTTCGCCGACAACCCGTGCTTGAACCTCGGCGCCACGTCGCTGCAAAACTGGCACGGCTTGCTGTTCGAGACCCAAGGGCGCGACGTCGCGAAAGATCTCGCGAAGCTCGGCCCCCAGCATCACTTCGACTTCGCCGACTACATGTTCGATCACGTCGAAGTGCACGAGTGCAATTACAACTGGAAGACGTTCATCGAGGTCTACCTCGAGGACTACCACGTGGTGCCGTTCCATCCGGGCCTCGGCAGCTTCGTCAACTGCGACGATCTCACCTGGGAGTTCGGCGATTGGTACAGCGTGCAGACGGTCGGCGTCCATAACGGGCTCGCCAAGGCCGGAAGCCCGGTCTACCGCAAGTGGCACGATCAAGTGCTGCGCGTGCGCGACGGGGAGCCGCCCGAATACGGCGCCATCTGGATGGTGTACTACCCGGGTCTCATGATCGAGTGGTATCCGCACGTGCTCGTCGTCTCGTGGCTCATTCCGCGGGGGCCGCGCAAAACGACGAACATCGTCGAGTTCTACTACCCCGAGGAATTCGCGCTGTTCGAACGCGAATTCGTCGAAGCCGAGCGCGCGGCCTACATGGAAACGGCGCGCGAGGACGATGAAATCGCCGAACGCATGGACGCGGGCCGTCTCGCCCTGCTCGAACGCGGCGAATCGCAGGTCGGTCCGTATCAGAGCCCGATGGAAGACGGCATGCAGCACTTTCACGAGTTCCTGCGGCGCGAGCTCGGCGAAATCTGACGGCGCCACGATCGGCCCTGGCCCGCGCGGCTACCGGTCGAACGACGGGCAAGACGGCTAACGCGCCGCTTGCCCGTCTTTTTGTTTAGACTGCAATCAATCACGCCATCCACGCGCGAGCGCTCGCCCACGAGGAGCCCACCATGCCGCACACCCATTACACCACGCTGATTTCGGCCGAGAACCTAGCGGAACGCCTCTCGAGCGCACCGGGCAGCGTTCTCGTCTTCGACTGCAGTTTCGATCTCGCCAATCCGGCGGCCGGGGAACAAGCCTATGCCGCGGGCCATATTCCGGGCGCGCATTACTTGCACCTCGACCGCGATCTTTCCGGCGCGAAGACGGGCAAGAACGGACGTCACCCGTTGCCCACGCGCGATGCGCTCGTCGAGACACTCGCCAAGCACGGCCTCAAACAGAATCAGCAAGTCGTGACTTATGACGCCCAGGGCAGCGCCTACGCCGCACGGCTCTGGTGGCTGCTGCGTTGGCTCGGCCACGATTCGGTGGCCGTGCTCGACGGCGGCGTGCAGGCATGGCAAGCCGCCGGGCAACCGCTCGACACGGCGGCCGCACCCGCCGGCGCGCGCGGCGACTTCAAAGCGGGCGCCCCGCTGGCCGTCACCGCCGATGCCCAGCACGTGCTGGCCAACCTGAAGCAGGGCGAGCAACTTGTCGTCGACGCACGCAGCCCCGATCGCTATCGCGGCGAGAACGAAACGATCGACCCGGTAGCCGGCCACATCCCGGGGGCGCACAACCGCTTCTTCAAGGACAACCTGACGGCCGACGGCCGATTCAAATCGGCGCACACGCTGCGAGACGAGTTCAACGCCGTGATCGGTCAAAAGTCGCCCGAACATGTGGTGCTGCAATGCGGCTCGGGCATCACAGCCTGTCATAACGCGCTCGCGATGGAAGTCGCCGGTTTGCACGGGGCCGCCCTCTATGCCGGTTCGTGGAGCGAGTGGTGCGCCGACCCGGCGAGGCCGGTCGCGACGGGACCGAACCCGTAATTGCGGACGGGCGGCGCCGGCGCTGGCCTCAGCCGCCCGGCGAGTCTTTCAGGAATCGCACGCCGCCCGAGGTGCCTTTCGCGAGTTGCGTCTGCGGTGCGAAAATGCCGTTCTTGACGGGATTGGACGGCGCGCTGAGATTGCAAATCTCCACTCCGGCGCCCGCCGGCAAGCTGATCAGCCACCGGCCTAACGGCGTGACGGTGGTCAAGTTCCCCGTAAAAGCCGACGCCGTGCCGTAGTCCAGCACAGCGGCAGGCTGATGAACGACCGTGCGCAAAGTGCGCAGCGTCACCACGTCGACCGTCGATCTCTGCAGCAGGCGGCGGGGCAACCTGCTCGTCGTCGACGTTTCGCCGTCGAGCACGTGAAGAAACTCGGGCTGGCCGGGGAGCTTCAGCCATTTCACCACCACCTTCGTTCCTTTCAGCACCCAGCGGGACCAGCGTGGGCCCACCGGAACGAGCGTGGTGGGGCGATCCGGGTTGAGGGAGGCGCTCTGGCAGTAGCCGAGCGCGTTATTGTTCGATTTGCCGTCGGGCAGCGAAACCATGTGTGTGGCGAGCGGAGGGTGGTTCATGGGAACGGTCGATCAGGCGGCCGCCTGATGCTTGATTGAAAGCGGAAAGCCTATTCGGCCGGAACCGGCCGAATAGGCAACGGCGCTAAAAATCAGACCAAAAGAACAGCGCGCGTCGCGTCCCCACCGATCTGCACATGCCGTGGATGCAATCGCTAATGCAGCTTGACGCGCGGCAACGTCGTGCGCCGCAGCCAATGCGCGACCGTATCGAGCATCATCCGCGGATAGCCGTGTAGCGCCGCGATATGCAGCCGGTACAGCGACATGTACATGAAGCGGGCGAATAGGCCTTCGATCAGCATGCTTCCGCCGATGAGGCCGCCCATCAAATTGCCCACGGCGCTGAAATGTCCAAGCGACACGAGCGAGCCGAAATCGCGGTACGTGAACTCGGGCAACGGCCTGCCCTCGAGCCGGTGCGACATCGCCTTCAGCAGAAAGCTCGCTTGCTGATGCGCAGCCTGCGCGCGCGGCGGCACATTGCGCTCCTCGCCGGGCCAAGGGCAGGCCGCACAATCGCCGAGTGCGAACACATCGTCGTCCAGCTCGGTTTGCAAGGTGCGGCGCACGCACAGTTGCCCCAGGCGATTGACCGTGAGCCCGCCGAGTTGCCCCAGTACGGGCGGCGCCTTGATGCCCGCGGCCCACACGGTCAAGTCGGCGCGGACGACCTTGCCGCTTGCCGTGCGCACGACGCCGGGCGCGACCTCGGCGACCGTTTCGCCGGTCATCAACTTCACGCCCAACTTGCGCAGCAACTCGGCCGTCGCACTCGACACGCGCTCTTGCAAGGCGGGCAGGATGCGCGGCCCCGCCTCGATCAAGACGATACCGATGTCGTGCTTCGGATCGAGCTTATGCAGACCGTAGGCCGAGAGCACCTGCGCCGTATTGCGCAATTCGGCCGACAGCTCGACGCCCGTCGCGCCCCCGCCCACGATCGCCACTTGAATGCGCGGCTCGGGCTCGGCCGCTTCGCCGAGCCCCGACTCGACGGCCGCATGAGGCTGATGCTCGGCCCGCATGCACGCCGCGATGAGGCGCTTTCTGAACCGTTCGGCCTGCGCCACGGTATCGAGCGCAATCGAATGCTCGGCCGCACCGCCGACACCGAAGAAATGCGTCGTGCTGCCGATCGCAATGACGAGCGTGTCGTATTCGAGCTCGCGTTGCGGCAGCAATTCCACGCCGTCCGAATCGATGACGGGCGCGATCGTGATGCGCTTGGCCGCGCGGTCGAGGCCGCTCAAATCGCCCTGTTGAAACTCGAAGCCGTGCCAGCGAGCCTGCGCCGCGTACTCGAGTTCCTGCGTGAACGGATCGAGACTGCCCGCGGCCACTTCGTGCAGCAATGGCTTCCAGATGTGCGTCGGATAGCGGTCCACCAGCGTGACGAGCGCGCGCGGCTCACCGCCCTTCTTGCGCACGACGTAACGATCGCCGAGGCGGGTCGCCAATTCGAGCCCCCCTGCTCCTCCTCCCACGACGATAAATCGATGCATGCCGATACTCCCTATGCCGTTGATGATTCGGTTCGGTCGCTCGCTCGCGATGGCGACGCGAGCGCAAGCTCAGCTCATTGTCCGCGAAGGCGCATGCTCGCGCGAGGCCGTCTCGGCTTATCGAAACCATACGGGCGCAAGCATGTCCGCGCGATCAGCGGGATCGGCGCATCAATGCGCTTCCTCCCAGTTCGCGCCGACGCCGACTTCGGCCACGAGCGGCACCTTCAACGCAGCCACGCCGCACATCAATTGCGGCAGCTTCTCGCGTACGACGGCGAGTTCGTCCTCGGGGACTTCGAGCACGAGTTCGTCATGGACCTGCATGATCATGCGGCTCTTGGCGCCTTCTCGTTCGAGCCAGCCCTGCACCGCGATCATCGACATCTTGATGAGATCGGCCGCCGTGCCTTGCATGGGGGCATTGATCGCGGCGCGTTCGGCGGCTTGCCGGCGGGGGCCGTTGCCGCCGTTGATCTCGGGCAGCCACAACCGGCGGCCGAAGACCGTTTCCACGTACCCTTTGACCTTCGCGCTCGAACGCGTGTCGTCCATGTAACGCGCCACACCCGGATAGCGCGCGAAATAACGATCGATATACAACTTGGCCGCATCGCGCGTGATGCCGAGATTCGATGCGAGCCCGAACGAGCTCATCCCGTAGATCAAGCCGAAGTTGATGACCTTCGCGATGCGCCGCTGATCGTTCGACACTTCGAGCGGCGTCACGCTGAACACCTCGGCCGCGGTCGCCCGGTGAATGTCCTCGCCTTGCGCGAACGCGCGCAACAGCGATTCGTCGCCGGAGATATGCGCCATGATCCGCAGTTCGATTTGCGAGTAGTCGGCGGACACGATCTTGCTGCCCTCGGGCGCGACGAACGCCTCGCGTATGCGGCGGCCTTCGGCCGTGCGCACCGGGATGTTCTGCAGGTTCGGATCGTTCGACGCGAGCCGGCCCGTCACCGCGACGGCCTGCGCATAATTCGTGTGCACGCGCCCCGTCTTGGGATTGACCATGCGCGGGAGCTTGTCGGTATAGGTCGACTTCAGCTTCGACAAACCGCGATGCTCGAGCAGCAGCTTGGGCAGCGGATAGTCTTCGGCGAGCTTTTGCAACACCTCTTCGTCGGTCGAAGGCGCGCCGCTCGGCGTTTTCTTGACGACCGGCAATTGCAGCCGCTCGAAGAAGATCTGTCCGATCTGCTTGGGCGAGCCCAGGTTGAACTCGCCGCCCGCCAGCGCGTAGGCTTCGGCCTCGAGCTCGATCAGCCGCCCCGCGATCTCGCTGCTCTGCTTGCGCAGCCGTTCGCTGTCGATCAACACGCCGTTGCGCTCCATCTTGCGCAGCACGCGCGCCGTCGGCAACTCGATGTCGCGATAGACGTGCAGTAGACCGGGCTCCCGTTCGACCTGCGGGAACAGGGTTTCGTGCAATTGCAACGTGATGTCGGCGTCTTCGGCCGCGTATTCGGCCGCTTGCGCAAGCGGCACTTCGTCGAAGCCGATTTGCTGCGCGCCCTTGCCCGCCACCTCTTCGTATTTGATCGTCTTGACGCCGAGATGACGCGACGCGAGGCTGTCCATGTCGTGCGGCCTGTGCGATTCGAGGACGTACGACTCGAGCAGCGTGTCGTGCTCGACGCCGTTCAATTCGATGCCGTAGTTCGCGAGCACCTGCTCGTCGTACTTCAAGTGCTGGCCCAGTTTTTTCTTGTCGGCGCTTTCGAGCCACGGCTTGAGCTTGGCCAGCACCTCGTCGCGCGGCAACTGCACGGGCGCATCGGGCCCGCGGTGCGCCACGGGAATATAAGCCGCGCAACCCACGCCGACCGATAGCGAAATACCCACGAGCTCGGCCGTCATCGGATCGAGCGAAGTCGTTTCCGTATCGAACGATGTGAGGGGCGCGCCGTCGATCTTCTCGAGCCAGGCGTTGAAATGCTCCCAAGTCTGGACCGTCTCGTAGCAACGCTCCGGGGCGATCGTGGGCGCGGGCTCGGCGGCGAGCACGCCCGTGGGCTCGACCGCGCCCTCGGCCGCCTGCGCGTCCTGGGCGCCCTCGATGACCGCTTCGACCTCGCGCAGCCAAGTCTTGAAGCCGTGCCGCATGAACAAGTCGCGCAACTCGAGCGGCGATTCGCCGCGAGCGGGCAGCGTCTCGCCGATCGACGCGACGTGTTCGGTCAGGTCGCACGCGCGGTCCACCGTCACGAGCTTTTTTGCCAGCGGCAGGAAGTCGAGCGCGCGGCGCAGGTTCTCGCCGACGACGCCTTTGATTTCGCCGGCATGAGCGACGACACCGTCGAGCGTTTCATATTGCGCGAGCCACTTGACGGCCGTTTTCGGGCCGCATTTTTCGACCCCCGGCACGTTGTCGACCGTATCGCCGATCAGCGACAGGTAATCGACGATGCGCTCGGGCGGCACGCCGAACTTGGCGACGACGCCGTCGCGATCGAGCGTTTCGTTCGTCATCGTGTTGACGAGCTTGACGCGATCGCTGACGAGCTGGGCCAAGTCCTTGTCGCCCGTCGACACGATGACGTTCATGCCTTCGCGTTCGGCCTGCGCAGCGAGCGTGCCGATGACGTCGTCGGCCTCGACGCCGTCGACCATCAGAAGCGGCCAGCCGAGCGCGCGCACGGCGAAATGGATCGGCTCGATCTGCTTGGAAAGGTCCTCGGGCATCGACGGACGATGGGCCTTGTACTCGGGATACCAGTCGTCACGGAACGTCTTGCCCTTCGCGTCGAAGACGCACGCGCTATACTCTGCCGTGACGTCCTTGCGCATGCGTCGCAACATGTTGATGAAGCCGTAAATCGCACCCGTCGGCTCGCCATCGGGGCCGCGCAAGTCAGGCATCGCATGGTAGGCCCGATATAGATAGCTTGATCCGTCGACCAAAACGAGGGTCTTACCTTCCAGGTTCCGTTCTGCAGGCATTATGAACAAGAGAAAAGTGATTCCGAGTCTGCGATCGCTCGCAGATCAAGAACGTGCAACGGCCAAGAAGGCCCGCGCGTCGTGGCAGATGTTCACGATTATGGCAGAGTTCATCGAGGCAACCGAGTACCTTTCGGAGATCCGCCCGGCCGTCAGCATCTACGGTTCGGCACGCCTGAAACCGAACTCGCCCCACTACAAGCTCGCGACGCAAATCGCGCGCAAGGTATCGGACGCCGGCTTCGCCGTCATCTCCGGCGGCGGTCCCGGCATCATGGAAGCCGCCAATAAAGGCGCCCATGCAGGCAAGGCGCCGTCGGTGGGACTGAACATCGAGTTGCCGCACGAGCAGTCGGGCAATCAGTGGCAAGACATCTCCTTGCGGTTTCGCCACTTCTTCACGCGCAAGGTGACGTTCGTCAAAAATTCCGATGCGGTCATCGTGATGCCGGGCGGCTTCGGCACGCTCGACGAACTGGCCGAAGTGCTGACGCTAATCCAGACGAAGAAGTCGCGGCACGTGCCCATCATCCTCGTCGGCAGCGAGTTCTGGAAAGGACTGCTGCAATGGTTCGAGTCGGCGCTCGTGCCGATGGGGCTCATCAATCCGGAAGACATCCACCTCATGCAGGTGATCGACGATCCCGATCAAGTGCTCGAGGCCGTACTCAAGTTCTACGAAGATCGCGGGGAAATCGAGCCGCACGCCTCGAAATCGGAAGAGGACCGGATGTTCTATCTGTGAGCGGAACGCGACGGGGCCCCGGCCGCTAGGTCAGCTTTCTTTCGCGCGCCGGGCCGGTCGATGCGCGCACCGCGAGACGCGGCGGCGAAGTCACTCGTGTGCAAGTCTGCGCCGCCGTCGCGCCGCCGGCTTGCTCCCCCGGCGCTTCGATCAATTCCAATAGCAACGCCACCGCGCATTCCGCCGCTTCCACGGTCGGCACGGCAACCGTCGTCAACGCCGGGCGGGATTCGCTCGCCAAGTGAATATCGGTGATGCCGATCACCGAGACATCGTCCGGCACGTCGAGCCCGAGATCGGCGGCCGCCTGCATGGCGCCGAGCGCCGGCAGGTCGTTGGTCGCAAACAACGCCGTGAGATCCGGGTTCGCCTTCAGCAATTCGAGCGCAGCCGCGTAGCCGCCCTGCGTCGTATCGGGCGTGTACCGCACGGGCGCGCCCTCGGCATCGAGTCCCGCCGCCCGCATGGCGTCGACGAAGCCGTCGTAACGCGCCGCGTGAATCCCGTACACCTTGCTTCCGACGATCGCCCCGATCCGGCGATGTCCGAGCGACAACAGATGCTGCGCGGCTAGCGTGCCCGCCAGCCGAAAATCCACCGCGACGCACGGCAGGCCCGGCGGATCGAGCGGACGCTCCCACATGCACAGCACCACGGGTGCGCCGCGCACCTCGGTCATGCGCAGGTCCTCGAAGTCGAGATTGGCGTTCATCACGAGCACGCCTTCCGATAACGTCCCCGCGATTTGATCGAGGTAGGCGCGCCCCGTTTGCGGATCGCCGTCCGTATTGCAGATGATGAGAAAGCGTCCCTTTCGACGCAGCGCATTCTCCACGGCGAGCGCGAACTCCGGATAGAACGGGTTTGCAATGCTCGACACCATCAGCGCAATCGTCGGCGCGCGTCCTTCGGCGAGCGCGCGCGCCGGCAGGTGCGGCCGATAGCCGAGCGCCGCGATCGCATCGAGCACCCGCTGCCGCGTGGCCGCTCCTACGCGGCCCTTGTTGCGCAGAACGTTCGACACGGTCGCGGGCGTCACCCCGGCGCGCTGCGCCACTTCGTTTAGCGTCGGCATGGCTTCTCAATAAGTGGGATGGTTATTCAGCATTTGCGTCATCTGCGCGAGCACGGCAACATTGACCGCACATTCAGAACGAACACGGAGACGCAGCCGCCCCGATCGCAGTGCGATCGCTTTTTTAGGGTGAGCTGATTAAGCGCTTAATCTCCGCGTCGCGCCGATTAAATCATGGAGACGGGACGATGGCGAGCATTTCCTTACGCGGCGTTCAAAAGGCATACGGCGACGGTCCGCCGGTGATTCGCGACGTCGACCTCGAGATCGGCAAGAACGAGTTTTGTGTGTTCCTCGGCCCGTCGGGTTGCGGGAAGTCCACGTTGCTGCGGATGATCGCGGGCTTGGAAGACGTGACCGACGGCGACGTATCGATCGGCGGCAAGCTCGTCAACGACGTCCCGGCCGCACAGCGCGGCGTGGCGATGGTGTTCCAAAGCTATGCGCTGTTTCCGCATATGACCGTCTACGAGAACATGGCTTTCGGCCTGAAGCTCGCGAAGACGCCGAAAGCCGAGATCGACCGCAAAGTGCGCGACGCCGCGCGCATCCTCCAATTGGAGGCGCTGCTCGACCGGCATCCGAAAGCCCTGTCGGGCGGCCAGCGGCAGCGGGTCGCGATCGGCCGTGCGATCGTGCGCGAGCCGGGCGTCTTTCTCTTCGACGAACCGCTTTCGAACCTCGACGCCACGCTGCGCGGACAAACGCGCGTCGAAATCGCGCGACTGCACCGGCAGTTCGCGGATGCGAGCGTCGTCTACGTCACGCACGATCAGATCGAAGCGATGACGCTCGCCGACAAAATCGTGCTGCTGCACGCCGGCAAGGACACCGAACGGTTCGGCAGCATCGCGCAAGTCGGCGCCCCACTCGATCTCTATCACCGGCCCAAGAGCAAATTCGTCGCGGGGTTCATCGGCTCGCCGCGCATGAATTTTCTGCCCGCAAAGGTCGCTTCGATCGAAGCCGCAGGCATCACGATCGCGCTCGAAGAAACCGGCGAAACGGTGCAGCTGCCGCTGCAGGGCCAAGCGTTGAGCGTAGGCGCATCCGTCACGTTCGGCGTGCGGCCCGAACATCTCGAGCCGACGAGGCTCGACGACTCGCAGGCTGACGCGCGCCATGCCGTGAGGCTGACGCGCTCGATCACGCTCGTCGAGGCGCTCGGCGAACACAGCTACGTGCACCTCGATCAACCGGGCGGCGCCGTGCTCATCGCGAAAGCGCCCGGCGACGCGCCGTTGAAGCAAGGCGAGCGCGCGCATTTTTGCGCACCGGTTTCCGCGTGCCATCTGTTTGCCGACGACGGCTTCGCCGTCGCGCCGCTGGAAACCATCGAACGACAACATGCATAAGCGACAACGACAAGAGGACATTGGAATGCGCCTAGGCGTTTGCTATTACCCGGAGCACTGGCCCGAAGCCATGTGGAAAGAAGACGCCACGCGGATGAAGGCGCTCGGCATCGAACAAGTGCGGATCGCGGAGTTCGCATGGAGCCGCATCGAGCCGTCGCCCGGCGAGTTCGATTGGGGTTGGCTCGACCGCGCCATCGACACGCTCGCCGCGCAGGGGCTCCAAGTCGTCATGTGCACCCCGACGGCCACGCCGCCGAAATGGCTCATCGACCGTCATCCGGACATCTTGCCGGTGGGCGCCGATGGCCGAGCGCGCACGTTCGGCTCGCGGCGCCACTATGACTTTTCCTCGCCCGCCTACTTCGAAGCATCGAAAGCGATTTGCGAAGCCGTCGCGTCGCGCTATGGGAAACACCCCGCCGTCGCGTACTGGCAGACCGACAACGAGTACGGCTGTCATCAAACCGTCGTCAGCTATTCGCCCGCGGCCGTGACGGGCTTTCGCGCCTGGTTGCAAGCGCGCTACGGCACGATCGATGCGCTCAACCGCGCATGGGGCACGGTATTTTGGAGCATGGAGTACCGCAGCTTCGACGAAATCGATGCGCCTGTCGGCACCGTGACGGAAGCGCACCCTTCGCATCGGCTCGACTATCGGCGCTTTGCATCGGACGAAGTCAAGCGCTACAACCGCATGCAAGTGGAGATCATCCGCCTGCATTCGCCGGCGCGCCCTATCGCCCACAATTTCATGCAGCTCTTCACCGAGTTCGACCACTATAAAGTGGCCGACGATCTCGACGTCGCTTCGTGGGACAGCTACCCGCTCGGCGCGCTCGAAGAGCAATGGTACGAACCCGACGTCAAGACGCGATACCTGCGCACCGGCCACCCCGATTTCGCTTCGTTCAACCATGACCTTTACCGCGGCATGTCGAAGCTGCCGTTCTGGGTGATGGAGCAACAACCGGGGCCCGTGAACTGGGCGAAGTGGAATCCGGCGCCTCTGCCGGGCATGGTCCGCCTTTGGAGCTGGGAAGCCTTCGCGCACGGCGCCGGCTGCGTGTCGTACTTCCGCTGGCGACAAGCCCCGTTCGCGCAAGAGCAAATGCATGCCGGGCTGAACACACCCGACAATCGCCTCGACATCGGCGGCAGCGAGGCAGAACGCGTCGCGCAGGAAATCCTCGCGCTAGCGAATGCGGACGCCAATGCCGACGGCAAAGTGCCGTCGAGCGTCGCGCTCGTCTTCGACTACGAGGCGAAGTGGCTTTTCGAAGTGCAGCCGCAAGGCGCCGACTTCCACTATCCGCGCTTTGCCGTCGAGTATTACTCGGCGCTGCGCTCGCTCGGCTTCGACGTCGATATCGTATCGACGCATGCACCGCTCGACGGTTACAAGCTCATCGTCGTGCCGCCGCTGCCCATCGTGCCCGACGATTTGGTTCGCCGCCTCGAAAGCACGCGCGCCCATGTCGTGCTCGGGCCTCGCACCGGATCCAAAACGGCCGACCTGCAGATTCCGGCGAATCTTCCGCCGGGTCCGCTCGCGGCGTTGATGCCCGCACGCGTTTGGCGCGTGGAATCGATGCGTCCGAACGCGACCTCGCGCGTGACGTTCGGCGGCAGTGCGCCGCCGGGCCACGCTCGACACTGGCGCGACTTGCTGGACATCGACCTGAGCCGGGAGGGGCAGGAATCGATGCAGATTCGCGCCGTGTTCGCCGATGGTCACCCGGCCTACGTCAAGCATGGCGCCGTGCATTACCTCGCGAGCCTGTTCGACGAGGCTTCGACGCAATCGCTGTTCGCCCGCATCGCGAACGAGGCGGGCCTCGCGCCGGAACAGCTCGGCGATGCGGTACGCGTGAGCCGACGCGGCGGCCTCACCTGGGTATTCAATTACGGACCGGCGACGCATCGGCTGTCCGCCGACATCCCCGCCGCCGCGTTCGTGATCGGATCGCACGAGATCGAAGCACAAGGCGTTGCCGCCTATCGCACCACGGCGCGCTGAGTGCGGCAGCATAGACTTCAATGCAGTACAGACAACGACGTAAAACATAGGAGACAGGCATGACGCACAAACCCCGTACTCTGCTCGCCGCCGCCGCGCTCGCGTCGGCTTTGGCGACGGGCGCCTTCGCCCCCGCAGCCCAGGCCGGCACGCTCGAAGTGAATATTGCGTTCAAAGGCGCGAGCCAACGCGCCGTTTGGACGCAGGTGGTCGACGAGTTCAAGAAGAGCCACCCGGGCACCGACGTCAAAGTCGCCTTCATCGACGAAGAAGCCTACAAAGTGCAACTGCCTGCCTGGCTGACGACGGCCCCGCCCGACATCGTGAACTGGCACGACGGCGAACGCATGGCGTACTACGCGCAGCGCGGCTTGTTCGAAGACCTCTCGAGCGATTGGACGAAGAACGGTTGGGACACCACCTATGCGTCGACGAAGGAGGCCTCGTCCTACAAGGGCAAGCAATACGCGGCGCCGACCGTCTATTACTCGTGGGGCATGTTCTATCGCAAGGACATCTTCCAGAAAGCCGGCATCGCATCCGAGCCGAAGACCTGGAACGACTTCCTCGACGACTGCAAGAAACTGAAAGCCGCCGGCGTCACGCCGATCGCCGTGGCGGGCCGCGATGCGTGGACGCTCGCGGGGTGGTTCGACTATCTCGACCTGCGCCTGAACGGCAACGCTTTCCATCAAAAGCTGATGGCCGGCGAAGTGCCCTACACCGACGCGCGCGTGAAGAAGGTCTACACCACGTGGAAGCAGTTGCTCGATGCCGGCTACTTCATCGACAACTCGCTGTCGTACGATCTCGACGCCGCCCAACCGTTCCTGTTCCAGGGCAAGGCCGCGATGATGCTGATGGGCACGTTCATCACCGGCGGGTTCTCGCCGACCGTGAAGGCGGAGATGGGCTACTTCCAGTTCCCGATCATCGATCCGAACGTGCCGACCGCCGAGGACGGCCCCGTCGAAACGCTGAACATTCCGGCGAAGGCGAAGAACAAGGCCGATGCGCGTGCGTTCCTCGCCTTCACGGAAACGCCGGCAATCGGCGCGCAACTCGCGAAGGGGCTCGGCTCGCTGTCGGCGAACAGCAAATCGCCGGAGCCTGAAGATCCGATTTCGAAGATCGGCTTCCAGATTCTGTCGAATACGAAAGGCGGCATCGCGCAGTTCTACGATCGCGACATGACCAAGGAAATGGCCGACGAAGGGATGAAGGGGATGCAGCAGTTCGTGTCCGATCCGACGAAACTCGATTCGATTCTCGCGCAGCTCGAACAGACGCGGCAACGGATCTACAAGAAGTAAGCGCCGGTGCTGAACCGCGCGTGGCTCAGGTCGTCGATCGGTCGGTCGGCGACCGATGCTTGCCCGGCCACGCGCGCCATGTTGTTGGATCAGGAGGTTGTCGTGTCTCACCTCGTCACACATCGCTCGGACGGCGCCGTTGCCCCGGGCACGGGCTCCGGCGACGGCATGCCGTCGCTTCCGCACGCTGGACGCCCGAGCGGACGGCCGCGCCGACGTGTTTCGCCGACCGCGCGTCGCCAACGGCGCGCCGCTTGTCTGTTTCTAGCGCCCGCGTGCCTGATGGTTGCGATCTATGTGATCTGGCCGGTACTCTCGACGATACGCCTGAGCTTCTACAGCTGGGACGGCATGAGCGATGCGACCTTCGTCGGCCTCGCCAACTACATCGAGCTCTTCCACGCGCCGACGTTCTACACGGCGCTGAAGAACAACGTCATTTGGCTCGCATTGTTCCTGCTCTCGCCGCCGATGGGACTCGCCATCGCGTTGTACCTCAACCAGGCCGTGGCCGGCATCCGCATCGTCAAGTCGCTGTTCTTTGCCCCCTTCGTGCTGTCGGGCGTCGTCGTCGGCCTCATTTTTTCTTGGTTCTACGATCCGACGTTCGGCTTGCTCGCGCTGATCGTCGGACACGGCATCCCGGTGCTCGGCGATCCACGCTATGCGACGCCCGGCATCATTCTCGCGGCGCTCTGGCCGCAGACCGCCTACTGCATGATCCTCTATCTCACGGGGCTGACGACGCTCAGCAGCGAGCAGATCGAAGCGGCCCGCATGGAAGGCGCCAAAGGCTGGCCGCTCCTGTGGCACGTCATCCTGCCGCAACTTCGCCCGGCCACGTTCATGGCCGTCGTCGTCACGATCATCGGCGCGCTGCGCAGCTTCGACTTGATTTCGGTGATGACGGGCGGAGGCCCGTTCGAGAGCTCGACCGTGCTCGCGTATTACATGTACGACCAGGCAATCAAGTACTACCGCCTCGGTTATTCGGCGGCGATCGCCGTCGTCTTGTTCGCGATCATGCTGCTCTACATCGTCTATCACTTGCGCCGGATGCTCAAGAACGAGCGCTAAGGAGTCCTGATCATGTTTCCCATGCCGGTCGAAAAATGGAAGCCGTTGCCGCGTCGGGCGTACAAGCTGTCGCTGCCCGTCGCCCTGCTGATCTGGCTGCTGCCGATGATCGCCGTGCTCGTGACGTCGGTGCGTTCGTCGGAGGAGCTGAGCGAAGGCAACTATTGGGGGTGGCCGAAGCACTTTGCGCTCGTCGACAACTACCGCGAAGCGCTCACGACGTCGCCCATGCTGCATTACTTCTGGAACAGCGTGCAAATCACGTTGCCCGCGGTGGCGGGCGCCATCGCGCTGGCGGCGATGGCGGGTTTCGCGCTCGCGATCTATCGCTTTCCGGGAAATTCCACGTTGTTCGCAACGTTCGTTGCGGGCAACTTCGTGCCGATTCAAGTGCTGATGATTCCCGTCAGGGATCTTTCGTTGAAGCTCGGGTTGTACAACTCGGTCGGCGGGCTTATCCTATTTCACCTTTCGTTTCAGACGGGATTTTGCGCGCTATTCCTGCGCAACTTCATCAAGCAATTGCCGTTCGAACTCGTGGAGGCCGCACGGATCGAAGGCGCGAACGAGTGGACCGTGTTTTTCCGGATCGTGCTGCCGTTGATTCGTCCTGCGTTGGCCGCGCTGGCGATTCTCGTCTTCACGTTCGTATGGAACGACTATTTCTGGGCACTGTGTCTCACGCAAGGCGACGACGCCGCGCCGATCACCGTGGGTGTCGCCGCGCTCAAAGGCCAGTGGACGACGGCTTGGAATCTCGTGTCTGCCGGGTCGATTCTCGCGGCGTTGCCCTCGGTCGCCATGTTCTTCGCGATGCAGAAGCACTTCGTCGCCGGGCTCACGTTCGGGGCGACGAAGGGATAAATCGTCCAACCCATCGAGAGAAAATCGCCATGCGACTCGTGCGCCTTGCCTTTACCCTCCTCGCCGTCCTCGTTTCCTCGTCCGCGCTCGCCAAGATGGTCGCTCGGCCCGTGAGCTGGACACAGGGCGGCACCACATTCAAAAACTTCCTTGTCTATGACGACGCCACGAAAGCGAAGCGGCCCGGCCTCGTCATGGTGCCCAACTGGTTCGGCATCAACGATATCGCCATCGAAAAAGCCAAACGCATCGCAGGCAAGGATTACGTGATTCTGCTGACCGACATGTACGGCGAGAGCGTACGCCCGAAGAACGACGACGATGCGCGCGCCGCCGTCAGCCCGCTCTATCGCGACCGGCACTTGATGCGCGAGCGCATCGGCAAGGCGTTCGATCAACTCAAAGCCGAAGCGGCCAAAGCGCCCATCGATCCGTCACGCCTTGCGGCCATCGGCTTCTGTTTCGGCGGCGCCGTCGTGCTCGATCTGGCGCGCAGCGGTGCGGATGCCAAAGCCGTCGTCGCGTTTCACGGCGATTTGAGCACCGATGACCCGGCGCTCGCCAAAAACATCAAGGCGCGCGTGCTCGCGATGAACGGTTCCGACGACGTGTTCACGATGCCGCAAGCGCCCAAATTCACCGAGGACATGAAGCAGAGTCCGGCCGACTGGCAATTCGTCGAGATCGGGCACGCGGTGCATTGCTTCACCGAGACGGAAGCCACGAGCAAGACCGGCAATTGCCGCTACGACGAGAAGGCCGCCGCACGCTCGTACGCGATGATGCGAGACTGGTTGACCGAGAGCTTCGCGGCGCACTGAGGCCGTTATGCCTTGCCCAGCGTTCGAACGAACCTCCACAACTCGGGGACATCGGACGTCGCCGCATTGAACCTGAACCAAGACGAAGCCGGTTCGCCGGGCCGAAAGTACGACCCCGGCGCCAGCCAGATGCCTTGCGCCAGCGCTCGGGTGGTCACCGCGAGGCTGTCTTCCGGGCGAATCGGCAGCTTCGCCCAGAGAAAGAGGCCGGCGTCCGGTTCGTGAAAAATCTCGAGCCCCGCCCGGCGCATCGATTCCGTTACCCGCTTGTGCGCGTTGAAAAGCCGCTCGCGCACATGCGCGACGTGCCGATCGTAATGCCCTTCGATGAGCACGTTCGCCACGGTCCGCTCCGTGATCTCCGACGACGTGAGCCCGACCGCCATCTTCGTGAGCGCCAGCTTGGCGATCAATTCGCGGCCCGCTGCGATGTAGCCCACGCGGGCAGCCGGGGTGATGGTCTTCGAGAACCCCGAGACATAGATCACCCGCTGCAGCCCTTCCATCGCTGCCAGGCACGTGGCGCCCGGCGGCGCCAATTCCCTCGAGATGTCGTCTTCGACGACCCACAAACCGGTACGGTCGGCGATCTGCAGCAGCCGAAATGCCGACGAGACGCTAAGCGAAGCGCCCGACGGATTCTGCAGCACCGTATTGACGAAAATGCCCTTCGGCCGATGCGTTTTGATCACGGCTTCGAGCTGCGCGGTATCGATGCCATCCGCAGTGCGAGGCACGCTCACGACGTTGACGAACGCCAGCTTCAGAATTTGCAGCAGATTGCAGTAGCAAGGGTCTTCGACGACAACCGTATCGCCCGGCGTGAGCAGCGTGCGCACGATCAAATCGAGCGCTTGGGTCGCGCCTTCCGTCAGCAGGACATTGGCCGCGCCCACCGCCAGCGAGTACCGGCGCAACGACGCGCCGATGTATTCTCGAAGCGAAGCCAGGCCAGAGGGGTGGCCATATCCGCCGATACGCGGGCCGGGCGTTCGGCTCACGGTGCGCAGCGCGTGCTGCAAGCCGCTCTCGTTGATCCAGTCGTTCGGAATCCAGCCGCAGCCGGCTTTGATCGGAATCGATTGGTCCGCGAATACATCCGACAACAACCACGCCGCATTCAAGCTCGGCGCACTCCAAACGGGCGCGGCCGGCGCCTCGGCCGCCCGCACCGCAACGCGATAGCCGGCCCCCGGACGCGACGCGATCAAGCCCAGCGACACGAGCCGCTGATAGGCCTCGGCAACGGTGTACGCGCTCAAACTGTGCTGTTTGGCGAGAGCCCGAACCGACGGCAGCGCCGTTCCGGCCGCGAACGTGCCGTGCCGCAATTGCCGCTCGACGGAGGCAACGATTTGCTCGACCAACGTACCGTCGTCTTTTCTCGAGCGAGACAAATTCAGCGTGAACATATCAGTACAGTAGGCCGCAAAAAATCAGTACGGTTTGGCCGCTCCGTGGTGGCCGTGTAGTGATTGTATCGCTGGCAGTCGATACAGTTGACGTCATCTTCAAGGAGACGCTTCGATGAATACATCGCGCGATACGGATCTGTCGAACTTCTGGATGCCTTTTACCGCGAACCGGCAGTTCAAGGCAGCGCCTCGGCTGTTCAAGGCCGCCAAAGGCATGCACTACACCACGGTCGACGACCGCACCGTGCTCGACGCCACGGCCGGTCTTTGGTGCGTCAACGCGGGCCACGGCCGCACGGAAATCACCGAAGCCGTTGCCGCTCAATTGGCGACGATGGACTACGCGCCGACGTTCCAAATGGGCCACCCCCTCGCATTCGAGACTGCCTCTAAAGTGGCCGAATTGATGCCCGAAGGCCTCGATCGCATCTTCTTCACGAACTCCGGATCGGAATCGGTCGACACGGCGCTCAAGATGGCGCTCGCCTATCACCGTGCGCGCGGCGAAGGCCAACGCACGCGGTTCATCGGGCGCGAGCGCGGCTATCACGGCGTCGGCTTCGGCGGCATTTCGGTCGGCGGCATCCTGGCGAACCGCAAGGCCTTTTCGGGCAACTTGATGCCTCATGTCGACCACCTTCCGCATACGCTCAATATTGCCGAATGCGCATTTACGCGCGGCCAGCCGGCCTGGGGCGCGCATCTGGCCGATGAACTGGAACGTCTCGTCGCACTGCACGACGCCTCGACCATTGCAGCCGTGATCGTCGAACCGCTCGCCGGCTCGACGGGCGTGATCGTTCCGCCCAAGGGGTATCTCCAACGCTTGCGCGAACTCTGTACGAAGCACGGCATCCTGCTGATCTTCGATGAGGTCATCACGGGATTCGGCCGCCTGGGCGCGGCGACCGCCAGCGAGTACTTCGGCGTGACGCCGGACCTGCTGACGATGGCGAAGGCGATCAACAACGCCGCCATTCCGATGGGCGCCGTCGCGGCAAGCAGGACCGTGCACGATACGGTCGTCAACGCAGGCGCCGATAACGCCATCGAGTTCTTCCACGGCTATACGTATTCCGCGCACCCGGCCGCGGCGGCAGCGGCCATCGCGACGCTCGACATCTACCGGCGAGACGGTTTGTTCGAACGTGCGAAGCAGTTGTCGGGCGCGTTCGAAAGCGCAGTGCACGAACTGCGCGGCAGCCCCCACGTCAAGGACGTGCGCAACCTCGGGCTCGTGGCGGGCGTCGAGCTGGAGCCGCGCCCGGGCGCCGCCGGCGCGCGCGCATACGAGGTATTCCTCAAGTGCTTCGAAGCAGGCGTGCTCGTGCGCTATACGGGCGACATCCTCGCGTTCTCGCCGCCGTTGATCGTCGAGGAACGGCAAATCGATCAAATCTTCTCGACGGTGCGAGACGCCCTGCGCCAGGTCGCTTGATCGAGCCGCTTGCCGAGCCTGTTGCCAAGCGGCGGCGGCACGGCATCGGGCGCCGCGAGAGGCTCGCGGTCCTCAGGGCATCGGCTTCGTCATCGTAACTCCTCGCTGATATCGTATGCTTCACTCCGGGCGCGGCCAGGCCGCGCCCGGTAGCGTGATGCGTATGCTCGACGGTTGTCGAGCGCAGCGGAGCAATCGATGAAAACCGAAATGATTCTTCAAACCTACGGCGCCGATACGTCCGGCATGGTGTGCGGCTTCCGCTTCACGCCGCAATCCGTAGGCGAGCCTATCGAAGCGACCCTCGCGGCGCAATGTGCGGCGAGCGGCGGAGCCTCGGAAGACGAATTTCTCTGGCTGCATTTCAATCTGGCCCACATCGCCAGCGAGCGCTGGATGCGCGCGCACTTGGATCTGCCCGAAACGTTTTACGAGTTCTTGCGCGAAGGCTCGCACTCCACGCGGATCGAACAGCAGGAAGGCACGCTGCGCGCCGTCGTCAACGATGTGATGTTCAACGAAGGAATCGAGACATCCGAAATCGCGACGATGTGGGTCTACGTCGATCGTCGGCTGATGGTGACGGCGCGCGTAAAACCGCTGCGATCGATCGATACGTTGCGAGAAAGCGTGCGCCGTGGGGAGCGCTTTCGCTCCCCCACCGAGTTGCTCGTCCATTTGCTGCGCGATCAAGCGGACCTCATGATGCAGATCGTGCGGCGCGCGGGCACCGACGTCGATCGGATCGAAGACCGCTTCCTCTCCGAGCGGCCCAGCGCGAATCGCGGCCAATTGAGCACGATGCGCCGAACGCTGACGCGGCTGCAACGCATGCTCGCGCCGGAGCCCGGTTCGATCTTTCGGCTGCTCGCCAAACCGCCGGCATGGGTGCTCGCGGAAGACTTGCAGGAGCTGAGGGAGTCCACCGAAGAGTTCTCCGTCGTCCTTGCGGATCTAGCGGGCCTCATCGAACGGATCAAGCTGCTGCAGGAAGAAATCACGTCCAGGCTCGACGAACAGAACAACCGGACACTGTTCACGCTGACGCTCGTGACGGTGATCGCGTTGCCGATCAACATCATCGCCGGATTCTTCGGGATGAATGTCGGCGGTGTTCCGTTCGCCGAGAACAAGCACGGGTTTTGGTTGATGGTGCTGTTCGTCGCCGGCTTCACGGCGCTGGCCGGGTGGTGGACGTTTCGCCGGCGAGTCGAGCGATAGGCGGCGCGCTTCGACTTATGTCGTCAGGCGCAGCATCGCAAGATGCGTCACTTAGCCGTCGGCATCGCGAACTCCGCGCCCTTTTCGATGCTTTCCGGCCAACGCTGCATGATCGACTTCTGCTTCGTATAGAAGCGCACGCCTTCTTCGCCGTAGGCATGCATGTCGCCGAACAAGCTGCGCTTCCAGCCGCCGAAGCCGTGCCAAGCCATCGGCACGGGAATCGGCACGTTGATGCCGACCATCCCTACCTCGATGCGCCGCCCGAACTCACGCGCGACATTCCCGTCGCGCGTAAAGCAGGCCACGCCATTGCCGAATTCGTGACGGTTGATGAGATCCACCGCTTCCGTGAAGTCCTTCACCCGCACGCACGCGAGCACCGGGCCGAAAATCTCCTCCTTGTAGATGCGCATATCGGGCGTGACGTTGTCGAACAGCGTACCGCCCGTGAAAAAGCCGCCTTCGCGTCCGGGCACCTTGAAACCTCGGCCGTCGACCACGAGCTTCGCGCCCTCTTCGACGCCGGTTGCAATGTAGCCTTCGATCCGCTCGAGCGCCTGCTTCGTCACGATCGGGCCCATCTCCGCATCGGGTTCCATGCCATCCTTCACGATCAGGCTGCGCGCCCGCTCGGCCAGACGCGGAACGATCTTGTCGGCCACGTCGCCGACGAGCACGGCCACCGAAATGGCCATGCAACGCTCGCCCGCCGATCCGTAACCGGCGCCGACGAGCGCGTCGACAGCCTGGTCCAAGTCCGCATCCGGCATCACGACCATATGGTTCTTGGCGCCGCCCAACGCCTGCACGCGCTTGCCGAAGCGCGCGCCCGTCTCGTAGATATAGTTGGCGATCGGCGTGGAGCCGACGAAGCTGACCGCTTTGACGTCGGGATGCTCGAGCAGCGCATCCACGACCGTCTTGTCACCTTGCACGACGTTGAACACGCCATCGGGCAAACCGGCTTCTTTCAGCAATTGCGCCATGAACAGCGATGCCGACGGGTCGCGCTCGCTGGGCTTCAAGATGAACGTGTTCCCCGTCGCCAGCGCCACCGGGAACATCCAGCACGGGACCATGCAGGGGAAATTGAACGGCGTGATGCCCGCAACGACGCCGAGCGGCTGGCGGATCGTCCAATTGTCCATACCGGTCGACACTTGATCGGTAAAATCCCCCTTCAAAAGCTGAGGAATGCCGCACGCGAACTCGACGACGTCGATGCCGCGCGCGACTTCGCCCTGCGCATCGGAAAACACCTTGCCGTGCTCGGCCGTGATGATGGCCGCCAGCTCGTCCCGATGCCGATTCATGAGTTCGAGGAACTTGAACATGACCCGGGCGCGACGGATAGGGGGCGTATTGCTCCACCCTGCGAGCGCCGCTTTCGCGCTCGACACCGCGGCATCCACGTCGGCCCGCTCGCCGAGCAGCAGCTTGCGGGGGCTTTCGCCGGTCGCGGGATTGAAGATGCGCTGGGTCCGGTCGCCCTCGCCTCGCGCGCGGGCGCCGTCGATGAAGTGCGTCACGTCCGCGGTATCGCTGTAGGGTTGCATCTTTGCTCCTCGAATGGATTAATCATGCTCACAGTGTAAGAACGCAGCCGCGCCGCGCAAAGAGCCCAGCGCTGAACTGATTGTTTGAGGTGCCGAACAATAGACTCATGGACACGCAAGACATCGAAAACCTCTGGATCCATTTGCGCTGGCTGACCGTGCTGGCCGAGCAAGGCTCGTATACGGCCGCGGCGGCGCGCTTGAACGTCAGCAAAGCGGCCATGAGCCAACGCATCGCCGAATTGGAGCGGGCGGCGGGCGTGCCGCTCGTCAAGCGCACGACCCGCAGCATCGAATTCACCGAAGCCGGGCTGCGGCTCGTGGAAAGCACGCGGTCGCAATACGAACAAATCGCCACGGGTTTTTCGACAGTCAGGGAGATGGCCGGCGTGGCGCGCGGCTTGATTCGCGTGACGGCGCCCGTGTCGCTCGCACGTCAGCAGTTGATACCGAATCTATCGGCTTTTTTTCGCGCGAATCCGGAAATCAAGGTGCAACTCGACATGTCGGACCGGCTGGCTTCGATTTCGACCGAAGGTTACGACCTCGCGATCAGGCATAGCGAGCACGCCCCCGAAACGCACGTCGCCTGGAAACTTTGCGATACGCACTCGGTTATCGTCGCCACACGCGCCTACCTGGAGCGCCGAGGCAGACCGCAACACCCGTCCGATCTGGAAGCGCACGATTGCCTCTTCTATCCGAGAGCGACAGGGCGCGGGGTGTGGACGTTCGAGCCCAAGGAGGGGGAGAAGGCCGCTCGGAAGAATATCGTCGTGACCGTCGACGGTTGTTTATCGGCCAACAACAGCGAAGCCCTGCGCGACGCCGCGCTCGACGATCTGGGCATCGCCCTGCTGCCCGACTTCACGGCGCAGCAGGCCGTGCGCGACGGGCAGCTCGAGGTGATCTTGGACGCGTGGCAGCCGGTCGGGACGTTCGCCAATCAGATTTACGTCATTCGCCCCTATGCGCCGCACGTTTCGCGAGCGGTGTCCCTGTTCATCGGCTATCTGCGCGACACGTTCGAGAAAGGATTCCGGTTCTGACGGGCGTCGGCGCCTGCGCGGCTTCGACGACATGGCGCCACCACTTTTCCCCTCGGTGCGGCGCGTTCAGATCGAGCCGTTCGCCCATGCGCGGCGTCGAAATCGCGATGCCGCGCGCGGCGCCGAGCGAAGTCACGCGCTCGAACGGCTCGTGCCAGCGGTGCATCGCCAGATCGAACGTGCCGTTGTGAATCGGCAGCAGCCAATCGCCTCGCAGATCGACGTGCGCCTGCACGGTTTCTTCCGGCTGCATGTGGACGTACGGCCATTGCGGATCGTAAGCCCCCGTTTCGATCAGCGTGACGTCGAACGGCCCCAAGCGCTCGCCGATGGAACAGGTTCGTGGTTTCCGCCAGCGCCAGCACCGTCTCGCGAGCAGACGAAGGTTGCGGAAGCGGCGGCCGATATGTTCCTGGCGCGGTATGGGTAAGCAGGCAAGACGTAAGCTGCGGCTTGGCGCCTGCCAGCGTCTACTATAGAGGGGCCGCGCCACCCACCACGCGATGTCACGTCAGGCAAACGGAGCGGCTTGGAGGATGCCCAATCATGGCCGTCGAGTCGGACAACAGCCCCCCGCCAACGCGTAGCATGCGCCGCCACGTCAAGGTCGCACCGATTCAGCCCTTGCCGGCGCCACCGGCGGACGACGAGTCGGCCGAACCACTCGCTTTATCCCGGTTGCTCCTGCTGGCGTTAGCTGTCGGATGCATTACAGGCCTGGGCGCGGTCGTGTTCCGAGACCTGATCGGGTTCGTCCATAACCTGCTCTTTCTTCGCCAGCTATCCGTTTCGTACGATGCCAGCCGCTTTACGCCCGATTCTCCGTGGGGCGTCTTCGTCATCTTCGTCCCCGTGGTCGGCGGCCTGCTGGTGACATGGATCGTCGAAAACTTCGCGCCCGAGGCGAAAGGCCACGGCGTGCCGGAAGTCATGGATGCCATCTACTACAAGGGCGGCGTCATTCGTCCCGTCGTCGCGCTCGTCAAATCGATCGCCTCCGCATTTGCGATCGGCTCGGGGGCCGCCGTGGGGCGAGAAGGACCGATCATCCAAATCGGGTCGGCACTCGGTTCGACCTTCGGCCAATTCATTCGTATGACGGCCGGCCAACGGATCACGCTCGTGGCTGCCGGCGCCGGCGCCGGCATCGCGGCAACCTTCAATACGCCTATCGGCGGCGTGCTGTTCGCCACCGAATTGATGATGCCCGAAATCAGCGTGGACACGTTCTTGCCGGTCGCCTTGGCAACAGGCGCCGCTACGTTCATCGGCCGCCTGTTCTTCGGCGCCGATGCGGCGTTTCTCGTTCCCGCGCAACTGGGCGCCATCCCCAATCAGCTCGGCAGCGCGCTCACGCTCGCGCTTTATGCGCTGCTCGGCGCCGTAGCCGGCATCGCCGCGGCGGCGCTGATCCGTGCGTTGCACTGGGCCGAAGACGCCTTCGACCGCATGCCCAACCGCTACTTGCGACACGCCTCGGGCATGCTGCTGGTCGGTCTGCTCATGTATGCCCTATGGCGCGGCGCCGGGCACTACTATGTGGAGGGCGTCGGATATTCCTCCATTCAAGCGGCGCTATATGGGCAGTTGCCCGGCGGGGCCTTCCTGCTGATGCTTGCCGTCAGCAAGCTGTTCGCCACGTCCGTGAGTCTCGGCTCCGGCTCGTCCGGCGGCGTGTTTTCGCCGTCTCTGTTCATTGGCGCCATGCTCGGTGCGGCCTTGGCTTCACTGATCTCTGCCGTCGTGCCCGGCGCGCCGATCAGCGCACCCGCGTTCGCGATGGTCGGCATGGGCGCAATGGTCGGCGGCGGCACCGGCGC
>DASVLS010000049.1:0-33407 GCA_036384755.1 Trinickia sp. | reverse complement strand
GCCGGCATCGTCGAGTGCGGCGCGTATCGCCCGCGCCATGCCGGCGGGACCTGGCGCGACCATAGACTGCGCTTCGGTCGCTTGACCGAAGCCGGCCAGTTCCGCGTAGATCGAAGCGCCGCGCGCACGCGCATGGGCCAGCGATTCGAGCACGAGCACGCCCGCGCCGGAACCGAGCACGAAGCCGTCGCGCGCGACGTCGTACGGACGCGAGGCGCGCTCGGGCGTCGCGTTGAATCCGCGCGAGAGCACGCCCATCGCATCGAACATCAGCGCCGTGTTGTCGTGCAACTCTTCGCTGCCGCCGGCGAGCACGATCTGTTGCCGGCCGCTTCGGATCAACTCCATCGCCTGGCCGATCGCCAGCGCCGATGTCGTGCAAGCGGACGAAGGCGAATAGCAGACGCCCTCCAATCCGAACACATGCGCCACATTCGCCGACACCGTGCTGCTCATGGCTTGCGGAACGACGAACGGCGGCGCCCGCTCGACACCGCGTGCGGCGACGAGCTCGACTGCGGCGTCATAGGCCGACAGCGCCCCGGCCCCCGAGCCGATCACCGCACCGGCCGCGGGCGAGCGCAGCGCCGCGGGCGGCAAGCGTGCATCGTCGATCGCCATGCGCGCCGCATGGCAGGCGAAGCGCGCCGTGTCGCCCATGAAGCGTTCGAACTTGCGCGCGAACGCAGCCTCGCCGGCGAGCGTCGCCGCGCCTGCGACTTGGCTCGCCAAGCCTCGTTCGGCCCACGCATCGATTCGTGCGACACCCGAGCGCCCGGCCCGCAGGCCATCGGCCACGGCGTCGAGCGTATTGCCGAGGCAGGAGACGATGCCCATGCCCGTGACGACGACGCGCTGCGCGTCGGGACGCTCGGCGGCGGTCATCGCCAACGCTTGAAGATCAGCGACGTATTGATGCCGCCGAACGCGAAGTTGTTGCTCATCACATATTCGGCGTCGATCGAGCGGCCCTCGTCCACGATGTAATCGAGCGGCGCGCAAGCCGGATCGACCGTCGTCAAATTCAACGTGGGCGCGAACCAATTGCGCTTCATCATTTCGATCGTCCACCAAGCCTCGAGCGCACCGCAGGCGCCGAGCGTATGACCGACGTAGCTCTTGAGCGAACTGATCGGCATCGCATTGCCGAACACCTCGGCCGTCGCGGCGCTCTCCGCCACATCGCCTCGATCGGTCGACGTGCCGTGCGCGTTCACGTAGGCGATCGCCTCGGGCGGCAGCTGCGCATCGCCGAGCGCCAAGCGCATGGCGTGCGCCATCGTCGCCGCGGTCGGCTGCGTCATGTGCGCACCGTCGGAATTGCAGCCGAAGCCCACGACTTCCGCATGAATCGAGGCGCCGCGCCCCACCGCATGCTCGTAGTCCTCGAGCACGAGCGTAGCCGCGCCCTCTCCGACCACGAGGCCGTCTCGCTGCGCATCGAACGGACGCGGCGTCAGATGCGGCGCATCGTTGCGCGTGCTCGTCGCGTAGAGCGTATCGAACACAGCGACCGCCGGCCCCGACAACTCCTCGGCGCCGCCCGCCAGCATCAGGGCCTGCTTGCCCGTCGCGATCGCCTCGTAGGCATAGCCGATCGCCTGACTGCCCGAGGCGCACGCACACGACGTCGGAACGATGCGGCCCTTCAGGTCCCAAAACAAGCTCACGTTGACGGCTGCGGTGTGCGGCATCATCTGCACGTAGCTGTTCGAGGTGACATCGTGCATCGACCCGGTGTCGAGCATCGTCCCGAACGCGCGAATCGGCTGCACGGAGCCCGACGAGGAGCCGTAGGCGACGCCCATCCGCCCATCCGCGATCGAGGCGTCGCCCGCCAGTCCGGCGTCGATCAGCGCGAGCTCGCTCGCACGAACCGCATACATCGAAACGGGGCCCATCGATCGCGTCTTTTTGCGCGGATAGTCGCGCGGCGTCTCGAAGCCCGGCAGCGGACAAGCAAGGCGCGTATGCAGCGATGAGAAGTAATCCCATTCGGGCATGCGCCGCACGGCGTTTCGTCCGCTGCGCAGCGCCGTCTCGATCTCGCTCCAGTGCGAGCCGAAAGCGGTCACCCCGCCCATTCCCGTTATGACGACGCGCTTCATCAGATCATCCCGCCGTTGACGCCGATCACTTGGCGCGTAATGTAAGAGGCCGCATCGGACATCAAAAAGCCGACGGCGGCCGCCACTTCGTCGGGGCGGCCCACGCGGCCCATCGGCACCGTTTGCAGCGCCTGATCCAAGTGCTCGAGCTGCGCGATCATTTCCGTGTCGACGAGGCCCGGCGCCACGCAGTTGACCGTGATTCGCCGAGAGGCGAGCTCGACGGCGAGCGCTTTCGTGGCGCCGATCAGCCCGGCTTTCGCCGCGCTGTAGTTGACTTGTCCGCGGTTGCCCATGACGCCCGAGACCGACGCGATCGTGACGATTCGCCCGCCTTGCTTGGCGCGCACCATCGGCATCGTCAGCGGATGGACGACGTTGTAGAACCCGTCCAGACCGGTTTCGATGACGGCGTCCCAATCTTCGTCGGTCAGCGCCGGAAACGCCGCATCGCGCGTCAAGCCCGCGCACAGCACGATGCCGTAGTAGGCGCCGTCGCGTGCGACGTCCGCATCGAGCGCGGCGCGGCAAGCGGCCCTGTCGCGCACGTCGAATCGCAACAGGCCGGCGCGGCCGCCTTGAGCGACGATCGCATCGACGACGGCCTGCGCTTCGTTCACGCCGCTCCTGCAATGCACGGTCACGGCGAACCCGTCCGCGGCGAGACGATACGCAATCGCACGGCCGATGCCGCGGCTTGCTCCGGTAACGAGAACGCGTCGGCTCGTCATGACGTGAAGCTCCCTTCGATGAATGCTTGGAAATCGGTCGGTTGATAGACCTTGACCACGGCTTGCGCGAGGCAGCGATCGCCCGCCGCAATCGCGCATTCGTAGGCGCCATGGCCTTGCTCGCTCTTGAGCAGCTCTTTCGCTTCGATACGCAAACGCGCGCCGCGCTCGAACGACGCGTCATGCGCTTCGTAGCGGCTGGCGCCGAGCAGCACGCCGGGCCGCGCACGTCCGCCCGCGCGCATGGCGATCAAGCCGACGTGCGCGGCGATCGCTTGCGCCATCAGTTCGATGCCGATCCAGGACGGCATCGCACCCTCGGCATCCGCATACCACGCGTCGGGGTCCACGGTTGCGAGGACCGTGACGGCCTCGTCGCTGCAGGCGACGATTTCGTCGACGAGGCGCATCGTGCCGCGATGCGGCAACACGTCGTCGACGGCCGGTAGTACGTCCGAGTGCGGGCCGGCATGCGCCGATGCGGCAAAGGTTGAATTGGTTTGCGTCGTCATCGCGTCGGGGACTCGCGGTGAATGGTCGAGATTGGGAAGTGCATGCCGGGTCGTTGCCTGTCGATCGTTCAGTGTGTGAGTACGAGGCTGACGTTGCTTCCGCCGAAAGCGAACGAATTGCTCATCACGCCCTGACCGGGCGCTAGGCCGCGTGCGTCTTGGACGAGATCGAGCGCCGGGAGCGCCGGGTCGGCCACGCCGTCCCACAGGTGGCGCGGCAGCGTCGCGCCCTCGCGCACGAGCGAGAGCCACGCAAATCCGAGTTCGGTCGCGCCCGCCGCGCCGAGCGTGTGTCCCGTGAGCGGCTTCGTGCCGCTCGCCGCCACGCCCTGCGGGAAGACGCGCGACATCAGCCGTGCTTCCATTTCGTCGTTCTTGCGCGTGGCCGTCGCATGCAGATTCACGTAGCCGATCGCGCCGGCCGACATGCCGGCATCGGCCAACGCCGCGCGCAACGCTCGCTCGCCGCCGGCACCCGACGGATCCGGCGCCGAGATGTGATGGGCATCGCTCGATTCGCCGACGCCGGCCAATACGGCGGGCCCTTCGTCGCGGCTCATGAGGAAGACGGCCGCGCCTTCGCCGATGTTGATGCCGGCTCGGTTCACGCTCATCGGGTTCGTGCGCTCGAGGCTCGTCGATTCGAGCGCAGAGAAGCCCCGCAACGTCAGCTCGCAAAGCGAATCGACGCCGCCGACGACAAGCGCATCGCAAAGCCCGATCTGCAGCAGACGGCGCGCGGCGGCGAACGCCTTCGCGCTCGACGTGCACGCGGTCGAAATCGTGAACGCCGGGCCGTGCAACCCGAGCGCCGCGGCTGCAAACGGGGCGCTGCTGCCGATCTCCATCTGCACATAGTCGAACGCGGCGCGGCCCGTTTCGGCGCCCCCGGCAATGCCTGCCGCCGCTTCGCCCGCACCGACGCCCGAGGTGCTCGTGCCTAGCACGACCCCGACGCGCGCCGCACCGTAGCGGGCGCAGGCGGCTTGCACGGACGGCTCGATCTGCGCCAGCGCCGCCAGCAGCAGGCGGTTATTGCGACAGTCGTAGCGCGCGAGATGCGGCGGCGGCGCAAGTTCGAGGGCCGTTTGTACGCGGCCGACATAGGCGCCGTGCTCACCGCCGAGCGTGATGCGGCCCATGCCGGGCGCAAGCCCTGCGTCAAGCGCTGCCGCGACAGCCTCGGTATCGGCGCCCAGCGCGTTGATCATTCCGAGGGCATGCAAATAGACGTGAGGCAATTTCATCGACGATCCTTTCCATCCGGCATGCCGATGGGAGCCAAGAGTGCGCAAACAGCGATGCCGAGCGCAAGCGTCGCGCCGAACGCCTTCAACACGGGCATCGCGCTCATCGCCAGCAGTCCGAACGAGAGCAGCGTCGTTGCGGCCGAAAGGGCGACGCCCGTCCATACCGCTCCCAGATCGGCGTTTTCACGCACGCATCCCTCGCGCAGGAACACGGCGTAATTGACGCCGACGCCCAGCACGAGCATCAACGCCAGCCAATTGAACAAAGTCAGCGGCACGCGCGCATAGCCGAACGCCGCCAAGGCGACGGCGATCGAAAGCGCGACCGGCAGCAGCACACGCAGCGCACCGCGCATGCGATAGCGGCCGATCAGCAAAGCGAGCACGAGCGTGACGGCGCCGGCGAGCCAGATCGCACTGTCGACGCGGTATGCGCCGAACAACCGCGAGACGCTTGCGGCTTTGTCGACGAACACGACGCCCGGCAACGTACGCGCCAGCGCCGCCAGCGCGGGCAACTGCGCCGGCGTTGCGCCGACCGGCATCACGATCGCCGCGTACTGCGGTTCGGCGGAAGGGGCGTCCGCCGAATTGCGTGCAGCATCCGTCTTTCGAACCGCGCCGAGCCAAAGATGACGATAGGGTTGCGACCACGGCGTCGCGAGCCACGCGTCGAGCGTGAGCGGCGCCGGGGCGCCCTGCGTCCATGCATCGACATATTCGCGCGCCACCGGCTCGCGAAAGCCGGCGCCGATCAACGTCGCGCGCAACGCATCGGGCGAGGCGAGCGCCGTCCGGGCAAGCAGCGCACGATCGGCCGCTTGTTTGCGCGCCGACGGCACGAATTGCGACACCGATTGCCATCCGGTCAAGCGCCGGCCGGCCAGCGGCGCGTCGAGCCGTTCGCCCAGCCCTTCGCAGCGTTCGAGCACGGCTTCGGGCGTCGGGCCTTTCACGACGAAGAAGCGTGCGCCATCGCCGATGCCGACCGCCGCGCGCACGGTGCGCTCTTGCGCCGCGAGTTCGGGATCGCGCTGCACGAGCAAATGAATGTCGTCGTCGCTCTGCAGGCGCAGCCATCCGGGTACGGCGACGGCCACGATCAACGCGGCCGCGAACCACGCGCGACGTCCGGCGAACACACGCTGCCAGCGCGAGAGCAGCCGCGCCGCGCCGTCGAACAAGTGCATGGGCGCACGGCGCGGCGCACGCTCGAGCATCGCGGGCAACAGCGACGTGACCGACGCGAACGCCATGACGATGCCGACCATCGCAAAGCAAGCGATTTGCTTGAGCGCGGGAAACGGCGCCCACATGAGAATCGCGTAGCCGAGCAGGCTCGTCGTCAACGCGACGGCCAATGCGGGGCGCACCTCACGCAGTGCGCGCCGCGCATTCCAGCGCCGCCCTTCGCTCAGATAGAGCACGAAGTATTGAATCGAATAATCGACGGCTTCGCCGATCAAGCTCGCGCCGAACACGAGCGTGAGCAGATGGAGTTGGCCGAACACGGCCATCGTCGCGGCAAGCGCGCAGCCGACGCCGATCGCCGTCGACAAGAAGCCCAGCGCGATCAGTTTCGGCGAACGGAAGATCCAAAGCATCAGCAGCGCGATACCGGCTGCCGACAAGATGCCGATGCGATGAACGTCGTCCTCCGAGGCGCGGCGCGCGGCGTCCGCATAGAACACCGCGCCTGTGCGGGCGATGCGCACGTCGCGGTACGCGTGCGTCGTCGAGCCTTCGGCGACGGCCGTCGCACGGCGCACGGCGGCCTGCACCGACGATTCGTAAGCCGATCCCGGCAGCGTTGCCGTGACGAGCACGCTCGTTGCGTCGCCGCGATGCGCGACGAGCATGCCGTCCTCGAGACTCAGGTTCGACGTCGCCAGCGGCAGCGTGCTCAGCCAGCGGCTGAGCCAGCCGAACGGATCATCGGCAAGCGAAGCCGAGAGCCCCGCGCGTAACGGATCGAATAGCCGCTGCGCCAAGAGCGCTTGCGGCGGCGCCGAGCCCGCGGCCAGCGCGGCACGGTCGTCCGTCGTCAGCAGACCGAAGCGGTACGGCAGATAAAAGCGCGCCACTTGCGTCGCGTCGAACGGCGGCAATTGCGCCACGACGCGGCGAAAGGCGCCGCTTCCCGACAGGGCTTGCGCGAGCGAGCGGGCCGCCGCTTTCGCGTGCGCCGCATCGTTGCTCGTGACGAGGTAGACGGCCCGCTCGCCCATCGTATTGGCCAGCGCGTCGAGCGCCTGCTCGGCGACGGGATCGGCTTCGGTCTTCGGCAGCAGCGCCAGCAAATTCGTTTGCAAAGGCGGCGCGAACGTGTGCCCGCCGAAGGCCGGCTCGGCAAAGCGCCAGACGCAGTACGCGGTCGCCACGCACATCAGCGCCAGCCAGATGAGCGGCACGGCCCACTTGCGTTTCGCCAACCGTTTTGCCAACCGTTGCGCCACGTCCATCAGCGCGCTCCGAACAGGGCGAGCTCGGCGGGAGACAGCGTATCGATCCCTTCGCTTCCGGTGAAATCGATACGCGTCGTGTCCCCGTTCGCCGCGGTGATGTCGAGCGTCTGCAGGAACGCGCCGCCCTCCATACGCAGGGCCTTGACGAACTGCGCAAGCTGCGGCTGATTCGGCGTCAGCAGCATGCGCCACCGGGCCGTCGTGCCGTTCGCCGCCACGTCGAACTGCGAGTAGAGCGCCGACAAATCGCCGCCGAGCATGGCCCGCATCATCCGCGAGACCTGAGCCAGGCTTCCATGGGAGGCGCCGCTCGTCGAGCGGTGGCCGCTCGCATCGATTTTCGTGACGCCGGTGTCGCCGATCACATACGTGACGCGGTATGGCGTATCGGTACGCCAAATCACGCCTCGATCACGGACGAACACGAGCGTACCCGTGCTCACGAGCGGCGCCGACAACGCGGCCAGCGTCTGCGTCTGCTTGAATTGCGCGCGCACGCCGGTCTTTTCCGCTAACTGCGCCGTAATGCGCGCGACGAGCCCGGCTTCGGCCGCGGCGGAGGTGGACGCCGACGCCGGCGAGGATGCCGATGCGGCATGCTTTGCCGACGGCGCCGCCTCGGCGGCGAACGCGGGCCAAGCGCAAGATTGCGCCAGCACGAGCGCGCACGTCACGCCGCACCGCGCGCGCGCAGCACGCATCGCACGCATGGCAGGCCCGATGCAACGCGGCAAAGGTTTTCTTATCGCGCCCATCGCCGCTCCAGCTTTTCCAAGACGATGGGCGGCGAAACGAATTGCAGCTCGCGTGTGGCCGCGCAAACCGCGACTTGGATCGTGTACCCCTTCGTCAATCGTTCGCCCGAGGCCACGTCGACGATCTCGTAGCCGATCTTCAGGCGGTTCTCGAATTCAAGCAATTCCGTGCGGACCTCGAGTGCCTGACCGTAGACGGCGGGCTTCACGTACTTCAGATGCGCTTCGACGATCGGCCACAGATAGCCCGACGCCTGCATCTCGGGATAGTCGTAATCGAACGCGCGCAGCAAGGCCGCGCGGCCGATCTCGAAGTACTTCACGTAATGGCCGTGCCAGCAAACGTTCATCGCATCGACGTCGTGAAACGGTACTTCGATGCGCGCGGCGGCGGTGAGCGGCAAATGCGCCGTATTCGCTGTCCTCATTGCCGCGGCGCTCCGTTCGGCGCGCTCGCAGGCGGGCAAGCGCCGATGAGCCCACCCTCGGCGATGCAATGCGTCAGCGCGCGCAGATCGTGCTCGAGGGGACGATCGTCGCCGACGAAAGGCGACAGCGCAGTCACGCGTTCGACGAATTCGCCGAGCGGCACGGTGAGCGACGTCCCCGCGGTCACCGCAAGCCGCAGCCGCGCGGCTTGCACAGCCGCCAACGTATGCGCCGCGGCCACCTGCTCGGTCAATTCGATGACGCGCAGGCAGTCGCGCGCCGCGATCGTGCCCATGCTGACCTTGTCCTGGTTGTGCGCTTCCGTCGAACGCGAAAACACGCTGGCCGGCATCGTCAGCTTCAGCGCTTCGGCGGTCCATGCGGAAGCCGCGATTTGCACCGCCTTGAAGCCGTGGCTGATCGGCGCGCGAGACACGCTCGCGCCCGACAGATTGCGCGGCAGACCGTTGTTGAACTTGTCGTCGACGATCAGCGCGAACTGGCGGTCCATCAGGTCGGCCAGGTTGGCCACGGCCGTTTTGAGCGCGTCCATCGCGAAAGCGATATGCCCGCCGTAAAAATTCCCGCCGTGCAAAACGCGCTCGCCGTCCACATCGATGAGCGGATTGTCGTTCGCGCTGTTGAGCTCGTTCTCGACATCGCGCCGGACCCACGACAGCGCGTCTTGCGCCACGCCGATGACATGCGGCGCGCAGCGGATCGAATAGCGGTCCTGCAACCGCTGTCCGTCCGCATCCTGGCGTCCGGCGAGGTCTTCGCGAATCCACGCCGCGGCTTGCGCCTGCCCCGCGTGCGGCTTCACGTCGAAGATCATGGCGTCGAAATGCGCGGCCCGGCCGTCCAGCGCAACCGTCGACAGCGCGGTCAACCGCGCCGCCAATCGCGTCAATTGCGCGGTTCGCACGAACGCGAGACAGGCGAGGCCCGTCATCACGGCCGTGCCGTTCATCAATGCAAGGCCTTCCTTCGGCGCCAACGTAAGCGGCGTGCGCGCAAGCTCCGCCCATACGCCGGCCGCCGGACGCACTCGGCCGCCGAACTGCACGTCGCGCTCGCCCACCAATGCGGCGGCGACATACGAGAGCGGCGTCAGATCGCCGCTCGCGCCGACCGAGCCCTCCGCCGGAATGCGCGGAAGAATATCGAAATTGACGAGGTCGGCGAGCCGTTCGAGCAGAACGAAGCGCACGCCCGAGTAGCCGTAAGCGAGCGAGTTCAGCCGCGCGGCGATCACGGCGCGCGTTTCCGCCGGATCGAGCAGACGGCCCATGCCGCAGCCGTGGTAGCGCGTCAGTTGCAGCGGCAACGCCTCGACCAACTCGGGCGGGACGTTCACGACGCAAGCGTCGCCGTATCCCGTGTTGACGCCGTAGACCGTCGCCCCGGCGGCCAGCCGCTCGCGCAAGAACGCCGCGCCTCGCTCGATATGGGCGCGCCATTCGGGATCGGCGTTCAACGCGACGCCGGCTCGTCCGCAGGCGATGGCCGCGACGTCCTCGATCGCGAGGCGACGAGCGCCGACGTCGATCGTCGCGCCGGCCGGGCCGGTTTTGGATGCCGCGCGATGCACGGTCAGATCATCTTCGGCCATCGGCCCCTCCATTCTGGCGCGCCCAGAAATCGAAAAAGTTGAACCACTGGAACGGCGCCTTGCGACAGTAAAATTCGAGCCGCTCCGCGAAACGGCGCGCGAGATCGGCCAAATGCGCCGCCCGCTCGCGCCGAGGCAATCGAATGCGCTCGGCGAACGGTTCGAAGTAAAGCCGATAACGACCGCGCTCTTTCAAGCAAAACAGCAAATAAACGGGGCAACCGAGCGCGTGCGCGAGCACATACGGCCCTTGTGCGAAACGCGCGGCGACACCGAGAAAAGGCGCTTCGGTGACGCGGCCCGTCTCGTGCGCCGGCACGCGATCGCCGACGATGACGAGCAGTTCGCCCGCATCGATACGCTCCTGCATCAGCATCGCGGTTTCGGGGCCGAAATCGGCCACTTCGATCATCCGGCTCGCAAAATCGCGGTGCGCGCCGGCGAGCACGCTGTTGAAGCGCCGTGCGTGCTCGGTATAGACGACGGCCGTCACCTTCGCATGAGCGCCGCGCGTCGCCAATGCCCGCGACATCTCCAGATTGCCGAGATGGGCTCCGATGACGAGCGCCCCCTTGCCGCTTTCGACGAGCGCGTCGAACGCCGACGTATCGTCGAACAGGACATCGTCTTGCGCCACTTGCCCTGTCCACGCGGCGAGCTTGTCGAGGCCCGCCTCCGCGAAGGCGAGCATGTGCCGGTACGCCGATCGCCACCCCGGCGGCGGCGTCGTCTGCGTCTCGGACGCCTCGCGCAATCGCGTGAAGTAGCGGTTCGACTCGAGGCGCGCGGCCCGTCCCGTCAGCAAGAAATACGCGACGATCGGGTGCAGCCAAATGCGCGTCGCCCGCGGGCCGAACAGGCGGCAACTGAGCGCAAGCAACAGCATGCCCGTGCGGCTGCCGCGCTCGGCGATACGCCACCAGCGCCCCGCGTGCGTCGCATGGGCCGCATGGGCCGCATGGGCCGCTTGGGCCGCTTTTGTCGCTTGGGCCGCATCCGACGCCTGCGTGCGGCTGCCCGGCAGGACCTTGCGCGCGAGCAGGATCGGCAGACGCGCGAGCATGCCCGCGACGAGCCGCGTGTGGCTCTTGCTGATGCGCATGTTGTCGCGCACGACGTCGAAATGAGAGAGCCCGTCCGGCGCATAAGTCACACGCGTGGGAAGGGTGACGAACCGCATCGCTCGCCAAGACAAGCGAACGAGAATTTCGATGTCGAAATCCATGCGCGTGGGCAACGCCACCGCATCGATGAGCGCGCAGGCGGGCTTGAGCGGATAGAGACGAAAGCCGCACATCGAATCGGGAATGGCGAACGACAGCGTCTCGATCCACACCCAGACATGGGTCAGATAGCGGCCATAGAGCCGCGCCTTCGGCACGCTTTCATCGTAGACGGGCCGGCCGAGCACGACCGCGTCGGGCGCGGCATGCGCGGCCTCGAGAAAGCGCGGCACATCCGCCGCATCATGTTGGCCGTCCGCATCGATCTGCAGCGCATGGGTGAAGCCTGCCGCGCGCGCCGCCTTCAATCCCGCCATGACAGCGGCGCCCTTGCCCCCATTGACGGGCAAGCGCAACAGCGACACGCGCGGCGCGTAGCGCTCGGCCAACTCGGCGAGCACGGCTTGCGTCGCTTCGTCGCTGCCGTCATCGACGACGAAAATAGGCAGCGCGTGCGGCAACAGCCGCGCGAGCGTCGCACCGATTTCGGCTTTGTGGTTGTAGATCGGAATGACGATCGCCGCACGCAAGCTCATGCGCGCTCCCGATAGACGACGATCCCGGACGCACTGTCGCGCTCGCCCAATCGAAACGCGAAACGCATGCGGCGTCGCGCGTCGTCGTGCGCGAGCGTCAGGTGCAAGATCGCGCCCGGCGGCACGGGCGCCATGAACTTGAGCCGATCGATCGAGGCGATCGCGCGCACGCCCGGCCACTGCTCGGCCCCGAGTTGGACGGCCCAGTCGATCTGCACGACGCCGGGCAATATCGGCAACCCCGGAAAATGCCCGGCGAAATGCACGAGATTCGCCGGAACGCGCAGTTCGTAGTGCAGCACGTCGTCTTGCGCGAACTGCGCCAGCACTTCCATGCCTTGCGGGCGCGCATCGAAGGCGGCGGCCACGGTCGCGGCCGGCAGTTTGCCGCGCGCATCGAACGGCAACTCGGTGCAAAAACGCCACCGGCGAGGCAGTACGACCGCGTCGACGTAATCGCCCAGATAAGCGCGCAGCGTTTTGGCCAGCGCGACGCGGCCGCCCGATGCCAACGCTGCGCAGCCTTCGCGCGTGAGCGCGACGAGCGCGCCGAGCCGCTCGCGCGCCGCGCCGGGCAGCACCACGGCGGCCGCCTGCGTGACGTAGGGGTGTCGCGCGAGATGCGCTTCGATCTCGGGCAACGAGACGCGCTTGCCGTCGAGCTTCACGACGCGATCGAGGCGTCCTTTGAGCCTAAAACGCCCTTGCTCGTCGAACACCGCGGCGTCGTCCGTCCGATGCCATCGGTCATGGCCGAGATGCGGCGAGCGCACCATCAGCGCGCCGTCGTCGTCGCATTTGAGCGAGGCGCCCGGTACGCCCTGCCAGGCGTCCGTGAGGTGACGCTGGCGCCAGGCAATGCCGCCCGTTTCCGTGCTGCCGTAGATTTCCGCGGGCGCGTGCCCGAAGCGCTGCGCATAGACGGCGGCGGCCGCTTCGTCGAGCGGCCCCCCCGACGAAAAAACGACGGGCGGCGTAGGCGTCAATGCATCGAACCCCGGCAGGTCGATCCAGCGAACGAGTTGCGCCGGGCTGGACACCACGGCTGCCCGGCCTACCTGCGCGAGCCGCGTTTGCAATTGCAGCGGGTCCGCGCAGCTCGCGCGGTCGAATGCGCGCCCAGCGGCGAGCGGCCAGAACACGCGAAACAGCAACCCGTAGATGTGCCGATGCGGGACGCTCGCGAGCATCGTCGCGTCGGCCAGCAAGGCGCCCCACTGCGTTTCGAGCGTGCGCACTTCGGCGTCGAACTGCGCAAGCGTTTTGTTCACGGCCTTCGGCACGCCGCTGCTACCCGACGTATAGAGCGTGAGGGGCGCGTCGGCTTCGATACCGAGCGAACGCAGGTGCGCCGCCTCGCAGACGGCTACTTCGGCCGTCTCCGCCGCGGTCAGCAGAATGTCGTAGCACTCGCCGAGCATCGTGAGATAGGCAGGCGTCGACGTCGACGGGATCACCGGCTCCTTGCCGCAGGCCAGGCATGCGAAGAGCGCGCAGGCAAAATCGAACGGATCGTCGAGGCAAAGCGCCACGCGCCGCCCCGCCTGCCGCTCGAGCCAGGCCGCAAACGCGGCCGTGCGCGCCTTGAACGCGCCGAAGTCCAGCACATCGGTTCGATCGACGCAGACCGGCGTCGCGTTTTCGCGCGGCGCCCAGAGCAACTCGCGCAGCGCAACGAATGAGGCGTTCAATGCGTCTTCCCTCTCAGAACAAAGGCATGACGCCAGGCGATCTCGCCCACGATCAACACGCCGATCAACAAATAGGTGACGACGCCGTTATAAAACGCCCATTGCGCGCGCGAGCCCCACAAGGCGCACGCGGCCGACACGGCGCCGTTCAGCGCAAAAAACCCGCACCACACTTGCGTCACCCGGCGCGTGTAACGGACGGCGCGCGCGTCGAGATCGGGCCGCCGCACACGCGCGAATCTTTCGATCATCGATGGGCCGCCGCCACGCAGCGTCGCGCCGAACGCGATCAGCATGCCGGCGTTGACGACGATGGGATAAGCACGCAACAGCGCTTCGCTATCGGTCACCGCGATCGCCGCGGACAAGCCGCTCATCGCGAGCGCCATACTCCATTCGAGCCGAGTGAACCGGACGAGCAGCGCCTTGACGCTACCCGCTCCGAGCCAGCGCTGCAACCAAAGCAGCACGAGCAAAGCCAGGCCGATGAAGCGCGGGGAGCCGATCCGCAGGAACGCGAGTATCACGACCGGGTAGGCGATCTTGAGCGCTACGCCCGCGGCCACGCGAAGACGCCCGACGGCCGCCTCGCGCGCGGACGAGGCGGAGCGTGTCGAAGCTGCGTGCATCGAATCAGGCCGCGAGCAGCGATTCGACGGCGCCGATGACGTCGCCGACCGTGCGCACCTGCTTGAACTCGTCGGGCTTGATGCGGCGGCCCGTCATTTCCTGCAGCTTGATGGCCAGATCGACGGCGTCGATGCTGTCCAAGTCCAAGTCTTCGAATAGATGCGCTTCAGGTGTGACGCGCTCCGGCTCGATCGCGAAGTTTTCGCTGAAAATGGCGCGGATGCGCTCGAGGATCTCGGTTTCGGTCACGGTTCACTCCCCTTCTGTTGCGGTGTCGCCGCCGGCTTGCACCGGCGCGCTATGGCTTTGAACAAGTGCGGCAAGCGTGTTGATGGAGCGAAAGTGCTCGCGCGTGCGCTCGTCGTTGGCGGCAATCGTCAACGCATAGCGCTTGCGCAGGACGATGCCGATTTCGAGCGCGTCGATCGAATCGAGCCCGACGCCGTCGGTGTCGAACAGCGGCGCATCGTCGTCGATGTCTTCGGGACGCAAATCTTCGAGATCGAGCGCCTCGATCAACAACTGCTTAATTTCGAGTTTTAAAGAATCCATAAGCAAACAGGTGCTCGGTGATATGTGCTTGGACCGCTTGCGCGACGGCACGCGCAGCAGCGGCTTGCGGCGTATCGGGAGCGGAGAAACGCTCGAGCTCGAGCGGCTCGAGTACGGCGATGCGCATGTGAAACGGCCGTGAAGGCACGTGATACCAACGCATTTGTTTGGTGAAGGCCGGCGGGTCGCAGTCGATCAGGACCGGGCGCACGGGAACGCCCGCGCGCAACGCCATGTGCGCGAACCCGCGCGAAAACGGGTGCAGGCGATCGCCGCCGGGGCTGCGCGTGCCCTCGGGGAAGACGATCATCGTGTAGCCGGCCGCGAGCTGACGCGCGCCCGCCTCGATCAATTCGGACGGGTCGGCATTGCTGACGTACTGGGCGGCCCGCACGATGCCCCAGAAGCACGGGTTGCCCCAATGCGCGTTCTTCACGACGCAACAGGCGCGCGGCGTGAGCGCGAGCAGGACCATGACGTCGAGATAGGTCGGATGGTTCGCGACCACGATGGCCGGAGTGCGCGCCGTCAGCACTTGCGCCCCGCGCACGTCGAGCTTCATGACGCCGACCGCTTCGAGCCAGGCCACGAGCGCACGGAAGAACCAATGAATGATCGTCACGACCACGCGTTGGCTCGACGCACGATGCGGCCAAAGCCAGGCGAACGGAAAGAGGACGACCGAAAACAGGAAGCCGCAGATGCCGAAGACGGTAAACGCGGCGCCCGTCGCGACGAGGCGCCAAATGCGGTCGATGCGCGTGCCCATGACCTCGGCCTTCATGCGCCTGCCTCCCGCAGCGACCACCCCCAACGGCGGCCTGCGCCCTGCCAAGCGGTTGGCGCGTGCGCGGTCAAACCGTGCACCACGGCATCGCGCTGTGTCGGAAACTCGGGAACCGGCGACGCATCGAGCGCAAGACCCGTCGAACAGTCGAGCTGGGCTTGGGCGCCGCGATCGAGCAAGATGGCGAGTGCGCCGGTTGTCGCTTCGTGATCGACGGGACCAAAGCGCGCGTCGGCCGGTTCGTCGGCATAAACGACGAGCACCGGCGTGGACGCGTCGGCACTCCATTGCGCATACGCCTCGAGCAATGCGTACCCGAGCGTTTCGGCCCCGGCCGACATCGCCGTCGCGGGCGACGTGTCTCGACGCGCGATACTGTAGACGCCGGCCATGGCGTTCAGCACGGAAAGGCTAAAGGCAGTGGGAGAAACGGGCTCGCTCGCCGCGATATCGGCGATGATGCCGGTCGTGCGACGCAACTCGCCGTGGCGCGAACCGAAGACGAGACGCACGGCTTCGCGATCGGCCGCGCAATCGTGCGCCACTTTCAACGCCATCTTGGAAAGCGCGCTCAGACGCCGCCGCATGAGCGGCTCGACGAACCCGATATCGGGTGTCGCCGTCGCACCGGCCGGCCAAGAGGACCACCGGGCAACTGGGATGGTCCAGCGCAGGTCGTGCATGTCGTTGTTCGCTTTCAAATCGAAATCGCCGGTTGCCCGGCGCAAAGATGAGAACGACGAAAGCCCCGACAGCACCCCCGCGTACCACACCCCGAGTTTCTAGATTGTCGTTACCGGGGTGCAACCTCAGCCGCTCAGCGCGTAGGCGAGAGCAAGTAGCTTTCAGTTCTTTTTCAATTCGAAGGCAGGCGGCCCGGATCCGCCGGGCGAGATATTACTGAAAATTTGATCTTAAAAACAGTACCTTGCGTTAGACGTAGTATTCGCGCGACGTTTGGAAATTCGTCCGCGATGGGGGCGAGCCTCATTTGGGCGCCGCGCTCGCCGCCGACGCCGGGGCCGGAGCGCTCGCCGGCGCATGCCCGACGGGCACCTCGTTCGAGAGCACGGCGCCGCGCTTGTCGTAGCGGATGCGCACCGTGCGCACGACGCCGTTGGCGAGCGGGAAATCGGCCAGCGCACTGCGAACGAGATAGGGCATGGCGTGCACGAGCGAGGGATCCTCATCCGTGTTGCGCGCCGTCACGTTATAGACCTCTTTACCCGACGCGCGCTCGGTGATTCGAACGCCCAGCGTATGCCTGAAAACGGGATAGCTTTGCGTCACGTAATCGGGCGGGAACGGACCGAACGGGCCGAAGGGGCGCCAAAACGGTCCCGGCCAGGGATTGCCGTAGAAGACGGGCTGCGTCACCGTCACGGTGTCGCCGTACGTATCGTAGGTCAAACCGACCAGATAGCGCGCGTCGGCGCTCGGCACGCGCCGAAACGCGTAAGCGTCGAGTTCGTTCGCGACGAGCTGCTCGTATGTGGCCTGCTCGATGCTGTTTTGTTGCGCCGCCGTGCGCGCGAACGAATACGTGCGCGTCGCGTCGCTGCCACTCCAATTCGAAAAAGCCGTGACCTGCGTGGAAACGTAGGTCGTGCAGCCCGAAAGCAGCACCAACGCCGCTGCCATCGCCGGCCCCGTCGCGCGCCGCAATCGCTCCCATTTCATCTTGTTGCCCTCACCTGTTTCGTCAACGCCAGCGCATGTCCTGCGCGATGGGGCGATGATACCGCCGACCGAGCCCCGATTCCAAAGTCGCCGAACCTTTCGGCATATCGGCGCGCGCCTTTGTACAATGGTCGACTACCCTCGCGCGAGCGCCCCTATCGGGGCACGCGAGCCAAAACCGGTTTCTTTCATCCCATCCGCCATGTCCGATACCGCCAATCCCGCTGTGATCCGCCGGGCCGACTATGCGCCGCCCGCTTTCCTCGTCGAATCGGTCGCACTCGAGTTCGATCTCGTGCCCGAGCGCACGATCGTCAAGAACACCATGCGGCTGCGGCGCAATCCCGAAGCGCATGCGGCGCAAGCCGCGCCGAGCGCTCGTCTCGAATTGATGGGCGAAGCGCTCGAGTTCATCGGCGCGACGATCGACGGCAAGGCGCTGCCCACGGGCGCCGTGCGCGCCCACGAGCATGGCCTGACGATCGAGAACTTGCCCGACGCTTTCGAGCTCGCGATAGAAAGCGCGTGCCAGCCCGCGGAAAACACGACGCTCTCGGGCCTATACGTCTCGAGCGGGAACTTCTTCACGCAGTGCGAAGCCGAGGGCTTTCGGCGCATCACGTATTTCCTCGACCGCCCCGACGTCATGGCCACGTACACGGTCACGCTGCGCGCCGACAAAGCCGCGTATCCGGTGCTGCTCTCGAACGGCAACCTCGTCGACGAGGGCGAGCTTGCCGACGGCCGTCATTTCGCGAAATGGGAAGACCCGTTCAAGAAGCCGAGCTACTTGTTCGCGCTCGTCGCGGGCAAGCTCGTCGCGCTCGAAGAACGCATCCGCACAGGCTCCGGCAAGGAAAAGCTGTTGCAGGTGTGGGTCGAGCCGAACGACTTGGACAAGACGCGGCATGCGATGGACTCGCTGATCCATTCGATTCGCTGGGACGAAGCGCGCTTTGGCCTCGAACTCGATCTCGACCGTTTCATGATCGTCGCCGTCGGCGATTTCAACATGGGCGCGATGGAGAACAAGGGGCTCAACATCTTCAATACGAAGTACGTGCTCGCGAATCAGGAAACGGCCACCGACACCGACTTCAGCAACGTCGAAGCCGTGGTCGGCCACGAGTACTTCCACAACTGGACGGGCAACCGCGTCACTTGCCGCGACTGGTTTCAGTTGAGCCTGAAGGAAGGCCTCACGGTCTTTCGCGATCAGGAATTCTCCGCCGACATGGAAGGCGGCGCGACCGACGAAACGGCGCGCGCCGTCAAGCGCATCGAAGACGTGCGGGTGCTGCGGCAAATGCAATTCGCCGAGGATGCAGGGCCGATGGCGCACCCGGTGCGGCCCGAAAGCTACGTCGAGATCAACAACTTCTACACGATGACCGTCTATGAGAAAGGCGCCGAAGTCGTGCGGATGTATCAAACGCTGTTCGGCCGCGAGGGCTTCAGGCGCGGCATGGATCTTTACTTCAAGCGTCACGACGGGCAGGCGGTCACATGCGACGACTTCCGCTTCGCGATGGCCGATGCCAACGGCCGCGACCTGACCCAGTTCGAACGCTGGTACAGCCAAGCCGGCACGCCGCGCGTCTCGGTGCGCACGGCCTACGACGCGCAGCAGCAGCGCTATCGCGTCACGCTCGCGCAAAGCTACGGCGACGCGGCGAGCGCGGCGCGCGAAACGCAAAAGGGCCCGCTGTTGATTCCGTTTGCGATCGGCCTGATCGACGGCAAGGGGCAGGACGTCGCGCTGCGGCTCGAAGGCGAGGCAGCCGCGGCCGGGACGACGCGCGTGATCGAGCTGACCGAGCAGGAGCAGACCTTCACGTTCGTCGACGTCAAAGAGGCGCCGCTGCCCTCGTTGCTGCGCAACTTTTCGGCGCCCGTCATCGTCGAGTACGACTATACGAACGATGAGCTCGCGTTCTTGCTCGCGCACGACAGCGACCCGTTCAACCGCTGGGAAGCCGGCCAGCGGCTCGCCACGCGCGAATTGCTGGCGCTGGCCGCGCGCGCCGCGCAAGGCAAATCGCTTGCGCTCGACGATTCCGTCGTCGCCGCGTTCGCCCGGGTGCTGACCGACGAATCGCTTTCGCCCGCGTTCCGCGAGCTGGCCATGATGCTGCCGTCGGAGTCTTATCTGGCCGAGCAAATGGCCGAAGCGGATCCCGCGGCCGTGCACGCCGCGCGCCAGTTCGCACGCCAGCGCCTGGCCACGGCGCTCGAGCGCGAATGGCTGGCGATCTACGAACGCCACGCTACGCCCGGCGCGTACGAGCCCACGCCGCAAGCGGCCGGCCATCGCTCGCTGAAGAATCTGGCGCTTGCGTACCTTGCCGAACTCGACGATCCCGCCGACGCCGTCCGTCTCGCGAGTGCGCAATACGACAGCGCCGACAACATGACCGATCGCGCGGCCGCGCTCGCCGCCCTGCTCGCGGCCTCGGCCACGGCCGGCGCGCGAGTGGCCGAGCCGGCGCTCGACGATTTCTACCGCCGCTTCGAGCAGCAGCCGCTCGTCATCGATAAATGGTTCGCACTGCAAGCCACTCAGCGCGGCAGCGCCGAGCGGCCCGTCATCGATGTCGTGCGTCGGTTGATGGCGCATCCCGCCTTCACGCTGCGCAACCCGAACCGCGCGCGCTCGCTGATCTTCAGCTTCTGCGCGGCGAATCCGTCGCAATTCCATGCGATCGACGGGTCGGGCTACGCGTTCTGGGCCGAGCAGGTCGTCGCGCTCGATGCGCTCAACCCGCAGGTGGCTGCGCGGCTCGCGCGATCGCTGGAACTGTGGCGCCGTTACACGCCGGCGCTGCGCGAGCGGATGCGCGAAGCGCTCGAGCAGGTGGCCGGGCAGGTCAAGTCTCGCGACGTGCGGGAAATCGTCGAAAAAGCGCTGGCATAGGGACCCGGCCCCGTCAGCAGCGCGGCGCATCGGCGAAGGATGGATACCGCCGGTGCGCCAAGAACGCCCAGAACCGGCGCTGCCTAGGCGCCGGTTCTTTTTTGTGTGCGGGAAAGTCCGCCACCCTGGCGCAAAACGCCGTCTGGCGTACGGATGCTTACAAAAACGCGGGGCTGCGCCGCTGCCCGCGGTTAAAATCGTCGGATTCCCATGGCTTTCGGAGCACCGCAATGTCTTTGCAACGTCGCACCACCCTGACCAAGTACTTGATTGAGCAGCAGCGCGAGACGAACAATCTGCCGGCCGACTTGCGCCTGCTGATCGAGGTTGTCGCGCGCGCATGCAAACTCATCAGCTATCACGTGAGCAAAGGCGCGCTCGGCGAAGCGCTCGGCACCGCGGGCACCGAGAACGTCCAGGGCGAAGTGCAAAAGAAGCTCGACGTGCTCTCCAACGAAATTTTGCTCGACGCCAACGAATGGGGTGGCAATCTCGCGGCGATGGCATCCGAGGAAATGGAGACGCTGTTCCCGATTCCGTCGAACTATCCGCGCGGCGAGTATCTGCTCGTGTTCGATCCGCTCGACGGCTCGTCGAACATCGACGTCAACGTTTCGATCGGCACGATCTTCTCGGTGCTGCGCTGCCCCGACGGCCAGGACGCGACCGAGGAATCGTTCCTGCAGCCTGGCCGGCAGCAGGTCGCAGCCGGCTATGCCGTCTACGGCCCGCAAACGGTGCTCGTGCTGACGACGGGCAACGGCGTGAACTGCTTCACGCTCGATCGCGAATTGGGCTCGTGGGTGCTCACGCACAACAATCTTCGCGTGCCGGAAGACACGCGCGAGTATGCGATCAACGCATCGAACGCGCGGCATTGGTACGAGCCCGTGCAGCGTTATATCGGCGAACTGCTGGCCGGCAAGACCGGGCCGCGTCAGGCCGACTTCAATACGCGCTGGGTCGCATCGATGGTGGCGGACGTGCACCGCATCTTGAACCGCGGCGGCATCTTCATGTACCCGGCCGACAAGCGCACACCCGACAAGCCGGGCAAGCTGCGGCTGATGTACGAAGCGAATCCCATGGCGTTCATCGTCGAGCAAGCGGGCGGCGCGGCCACGAACGGCGTCGATCGCATCTTGGACATTCAGCCGAAGAGCTTGCACGAGCGTGTGGCGGTGTTCCTCGGCTCGAAGAACGAAGTCGATCGCGTGACGCGCTATCACCGCGAAGAAAAAAATTGATGGAAGGGGCTTGCGCACCTCGTCAAAGTGTCTCTATAATCGCGTTTCTCTGATGTTGATGCCGGAATAGCTCAGACGGTAGAGCAGCGCATTCGTAATGCGAAGGTCGGGGGTTCGATTCCTCTTTCCGGCACCAGAATTCCTGTGAAAGGCCCAGCCCGCAAGGCTGGGCCTTTTCATTTGGCGTAAATCCGGCGTAGCGACTGCGATGCTCCAATCGTCTCGAGCTCGAAGGCGACCGGGATCGCGAGCGACGGTGCCGGGCGACAGAGGATCCTCGTGCATAAGCCATCGATCATCGATCCTGAAAAATTTCGACATCAAAAGTTCTCGCTATACCGGTACGCGACTCGTTTGCTGCTCGAACCCGTAAGCTGGCTCTGCCGGGACTACTACCGGCCGATAGGGGCAACGGCCTCGCCGAATTGATCTTTTCAAATCGGTCGGCAATGTCGTACGAGGACCTTCGCGAGTACCTGCGACGTCTGCGAAATCTGCCGGAAGTTCGGATTCATTGGGATAGCGTGGACCCGGGGGCTGTCAGTGCAGTCTCTCATGACCCGCTAGCAGGGCTGCAAATCGTCGACGCCGTCGCCACTGGTGCATTTTATTCGGTACATCGCATCTCAGCTCGACCAGCGAACAGCTTTATCGCAACCGCCCAATCCGCGACATCCATCGGTTCGACCGACGTCACGTCGCTTGTGAACGATGGTTGGTTTCCCAAGGTCGACCTTCGCGATCTGATCGACGCGATCACGCACCAGTTGCGCGATCGACGCGCCGTCTACCGTAGCTCAACGACGCCCTCCGCCTCTTCGCCCCGCATGCTTTTCCTTTAGAAAGTCCACGAACGCTCGCAGCTTCGACGGCATTTGCGTTCGGCTCGGCATATAAAGCGAGAATCCATCGAAAGTCAGCGCCCAATCGTCGAGTACGCGTACGAGTCGCCCATCGGCCAATTGCGGCCGAATGAAATCCTCGATGACGTGCAGGAGCCCGACGCCCTGCTCCGCTGCCGTCACCATCGTGCGCAAATCGTTCGTGACGAACGAACCGCTCGTTTCCACTTCGAACACGCGACGCGACGGCCCGGCGCGCTCGCCCGGCTCGGCGAATTCCCATCGATAAATGCCGCGGCTCGTCGAAAACCGATAACGCAAACAGTCGTGCCGCACCAGATCGTCGGGCGTCGAGGGCTTGGGATGACGTGCAAAGTACGCCGGCGAACCGGCCACGGCGATCCGCAACGGCCCCGACAGCGGCACGGCCACCATGTCGCGCGCGAGCCGCTCGCCAAGACGAATACCGGCGTCGAAGCCCTCTCCGATAAGATCGGTCAACCCTTCGTCGAGCGACAGTTCCACCACGACGCGCGGATACCGTTGCGCGAATTCGGCCAGATGCGGCATGACAAGCAGGTCGCCGGCAATTCGCGGCAAGTTCACGCGCAAGAGGCCAGTCGGCTCGCCGCGCGTTTCGTCGAGCGACTCGTAGGCCGCTTCCAACATCGAAAGCGCCGGCCGCACGCGGTCGAGAAATTGCGCGCCCGCCTCCGTCAGCGCGACACGCCGCGTCGTGCGGTTGAAGAGCCGCACATTCAACTGCGCCTCGAGCGCGCGAATCGACTGCGACAAGGCGGAAGCCGACACACCGCTTTCCGTCGCGGCGCGCGTGAAACTCCCGTGGCGGGCAACGCTCGCGAACGCGACGAGCGCCGGCAACTGGGCGGGGTCCATCAGCAGCTCCTCGGTCAATCATTTATGAAGTACTGCTTCACAATGAATGCAGTCAAACGCTATTTTTCCACAAGATCAAAACGCGCACGATACGTCCATCGACCTTCATTCATCAACGAGGAGCACTGACATGGCGATGGACCGTTATACCCTGCTGGGCCGCTCTGGCTTGCGCGTTTCGCCGATCTCGCTGGGCACGATGACGTTCGGCGACGAATGGGGCTGGGGCGCCGACGAAGCGACGGCGCGGCGCCTCTTCGATCTTTACGTGGACGAAGGCGGCAACTTCATCGACACCGCCGATCTGTATACAGGAGGGACGAGCGAGCGCTTCGTCGGCAAGTTCGTCGCAGCGCGCGGCCTGCGCGATCGGGTCGTCATTGCGACGAAGTACAGCTACAACGCACAAGCGGGGAACCCGAACGCGGGCGGCAACCACCGAAAGAACTTGATGCGCGCGCTCGAGAGCTCGCTCAAGCGCTTGAACACCGATTACATCGATCTCTATTACCTGCATACGTGGGACCGCATGACGCCTGTCGACGAGGTCATGCGCGCGATGGACGACGCCGTCCGGGCGGGAAAGATCCGCTACGTGGGATTGTCGGATACGCCGGCATGGTTCGCGGCGAGAGCGCAGACCTTGGCGCAGTGGAGAGGCTTCGAGCCCGTCGCCGCGATGCAGCTCGAATATTCGATGGTCGAGCGCAACGCCGAACTGGAATTCGCCGACTTGGCCACCGAACTGGGCATGGGCCTCGTCCCGTGGAGCCCGCTTGCGATGGGCGTCCTTTCCGGCAAATACAAGCCGTCGCGAGGCGCCTTCACGGGCAGCGGCCGGCTGGAGACGGTGCACGCGCAGAACCCCGGCGCCAAGCCGCCGCCGGGGTTCGACAAGCTGACCGAGCGCAACTTCCGCATCGTCGCCGAACTCGAGGCGGTCGCGCGAGAAGCCGATCGGCCGATGGCGCAAGTCGCATTGAACTGGCTCCATCAGAAGCGCGGCGTTTCGAGCATCATCGTCGGGGCGACGAAGCCCGAGCAGTTGCGCGACTCGTTGGCCTCGCTCGATTTCACGCTCGATCCGGCGCTCGTCGCCCGCTTGAACGCCGTCTCCGAGCCCGCGCGCCCGTTCCCCTATTACATGTTCGAGGACGGACATCAAGCGCGGATCCACGGTCACGTCGACGTGCGCAACAAGCCCGACGCCTACGATCGGCCCACGTCGGTACCGGCGCTACAAAAAACCGCTTGAGGCCCGCACCCCACCCGCCGCCGTCGGCGGGTGGCGCGAAGCGAGCCCCCGGCGTCTTTACGCCGTCACAGCCAGACGCTCTCTCAGCCGCTTCGCCGCACGAACCATGTTCGCGAGCGCGGCCTCGGTTTCGGGCCAGCCGCGCGTCTTCAGCCCGCAGTCCGGGTTGACCCAGAGACGCTCGGCCGGAATGACTTCGCAGGCCCGCTCGAGCAACCGCTCGATCGCCTCCGTCGTCGGCACGCGCGGCGAATGGATGTCGTAGACGCCCGGCCCGATTTCGTTCGGATAGGAGAACGCACCGAAGCCGTCGAGCAATTCCATCGCCGAGCGCGACGTTTCGATGGTGATGACGTCGGCATCCATCTCCGCGATCGCCGGCAAGATGTCGTTGAACTCCGAATAGCACATGTGCGTGTGGATCTGCGTTTCGTCGGCCACGCCGGCCGCCGAGATGCGGAATGCACGCGCGGCCCATTCGAGATAGGCGGGCCAGTCGCCGCGCCGCAGCGGAAGCCCCTCGCGGAACGCGGGCTCGTCGATCTGAATGATGCGGATGCCGGCCTTTTCCAAGTCGACGACCTCGTCCCTGACGGCCAGCGCCAATTGCAGCGCCGTGGTCGCACGCGGCTGGTCGTCGCGCACGAACGACCATTGCAACATGGTCACCGGTCCCGTCAGCATGCCCTTGACGGGGCGGCTCGTCAGCGACTGCGCATACTTGGCCGTCTCGACGGTCATCGGCTCGGGGCGGTACACGTCGCCGTAGATGATCGGCGGCTTCACGCAGCGCGAGCCGTAGCTTTGCACCCAACCGTTCTCCGTGAACGCATAGCCCCACAGTTGTTCGCCGAAGTATTCGACCATGTCGTTGCGCTCGGCTTCGCCATGCACGAGCACGTCGATGTCGAGCGCTTCCTGGCACCGTACCGCCCGCTCGATCTCCGAGCGCATGCGCTCGAGGTAATCGAGCGCGCCGACCTCGCCGCGTTTGTAGGCAGCGCGTGCCTGGCGGATGGCCGGCGTCTGCGGGAACGAGCCGATGGTCGTGGTCGGCAGCGGCGGCAGCTTCAGCGCCGCGCGCTGAAGGCCGTTGCGCTCGGCGAATGGGCGCTTGCGGGTCGCCATCGCCTCGGTCACGGCGGCGACGCGCTTTTGCACGAGCGCATTGACGACGGCGCTCGACTGGCGGCGCGACGCACGGGCGGCATCGGCTTGCGCCAGCGCGGGTTCGGCGGCTCGCGCATCGTCTAGCGCGAGCGCGATCGTACGAATTTCATCGAGCTTTTCGGTCGCGAAGGCGAGCCATGACTTCAGTTCGGCGTCGAGCTTGCGCTCGCCGTCGAGCGAAACGGGCACGTGCAGCAGCGAGCACGAAGGCGCGATCCAGAGCCGCTCGCCCAGTTCGGCGCGCAGCACTTGCAGCGGTTCGACGATCGCGCGCAGATCGGCGCGCCAAATGTTGCGTCCATCGACGACCCCGGCCGACAGCACCATCCGCTGGGGCAACACGGCGCGCCAAGCGTCGAGTTGCCCCGGTGCGCGGACGAGATCCAGGTGAACGCCCTGGATCGGCAGCTTGGCGATGCGCGCGGCGTGATCGGCGGCCGTTTCGAAGTACGTCGCGAGCAGCACACTGACGCCGCAAGCGCCGATCGCCTCGTAGGCCAAGCTCAACGCGTCGAGCCACTCGGGCTCGAGATCGACGCATAGCGCGGGCTCGTCCAACTGCACCCATTCGACGCCACGCGCCTTCAGCGCATCGATGATGCGCACGTACCGGTTGACGAGCCTAGGCAGCAAGCTCAGCCGATCGAATCCGGCCACATGCGACTTGGCCAAGCGCAGATAGGTGAGCGGCCCGACCAGCACCGGCTTCACGCGCATGCCGAGCCCGAGCGCCTCGTCGACCTCGTCGAAAAACCAATCGACGCCGCCGTCGAACGTAGTGTCGGGTGCGAGCTCGGGCACGAGATAGTGGTAGTTCGTGTCGAACCACTTCGTCATTTCCATCGCCGGCTGGGCGGCGTTGCCGCGAGCGAGTTCGTAGTACTGGGCCAGCGTGAGCGTGGCCGGATCGAATCCGAAGCGTTGCGGCAGCGCGCCGAGCAGCGCGCTCATGCCGAGCATCTGGTCGTAGTAGGCAAAGTCGCCGACGGTCACGAAATCGAGTCCCGCCGCGCGCTGCAGTTGCCAATGACGCGCGCGCAGCGTCGACGCGACTTCCCGCAAATGACCTTCGTCGGCCTCGGCGCGCCAAAACGCTTCCTGGGCGAACTTCAACTCGCGCTGCGCGCCGACGCGCGGAAAGCCAAGAATATGGGTTCGGGTCATAGCCACCTCGAGAATTGGGATGGCCGCCAGTCTGCGAGGCACGCTATCATTCATCAAGCGACATGTTTTCATCATTATATGAATTTGGCTCATATCTTCTTTTTTTCACTTGGTTTGCTCCTTCGCGCGGAGTCCCATGCTTGAGATCCGACACCTGCGCTCTCTGATTGCGATCGCCGAATCGGGCAAGCTCGTGGCGGCGGCCGAGCGCGTTCACTTGAGCCAATCGGCGCTATCGCACCAGATCCGCGATATCGAGGCCCACTACGCCGTCTCGTTGTTCGAGCGCACGAAGCAGGGGCTGCGCTTCACATCGGCCGGGGAAAGGCTGCTCGCGCTCGCGCGCGAGACGGTCGCCGCGCTGGCCGCGGCCGAGCGGGATTTGCTGCGTCTGAAAGGCGACATGACGGGCGAGTTGCGGATCGTTCTCGAATGCCATACCTGTTTCGACTGGCTCATGCCCGTCATGGACGAGTTCCGGCGACGCTGGCCAGAAGTCGAAGTCGATCTGGTGGCCGGCTTTCACGCCGACCCGTTGTGTCTGTTGAGCGACGGCAAGGCGGACGTCGTCATTGGCTCGAAGCCGGCCGTCAAGCGCAGCCTGCATGTCGCGCCGCTCTTTCGCTTCGAGATTCTCGTCGTCATAGCCAACGAGCACCGGTTGCGCAGTAAGCGCCGTGTGGGCGCGCACGACCTCGACGGCGAGACGCTGATCACCTACCCCGTGCCCGAGTCGCGCATCGACCTGATCCGAGAGGTGCTGGAGCCTGCCGGTATCCGGCTCGAGCGCCGCACGGCCGAGTTGACGATCGCGATCATGCAACTCGTCGCGAGCCGACGCGGCATCGCCGCGCTGCCGAACTGGGGGGTGAAGAACTACGTCGACCACGATTACGTGCTGGCCAAGCGCGTCGAGCCGAAAGGTCTTTGGAGCGAACTCTATGCGGTCACCGGCCAATCGTTCGCGAGCCGGCCGTACTTCGACGATTTCGTTTCGATCGTGCGCGACACCTGCGCCGCGCAACTCGAAGGCATCGAACTGCTGGCGACAGCGCCTTAGGCGCGACAAACGGCGAAGCGAACTCCACGGGCGCAAACCGTCGTTCGTACGGCCGCGAGACCTACTCGCGCGGCGCGCGATGCAAGCGCTCGCGCCGCGACACGTGCGCCTGAACACGGACATTCGGCGAAAACCGCCACATGCTTGCGCAAAATGCGAACGAGCCTGCGCATAGAGGTCGTTTTTGATTTTCGTCAATGGATGTTCGTCCGCCCTTCAAAGCCCGCGCGAGTGTGCCGTTAATGCAACAAAGCGTTAAAAAAAGATTCGGCGCTGGCAAGGAAAGGGGACCGCGTCGGATAATCGTTTCGTGCTAGGAGATAAATCATGGAAGCCAGGCCCACCCCAATTCCGACCCCCGACAAAGTGTCCAGCCCGGATCCGGAACCGGTAGGCGTCGAGTTTTTGGCGACCGAGCTGCCCGAGCACGTGCGCGCGTTTTTCGACGAGCAACGCAAGTCGTGCGAGCAAAAGTGACGGTGGCGGGCATTCGGGCCCGCATCGCATGAGGGTCCGCACGCACCGCGCGACGCTATTGGCCGTCGCGTTTTGTCTTGCGCTCTCGCTCGCACCGCGCGGCGCACGCGCCGACGGCGACGAAACCGCCATGACCAACCTTATCGCGCTCGTGTCGCAGCGCTTGGCGTTGGCCGTCCCGGTCGCCCAGTGGAAGTGGGCTAACCACCGGCCGATTACCGACGCACCGCGCGAGGCAGTGCTGCTGGACAACGTGGCGAAGCGCGCCGAAGCAGGCGGCGTCGACGCCGCGTATGCGCACGCCTTCTTTCGCGATCAAATCGAGGCGAGCAAACAAGTGCAGTCGGCGCTGTTCGAGCGGTGGCGCGCATCGGCGCCGCCGTCCGGCCCGGCGCCCGATCTCGCCACGAGCACGCGGCCGCAACTCGATAAGATCACGGCAGCGCTCGTGCCGGCGCTAGCGCGCGTACAACCCTGGCGAGACGCCCCGGATTGCCCGGCTCGTCTCACGCGCGCGATCAAGAATTGGAAAATGCTGACGCGCTACGGCGAGGTCGAGGCCGGCGCGCTGAACACCGCGCTCTCCCACGTCTGCACGGCCGGCGGCGCGTCAGCCATCGGCTGAACGTTCACCCAACAAGCCCCCTCCCCCCGCCAGCGTCGGCCCCGGCGTTTCAAGGCCCGCGGTTTCCGCTTAGACGATTCCGGCAGCAACGGCGGCCTCGACCGGCGCGGAACTCACCCCTAACGGCGTCACCTGCAGCCCGCGGGCAAGATGGGTCTGCAGAATCCGGAACGTCGACGGCTCGAACGCCGGCTCGCGCCCGTCGGCGGCGAGGCGGCGCGCCTCGTCGAGCGACGACGCCGCACCGAGGTAACACCAGCGATCCACGACATGGAACATGCGCTGCTGTGCGGCGTCCTCGCTCCGCTCTTCGAACGAGATCGCCGACTCGTACGGCCAGGCCGCGCCTGCCGACTCGCTCCGTGCGAAACGCGGCTGCCTGTTGTGCACGGGACGCAGGGTGCTCACCCACTGAGCCTCGGTCAGCAATGCACCGAGTTCGCCGCCCGTCGCGCGCCATTGCACGCGCCGCACTTGCTCGGCGATCCGAATCTCGCGCGAAGAGCGCCGTTCGCCGGTCAGGTGAGTCCGCACGCGCTGGCGCAGACGCACGCTGCGGCCTACGTAAAGCGGCACGTCGGCGCTGTCGAAGAACGCGTACACGCCGTGCCCGGCCGGCGCGGCATCGAGCATGTCTTCGGTGATGTCGCCCGCGATCCGAAAGCGCCGCACCGTCCGATCGATATGCGCGCGCAGCACATCGAGGGGCCAGGAAACGTGCAGCTTGTGCCAAAACTGCCAGAGTAAATCGGCGTCGGCCAGCGCGCGGTGGCGAGCGAGCGGTTCGAGCGCGTGGCGCGCGATCAACGCATCGAGCCCGTGCCGCTTTTCGGCGGGCCAGAGTGCGCGCGAGAGCTTGACCGTGCAAAGGACGTCGGGGTTGAAGGCGAAACCGGCGCGCTCGAACTCCCGGCGCAGGAAGCCGCGATCGAAGCTGGCGTTGTGGGCGATAAAGAGACTGCCGTCGAGACGTTCGTACAACTCGGCCGCCAGGGACCCGAACGTCGGCGCATCGCGCACCATATCGTCGGTAATACCGGTCAGCGATTGGATGAAGGCGGGAATCGGCTGTTGGGGATTGACGAGCGCGCTCCAGCGCTCGACGCCGGATGGCCCCACTCGCACAACGCCGATTTCGGTAATGCGGTGCTCGGCGACCGACCCGCCCGTCGTTTCCAGATCGACAAAGGCGATAGGGGTATCGATGGCCGGAGTCGGCAAAAATGAATCAAACATGAATAAGGGCGCTCGGGTGCTTCGTTGGACGAAGTATGCACCACCCGAGCGCCCTTGTAAGGATACGTGCCGCGCCGGCTCGAGTCCGAAGGACCGTGCAGCCGGGCGGCTTACCCGGACAAACGCGTTACAGCGGACGAATGTTCGCTGCTTGCTTGCCCTTCGGGCCGGTCTTCACATCAAACTGAACGCGTTGATTTTCTTTCAGAGACTTGAAGCCTTCAGCTTGGATCTCGGAGAAATGCGCAAACACGTCCTCGTTACCCTGATCGGTCGTGATGAAGCCAAAGCCTTTAGCATCGTTGAACCATTTGACGACACCGGTTTCCATAGTACTAATTCCCTCGAAATTTAATAGACGGGCAGCGCCCTCCGCCTGAAACCCAGCCTCGGAAGAACGACGCCTCGGTCTCTCTTCCCGGCGGCGCCGTTCACTGGGTTGATTCCGGCGCTGCTTTTATAAATGGTCCGTTAAGTTCTCGTCAAGACATTTTTCATTAAATGGGCTCATCGATCGCTCGATATGCATGGCGCACGAGCCGTTAGGCGGCATGGCGTCAGAATTACCTGCAACCGACAATAAAAAACCACTAGTTAGGAAAAACTTTCACTATTTGCAACAAGATATTTCTGCTGTAAGTATTTTTCCGGGGTTGCCTGCGCGGTCCGCCGGTCGGATCATCGAGTTAGACGAATTGCAGGAGACCGCCATGCGAGCCTTCCCAATCAAGCGCTTCGTCTCCTGGCTGTTTCACGTGCCGGCTATCGCGGCCGCACCGATTAGTCGGACGAAAAGCGCAACGCCCTTACTCGAATTCGATCCCTTCTGGCACGGCGATCACTGGCAAAATTTGCTGGCTTCGCCGATGGACGCGCGTCACTACGTGATGGAGGATTGGGCGCTGCCGCTTGAAAATGACGAGGTGAACGATCACGCCGCGCATGAGAAGCCGGGCTCGACTCGCCGGCACATGCGGTGACACGCAAAAAAGAACGCGGCTGAAAAGGCCGCGTCGACAAAGGTTTGGAGACGTCTTTTCTTGACGAAAAGTCTGCTTGGGCAAGCAGAGCGCATAGTATAGCGAGGCCGGCCGGCCGGATTATCCGCGCCGCGCACAATCTTCTTTTTCGAGATCGTCAACAATCAAAATGAAAACCGGCGGCGACGGAAGGATCTCGAATTTTGCGTATCGTAAACGCAACGACAGCTAAGCGATATATTCCTCACTGACCCTCATAAATCGCAACAAATCCTTACGCATCAAGGGCTTGCGCGATTCCCCCCGCTGTTTCCGATCGATCAATTCTTTATTGTCGTTTTCGAAAGGCGCATCGCAACATCGCGCTCTTTAAACTCGACCCAGTTCGGAGAAACGGACCTGTTGCATCGGTTTTCCGCATGCCGCGCCGAGCGCGAAGCCGCTGTTGCTTCGCGTTGGCCGGCGCCTTCCGCGACAGCCTACGGAACCTTCCCGATTCTGGAGAGAAAGATGAAAAAGACCCTTCTCGTCGGCGCCCTGAGCGGCGCATTCGCGACGATGGCGCACGCGCAAAGCAGCGTGACCCTGTACGGCCTCATCGACGCCGGCATCACGTATACGAACAATCAGGGCGGCCATAGCGCCTGGCAAGAGACCACGGGCTCGGTCAACGGCAGCCGGTGGGGCTTGCGCGGGGCGGAAGATCTCGGCGGCGGCCTGAAGGCCATCTTCACGTTGGAAAACGGCTTCGGCATCAACAACGGCACGCTCAAGCAAAATGGCCGTGAATTCGGCCGTCAAGCCTGGGTCGGCCTGCAGAGCAGCCAGTTCGGCACGGTCACGCTCGGCCGGCAATACGACGATGTCGTCCAGTACCTCGGGCCGTTGGCGCTGACGGGCACCCAGTACGGCGGCACCTACTTCGCTCACCCGTTCGACAACGACAACCTCGACAACTCGTTCCGCGTCAACAACTCGGTCCACTTCCAAAGCGCCAACTACGGCGGGTTCAAACTCGGCGCGCTGTACGGCTTTTCCAACACGGCGGGCCAATTCTCGAACAACCGCGCGTATAGCGTCGGCGCATCGTACACGTGGAACGGCCTGAACATCGCCGCGGCGTACATGCAATTGAACAACGACATCAACAACCTGGCGCAAACGGCGACCTCGCCCGGCGCGGTCGCGGGCGACGCCACGTTCGTCGCGAGCCGCCAGCGCACGTGGGGCGCGGGCTTGAACTACGCGTTCGGCCCCGCCACGGCCGGCTTCGTCTTTACGCAGACGCGCCTGAACGACGCGCTCGGCGTGAACGCGGCCGCCGCCGGCACGGCGTCGACGCTCGCCCTACCCGGCGGCGGCGCGCGCTTCAACAACTATGAAGTGAACGCGCGTTATGCGCTGACGCCGGCCGTGAGCCTCGCCGGCGCCTACACGTACACCGACAGCACGATCGGCGGCGTGCATCCGAAGTGGAATCAGTTCAACCTGCAAGCGGATTACGCACTGTCGAAGCGTACCGACGTGTATCTCGTCGGCGAATTCCAGCATGTCGTGAACAAGGGCACGGGCATCGGCGCGGTCATCAACGGCTTGAACATGTCGTCCACCGACAAGCAAGTCGCCGTCACGGCCGGCCTGCGCCACCGCTTCTAGGCGTTAGCATCTCGGCGGGCCGCCGAGATGCTGCAAAAACCCGGCGCCGCAGTCGATCTGCGGCGCTTTCGTTTTGCGCGAACGGCATGCCCGGCGCACGCGGCGTCCTCCCGAGGGGCGCCGCCGCGGCGGGCTTACGCTGCTCGATAACGATCTGACGATGCGAAGATCCGAGGATCAGCCGGCCGGGGGATACCGCACGTCGATCACGTCGATCTGCTCGGGCCCGGCGGGCGTATGCAGCGTCACGCTGTCGCCGATTCGCGCCTTCAGCAGCGCGCGCGCGACCGGCGAAATCCAACTCACGTGCCCGCGGTCCAGATCTACCTCGTCGACGCCGACGATCGTCACCGTATGCACTTCGCCGTCGTCGGTCGCATAGTCGACGGTGGCGCCGAAGAAGACCTGGTCGACGTTCTCCTGCTTGCTGGCGTCGACCACTTCGGCCAGTTCCAGCCGCTTGGTCAAGAAACGGATGCGCCGATCGATCTCGCGCAGACGGCGTTTGCCGTAAATGTAATCGCCGTTTTCCGAGCGGTCGCCGTTCGACGCCGCCCAGGATACGAGCTTGACGACTTCGGGACGCTCCTCGTCGATGAGGTGAAGTAATTCGTCACGCATGCGCTGGTGGCCTGCGGGCGTCATGTAGTTCTTGGTCCCGGCAGGGATTTCCGGCTGGACGAGGTCGAGATCGTCGTCGTCGGCGTCGCTCGATTCTTTGACAAATGCCTTGTTCATGGTGCGAATCGCTTCATGCATTCAATCTTCAAGCGTACACGATCGGGCGCACGGGAAGAAACATCCAACAAACTCGCGCGATGTCTTCCCTTTTCCCGAAAGTTTGCTATAATTTCGCTTCTGCGTGCGGCTGTAGCTCAGTTGGATAGAGTACTTGGCTACGAACCAAGGGGTCGTGGGTTCGA
>DASVLS010000048.1:0-18699 GCA_036384755.1 Trinickia sp. | reverse complement strand
GCGCTGTCGATCTGGAGCGACGCGCCGATGAGACGGGCCCGCTCGCTCATGCCGAGCAAGCCGTAAGAGCCCCGCTTGGAAGCGGCGGCCGGATCGAAACCGCACCCGTTGTCGCTCACGTTCAAGACGAGCCCGAGATCGTCGCGCATCATCGTCACCAACACGCGCGTGGCGCGAGCATGACGTGCGACATTCGTCATCGATTCCTGCATGACGCGAAAGAGCGCCGTGGCATGCGCATCGCTGAGCTCGGGCTCGCCGGCATTCAACAGGAGGTGGCAGGCGATGCCCGTGCGCTTGCCGAAATCCTCGGCCAGCCACTCGAGCGCCGATACGAGCCCGAAGTTCAGCGCAGCCGGCCGTAGATGGTTCGCCACATTGCGCACCACGAGCATCGTCTGCTCGACGAGATCGCGCATGGCGATGACCTTCTTGAGCAATTCGGGCGCGCCGGCCAAGCGCATTTTCAGCAGCGACACCTCCATTTTCAAGGCGGTCAGCAACTGACCGAGCTCGTCGTGAACCTCGAGCGCGATTCGCTTGCGCTCTTCCTCGCGAATGGCTTCCATATATGCGCTCAACTGACGCAGTTGCGCTTGAGATTCGAGCAACGCCTGTTCGATGTGCTTGCGCTGCGTCACGTCGCGTATGCCGACATAGATCGCGGGCTCGTCCTGAAAGGTCGCGAGCCGCGCGGTGATCGTCGCCCAGAAGGTCGTGCCGTCGAGGCGCTTCACCTGCACTTCCGTATCGCTCACCTTGTTGCCCGCCCTGACGCGCTCGATCAGCCTGTGCCGCCCGTCCTCCTCGACGTAAAACGCGTCGATGTCCACATGAAGCTGCTCGGACTCGCACACGCCGAACAGCGTCCGCCATTGTTCGTTCGCGTAGAGCACCCGCGGCGTGGAGAGCGCCCCGATGCAAAGCGGAACCGGGCTCGCCTCCACGATCTCGCGCAAGCGCGCCTCGCTGACTTTCAGCTGCGCCTGCGCGCGTTCGCGCTCCGCGATTTCGGCGCGCAAGTCGTCGTTGGCGCGCGCGAGTTGCTCGGTGCGACGTACCACGCGCAATTCGAGCTCGTCGCGCACGCGCGAAAGCTCACGCTCGGTCTGCTGCCTGACGCTCACCTCCTGCTGAAGTTGACGGTTTTGCTCGACGAGCGCTTTTTGCATCTCGCGCATCGTTAGATGCACGTTCATTCGCGCGACGATTTCGTCGATACGCACGGGCTTGGTCACATAATCGACGCCGCCGGCGCGAAAACCTTCGATCATGTCGCTCATGGCGTCCGCCACCGTCATGAAGATGACGGGGATGTCGCGCGTTTGTTCATCCGCCTTCAATCGCCGGCATGTTTCGAAGCCGTTGTCGCCGGGCATGTTGACGTCGAGCAGTATCACGTCGGGCTGAGAAAAGCGCGCTCGGGCGATCGCTTCGGCGCCGTCGAGCGCAATCAGCACGCGAAAGCCGCGCTCGCCCAGCGCATCGACGACGACACCGAGGTTGGCCGGCGTATCGTCGACGATCAACACCGTCGCCATGCGCGGGCGATACTCGTCCAACGTAGTCAAATTGCCTCCCCGCCTTGCAAATGCCGCTCGACGAACGCCAGCAACGCTTTGGACTGGTAGGCCCGCGCGAGCGAGCGCACCGCCGAAACGAAGTCCTCATGGCCGGCGCCCTCCGCGCTCAGCGAATCCGTCCAAGTGCGCACCCCGCGCATGTCGCCCATGAGCGCGAGGCGATGTAGTTCGCGCATGGTCGCCGCGGGCGGCGCAGGCAACAAGACGGTCGCGAGCCGATCCAGATTGGGATCCGGCTGCGCCGGGCATGGCACATAGTCCCATGTAAGCCCGAGCAAGCTCCCGATTTCGCCCTGCAAGCGATCGAAGTCCACGGGCTTGGGCAAGAATGCATTCGCGCCCGCCGCCAGCGCGCTGCCGACTTCGGCCGCGGACGAACTCGCGGATAGCGCGACGATCGGCACGCCGCCGTGAGCGGGCAATCGGCGCACGCGCCGGATGAACTCGAGCCCTCCGAGGTCGGGCATCACGATGTCGGTCAGGATCAGCGACACAGCCGACGACTCCAACGCGACAAGCCCATCGAGCGCCGATTCAACCGCGATCGCCTCGAAACCGAGGCCCCTTAGCCAATCGGAAACGACGGCGCGATTGACCTCGATATCGTCGACCACGAGCACACGCAGGCGCGGGCCCGCGTACCCCGCCGCTATCCGCTCGAATTCGGGTGCCGGCGCAAATGCTTCCGTTCGAATCGCCGCGGGCAGTTCGAACCGAAATACGCTGCCTTGCCCGATCTCGCTTTCGGCGACGATCTCGCCGCCCATGACGCGCACGAACTGCCGGCTGATCGCAAGCCCGAGCCCGATCCCGCCGTCCCCGCTCGCCCGATGCCTGCCTTGTTCGAACGGCAGAAAAATCCGCTCGAGCTCGTCCGCGCCGATACCGCACCCTGTATCGCGCACCTCGAACAGCACGCCGCCCGATGCGCCGCGTCGGATGTGCAGCCCGATACCCCCTCTCGCCGTAAACTTGATCGCGTTCGTCAGCAAATTGAGCAGCACTTGTTGCAATCGGCGCTCATCGGCGCGCACGCCGATCGGAGCATCGGGTGCGACGAGGCATACGAATCGAATGCCTTTTTCCGCGGCCTTCACGGCGGTCACTTCGCGAACCGCACCGACGGTGGCGGCGACCGGCACGTCGCCGATCTCGACACGTACGCGCCCCGCTTCGATCATCGCGAAATCGAGGACTTCGTGAATCAGCCCGAGCAACTGCTCGCCGCATCGCAGAATCACCGCAACGGCCTCGCGCTGCTTGTCGCCAAGCGAACCGTCGCGGCGCAGGATCTGCGCATAGCCGAGAATGCCGTTCAGCGGCGTGCGCAGCTCGTGGCTCATGCTCGCTAGGAACTTGCTCTTCGCGCTGTTCGCCGCCTCGGCGGCGTGGCGCGCCTCGCGCTCCGCCGCGGCGTCGCGCTCGTCGAGATAAGCCGTATGGATGCGCGAGGCCATCGCATTGATGGCCGACACCACATGATCGAGCTCATCGGGCACGGTAGGGGCGCCGCGCTCCAGTATCAGAGGAGCCGGCGGCGCGCGATAATCGTAACCGCCTACCGCACGCGCGATCACCTTCAGATGCCGCGTCACCAAGCGATTGAGCAGCCACGTGATAAACAGCGCGACGAGAAACGTATTGGCCGCCTGATTCACGAGAATCAGCCCGCCCGTGCGCGCGAGCGAACGATACAGGTCGTCCAACGTCGCTTCGACATGCAACGTGCCGATCGTGCGCGCGGCGCCATGCACCTCATGCACGATCGGAAAGTCCCGCGACATCCCCGCCGACGCGCCGACGCGATGGCCGGCCGAAACGACGAGCGGGTCGGCCCCGGCCTCGCGCACCTGCACCCCGCCGATACCGTTGACGCGGAGTATGCCCTGGAGCTGGAGCTGCAGTTGCGCCTGGTCGAGTCGCCACAACGCCTCCGCAAGGCTGTCGCGATAAATGCGATCGACCTCGGCCAGTTGGCCTTCCGCCAGCGCGACGCCGTGCCGGTATTCGCGATAGAGCTGCACGGCCGTCAAGGCGACCGTCACGACGCAACTGAAGAAAAACACGACGACGAACACCCGCAGCATCACGCTTGCGCGCAGACGCTCGATCGGACGCAATCCCGGAATAGAGGTGAGGTCGTTCATGTTCCATTCAGCCCATCGCTGCCCTCAGCCGCCGTCGAACCGATCGGGCAGCCAATACTCGTTCGGAATCGCGCGGTCGCCGTCGGACAAATATCGGTTGTCGAGACGGATCACCGTGCGATGACCGATCCTAGCCCGCGCGAGCGCCTCTTGCACCTGCTGCTCCGAATCGAACAAGCGTTGGTAAGATCCGTCGCGCCACGCCGCGCGCAGTCCGGCCTCGATCGTGCGGGCAAGCCGTTCGTCGCGCTTGCCCGTATAGAAGATGAAGTCCGAACGATAAACGAGCAGCAAGTGACGTTCGACGGCGAGATCGGGATCTTCGGCATGCCGCGTCTGCAGCTCGGGCCATGCCTCGACGACGCCGCGCGGAAAATAATCGATACGGCCTGCCTGGGTCATCCGAAACAGCGAATCGTAGGTCGAGGTCTCGACATGCAGTCCGGCATCGCGAAGGATCCCCGTATCGACCCAGCCGAACCCTTGCCCGCCCGTCAGCGCCTTCAACTGGTCGAGCGTCTCGATCTTGTCGAATTCCGGTTGCCGCTCCTTGCGGATCAGCAGCACGCGATAGCCGATCAGACCGCGATAGATCGGAAAGTGAATCACCCGTAAGCCGGCTTCGTCCTTGGCGGCCATGCTGGACCAAGTCAGATTGATCTCGCCGCCTTCGGCCAGTTCGCGCAGCGTGCGCTTGCGCTGCATGAGGTCCGTCGATTGGCGAATGGTGTAATCCGCGTGCGCTTCGCGCATGGCCAGGTCGAGCACGGCCTTCGGGAAAGCCGCTCTGCGGTCGTAGTCGCGCGTGACGCGCGGATAGACGATGTCGAAGTGCTCGGCTCGGGCCGGCGGCGCGGCGAATGCGAGCAAGCCGCTCATGGTCGCGACCGCGGCGACGCCTCGCCAAAGCCGCATGCGCAAAGCCGCGCGGCTACGGCGGCACGGGTGCGGGTGCGGGTCAAGCCGCTTTCTGATCGTCGACGGCACTACGGGTCGCTCTGCTCAATATGTGGGACATAGCCGGACCAGCCGTCGCAGCCGGGTTCGGGATTTCACTGTAAGTGCGCGCCAGCATGAAAAAAGTTGCAACCTTCACTATCGACCCGCTGCAGTCCTCACTTTGCCGCCGTATACGGGCGGTTGGCTCGCAAAACACGGATTCGATTGTAACGGCATCCTAACCCCGCGCCCCGGATAGCGGTGCAACGCCTTGATCATCCGACGTTTTGCCGCGTAGGAACCTCCGGCCCCTCGCGTTTGCGTCATGCCTCGAAGATATCGAAGTCACGACCGAGACCGCGGGGCCGCGACAGTCTTTCGCGTCACGGCCGGAAATTTCCTCGAGCAGTTCGATTTCTTTCTGTTCGGCTTCTATGCGACGCAAATCGCGCACGTCTTCTTTCCTTCCGGGAGCGAATTCGCTTCGTTGATGATGACGTTCGCGGCGTTCGGCGCCGGCTTTCTGATGAGGCCGCTGGGCGCGATCGTGCTCGGTGCGTACATCGACGACGTAGGCCGTCGCAAGGGCTTGATCGTCACGCTCTCGATCATGGCGAGCGGCACGATCCTGATCGCATTCGTCCCCGGTTACGCGACGATCGGCCTGCTCGCGCCCGTACTCGTGTTGGCAGGACGGCTGCTGCAGGGTTTTTCCGCCGGCGCGGAGCTGGGCGGCGTATCGGTCTATCTGGCCGAGATGGCCACGCCCGGCCGCAAAGGATTCTTTACGAGCTGGCAGTCCGCGAGCCAGCAAGTGGCGATCGTCGTGGCCGCGGCGCTCGGCTTTACGCTCAATCAAACGCTGAGCACGACGGCCATCGCGTCGTGGGGATGGCGGGTTCCCTTCTTCGTCGGCTGCATGATCGTGCCGTTCATTCTCATGCTTCGCCGCAATCTGACAGACTCGAGCGCGGCGAAACCGCGGACGCCGTCATCATGGTCGGGTACGCGCTCGACGCGTTGATCCGCAAGGGCGAGGTCATCCCCGGATCGCGCGTCGAGCTCGCGGATTCGCGCATCGGCATGGTCGTGCGGGAAGGCGCGCCGAAGCCCGACATCAGTTGAAGGAGGCGAAAGCGTTGCTCGACTATCTCGCGTCACCCGGCGTACAACCCGAGGTGAGGTCGACCGGACTCGATACCGTGACTGCGCATGAGTGATCGGCCGCCAAACTGATTACGACACGGGGCGTTTCAGGCCTATCGGCTTTGGGTTGGGCTTGCTCGATACTCACGTTACTTCTGCTGCTTGCGTACCGAATGATCGATGCGCTCCAAGATTCGGCCCAGTCTCACGACCGTCACCCCGGGCCGCAACTGACGCAGAGACGGCATGACGAGCACGCAGTCGTCGTACGGCGTGGTAATGGCCTGCCCGTCGGACCAGCCGATCACCGTGCCGGCCTCCGGGAACATTTCGAGGCCCGTGTACGGTCCTGCGAAACGAAAATCCATGCTCCGGGCGACGACGGGGTCGGTGACGCGCACGACGCGCATTTCGTCGGGAAGCGGTGCTAACCATCCGGCCGGCATATCGCTTCGGTCGACAACGCCCGCCAGCAGGAGAAAGCGCGCGGTGCAATCGCGAGCCACCTCGACGGCGCTTTTCTCCCAGTGCTGACCGCATTCGATCAGAAGCGCGTTCTTTGCACTGGCTTCATCGCCGAAGCCTTCGTAATCGCGCATCCTGCGCCCTTCCGGATGTCCTTCGTCGCAGATAACCGTGCCTGGGGCGCCCAGACGCCTCGCGAGCTCGACGCCCTTTCCCAGCGGGCCGGCGACGATCAGCGGCGCGCTTCGCTCATGCATCGAATGCAGGTCGAGCAGTAAATCCACCGTGTCGATCACCGGCCGCATCGCGCGGGCGCGATCGAGTTCCGACGAGCGCGTCGCCGGATCGTCGAGCTTGGCGGCCGTCCATACGCGGTTGAAGTCCTGATCGACGAAGCGCGCCTTGTCCGGCATCGCGGGATCGAAACGCGCATAGGCCTGCACGTTCGCAAACGACAGCGTAAGCCTGCCGCGACGGGGGCGCAGTTGCGCGCGCAGCAATTCGTCGACGACGATCGCGCCGCACACTTCGTTGCCATGCGTCAACGCGTTGATCATCACGTGCGGCCCCGCTTCACCCGAGTCGAACGTATAGACGTATGGGACACCCGTATTGCCAGCCGCGTGCGCGGCAATATCGGGAAAATCGACTTCGATCGGGTAGGCTTCCATCTTCGTCTCACCTCTCAGCGTTCAGCGAACTATGGCATTATTCAATATAATGATCAAGAGATTCCCATCGTTCACCCCGCCGACGAGAGGTTGCGTCGCCTCGCTGACCGCTCCCGCACGAGCAAGCCAGTGAACGAATGTCCGCGCAAGAGGCACGGGCAGGGCCGTTGAACCGTATCAACAGGGGTTCGCATGAAGCCAGCACAGGTAAAAAAGAAAGGCGCGGCCGAGCCGCATCGTTCGGATGTCGGCGCTCGCCTGCGGGCCTTGCGCGTCGAGCAAGGGTTGTCCGTCAACGAACTTGCGATGCGCGCCGGCGTCTCGGCCGGCACCGTGAGTCAGGTCGAGCGCAACAAGGCGAATCCGTCAGTGCGTATTCTCGAGCGCCTAAGGCAGGCGTTGTCGGTACCGCTTAGCGCGCTGCTGGAGGAGGACGGCGCGGCATCCGACCCGGTAGCCGGCGACTTCGTGCGCAAGGCGGCCGAGCGGCCGCTGTTCGAGGTCGGCAAGGACGGCATGCAAAAAGAGCTGCTGTCGCCGCACGGCGAGCACGACCTGAAGATGATGATCATCCTGCTGCCGGCAGGCGCGGGCTCGGATGAAGTCCTCGTCGGCGTAGGCGAGAAAGCGGGACTGGTGCTCGAAGGCACGATCGTGCTGAACGTCGGCGACCGTCGCGCCGTGCTTCGGGCGGGCGACAGCTTCCAGTTCGAAAGCACGGTGCCGCACAGCGTACGCAACGAGAGCGGCGAGATGGCGCGCGTGCTGTGGATCATGAACACGCAGCCGCCGGTCGTTCATTTTTGAGCGGTCGAACGCACGAAGCGCACGAGCTTTCGCGAAAACTTCCAGATTTTATTTTGAGCACTAGCAATTCACTTGTTGTTCACTATAATGAACACAATTCGATGTTTGTTCATTGTGGCTAGCGCGATGGACAAGCCCTGCAACTCGCGGCGACGTGCGGCTTTACCCCTCGCGTCGGCGCGTTACTCCAGATTGTGAGGTCAGGCCGACCATGTCCACGCCGCCACTCGATTTCGATCCGTCCACGATCCCGCTGCCGCAGGGGCATTTCATTGGCGGCGCATCCTATTCGACCGATGAAACGCTGATCGCGGTCTACCGACCTTCGGACGGCCGGTTGCTCGGTCATATCCCCGACGCGTCCGCGGACACCGTCGATCACGCGGTGCGCAACGCGGCGCAGGCCTGGAAGACGAGCGGCTGGGCGACACGGCCGCCGCGCGAGCGTGCCCAAGTACTCACTCGCTGGGCGGACCTGATCGACCGGGACGCCGTGAGCCTCGCGCAGTTGGAGGCGGTCGGCTCGACGCGGCCGGTGGCCGAAGCGTACGCGTCCGATGTGCCGTTTACCGCAGAGGCGATCCGCTTCTTCGCGGAGCTCGCCGATAAGCATGGCGGCGATTTTGCGGCAACGCGTCGAGAAAGCGTGGGATTCGTAGCATCGGAACCCTATGGGGTCATCGGCGCAATTGCTCCATGGAATTTCCCGCTGTCGATGTGCTCGTGGAAGTGCGGGCCCGCGCTCGCCGCCGGGAACGCGGTCGTGCTCAAGCCGTCGGAGATGACGCCGTTCTCCACGATGCGCCTGGCGGAACTCGCGATCGAAGCCGGCATGCCGCCCGGCATCTTCAACGTAGTGAACGGCCGCGGTGCAACGACCGGAGCCGCCATCACCCGTCACCCCGACATTTCGAAGATCAGTTTCACCGGATCCACGCGCACCGGTGCCACGATCATGAGCGAGGCGGCGCTACACGGCACGAAGCCGGTTACGCTGGAACTCGGCGGGAAAAGCCCGCAGCTCGTTTTCGAAGAAGTGCCGGACTTGGCGCACACGGCGCGTTGTATCGCACGCGGGTTTACCAGCAACGGGGGCCAAGCCTGCGTTGCCGGTACACGGCTCATCGCGCACAAGCGCATCGTCGAGCCGCTGCTCGAAGCGGTACAGGCTCATTTAGCCAACATTGCCCCGGGACCGCTATGGCGCAGCACGACGCGCTATTCACCGATCATCAGCCGAACGCAGGCCGAGCGGATCGAGGCGCTCATCGACGAGAGCCGAGCGAGCGGCGCTGAACTGATCTTCGGGGGCGGTTGCTTCGAAGATACGGACGGGGGCTATTTCCATCGGCCGACGCTGCTAGCGAATGTGACCGAATCCACGCCCGCGGTGCGGCAGGAACTGTTCGGCCCAGTGCTGACGGTTCAGACCTTCGAGGATGAAGACGAGGGCATCGCACTCGCCGGGCACCCGACGTACGGGCTGTGTGCGGGCGTCCATACGCGCGACATCGGGCAAGCGATGCGCGCGATGCGCCGTATCGCGGCAGGCACGATCTGGATCAATCGCTACGGCCGCAGCGGGGACATGATCATTCCTACCGGGGGATTCAAGCAGTCGGGTATCGGTAAAGATCTCGGACGCCAAGCGCTGGAAGCCAGCATGCGATACAAGAGCGTGCTGATCGATTTCGATCCGGCGTGACAAGCAGTAAGGCAGTCGGTAGTGGGTCGATACGGCAGCGGATGCGAGGAAGGCTGCGCCAACCGAACAATGGAAGTCTGAAATGCTGAGTGTTGAAGAGGTGTACGACACGCCGGAGTTTTCCGGCGCGGCCGACGTGGTCGTGATCGGCGCCGGGATCGTCGGGACATCCACGGCTTACGAGTTGGCGCGACGCGGCGTTTCCGTCGCGCTGATCGACAAAGGCATCGTCGGTGGCGAGCAATCGGGCCGCAACTGGGGCTGGGTTCGTCAGCAGAACCGCGACCTCTTCGAACTGCCGCTTGCCATGCGCAGCCTTCGCCGGTGGGGCGAACTGCGCGACGAAATCCAGATCGACCTGGGCTTCCGTCGCGAGGGGATTCTTTATGCCAGCAGCGATGCAAAAAGCATCGCTCAATGGGACGCGTGGTGCAAGCGGGCCGGCGAGATCGGGTTCGTCAGTCATATGCTCAGCGCCACGGAGGTGAATAGCCGAGTCCCTCAGGGCGGCCCGCGGTACGCCGGGGGCGTCTGGTCGCCCTCGGATGGGCGCGCCGAGCCTTCGCGCGCCGCCCCGGCTCTTGCCGAGGGGGCGAAGCAACGCGGTGCGCTGCTCTACCAAAACTGCGCGGCGCGCGGTTTGGAACTCAGCGCAGGACGCCTCAGCGGCGTATGGACCGAGCGCGGTCTGATCAAGGCCGGCACGGTGGTATGCGCGGGCGGCGCATGGAGTTCGCGCTTTTGCCGGCGTCACGGCATCGACCTGCCGGCAGTCAACGTGATCGGAACGGCGATGCGTACGTCCGTCGCCGCCAACGTGATCAACGGTTGCTTCAGCGGCCCTGGGTTTGCGCTTCGTCGCCGCCTGGATGGCGGATACACGCTCGCGGTTCCGGGTTTTGGGCGTATCGACTTAGCGCCGCTTGGCCTGAAGCACGCGCTGAGGTTTTACCGCAATTACCGGAACGACATCGGCAAGAAGCTCAAATACCGCCTTGCAAAGCCCTGGTTCGAAGGTCCCGAGGCATCGGCGACTTGGCAATTCGACCAGATTTCCCCGTTCGAACGCTGCCGAGTGCTGGACCCGAAGCCCGATCTCGAGTTCGTGAAACTAGCGCTGGATAACGTCAAGCGCGCTATCCCGCAGTTGTCCGACCTGCGGGTGGTGCATGCCTGGGCCGGGGCGATCGACACGACGCCCGATCTCATTCCCGTCATCTCCGACATCGCGGCACTGCCGGGGTTTTACGTCGCCACGGGGTTCAGCGGTCACGGCTTTGCATTAGGGCCGGCTGCGGGAGAGCTTGTCGCCGATATGGTCACGGGCGCAAAACCCATGATGGACATCGCCCCTTACCGATTGAGCCGTTTTACGGACGGCACTTGCATCAACGTTCCGGAAATGATGTGAACTTACCCTTTCCGGGCACCATCGCTATTCGCGGCATCCCCGCCCTTTCCCTTTCCCTTTACCTTGACGATCATCCGATGAAATTCTTCCGCGGCCGGCGTGAGCTGCCGTCCGCGACGTCTCACGATTCCCACGCGCCGCTTCACCACCGGTTCGACGAGCGGCACGCTCGTCAGAATCGGATGGTTGCTCCCGGGCATGGCCATCGAGGGCACGGCGGCTACACCGATCCCCGCCTCGACTAATCCGAGCATCGTCGTTACGTGCCGCGTCTCGCAGGCGCTCGGCGCACGCGGCGCCACGGCCGCAAGCGCCTGATCGAGCAGCAAGCGGTTACCGGAGGTCTTGTCCACCGATACATACTCGTGCTCGTAAAGCTCGTTCCAAGTCACCCGCTTCTTGCGCGCGAGAGGATGATCGCGGCGACAGGCCGCAACGAATCGGTTCTGCAGCCGTAGTTTGAACTCGACCTCCGGCTCCTGGCTGCCTATGAAGCTCACGCCGAAATCGGCCTCGCCGCTCATGACGGCGCCGAGCAGTTGTTCCGCGCTCGGGGCGAACACGCGACCGATCGTGGCGAGCGTCATTCCACGGTAACGGCAGGCCGGTTAGTCGGTTGACCGGGATAACGTCGCTATTTCGACGGGATCTTCGGATGATCGCATAGTGCGTCTTTGATTTCCCGGCAGACTTCACGATACGGATCCGAGGCAGGGCCCCGTCACGCCGCTCTCCCGGACCGGACGTCGCGCGGGCGCTGGGGCGCGGCCGGAACGTTCCAGCCGCCTCGATCGCGCGAAAAGAAAGCTCCACTGACGGTGCAGCAAGAAAATCCTTATAACCGAAACAACGATTTCCTACGCCAACTTTCGGCATGTGCTGATCGGAGCCGAGCGCCTACCCAAGTAGCATTGACTCACCCTGGCCGAGCAACGGACGCAGAGCGGCTCGTTAGTAGTGCGGTGCGATCAAAGGAGGAAGCGAACATGTATCCCTCGACCCTCGACCCGGATTTGTCGGGCCTGCCTGCGGCAGTGCTGCCGTTTCGGCAATGGATGACCGCGTGGTACCTGTATGCGGTGGCCGACGGCCAAATCGAATCGACTTACAATCTCGACGACGCCACGGCGGAGCGACTCGAAGGCTACTTCAACACCGGTCTTACTCCGCGCGAGGGCGTCGGCGCCCTCTTCGGCGCGTTGCATTGAACGGCAGCGCATCGAACGCGAGTCGGCGGCGTTCAATGCGCAACGAGACCGTGGCGGATGGAATAGCGGATCAGCTCGGCGTTGTTGCTCAACCCTAATTTCTGCATCAAACGCCGCTTGTGGGTGCTGATCGTCTTTGCGCTGAGCGAGAACGTGTCGGCGATGTCATTGATGCTGCGCCCGCTCGCCAGCGCGCGCAGTACCTCGAACTCTCGATCCGATAGGATTTCGTGAGGCGGCACGTCGCTCGAATGGCGCTCGAACACGACCGCATCGACGAGTTTCGGATCGATAAATCGCCCCCCATCGGCCAGCTTTCGAATCGCGGCAAGCAATACCTCGGGATCGCTGTCCTTCGTGAGATAGCCGGCCGCGCCCGCGCGTATGGCGCGCGAAACGACTTGCGCTTCGTTGTGAATGCTCAGGATGAGAATCGGCATGTCGGGATACTCGCCATGGACGCGGCGAATCAGATCGACCCCGCTGATACCTGGCATCGTCATGTCGAGCATCAGCAGATGAACCTCTTTGCCGCGCAGTTTGCTCAGCACGTCCGCGCCGCTGACGGCCTCATCGACGACGGCGATGTCCGTGGCCGTCGCCACAATCTGCTTCAGCCCGCTTCGCACCACCGCATGGTCGTCCGCGATGAGAATCTTGATCATGTTCGCTTCCTCTAGCTGGAATGCCAATTGAAATCGCCGTCCCGCAGCCGGGCGCCCCATCTATTTGCAGCGAAGCGCCGGTCGGATGCGCGCTAGGCGCGGACGTCCATCTCCCTGCGCACGGGCATCGTTGGCTTGCCGCATATTGTGCATGCGTTGGTGCAAAGCCTGCGCTTTCGGGCTGAAGAAAGACCGGCAAAGAGCCTGCGCAAATTGCTGATTAGCGCGTCAGGAAACCCTTACCCCGCCGCATGGTGGCCGGATTGTGCCGAATCCAGCGGCGGTGCGAACCCGCGTTTATTCGGTCGCCTTCGATTGTTCGGCTGTTCGACTGTTCGATCGAAGCGCTCGAAGACGGTGTCAGTCGACACCGCGATCGGCGCATTGCATCGCTAGGCCGCATCGCCCGCTGCGAACGCCGGCGATGCGGCGGCTACGTGCTCCTGGCCTATCGGCAAATCGACCTTGATCGTCGTCCCCTTGCCCGGCGCGCTGACGATCGCGATCTTGCCGCCGAGCATCAACATCCGTTCCTTCATGCCCGCAAGACCGAACGATCGTTTGCGGATCGCGACCGGATCGAATCCGCATCCGTCGTCGCGGACCTCGACCAGACAATCTCCGCCCACGCGTTCGAGCCTCACATACACATGCCGCGCTTGCGCATGCCGCGCCACGTTCGTCAACGCTTCTTGAACGATGCGAAATAGCGCGATCGCCCGCTCCTCGGCCAGCGGCAAACTCTCTTCGGGCACGGACAGCGAGTACGTCACCTGAGCGCCACGCGAGAACTCCGCCACCAGCCATTCGACGGCAGCCGAGATACCCGCGTCCAGCGCGCCGGGGCGGAGCGACGAAACGGCGTTGCGGACGACCTGCATCGTCTGGTCGGCCAGCTCGAGCAGCTTTTGGACTTGCTCCGTCAGTTCGGGATTGTCGGGGCCAAACCGGATCCGAAGCGTCGATGCTCGCATTCGCAAGGCCGTCAACTGCTGGCCGAGCTCGTCATGAAGCTCGCGAGCAATGCGCTTGCGCTCCTCTTCACGCGCCATCTCGCGGCGCGAGGCGAGTTCGCGCAGCATGTCGTACGACTCGCGCAATCGAAGCTCAGCCGCCTTGGTTTCGGAAATGTCGCGCCAAATCGTCAGTCCGCTTTGGATGACGCCATTGGCGTCGTATTCGGGCGCCGCCCGCACGTACCACCACTGCTGTTTGCCGGATACTTCCCAACTGAGTTCGAATTTTGCGGCGGCGCCGGTTCTCATGACCGTTCTTAGCCTGTTGCGGAACCGGCGGTCGATCGATGCGGGCGAGGCCAGCACCTGCCCGGCTCGGCGGCCGATGAGCTTGGCCGCATCGACGCCGGACACCCGCACGAATTCGGGGTTCACATAGATACGGCGACATTGCTTGTCGTAGCGAATGATCGGGTCCGGCGCGTTCTCCGCCAACGTTCGAAATGCGCGCTCGCTGTCTCGCAGCGCAGTTTCCATCTCTCGCAGTTTGGTAATGTCGCGGGCCACGCTCAGTACGCTGACCACGTGCCCCAGCGAGTCGTGCTCGGGAATATGCCTCAGCTCGAACACGCGCCGTTCCGCCTCGCGGTCCCACGAGGCCTCGTCCTCGTTCGGCACTCCTTCAAGGAACGCACGGTCGATCCCGGTACGCAAGCACGCGATCAACTGCGCGGAACCGGCCGTGGGTGGTTCGCCGAGGCGCTTGCCCACCATCGCGTCCGGTGCGATACCGAAAGCCTTGGTGACGGCAGGGTTGACATACAAAAACCGATGTTCGCGGTCGAACCGCGCGATGAGGTCGGGGAAGTTCTCCGTCAACGTGCGGAATAACTGCTCGCTGCGCTTCAAGTCGTCGATGTCGCGACTAATCGCGAGCACGCTGGCCACCTCGCCGCTCGGGGAAAATTCGGGGACGATGCGAATGTCCCCCCAATGAATCCGCCCGTTCGCATCGCGCAGCCGAACCTGCTCCGTCGTTTCCTTGCGCGTCTCCACTACGCTCCGCAATCGGCTCACGTAGTGTTCCGGATCGACGAACGCGCTCAATTCCGTTGGCGTTTTTCCGACCACGTCGGACTTCGTGAGCGCGCGCAACGCCGGATTCGCGTAGACGCGCCGAAATTTCAGGTCGTAACGGGCGATGTAATCGGGCGAGTGCTCCACGACGGCGCGAAATGCTTGCTCGCTCGCGTGCAGGCGATCTTCCGCATCCTTGCGTTCCGTGATGTCGCGTCCGAGCGCGAGCGCACCGATCGTTTCGCCGTGCCCTCCGCGCTCGGGAAAAATGCGGATATGGTGATAGCGCACACCGGCGCCCGTATCGGGCAGCATCAATTCGACCTCGCGCGGACTTGCGCTGTCGACGACCGCTTGGAGCAGCGCTTGATACGGCGCTAAACGCATGTCGGGCTCGTGCTCGTTCGGGGTCTTGCCAAGCAGATCTTGCAGCGGCCTGCCCAGCAATTTCGTCAGGCCGGAATTGGCGAACACCAAGCGGCAAGCGCAGTCGTACCGGCAAATGATGTCCGAACTGCTCTCGGCCAGGCTTTCGAATTGGCCACCGAGCTCGCCTTGAATCGCCTGAACCGACGCTGTTCGCTCATGGGCCGCGAGGCGCGCGTCGCGCTCGGCCACCTGATGCTCGAGCGCACGCAGCGCCTGACGCAGGCGCACGTTCTCTCGTTGCAGCGCCTGCGCATCGAATTGCGATTCGCGTGAAGGATTTCTCATGCGTTACCTGCGAGGATCGACCGGCCGCGCAACTGGCCCGCGCGGCTAAAACGGGGCTGGCCGGAAACGATACCACGGTCGTCGGTTCGTGAGTCCTGTCGATATGCTTCTCGATGCACTGCTGTTTCCCCCTCCCTTTGACTGGCTGAATTCTGCGGCCGAGTTCCCTCACGCAAAATTGGCGTGCCTCGTGGCGCTCCCGCGACTTCGAGGCCGACCAATTTAAGCGTCACACACGCACAGGAGACACCATGCGATTCGACGTTACCCCCGGCTGCCGTCCTTTCCACGAAGCGGGCGAATTCAGCCAGCTTACGGCCTATAACGAAGAAGATCGGCGCACCATGTGGATGATGCTGCGCTCAGAGCCGCGCCCTTGCTTCAATCAGCAATGGGTTAAAAATCTATAACGGCTTCGGCACCGGCGCAATATGTATTGCCATGATCGAAGGCAGCGCACTGGGCGGCGGGTTCGAAGCGGCGCTGGCTCATCATTACGTGCTTGCCCAAAGGGGGACGAAATTGGGTTTTCCGGAAATCGCCTTCAATTTGTTTCCGGGCATGGGCGGCTATTCGCTCGTGACACGCAAATCGAACATGCGCGTAGCCGAGACGTTGATCGGCACCGGCGAATCGCGCATTGCCGAATGGCACGCCGAAAAAGGTCTCGTCGATCAACTGTTCGATCAAGGCAACGCCATGCTGGCGACGAGGACGTTCATCGACGTGATTCGGTCGATGCTCAACGGCACGCGAAGCAGTAGCATAATGTGCACCGCTAAACGTTAGCGTCCCACAGTGTGGTTTTAATCATAGCGTTATACATAAGTCAGTCGAGTCCTTCGTGGAGCGCACGTAACGTGTCAGCGGCAGTGAGAACTTTGTCAAGGCCGCGCCAGATGGTTTTGGCGCCGGGCTCGCCATCGCTCTTTCGGCCGAGGAACCCGCCGATTTGAGCAATAAGCCGTACGACCTCGTTCACGGTGGGCGTCGTTGTCGGCATCTTCTTTTTCGCCAGCAGATGAGCGCCACGAATTTCATCGGGATCGAAGAACAACGCGGCGTCCAGATCCGGACAGGTTCGGCCTTTGCGCATCAGATAGGTCACGCGCCATGCCACCACCATGAACAAGGCCAGCGCACGCTCGATCCGGTCGACAGCCCCAATTGCAGCGTCTCGACTTCGCAGCCGTTCTTGAGCACATGGAAATAGATTTGGCGGGTAAGGAACTGGCGCGGTACGCGGTTTGCCCGGCCCGTTTCCAGCCCCTCCCCATAAGAACTGATCGTGAGGTTTTCCCTCAAGCAGCTCACCCAGTGAGATTCATCGCAAGGGTTATGCGTCCCGTTGGTATGGCAGCCACTTTCACGTGAAGTCCTCCGCCCCCGACAGCGGGCTCAGCTTCCAGTCCCAGTACAAGCCCAGGACGCCGTAGAGGTACTCGTTACTCCATCGCCGCCACCCGATACTCCGCTTCTGGCGTCGCTTGCGCCGCGTCAGCAGGGTTCGGGCCTTCATTTCCAGATAATCGCGGACCTCACTGAAGGCGCGATTGGCGTTGCCAACCCGAAAGTAGTTGACCCATCCGCCCACCGCAGCGTTGAGTCTCGCGATCAGCTTCACGACCGGAGTCGAGCCTCCATGCCGGATGATGTCGCGGATCTTCGCCTTGATGCTCTGACGGGCCTTCTTCTTCGGGGTCATCTTGATGAAGTATCCGTTCCCCGCTCGTTTGCGCACGCGACGCAGGTCAAACCCCAGGAACCCAAAGGCGTCTCCGTGCAGTGTGTCCACCACCGTGGTTTTCTCCGTGTTCAACTCGACGCCGAGCGGCACGAGTTGTTCACGTAGACGCAACAGGGCACGCTCTGCCCAGCCGCGTTTCGTGTGGTGGCCGCTGACGGTGATGACGATGTCGTCGGCGAACCGGTGATAGTTCACTGCCTCATAGGGTCCCTGCGCCGTCTTGCGGCGGATCTCGTCGAACATCCAGTCGATCTCGTTCAAGTAGATATTCGCGGCAAGCGGGCTGAACGGGCCACCTTGCGGGACGCCGATTTTGCCTGCTGCCTTGATAACCTGCTTGACCAGGCGTAGTACCTGGGGATCCTGGATGCGGTTCGCGATCTTGTCCAACAGGGTTGAATGTTGAATCGTGTCAAAGTAACGCGACAGATCCACGTCAACCACCATCGACATGCGCCGCAGCACACTGCGTCTGACTTCCGCCAGCGCGCGATGTGGCGACCGCTTCGGTCGAAATCCGTATGAGTTGGGGCAGAAGTCCGCCTCGAATACCGCTTCGAGGATCAGCTTCAGTGCGCCTTGTACCACGCGATCGCGGATGCAAGGAACCTGAAGTACACGGACCTTTCCGTTGCTCTTGGGGATCTCAACCCGTCGGTTCGGCTTGGGCTCATACCTGCCTGTTTTGAGGTCTGCCTGTATCTCCGCGAGAAATACACCAGGCGCCGATGCTTCGATGTCTGCAAAGCTCAGACCATCGATGCCCGGAGCCCCGCCGTTTCTTTTGGCGATGCGGTAAGCCTCTTCGAGGGTTTCCCTCTTCGCAATATGCACGAAGAGCCCCCAGAAGCGATGAGTCTTGTCAGACTTCGCCTTGCGATAAATCCGCCTTCTCAGTTCCTGCAGACTACCGGATGTCTTTGTCATCTCATCCCTGCCTCACATTGTTGGACGGAGTACTCACCGGTCCGGGCCCTTCCCTCCGGGCGCGTTTTGATGCACGCCCATCGACAGTACTACAGCCCGATCCGTCACCCTGGCACCTATGTCCGCACTTCCCACTCACGGTTATAGCGAACATCTCCTCGACGGGATTTCTCCGCCGGATGCCGAGGGTTTCTCCAGTTTCCACGTTATCCTTCACACCATGTCGCCGCTGATACCCCGCCGGTGAGTGTTGCCGCATCGGACCCGTTTCGGACAACACTTGCTGCTTTCGCGCGTTATCGACCGTCTCAGCCACCGGAGTTTCGTGTGACGAGGCTACATCTGCGTTCACTGCACGTTGCAACCTGGTGCGTTGCATATACTCCTTTCTGAGCATACTGTCGGAGGGCTCCGTCATCTTGCTTTCGCGCCATGACGCCTCCCAAGCTACGAGGCTTGAGTCTTTTGCCTCGGTCGGATTTTCACCGACTGGATAACGTGTCCTTACCTGGACACACCGATTTCCCATCT
>DASVLS010000047.1:0-76851 GCA_036384755.1 Trinickia sp. | reverse complement strand
ACGCTGCGCCCGTGCACCTGCGAAAATACGCGGATGCCACGCTCCCAGCGAATCAGTGCGTCGTGATGGGTAACGAGCAACTCGCGCACGAGTTGGGGATCGGCGACAACCACGTCATGCTCTGGCCAGATGCGCAGATGCACAATATCGCCATACGCCTTTTGCCACGCTGCCAAAGTCCGGAGCAAGTCGCGTGACATGGCCGCCAGCAGACGCCAACCGGTGATGCCTGCGTCAGGACCAGGCGGCCAGATACCCGATGCGCTGACCGTAGGCGTTTCCGGTGGCGAGTTGGCAGGAAATGGGCATTGCCGCTGTGATGGGGTAGTCATGGCATTAAGAGGCCTGGTGGTCATAGGCCTGATTCTGGGCCGACGGCAACGCTTTTTCTTGAACGCAAACGACATCGGCGACCTCAGTCAGTCCATCTATACTGTGCCTTCATGAACCCAAATCTAACCCTTTCGACCTGCCCCGATCCGTTGACGCGTGCGCCGCTGGCATCGCATGGCAATCGCCGCCCGCACGCGCGACTCCATCTGGCTCCGCCTGGTTTGCATGGCGCAGTTGTCGCGATGCTTTGTCGCGATACGCGCGGCTTCGAGTTGAGCGATGCGCAACGTCTGACGCACTTCCCTGCCTCGCCAATGGTGAGCCTGACATGGTTCCAGGGCGTCGACGCGGGACGGATCGAACAGACAGAAAACGGCCCCGAATGGAGGCCGTTCAATTCAGCGATCGTGCTTTCAGGCAGTCATTCATATCCCACTACCTGCTGGGCGAAAACTGGCGGCCGCGTCGGGATGATCTGTTTCGAAGCGGACGCCGCGCGGGCACTCTTCAAGATCAATCTGTCCTTCATTCAGGACACAATCGTCGATGCACGCAAGTTCCTCGGCAGTACGTGGTGGACGCTTCTTGATGAGCTACTCGCCTCGGACAACGATGCAGCTGCGCTCGCCACGCTTCAACGCCACCTTGCTCCGCACTGGCGCGCCGTCAGTCGCGCTAGCCCGATATTGCCGTCGCTACGCGAAGCGGGCCGCTATTGGGTCAACCGGCTTGCCTGGCAGGCACACGAATGGCGACGCTCGCATAGTCCGCGTCACGTCGAGCGACGTATCAAGGCGTATAGCGGGCGCTCGTTGCGCGAATGGCAGTCACTTGTCAAAACAGAGAGCTTGTTTTTCAGTGCCCGCGCGCGATTTGAAGCCGGCGAGGCTTTGGACTGGGCAACGATTGCGCACGATGAGGGTTTTGCCGACCAGGCGCATCTGAGTCGTGCCGTAAAACGCAGCACTGGCTTTTCCCCAAACGAATTCGCGCGGCGATTTGCGGAGGACGAGTCGTTTTGGCTCTATCGTTTGTGGGCGTAATCGACGCCGAATGGAGATCGTTCGCCAACGGCCCCTTTGCCGGTCGCAAACCGCCATTGACTGATGAATTGATGAGAGACCGCTTGGGGTCGCCCCGGCCGGTCATGTACGACATCAGTCACGAGAAAAAGGCCTTCGACAACGGCATCCGGATCGCCGAACAACCAACAGCGTTACACTGAAATTCACTCGCCGCAATCGTCGTCCCCGCCGGGGCAGCAACGCCATGCCAATCTCGAGAATCCACGTGAACCTCTCCACGCAAACGCTGACCCTCACGTTGGCCGGAGAATCGGGACGCACCTATCGCATCTCCACCGCAAGGAATGGCGCCGGAGAACAAATGGGAAGCGGCTGCACTCCTCGCGGTCGCCACGTAATTCGAGCCAAGATCGGAGCGTCCTGCGCGGTCGGGACCGTTTTCGTGGGGCGTCGGGCCACCGGCGAAATTTGGTCGCCCGAACTCGCGGAACGTTTTCCAAAGCGCGATTGGATATTGACCCGCGTTCTTTGGCTACAGGGCTGCGAGAGCGGCAAAAACCGGCGAGGCAACGTAGATACTTTGCGACGTCATATCTACATTCACGGTTGCCCCGACACCGAACCGATGGGGGTTGCTGCATCCCACGGTTGCATAAGGATGCGTCACGCGGACGTCATCGAGCTGTTCGACCTTGTCGAGCCGGGATCGCCGGTCCTGATCGAGGAGTAACGCGTACCAAACGCTGCCGAATTCCGGGGCATTGCCGACAATCGGAGAAATATGACTTCCAACGACTCGCTTCTTCGGACCCTTGTCGCCTGCGAACGCGAACTCCAGCAGTAAGGCATCCACGCTCGAAAGCCGGCCCCATAGACAAGTTCGACTTTCACGCCGAGATCGCCGACAATCGCCCCCCCTCCCGAACGGGAAGCCGCCCGAACCACATCATGTTCACAAACAAACCGGTGTTTGGCAAAGCGATCCCCGTCCTCGCATCGCTCGATATTGCGCGGACACTGCAATTCTTCGATGACGTTCTCGGTTTCAAGACGCAGCACATTGAAGACTTCTCGTATGGAATGGCGGCGAGAGGAGACGTCGAAATTCATTTCTGGTTGTGCAAAGAAGCGCACATTGCAAAAAACACGTCGTGCTACGTGCGCGTCGACGACATCTACGCCCTTCATGCGGAGTTGAAGTCGAAGCTGCCGGCTCTCGGAAACGTTGAAGAACGCGCGTGGGGCATGGCTGAACTTTACGTCGTAGACCCCGATGGCAACCTGATCAAGTTCGGGCAGTCCATCGATGACGAGCCCGAGACAAGACCGTCGCCCGAACCGCGGCCATAACAAATCAAATCGCCACAGCGTCCGCCGCTGCGCGAGCGCGACCTCGTCACCGCAGTGGACCACCGGTGCACCTACAAGCGCATCTTCGAATTCGATGCCGGCCAGCGCGTCTATACGCCGCACCATTCGCTGCCGGACTGCAACGACTAGCGACTATGCCGTGCCTTGACCGTGATCGTTGGCTTTGCAGCAGCCTTCAACGTCCCCGGAAAGGCACGACCGCTTTCATGCCTAGTAGCTTGAACAACAGGCACAGCCCTATTGCGCCGCTCGCCAGCGAGACCGGATACCACGCCTGCGGCATACCCCAACTACCACACAACGCGGTGGCGTCAGGACCACAGCGGAACGCTGCGGCCGTTACGGCCGCATTGTAAAAAGCATGCAGCAACATCCCCGGAAGCAGCGAACGCGTGCGCTCATACATCTCGCCGATGACGAACCCAAGCGTAAAAGCTGTCACAAACTGATGGATGTTCATATGCGCAAAACCGAACACGACGGCTGAATACACGATCGCGCGCGACCGTGAATATTGCCGTAGGAAGCTGCGCAAAATGATCCCGCGAAACAGCAGTTCCTCGATCACCGGTGCAAGAAAGCTGACGAGGACCATCGAGCTGAGACCATCGGTCAGGAATCGATAACCCGCCATCCGTTGGGTCTCGCTCAACGGAAAAAACTTGAGGACTAGCACCTGCAACAGGTTCTCCACCGCCAGCATGCCTGGGGCGAACAGCAGCATGGGCAGCAGGAACAGACTGAGTGTCGCTTGCCACGAGAAGCGATCGCCTTCCACGAGGCCGCGGTACGTCAGCGAGTTGCATTCAAGCAGCACGGCGAAACCCACCCCGTAGGCAAGCACGCGCCCCAAGTCTTCGATCGCAACCGGCTTCAGACCGGAACGAATGCCAAGGTGCCAAATCAACGAGTTCGTCAGGAGCTCCAGAAAATAGAGTGCAATGACGATGAAAAACGCTTCCAGGAGATTTGGGAAACAATAGCCGATACGCTTCGAGTTCATGTCGACACGACGTACGAGGAGATAATGAACGTTCGCTGGGATTCGCCAATGCCACCAACGCCACCTGCCATTCGAGTTTTTCTATCTCGAGTATCGGCAAAGAGGTTTTCCGTTTCCTTCCTTGCGATCGCCAATGCGCACCTCCCCAGCACAGTGTGGAATGATCTTCCAGTCCACGGGCACCCGGATTATGTGCCCGCCCACCACCTCGATCTTCTCGACGGTCATCGTCATCCGCGTATTGTGGTTATTCGTCGACTCGTGACTTATCGGCGCCACCGCGAGAAACTTTAGCGATTCATCTGCTGAACGATCGCTTCCGCGGCCGCCGCCCCATGACCTACACTCAACGCAGACAGTCGGCGAATCTTCAAGGTCGGGGACTGAAATGGACTTCGAAAAGGCAGTGGCAAGCGAACCGATCAAGATCGGGGACTTGACTATTCAGTACATGATTGACGGATCTGCTACAGGCGGAATGGGGGTCTTTGAATTGACGGTCCCGCCTGGGTCGCGCGTTCCACCGCCGCATAGCCACACACGGAACGAGGAGTGCGCCTATGCGCTGGAGGGTGTGCTTCGGTACGCCGTCGATGGGGTCGTCCGAGATCTCTCCCCCGGAGAATGGATGCACACCCCACGCGGATCGATTCATCACTTTAGCAACCCTCATGGTGAAACGGCGCGCGCCCTTATCGTCCTTACGCCCGACATCGGCGCTCAGTATTTCCGCGACATCGCTGAAGTTATCCGTTCTGGTGGCGCAAATGACCGGGCAATGCTCTTCGCAGTGATGTCCAAATATGGCCTGGTGCCGGCACCGCCTCAATAGATTCGATGCGGTCTTCGCAGTCGGCCAAAAAACCGCTGACACGGCGACAGAGAGACGACCGCCCATACCCCAGTAGCAGCCGTGAATATGTCGTAAACGCGGATGACCGCAACAGGTTGACCGCGTCCTGTCACATCGACCACCATTCTTCCCCGAAGGGAACGTTGGACCAACGTCGCCCTCATGCTCGGCAACGACACAGACACCACAGCCGCGATCGCGGGCGGACTGGCCGGAGTCTTATACGGCGAGAACGCATTGCCGGTGCGCTGGCTTGCCACTTTGCAGCGAAAAGAAATCGTCGAAAACCTGTTGGCCAAGATCTAACCCCAGAGAGCCGGTATGCCGAATCCCGAGCGAACGCGAACGTCCCACTTCATCGACGCCATTTGGCGCTTAGCCCTTCGCGTCGGGTTTCGGTTGGCGCGCGCCTGGTGGCATCTTCGCCGCCCCAACCACGAAGGCGCGCTCGTCGCGATCTACGTCGGACCGGAACTGCTGTTGGTGAAGTCTTCCTACCGCGCCGAGTGGGGCTTGCCGGGCGGCAGCATCCACCCCGGCGAAATGCCGGCTGCAGCGGCGCAGCGTGAATTGGAGGAAGAGATCGGCTTCTCGTCGCCCCCGTTGATCGCCAAAGGCAGCGTCAGCGGGCTCTGGGACGGGCGAAGAGACCGCGTGCATTTCTTCGAGTTGCGCCTTGATCATCTGCCCGAGCTGCGCCTCGATCATCGCGAGATCATTGCTGCGCGCCTGGCCTCGCCCGAGGAATTGAAAGGGATAGAACTGACGGCGGCGGTTTCTGCCTATCTCGACCGAGACCTTCACGGTTAGCGAAGCGATTTCGCGCGAGCCAGGCGAACGCGCTATCGGGGCCGACCGCCTAGCGGTCTAGCGTAGCGGCTATATCAGGCACATTGTCCCCATTTCGACGCCTGGTTTACCCGCATCGCCCAAAGACACGCTTCGTTGTGTCGCATGGCGCGAGCCTGCTATCATCGACCCCGGCCTCAGCGCCAGCCAAAGATCGGACGTGTCCGGCCACCCTCGCTTCGCTCGCCCCAGAGCGTCCTGTTCAAGCAATTGTCTATGTCGCCCCAGTTTTACGAATGACACGGTTTCCCTTGTTTCCCGTTCAACGGACAAGTTCGCGCTCGCCTGCTTGGTGTGTTTGTTGATCGTCGGTGCAGTTTTCATGATGAGCCGTGCACCGGCCAAATCCGATCAACCGGCCGCCGCCCTTCCCAAAGATACGCTCGCGGCCACGCCGTCACCGAGTGAGGCGGCAAGCAGCACAGAGGCTGCGCCTGCTGATCTACCGCGCTACAAGGTGACGACGATCGCGGGCCAACCGACGTTTTTCGATGCGGCGAGTCTGGCCGGTTTGAGCGGGCCCGTCGCCCATCGGGTCATCGAAGCGCTGCGGAGCCGCATCGATTTTCGTCGCGACTGGAAACCCGACAATCAGGTGTTGTTCGTCTTCGATAGGAAAAAGGCCGCGGTGCCGCAAGGCGACGAATCGCCTCCCGCCCTGCCCGCCGCCGTGCGCGTGGTGACCGACGCGGGCGAGCACGACATCTTCCTGTACAAAAACCTCAAGGGCGAAGCGTTCTACTATACGAAGAAAGGCGAGCGCGCCCGGGGCGGCGGCTTCATCCGCTACCCGCTCGCTTTTCGCCGCGTTTCCTCCCCATTCGCGGCACGCCGTTTCGACCCGGTGCTCAAGCGTTGGCAGCCCCATACCGGCGTCGACTTCGCCGCGCCGGCCGGCACCCCGGTGCATGCGACGGCAAACGGCGTGGTGACGTTCGCCGGCAAGCAGACCGGCTATGGCAACGTGATCGAGATCCGCAACCGCCCGCCCTACTCCACGTTGTTCGCACACCTATCGCGGTTTGCGAAGGGTATCCACGCAGGGACCAAAGTGCGGCGCAATCAGGTGATCGGATATGTCGGCTCGACAGGATGGGCGACAGGCCCCCATCTGCACTACGAAGTTCATGTCAACGATGCGCCGAGAAATCCGCTCACCGTAGCATTGCCGCCTGCAGAGCCGCTACACGGCCGCGAGCTTTCGCGCTTCGCCAGCCGGTCGGCCGAACTCGAAGGCGTGCTGTAACGTCGGTGGCGTAGCGGTCGACGACCATCGGCAACGATCGATACGCCATCTACAGCGGAAATTGCCGGCGACACTCCGCGAGCACGAGCTGCCGGAGCCAGCGATGGGCGGGGTCGGCTTCGAGCCGTGGATGCCACATCTGCGACACCGTGAGTCTCTCCGTTTCAACAGGTAGCTCGAAGGCGAAGGCGTCTTCGCATGCGAGGCCTGTATCGGCCGACGTGCGGCAACCGATGAACGAAGCGGGAAGAAGCGCAACCAGGTCAGAAGTCCGAGCCACCGCCAGCGCCGCAGAAAAATTCGGGACCACGGCCACGACCTTTCGCGCGAGCCCCATAGCCGACAACGCCTTATCGACGGGGCCCGTAGCGTGGCCTCTGCGCGATGCCACAACATGGCCGAATTCGACATACCGCTGCGCGGTGACCGCGCCCGCAAGCTGAAGCGGATGGCCCTTCCTGACCACGCCGACAAAGCGGTCCCGAAACAACGCTTGAAGCCGGACTTCCGGACCCATCTCGCCCAGCACGCCGATCTCGAGATCGGCCGACCCTTCGCGTAGAGACGTCGCGCTTTTTTCGAGTTTCGGGGCGAAGTGCAAGCATACCTGCGCCGCCGTTTCGGTTGCCGCCGCGATGAGTTTCGAACCGAACGCTTCGACAAATGCGTCGTTGGCTCGAATGGTGAAAGTGCGCCGCAAGGTCGAAAGATCGACTTCCGTCTTAACCGGTCCGAGCACGATGCGCGCCTCGTCGAGCGCATGGCGCGCCCGCTCGTGAATAGCCTCGGCATACGGCGTCAGCACCATCCGGCGCCCCGCACGAACGAGAAGCGGGTCTCCCGTCGCCTCGCGCAGGCGAGTCAGCGTTCGGCTCATGGCGGAGGCGCTCAATCGCAACTTACGCGCGGCGCCAAGAATGCTGCCTTCGGTGATCAACGCATCGAGGGCAATCAGCAGGTTCAGGTCGGGCTCGGGCATGGCCGATCCTAGCATGGGCCACCGACGCATCGCGTTCGATGCAATTGACGAGTGCATCCGGCGCGCGCGCTCAGCGGCCCTCGCGACGATATATTCGCTGTTCCGATCCATCCGGTATCCGGCGTGCTCGCGCCGCATTCGCCGGGTCGTGCTTACAGGGAGCTATCTATGCAAGAAAACGTACCGCCTCAAAAAACCATTCTGCTCATCGGCGCGTCACGCGGCCTCGGATTCGCCATGGTCGAAGAGTATCTTCAGCGCGGCTGGCGCGTGATCGCCACCGGGCGAGAGCACTCCACTGAAAAGCTGCTAGCGCTAGCGAAACGCGCACAGGGTTCGCTAGAAGTCGAAACGCTCGATATCACGATTCAAGAACAAGTCGTTGCCCTGCGCCGTCGTCTAAAAGATCGGCAACTCGATGTGCTGTTCGTGAACGCCGGCGTGAAAAACGACGATCGCGAAACGATTGCCGATGTCTCGACCGACGAATTCGTCCGCGTAATGGCGACGAACTCGCTCAGCCCGATGCGAGTGATCGAAACGCTTCAGGATCTCGTTCGACCGGACGGAACGATCGGCGTGATGTCGTCCGGGCAAGGCAGCGTCACGAATAACGTCAACGGAAATTACGAGGTCTACCGCGGCAGCAAGGCTGCGCTGAACATGTTCATGCGCAGCTTCGCGGCCCGACACGCCGACGATTCGAGAACGCTTCTGCTCATGGCGCCCGGATGGGTGCGCACGGACATGGGCGGCCCGCAAGCGCGATTAAGCATCGAGGAAAGTATTCCGAACCTCGTGAATACGATCGAATCGCACGCCGGCCGCACGGGCTTGCATTACCTGGACTACCTCGGAAGGGTCGTTCCTTGGTGAGAAGCCGTAGTCGAGATTTCGGTGGACTTCGTCCGGCAAGAGTGAGTTCGGAATTGTTGTTGGGGGCGCGCCTTGGCCGATCCGTTGCCCTCAAAGAAGCCTTTCCGGTTTCATGCGATGGCGAGCGCTCGAAGAGTCGAAAAAACCCCTTGACTATCTATCTACTGGTAGATACAGTTACCTCCATGGCAGCGAAGTCGCCGTGCCGGAGCGCAGTTCAGGTAGCGACGATGCCGCTCGTGTGGAAGCCAGAAGCTAGAAGCAGCCGGAGGTAGCGCGAACAGCGCATTGGAGGGCGGGCATATGCCTGCCTTTTATCAGGCGCCGAACTCTGTCTACCCATAGATGAAGGTCGGCGCAGCAGATGCCCATGCATCTACGTTTTTTGGGGGCGTTCATCTATCTTCTGGTAGATAGATGAACGCAACACAAACCCCGCCTTTGAAGTCCATCCCTTAACGATTAGGAGCTCGTCATGTCGATTGAACAAGTGCTGTACCGTGCCCATGCCAAAGCAACCGGTGGCCGCGATGGCCGCGCCGTAGTGGCCGAATCCAACCTCGACCTCAAGCTCACGACGCCGCGCGAGCTGGGCGGCGCCGGCGGTGAAGGCGCGAACCCCGAGCAACTGTTCGCTGCGGGCTATAGCGCCTGCTTTCTCGGCGCGATGAAGTTCGTCGCGGCACGCGACAAGATCAAGATTCCGGCGGACGTATCCGTCGAAGGCAGCGTCGGTATCGGCGCCATTCCGAACGGCTTCGGGATCGAAGTGCAGTTGCGCATCTCGCTGCCGGGCCTCGACCGCGAAACGGCCCAAACGCTCGTCGATCGCGCGCACATCGTGTGTCCGTACTCGAACGCGACGCGCGGCAACATCGACGTCACGCTCACGCTCGTCTAACCGACTCGCAACACAGGGCTCAACACACGACTCGCGACTTCCGACCCGCGAGTCGGGTCTAACGCGGTCGTTGCTGGGGCAAGCGCCGCCGCGCAAGTCGCGGCGGCGTGCCCGCGTGACCGCATTACTCCGTCTTGGAGAGGATCTCCTTGATCGCTTGCTCGAATACTTCTACCGGTTGCCCGCCGCTCACCAGATAGCGCTGGTTGAAGATGATCGCCGGTACCGACTGAACGCCCATGGCTTGGAATTGCTGCTCTTCAGCGCGAACCTCGTCGGCGAATTGGCCGCCTTCGAGCACTTCGCGTGCTCGCGCAGCGTCGAGTCCCACCGAACGAGCGGCCTCGATGAGAATCGCGTGATCGCTCGGGTCTTTCTCGTCGCCGTGGTATGCCTGCAGCAGAGCCATCTTGAGCTCGACCTGCTTACCCTCGATGCCAGCCCAATGCAGCAGCCTGTGCGCGTCGAACGTGTTGTAGACGCGCTTGCGCGCGCCGAAATGAAAACCCACGGCCGACCCACGCTCACGAATCATCGCCTGCGTTTCGGCAATTTGCTCCGGCGTACGTCCGTATTTCTTCGCGAGATACTCGACGACGTCTTCGCCCCCCGGCGCCATCGCCGGATTCAGTTCGAACGGATGCATGACGATCTGTGCGTCGACTGCGCCGCCCAGGCGGTCGAGCGCCTGCTGAAGCGAGGAAAGGCCGATCGCACACCAGGGGCACGCGACATCGGAAACAAAATCGATTTGAAGCGGTTGAGCTGTCATGAAGACCTTCTAAGGATGATCGGTCGAAAGGCTTGGGCGAACACAGAGATAGCGCCACAGCGCGTCGCCCGACAGTTCGCAGCGTAGCGTGAATCCCGGATGTCTGCTGAGCGGCGGACGAACGCCGGGCTAGCCCTGGCGTGCCGTGATCGGCGCATGCCCGAATGCCCGCAAATACGCGCGTGAAAACGCCGATTCGCTGCCGAAGCCCACGCGTTGCGCAACGGCTTTGACTTTGTCCCCGTTGGCAAGTGCGCGACGGGCGAGCATCAGACGCCAACCCGTCAGATAGGCGCTGGGCGTCGTGCCCACCGTCTCGCGAAACGACGCCATGAATCGGCTTCTCGACATGCCTGAAACGGACGCGAGATCTTCCACGCACCACGGTCGATCCGGCGCGTCATGCATCGCCACCAGCGCCCGATGAAGCGCCGGATGCGAGAGCCCCGCGAGCAACCCCGGCGACGTCGCGCCGCCGTCGATGACCTGTCGCAACACCATCAACAACATGACTTCGCATAGCCGATGGGGTTCGATCGCCAAGGCAGCATCGCGCGTGGTGCGCAGCAGCGCAGCCACCCGAGCCTATGGGTTTCCATTGGAGAGGAATCGGCTCCGAACCGAACGAGAGCCTACGCACGAATCGTTCCAGGCGGTAGCCGCACTTTAGCTTTTCCGACGTCTCCGCGAGATCGTGTCGTTTACGGTCGAATTCCGGACGCGTGAGTTCGTGCCGCGTCTGGGGTGACTTAATACACTGAATTCCAGCAGATGACGTCACCCATGCATTTCGCGCCGTTGCACGACACACGGCATGAACGTGCAAAATCTTGGCGAAGCAGTCGGAAACGCAGACCATCCAGGGTCTCGCTCCGTCTCTCTTGGCCGCACGCGAGCCGCCAGAAGCGGCTAATCCAATCGAAACGGCGCTCGATGCCGATCGCGAAAGCGACGGCGCCCCTTCTCAGAAGGGCCATCGAGCACGACCATCGTCGATGTAGAGCGCCCGCGGCCCGAAGACGGCCGAAGGACACGACGCGCGCAGTTCTCAGGAAAAAGGAGGTAGGCATGAGTTCGTTACAAAAGGACGTGGCGGTTTCCGCGGGGACGATCGAGAACAAAACGTCGGCGGCATTCAAACGACGCTTCATGTTAAGAATGATCATCGTCCTGACCGGCGGCACGTTTCTGGACGGCTACATTCTCGGGATCGTCGGCCCGGTATCGGGCAAGATGACGGCCGACCTCGCCATCTCGCCGGTCTGGGAAGGTCTGATCGCCGCGGCCGCGCTATTCGGCATTCTCGTGGGGTCTCCATTAGGCGGATGGGCCGGCGACAAATTCGGCCGCAAGCCGCTGTTCATGCTCGACATGGGCATGTTCGTCATCGCATCGGTCATGCAGTTCTTCGTGGGCTCGACGCAGTTCTACATCGCTGCGCCGCTCCAACTGTTCATCGTGAGGCTGCTCATGGGCATCGCGATCGGCGCCGAATATTCCGTCGGTTGGCCGCTGCTGTCGGAGTTCTCTCCCTCGCGAATTCGCGGCCGGCTCATGGGCCTGACGCTCATCGCTTGGTATGCCGGCTTTATGATCGCATTCGTCGTAGGCTACTTGCTCGACCGCTATACGAACCTCGGCTGGCGCAACATCCTCGGCAGCAGCACCTTCATCGCCGCGGCGCTGTTCGTCGGCCGCCTCGGCATGCCCGAATCGCCGCGCTGGCTCTGGAGCAAGCGCCGTATCGATCAAGCCCGCTCCGTCGCGCATCGGTACATGCAGCACGCCTCCGACATGGCAGACGTGGAGCACGAAACGGCGCATCAGGGGAGCGGCTTCGGCATGCTGTTTTCCCGACAGTACTGGCGCGCCACGCTGTTCGTCTCGCTGTTCTTCTTCTGTGTCGTCACGCCGTATTTCGCGATCGCGACGTTCGCCGACAGCGTCCTGCAGCAATTCGGTCTGGGCGGCGGGCTCGCCGGAGGGGTCGGGCTGTCCGCCGTGGCGTTGGCCGGTAGCGTGGCCACGGTTCTGCTGATCGACAAGGCAGGCCGTCGTATTCTGACCGTCCCGCCGCAATGGATCATCACGGTGATCCTCGCGATTCTCGGCGTGTGGACGAATGCGCCCGGGGCGGTGGTGCTGGGGCTCTTCCTGGCGTTCTCGTTCTTCAACGCGGGCTGCGGGACGCTGACCTGCATCTACCCGGGCGAGGTATTCCCCACTGAAATCCGCGGGATCGGGACAGGCTTCGCCGCCGCCTTCAGCCGAATCGGCGCCGGCCTGGGCACGTTCCTGATGCCGTGGTCGATGGCCAATCTCGGCTCATCGGTCACGATCTTGATTGCCGCAGGCGTGGCCGCTGTCGGCGCGGTCATATCGCAGTGGCTAGCCCCCGAAACGAAAGGCAGGAGCCTCAGCGAAACGGCCTCGGGGTTTTCGCACTAGCGCGCAGAGGCGCAGACGCGCAGGCTCGCAGGCCAAACTCGCTTGCGAGCTGCGCCGCACGGCCCGCATGGATGAGGGGCGCAACGTTAAGCGATTGCAGAGCAAGCGGTAATCCGAGACCATATGGCGGGAAAACTCGGGGAGCGAAGTCATGCTGGCGAACGGCATCGGTTACAGCCGGTTCGATTCCGCTCGGCTGTTGCCGCAGCAGCAATTGCTCGCTTATTGCGAGCAGCTTGGACATGTCATCGAGGTGGTGCCGGCGCGCGGTCAGATTCGACAAGCCTTTACGTGCATAAACGATCGTTACGATATCGGCGAATTCCGTATCAGCGACACTTATACGGACGAGGTCGTGATCGAACGCACGATCGCCCGCATCTCGCGCGATAGCGCACGCGGCATCGGCTTTACCGTTTTTTTGGACGGCGAAGCTCACAGGGCGACCACGCATGCGAGGAAGCGCGAGTTCGCCGTGCACAGAGGCAGCGTACTAGCGACGGACCTCGATCAACCCACTCGTCTCGTGCGCCAGGCCTGCCGGTACATTACGTTGGTCGTGCCTCGCGATCTCTTGGCGCGGATCTTCCGCGACCCTGGTGCGATCCACGGTCGCCTCCTCGATCCAGTTCGGCCTGCCACGCAGATGATCGTCAAGCGAGCGAAAACGCTTGTCGAGCGCTGCCGGCACATGCCGTTCGGGGCCGCGCATCGCGAGCTGACCGACCTCATTCACCTGATGGCGGACGCATTTGGCGCAGAGGCCGGATTGAGCGGGAGCCGGCGAGCCGTCAACCGTGCGCTGATGTTCGACGACGTGCGACGTTATGTTCGCAACAACCTCCAGGAAGAGGGGTTATCGCCCCAGAGCGTCATTGACGCGTTAGGCTTGCCGCGCAGCTCGATCTATCGGCTTTTCGAACATGAAGGCGGGCTCGGAACATATATTCAGCATCTTCGCTTACGCGTCGCGGCCGACGAATTGATCCGCGCCCCAAGGGTTCCGATCAAGGACATCGGCTATTCAGTCGGCTTCAAAAGCGCAGCTCACTTCACTCGGGCTTTTCAAAGCGCATACGACATCGCCCCTCGGGAAATGCGGCTGAACGCGTTCGTCTACTAGACGGAGCGACGCGGACGGGGAGTTCGCCCACTCATTCATCGGGCGAGCGCAGTAAAAGCAAGCGCACTACCTGCAGTTCCCTCGCCGGAATTTTCGTGCCGGGGCTCGGGCAAAGATGAGTGAGATAAACACGCCAAAGTCGAGGCTCGCCGGGCGCCGTCACACTGGCACGCCTTTCCACTCCCACCTCGAAGCCGTCGATGACAGCGGTCACGTAGCGGGCGGGACCGCTCACGGTGGCGCTCGCCAATTGATGAACACGCGCGTCTTGTAGAAGTTGCCTCGCCGCCGCGGCAACCTCCACGCGAGTGAATTCAACGGGCCAAAAGGTAATGTCCGTCGCGCGATCGACGACACCGTCACGCAGGTCGGCGCAGGCGTAAGTATGTGCCTCGGCAAAAAATGTCACGCGGTTGCGCGTCGCGATCAATTGAATGCGTTCGTCTCCCGCGTCAAAGGTGACTTCGTGTTCCGCAAGACCTTCGATCGGGGGGTTTTTGTCCGACGTCAATCGGTAGTCGATACGGTTCGCACGGATGAAGTTCGCTAATGCAGCGAGTACACTCCCCCACTCTACGCGAGCGTCCCCGCCCGCCTTGATAAAGAGGAACAGCCTCGAGATCCGCTCGTCGACGGCGACTGTCTGCGTGCCTCGCCCCCCGCAAACGGTCATCGGGATCAGCGCCAATAGTTGGCAGCACTGCGGCGCCGTCAATGGCACAGTTGCACCGTCTTTCATCTGTCGAACGAACCTGAAAATTCGAAAGGCTTTTTCGTTCAGGTTGTCGCGGTTAACCGACGACGACGCTGCTGTCGTCGTCGAGCTCGCCGCCGGAACCTCCGTTACCGTTCTCACTACTGCCCACAGCAAGTCGCCAAAGGCCGGAGCGTCAACGCCGGCTCCCAGATCGAGCGCCGGCCTGACGGGTGCCAACCATGTGGCATCGCATGGACATAGGTCATGCAGCGTGGCGACGACGAGTCGGTCGACCTGCGCGTCTTTCTTTGCGATGAAGTGCAGGAGCTTGGGTCGAAAATGCGGCCGAAGCGTGGCAAGGCGCGCCAACAGCGTGCGGCTGGTGAGGACCGGCGTATCCTCTTTCCATGTCGAGAGCATTCGGCGAGCCTCGGGCCGCGATATCGCTCCCCCGGAAGTAATCAGCCAGTTGTTGGCCTCGATCCATCGCTCGGGATCGCCAGGGTCGGCTTCGCCGAACAGCGTCGTGAGCCAAGCTGAAACGTTTTTCAAGGCCGCTTCGCGATCAGGCGCCGCGGCGCGGGCAAACACGGCCCCATCGAGCAGCACGTTGACAAGATCGAATAAGCGCTCGGTGTTCGGTTTCAGTCGCGAAAGTACATTGCAGACGGGGGCACTAGCGCAAGTCAGCAAGCGTGCCCGCTCGCCGAGACGAAGAATCGTGCCGCGAAGCGTTTGCGCGCCAAACGTCAGCTCGAAGCTCGAAGTCGGCCGAGCGGGCACACTCTTCATCGCCGGCGCACTCCTTGGTACGGCCGGCATCGAAACAGGCGCTCTCGGCGGTGCAACCCGGTGCTGTGTCGCCGCCGAATGTCGAGTTGTCGGCACGGCCCTCGATTGAGCCGGCGTGGCCGGCATGGCAGGCGTTGGAAGCGGACGTGCGATAGGTGCGCTAGCCGCAGCAGGTAGCGGAGGGTCGACGATAAGCTCATAGTGCCCGGTAACCGATGGCTGCGTCGTACGGACTAGATGGTCGCTGCTGCCGCACATCCCGCAGCGGAGAACCGTGCCTGGCGGAAGCGCGCGGGGATCCTGGTCTGTGAAGTGTCTACGTGAAGGGCTGCACTTTCCAGGCTGACATTCGAAGTAATACCAAGGCATAAAGAGCTCGTTTGCTTCCGGTGAGCCGCAGCGACGCCGCCCAACGAGCCACGATCACGGCTATGCCGGTGCACTCGTTGAAACGCCGATCGCTCGATCGACGATGCGCCATGCCGGCCAAGCCGCGCAGGACGTCAACGCGCGGATTGCCATCGATGGGAGGTGGTGGGACGAAAGCGCCGTATCACACGCATATCCGGCTTGCCGTCCGTCGGGCCAGTGTAGGGCCGATTGCTTTTCGAGAATTGATCGAGCGTCCCAGTTTTCTTTGATTTTGTGGGTCTGAGACGCACGCTCGACGCTTCAGGGCCGAGCTCGCCCATCGCGCGCGTTACCGGCCTCCTTCGCCCATGCGATTAGATCTCCACGTCGAGCATCGCCAAGTACCGTCCGAGGTCGCCTTCCTGGCTGACGATGTCGCGCATCAAATCCGGCAGCGGCATACGGCCCCAGTTGACGGCGCGCGCCAGAAGATACGGCGTCGGGCTATGCGGTTCGTGCTCGGCAAGATACCTCGCAATCTCTTCGAGCAGCCGATACGCATGCGAGCGGTCGACGATATGCTCGCGCGTAACGGGTAGCACTCGTGCCTGCATATCCACCTCCAATTGCGTATCGTCGTGTTCGATCGGGCGAGCGTCATCCAACTGCGCGGGCACGACCGCCGCGGCCTGCTCGTCCAGCGCATGATTACCACGCAGCGCACGCGCCGCGCGCTGCAATTCGCCCAACGTCGCAGTGACGCGCGTGAAGCTCGGCGCGTCGTCGCCCAGCAGCTGGTCGAGCCGACGCGACAGGGCATCGATAGCCGACTGCACGGTTCCCGCCGTGCGCTCGAGCTGTCGCAGCAGCGCGAGATTCGATCCTTGCGCCGCTTCGCGATCGAGCATCTCGCGGGGCAGGTGCGTAGCCGGCGCATCGTCGTCCTGCTGCACCGAAGCGGCAACGACGCGTTGCCAATCGTCGAGATTGACGTAGCCCGGCTCGACCGGCAGACCGATCAACGGCACATGCAGCTTGAGCACGATCTCGAGCCGGCGGCTGATCCAATGAAGCGGCGCGGCGCGCGCATCCCTGTCTTCGCCGTCGATTTTCGGGTAGGCAAGTTCCCAGAACCGATCGACGAAGTCGTTCAGCAACTGCATGCCCGCCATCAGTCCTTCGAGGCGGTAGAGCCGCGCCCACGCCTCGCACAACCAAACGACGAGATGAAAATCCTTGCTGCGAAGGCGCAGCGCATCTCCGCATAGCGATGCGACCGCATTCCAATCGGCTTTGACGAGCGGACGCTCCCATTCGCCCATCGGCAGCGACGGATCGTCTTCGAGCTGCGCATCGCGTATCTGTTGCCAAACGGGATCGGTTCTCAACGAAACGCCGACGCCGTCTCCGTCCGGCAAAGGACTCAGCAGCGAGTTCAGATCGACCGCAAAGCTCAGTTCGGCCTCGATCAAATCGGATGGGTTCATGAGGCGCTCCAGGTCGGGGCATGAGTCGGGAAACTGCTCGGCCAGGCGAGCGGGATTTTCTTGCCGCCCGGCGTCATCCGCACGCGCACGAAAACGCGGCCGCGCGGATACTTCGACACGAGCGCGGCGTCGGCTGCGTTGGTCGTTTCGAGCGGAAACTCGAACTTCAACAGCGACGCGCCGGCGCTTGCTCTCACCGTCGTATCGGCCACGCGCTGCGCGCTAACGAACGAAATCAACGCCCACGGATCGGAGAACTGCCATGTCAGCGTTTGTCCGTCCGTCGCGAAATTGCGCTGGGCCGGATCGTTCTTCGCCACCAGCGGCGAATTCTTCGCAAAGCGCAGTACGAGCGTGACCGGCATGCCGTACTCCCAGTGCAGCGCGTGCGGCGCATCTTGCATCGACAAGCTGTGATCGCCCATGCGAATCGTCCAGTCGATCAATTGATTGCCCGCCACTTCCGCCGTACGGTCGGCACGGAAATCGACGTTGACGTCATAACCGGCCGTCGTACCGTCGGCAGCCGGATAGAGCGGCGCGAGCAACGCATCGACGGGATCGAACGCCTCGACGAACCGGCGCACCGCCTCCGCACGAATTACCCTCGCCCCGGCGCCGCCCGCCGAACGCAGCGAAGAAGCGACCTTTTCGTAGCGCTTCAGTGCGGCGCCGAGTTCGCCGAAGTCGGCCGGCATCGCGTCGGCGTCGTTCAGCTTCGCGGATTTCATCGGGGTGCTGAACGGCCTGCGCCAAGCCACGCTCTGATTGAACACCGATGCGAACCCGTCCCATTCGTGACTCAACGTATTGGCATAGGTCGAGCCGCAACGCGCGAGCAGGCCGTCGTAAAGCCGCATATGCAGCGTCGTGAAGTAATCGCCGCCGACACCGGCCGGGCGCGGCGGGAAGCGGTCGACGCAATCGACGGCGTTCGGATCGGCCGCCACCGTCTGCAAGAACTGTTCGAGCATCAGCAAGCTGCTGTTCGGGTTCTTGAGCTGATAGCGATCGAGGTCCGTGACGATCGCCTGCCAACGCTGCGCGAGCGGCGAACTCGCATCGGCGGCGTCGAGCGCCGCCAAATACACCTTCGCGTCTTTGCCAAGTGCGAGCGCACGCAGCGACTGCTGCTGGAGATAAGCGTTGAGCGCAGCCGTATCGTTGACGCCGAAGGCCGCAAGCACGGGTTTGACGTTCGTCGACCCGCTATAGGCAGGACGCGTCGCGTAAAGATCCGATTGGGCGAGCAGCGTATCCACCAAGCGCAGATGCTGCATGGCGTCGCTCGAGACGAGCGTGTCCAGATCGGTCGCCTGCGCGTTCGCGCCCATCTCCGTGAGTGCGGCGCGAATCTTCACGAGCCGGGGGCGCGCCGCATCGAAGGCCGCGCTGCCCGTATCGCCGTCGGCCGGCGAAACCGATGCGGCCGACGCCACTTGATCGATCACGAGCCGTGCAAACTGCACGTCGAGCGCCTGCTGCACGGCGGGCCGAACCGCGTCGGGCAATGTCGCGAGCCCGTCGGCGAGATACTTCTTGCGCTCGTCGCCGAGCGCGATCGCCTGATCCAGGCGCGTGCGGTCCCACGTCACGATCGAGCCGTCCGCCACCGGCGGCAACGACAGATTGCGCGGCGCAACCATGAACGGTTGCGCCAACAGCTTGGCCAGGCCGTCACGCAACGCGAGCCGCGCGGGCGAAACGGCGTAGCGCGCATCCTTGTCGACCCATACGACGGCGCCGTCCGGCCCGCCGAAACGCTGCGCCATTTCGCTAGCGAAGGTCTGGAACGCCGTGGCGGAACGCGCGCGCGTTTGTGCGACGAGATCGGCGCCGAGCAGCCGGTTCTGCGTGGCCCGCGTGAACGTACGCTCCCACACGGGACCCGGGTTGAACTGAGTCTGATGCATCCAGCCAGCCTTGCCGGAAGCTAGCAGCCTTTGTTGCGTGTCGATGCCGGACACGATCGTGCGATAGCTGTCGCTCGTCTGCCCAAAATCGCCGAGGCCGGCGCTGCCCACCGACAACGCGTCGAGCTGCGAGGTCACCGCGCGCTCGGCCGTCAGCAGCGGGTTGGCCGTAAACATTTGCGCGTCGAGTTGCTGCGCACCCTTGTCGAACGTGCAGCGCACCGCCTCGCGAATCACCGGCACGTTCAAACCGCCCGTCCCATCCGACGAATATGCGCCACCGGTGCGCGAAGCATCGCGATAGAAGTAGCGCAAGCTGCCGGCGACGTTACCTTGCAGTTCGACACCGAACGCGTAGCGCACGACAAGCCGAAGCGCCTCTTCGTTGCCCGAAGACGGCCGCTGCAATCGCTGCATGGCCACGAGCGCCGCATCGAGCTGGTCGACCGACGTGACGTAGCGCTGCATCGCCTGCATCGCGGGCAAATCTTCGATGGCGAGGCTGCTCACCACAGGCGAATCGCTGCCGAGTGCCGGCGCGATGCAATCGTCGCCGACGATCAGTTGCCCCGTCGTCGGATCGCTCGCCACGCCGGTCATTCGGCTCACGCGCTGCAGTATTTCGCGTTCGAGCGCCGTCAGCGCAATCTCGCCGAACTCGTGTTCGAAGCGGGCGCGCACGCGGGCGTCGAGATCGTCGAATGCGCTCCACGAACCCGGCATGAAGACGGTCCAGAACGTGCCGATGTGCTGATCGTTCATGCCGATCAGCGACAACGTCTTCCTGCGGTACCAGTCCGACGGCAGTGCTTCGCCGCCGCGCATCGCCGCGTCGCGCTCCTGCGAATCGGCGTGCAGTTCGTTCAGTGCGGCGACGAGCCTCGGGTTGCGATGGCTCAACGCCAGCGTGGCGCCGGTGAGCCCGATCGTCCAGCCGCCGAGCATGGCGATCGCTCCCCAGCGTACCGCGCGATGCAGCATGGGCCGCGTGAGGTGTTGCGAGCGCGACGGCCGCGTCAATCCGTATTCGAGGAAGATCTTCTTCTCGAACAAGTCGCGCAAGAACGCCGGCTGCAGCATGAGGTCGTTCAGCGCGCGGCTGCCGTCGTGGCCGTCGCGCTCACCCGCGTCCGCATCGGCATGCGCCTTCGGCGCGAAGCTCGGCTCGCGGGGCGCGTACGGATCGGCGGCCTCGGGGGCGTCGAGCGCGACCGCTTCGTCGGCGCCCTGCCGGTCTTCGCCGCGTTGCGCGAGTTCGCCGCTATCGCCGGTCAGATAAATGCCGCGGAAGAAGAACGGTTCGTGATACGCGCTCGGCCGCATCAGTTCATCGACATACAGCTGCAACTGCGAGCGGATCGCATCGACGCGCGCGGGCAACAGCAGGCATCCTTGAACGTCGACCATGCCTGTGTCGAGCGTGAACAATTCCGCGCTGGCGTCGGACACCGCACGCTCGATGCTGCCCATCGCCGCATCGACCCAGCTCGACTGATACGTCGTGGACAAATCGTACGGAGACGACCAGCCCAACATGCTGGCACGCAGCGGCTCGGGCAGCGCGCGCGCGAATCCGGCGAATCCGTCGAGATCCTCGCAACCGGTCACGACGACATAGACAGCGAATCGCATCGCAAAGCGATTTTGCGCGAGCCACAGCCGGCGGTGCGCGAGCTTCGCGTGACGCTCCAATTCGAGCCGCGCGTCCGGATGATCGGCAAGCAGCATCGAAGCGGGCACGGTGACCACGACCGAATCGAACGGCCGCTGCGGCCGGTAGTTGCGGCACAAGCTCAGAAATTCATCCCAGGGCTTTTCGTCGCTGCTTTCGTCGGGCGAGCCGAGATAGGCGGCCTTGATGTCGATGACGACGCCGCGGTCGAAGAAATTCCATGAGATGCCCTGAATCGCGGCCGGGTTCGCCGCCTCCGAGCTCAGGACGCTTGCGACGCCCGCTTGCGAAATCGGCAATGGGCGTGGATCGTCCCCCTCGTTGAGAACGATGACCCAAGGCACGTTGTAACGCTCGCTGCGCGAGGCGATGTTGCCCTCGATGAGCTCGACGGCATGGCGAAACGCATTGCGCAGCGAATCGGTGCGCAGCCGTACGATCTTGCGCTCGGCGGCCGGCTTGTTCTGCGCGCTATGCGCTGCGATCCAAAAGATCACACCGAGCACGACGAGCACGACGACGATGAGCACCGCGACCGACAACAGGAACAAGTCGCTTGTCAGCATAGCAGCGCCCCCGCAGTGAACGAACGATGCATGGGCTTCATGAGCTCGCTCCCACGACGGTGTCGCCGTGCAGCGCCTGACGCACCGGCCACGATTGCCAGAGCCATAAGATCTCCGATATGGCGAGCAACGCGACCACCGCGAGCAGCGCCATGACGCTCCAACGGCTGACGGTCGGCAGCTTGCGCGGCGCGATATGGGAAAGGGTATTGGTATAGGCCGATTCGGCCACGACACGGTCGCGCCCGCCTAGGTCGGCGCGCCGCTGATAAATGAATTCGTAGAGCTCTTCCCGGTAGCTGCGAAGCCGTGCATCGGCCTGCTCGCCCGCGCCGCGGAAGCGCCCTTGAAAACCCATCGCCAGCGCGAAGAGATACATGCGCGCGATTTCGCGGCGCGACGGCTCGCGGTCGGACAGCAGCTCCTCGATCTTCTTGAAGACGAGGTCGCCCGCGATGTTCGTGCGAAACAGCGACGATTCGAGCAGATACGCGGTCCAGCGCTCGCGCCCCGCCCATTGCGTGTTGAGCAGCAATTCGTCGGCGAGCACCGCTTTCAGGTAGCGTGCGTCGGCCACGTTCTCGATGTCGAAGCGCGTACTGTCGCGGCGCGACTGCAGCGTCTGAATCTCGAGCACGTTCAGAAGATGCCGCGACATGCCCTGGGCGGCCTGTTCGGCGTCGGTCTCGGCGGCTTCCGAGAAGCGCCGCTGAGACTTGACGAGTTCGTCGAGAAACGCGCGAAACTGATCCATCGCGCTGTCGTTCTCTTCGGTTTCAATACGGGCGCGTGCCATTTTGGTGTACACCGTCAGTCTTTCGTGAACAGCAGCATTTCCTGGGGACGCTGCGCGCTCGCCCCTTCGTTCGGATTGCTGATGACAAGGGGCTCGCCCGCGCGAACGAGCGCGGGGTCGGCTTCGACTTCGAACAGCAGATAGCCGGACCCGGAACGTATGCCGAGTTCTTCGGCATACTCCACCGCACGGCGCGCAGCGCCGAGCACACGCCGGCTGCGCAGCGAGGGATAGACCGATTCCGAACCGATCACCGCGCCGTCCATCCAAGCCAATAGATCGCGATCCGATTGTCCCCGCAGGCCGATGACGAGCCGCCCTTGCACCCACTGGGCTTGCAACGCGATGTCGAACGTGTCGTTGCCGTAGCGGAATTTGCGTTCGCGGTACCCTTCGCTGACTTCGGCGATCGCCTCGCGCAGCGAACCGAGCAGCGGCGTGAAGACGGCGAGCGGATCGGCATGATCGTAGTCCGGCGGCACCGGCGGCAAGCCGCCGGGCGCGAGCATCGAGAGCGAGCCATGCAGCGCGGCGAGCGCATGATAGAGCGCGAGCGGGTGCAGATGCGGCGTGCGCAATACGGCTTCCGCGAGCGGCAGCGCCGCGAGCAAGCTGCGCAAGCGATCTTTCAATTCGAGCTGGGTCAGGCGATCGTCGGCCTTCGACGAGGGAATGGCCGTTTGGCGCGCGACGAATGCAGCCTTGCCGCGCACCTGGCCGAGCAGCGAGGCCACCGCCTTCCAAAGCGGATTGTCGCGCGCCACTTCGAGCAGCGGAGGTTGCCGATCGCCGAGTTTGACGACTTCATTGTCTTTGTAGACCGTGCCGAGGCATAGCGACACGAAGCGCCCGGACGGCGCTTCGCCCGCTTCGAGGGCGAGATTCGGCACGAGGCGCGGAATATCGGCGGGCGGCGCACCCGAGGTATCGTCATCGACCGGCTCGCCCGCCACCGAGCGAAACCGGCGCGATTCGGCATCGCCGCGCACCGATGAAGCGACAGGCAGGGTCAAATAGATCTCGAGCGCGCTCGAGGCGAGCCGTTCGGCGAACGGCGCGAGCGAAAGCTCGAGCCGGCCGAGCTCCGCGACATCCGCCGCATACGACACCGCCGTGCCGTCCGGCATGATCGCTTCCAGCGAGAGCACGCGGACGACACCGGCTGCGAGCAACCCCTCGTCGAACACGAGGCGCCGCACGCCCCAGCTGAACGGGGCCGCAGCCAAAGTCTGCCATGCGACGAGCGAATCGACGCGCGAGCCGAGAAGCTGGAAGTGCTGCGGCGCCAGCAGCATGCCCTCGAACCATTCGACACGGTCGACGACAGGGACGAGTCGATCAGGCATGACGGCACCTCGCGCGACGAGGAACGGCCCGGCCGCCGCACGGCGGCGCGGCGCATCGGGAATCGAAAGAACAGCGAAGTTCGGTCATTTCACACTCGAAACAGAAAATGCGTTGGCGCCGAGCTGCACGACCAGGCGGCCGTTGAACCGCTCGACTCGCACACGATTGGCGCCTGGTCCCGGGTAGTCGGCGAAGACGAAGACGCCTGCCACGCGCGGCCCGCGCAGCTTGTCTCCGGGCACGACGAGCCGCTGACCGGGCACGAGCTCCCAACTTTGATAGCGGATCGAATCCGGAAACGTGGCGGCAAGATCGGCACGCGCGGCGAACCATTTGGAAGCGGGCAGTTCCGCAACGCGCGCGAGCAGCGTCTTGTCCGTCACGAAGACGACGTCGACCGCGACGGGGCTGTCGTTGTTTGCTTCGTCGCCCGCCGCGAGCGTGAGCTCGTCCCACTTCACTTTGTCGCCCGACGGAAACAGCATCGAGCATCCGGCGAGTCCCGTGAAGCACATCGCGGTCAGCAGCCCTACGGCCCACCGCCGGACGCGCGCGGGCGCATCGAGCGGCGCGCTGCCATGCACGAAGGAAGGCCGTCCCGCAGAGCGTCGACAGTCCGTCATCTTGCTCCTACTCCTATACCCATGACTACGATCAAAGAAGCCGCCACGACGGTGCACAGCGCGACTACGGCCAGTTGCGCACGCGTAAAGGCCAGGCGCACGACCGCGGCATCGCCGTACGGCGCCGCCGGTTGCTGCGGGCTCGCCGCGCGTTCCGCCTGCAAGCCTGCCGATGCAAGCGCCACGACCGCACAGGTGGACAGCAGGCTCAGCAGATTGCGCGGTCCGTCGCAGATCAGATCGATGGCGACGAACACCACCAAAGCGGCCTCCACCGGCAACCGAAGCAGCGACAACGCGATCCCCGCGGCGGCAATGCCGCTCACGCCGTTTTGCCCTGCCGATGCAAACGCAGCCACGGTGGCGGCGGCGCAGATCATTACATAGTTGCCGAGGCTAAGCGAGTCGCCATACAAGTTCGCCACGAACGAAGCGACGAGCGCGAAATAGAGCGCCGAACCGGCGCGCAAGAACACCGCCCCAAACGGCACGACGAGTTCCGCGACGCCGCGGCTGAAGCCGAGCTTCGCGCTCATCGCCTCGATCGTGTGGGGAATCGCCCCCGTTGCCGTCCCGGACGTGAATCCGACGAGCATCGGGGCGCGCAAGCAAGCTGCGGCATGCAAGAACGAGACGCGCGTACGCATCGCGATCGCGGCCAGCGCCACGCACGACAACGCGGCCGCCGAAGCGAGAAAGACCCAGATGAAGCCGCCCATCGCCGACAAGATTTCGCGCGGCGTATGCGCGACCAGATGGGCCGCCGTACCGAACACGAGCACCGGCAACAGCAGGTTCGCGTAGTCGATGAGCGCTTCGAGCGTCCGATAGATGCTTTCGAAGATTCCGTTGAGGACTCTCGTTTGCTCGGCCGATAGGGCGGCGAACGCCATGCCGAAAACGATCGTGCACGTCAGAATGCCGAGCGCCCGCCCACTTGCGAGCGCGCTGTAGAAATTGTCGGGCACGATTTCGTTCAACGCGAACCGGGGATCGGCCGCGCCTTGCGATGTCTGCGAGAACAGCGCCATGCGCACCTCGCCGGCATCGCCGCCGCTCGACAAGATCAGCCGGCCGAGCTCGGAATGCGCGGCCTCGGACAAGTGCGATCCGGGCGCCGCGGCAACGCCGGCCAGCGTGCCGGCCAACGCGCACAGCACGACGAGCGCGATCGCGAGCATCAACATAGTGCCGATGCGTAGCCCGGGACGCGGCAGCGCCATGAGCTGGCGCAGCCCGAAGAACATCGCCACCACGAGCAACGGCACGGCCGCCATGTTGACGATCGAGATGTACAGCTGGCCGACGGCGTAGGCCGCCTCGCCCACCGGCTCGGCGAAGGCGCCGGCGACACTGCCGAGCAGCACGCACAGCAGCAGCACGAACGCGGAATTGGGCAGTTGTCTCAGCTTGCTCATAGCGCCCTGTTCCAACCATGCGATAGGCCATAGGACACCGTCGCGCGCGCCAGTTCGAGCGTGCTGTCGATCATCGGGATCGGCGGCGCTTCCATCCGCTGCGTGGCGAGCGGCAGTTCGGTGCAGCCCAAGATTCCCGCCTGCGCGCCGCGACGAACGAACCAATCGAGCGCGTGCGCCAAGTGCTCCGTCGATGCGGCGACTTTTCCGGCCTTGACCTCGCGAATGCACGCGTCGATCCGCTGCTGCGTTTTTGCGTCCGGCTCGACGGCTTCGAACCCGCGCGCGGCGAGCATCCGCTGATAAAGCCCGCAATGAAACGTGCCGCCCGTCGCCAGGACGGCCACGCGTTCGACGTCGGCGGGCAGCGCCGCCACGCTCGCCTCGGCGATATGAATGATCGGCGCGCGGCTCTCGGCGCACATCGCTTCGTACCAATGATGCGCGGAATTGCACGGAATGACGATCAGCGCCACCTCGTTGCGGTTGAGCATGTCGATGCCGCGCAGCAACGCCGGCAGCGGGCTTTCGCCCTCGCCCAGCAGCGCATCCGATCGATCGGGAATATGCGGCAAATGCGCGACCAGCAGCGGCAGATGCTGCTGGTCGCGCAATGCCCCGGCCGAACTCGTCAGCTCGATCACGCGCTCGATGAAATCGACGGTGGCTAGCGGCCCCATGCCACCCAAGATGCCTATCATCGCCATGATGGACTCTAGAGCTTGAGCGGCCGCGGGCAGATAATCGACACGGCCGCCGTATTGCCGATGACGAGGATCAGCGTGCGCAACATGTCGCACAGCGGATCGACTGCGAGAAACAGAATGAACGCCGCCTCGAAGGGCAGGCTCAAATAGACGCAAGTCATACCGATCAACGACACCGTCACGAGCCCGGTCATCCCCGCCGATGCGAAGCCCGCGAGAACCGAGGCGAGCAGCACGGTGGTGACTTCGGCTACGCCGAGGTGCTTGCCGTAGAGCTGGGCGATGAACAGCGTCGCACAGACATAGTAGACCATCGGCCCGACGCGCAGCAGCGACACCGTCAGCGGCACCATCAATTCCACGCGCGAGCGGGCGAAGCCCAGCCGGTCGACGAGGCTTTCGATCATGCTCGGCATGCAGGCGGCGCTGTTGCGCGTCGCGAGCGCAAGCGCGAAGGGCGCGCGCAGCGCATCGAGCGTGCTGCCGAGCGAATTGGCCGAGCGCTTCCAGATGATTGCGGCCGCCATCACGAGCAGCAGCAATGCGACGACGAAGAACGCAATGACGAACTGCAGCATCGCATGCAACGGCCCCACGCCCGACTTGCCCAGTTGCGCGGCGCTCATGCAAAAGAGGATCACCGGCAGCGGATAGCTGAGCCAATGCATGAGCTTCTGGCATGCGTGATAAACCGTTTCGAGCGCTTGACTCAGGCCCACCGAGATGCGTTCGGGCACGCGGCCGACCGCCAGGCCGAACAGCAACGCGAACACGAGCGCCTTGAGCGCGTCGCCGCTGGCGAGGGCCGCAAAGATGTTGCTCGGGACGAGGCTCTTGAGCATATCCGTCAAACCGACCGTCTTCGGCACCGTGTCGGTCCCGTACAAGCTCATGACCGTTTCGTTCGACCCCGAGTCGTCGCTGCCGACCATCGCGCCGAACGTGTGCATCGTGGCCGTCGAAATATTGGCGCCGGGGCGCATCGTCAGCAGCACGATCGCGCCCACCACGGCGACCGTCAGCGAGGCGCCGAGAATCACGACGACCACGCGCAGCAGCAGACGCGACGTGCCGCCGTCGCGAAAGAGACGCTGCAGGCTGAAGATCACCGCCGACACCATGAAAGGCAACGTCGTCATTTTCAGCAGGTTGACGTATAGATCGCCGATGACGTCGAGCCTCGCCGCCGTGGCGGGAAGCCACAAGCCGAAGGCGCTGCCGAGCGCGAGCGCGCCGATCACCACCCACGGGTTCACGGCAAACGCGTATAGATTTTTCGTATTCATTGTCCGGTCTCCGAAATGCGCTGTCTTTGTCTTTGTCGTTGTCGGTCTAGTTATCGGTCTAGTTATCGGTCGCTTGCAGCAACGTCTTGACGTCGAGCTTCTTGCTGCGTTCGGCCAGGAACTGATTGACGAACGCGAGCATGGCGGGCGTCGACACGTTGACGCCGATCGCGATCGGATCGTCCAGATCGTCGAGCGTGACCACACGCAGTTTCAGCGACGCGGTCGGATCGCTTTTCAGCACATGCTTGACTTCGAATTCATCACGGTAGGCCGCCGTTACTTCGCCCTTGTCGAGCGCGGCGAGCAACGCATCCCAGCTCGGGTACGGCTTGACCTTCGCATCCGGAAAGTTCGTGCGGACATACTGCGAATACGACGAGTTCATCACCACGCCGATCGTACTGTCGTAAGAGCGGATGACGTCCGGCGCGGTACGGCCATGCGCGACCTGCGCGAAGTTGATGCGATTGAGCAGCAGCGCGCGATGCAGGCGGACGTAAGGCGTGCTGAAGCTGATGATTTCCGCGCGCGCCAGCGTCCGCGACAACTTGCTGATCGCCAGATCGGCATCGCCGTTTGCCAGCAGGCTGACTACGCCGTCGAAGGTCTTCGCATCGCGATTGAAGCGCACCTTGACGCCGAGCTTCGCGGCCATTTCGTTGGCGATGTCGACGTCGATACCCTGCAGACGGCCATTGCGCGTTTCGAAGAACGGCGGCTGATCGACGCCCAGCATCGCGACCACCATCTCGCCGCGGTTCACGATACGAGCGAACTCGGGCGCGAGCAAACGTCCGTCGGGCATGCGCACGAGGCCGGTCGGCGTCAACGCGAGCGGCGCGCTGGCCGGCACGGCCGCCGCCGGCGCGGGCGCGGGCGCGCCGGCGGCGATGGCGGCGCCCGTTCCTGCGAAGAGCGAAACGCTCATTGCGAAAGCGGCGGCGATGCGGCCGGCGAGACCGCGCAGCGAACGCGCCGCAACGTGGCGCTTGCGCGGCGCGGGATCCGAAGTGTGAAGCGTAGACATAAGCGATTACCGTTGGCAGAAATCAAGAAGCATTGGAGGCCTGCGCGGCGGACGCCGCTGCGTCCGCACTCGCCGGCGAGGGAGCACGTTCGCTCAGCGCAGGAGCGGGAGCGGCTGCGACGCCCGGCGCAGCGGCAGGCGCGGCGTAGCGCGCACCGATTTCGACGCCGAGCAGAAACAGCAGCACGCACAGCAGCACGATGCAGCAGGCCGCAATCGTCGCCATTCGCGCAGTCATGGAGAAAACATAGGGCATCGGAAATCGTCCTCAGGGAACCATGGTGGTGAATTGCGCCGGCGCGACGATCTGGATCACGCCGCCCCAGCTGCACATCAATTTCGAACTGTTCTGCAGCGCCGGCATGCCGCCGACGAGCACGGTCGGCGAGCCCGGCGCCCACGGAGCCGCCGTGACGGGCACGCAGGGCATCGGCGTGAGCACACCCATCGCCGCGGCGGTGGCGGCCGCCACTTGCGGATTGGCCGGGCAGTTGCACATCCCGAACGGCATGACGTTGACCATCGGAGCGTTGTCCATGATGGTCGCGGCGGGCGCGCCCGACATGACGCACGCCGTGGGCAGCACGTTCAGCGAAGAAGGGGCCACGCCGAAGCTGCATTGCAACGTGGTGCCGGTGGTGACGAGAATGCCCATCGATCAGCCCTTTACCCATTTTTCGAAGTTCGCGACGATCTTCGGTAGGCCGCCCGCGGCGCCGGCAACGGGCGCGTCGACGCTGCGCCACGCTTCCTGCGGCTTGCCGTTCGCGTAGCGGCGCTCGGCGATCGCTTGGCCGTCCGGACCGAAGCGCCGCGCCGTCCCATGCAGCAGACCGGCATGATAGGGAAGGCTTTGCACCAGCGCCCCGTCGGCGGCGTACTCGCGCGTTTCGCCCTCGAGCACGCCCGCGCGGTATCGCACGCGCCGCACGACGGCGCCTTCGTGCAAATAGACGGCTTCGCCGTCGAGCTTCCCGGCCACATAGGGAAGACGCGACGTGACCTGGCCCGACGGCGCGTACGACACGCTTTCACCGTGCAGCAGGCCCGCCACGAATCGCTGCCGCGCAGCGACACGGCCATCCTGATACAGCGTCGTCACGCCATGTTCTTTGCCGTCGGCGTAATGCGCTTCTTTCACAGGTACGCCCGGCGGATCGAACACGCGCATCTGCCCCGACAGCACGCCGTGCGCGTAGTGCGTTTCCAAGGTCGGCTTGCCGTCCGGCGTGCAGCGCGTCATGGCGCCGTCCGGCACGCCGCCCATCATGGACGTGCGCCCAATCACGGCGCCGCTCGCATCGCGCTGCTCGATCAGCGTGCGAGCGCCCGCCTCCGGCAGCGCGGCCGGGGAAAGCGGGGAACTCGTAGGCTTGGAATCGGGCATGGCGGTCTCTTACGGGATAGGCGGCAGCGTCAATTGATCTTCACGAGGCCGCCCTTCAGGGTCAGCATCCCGCCGCCGTCGACCGTCGCGGCGGCCGACGCCTTGCCTTGCACCTCGAGCCCTTCGATCGTGAGCGTGGTGCCGGCCTTGTTCTCGAGCGTGGTGCCCGCCTGATTGGAAAGCGACGTACCGGCCTTCGAGGTCAACGACGTCCCCGATTTGAACGTGATCGAACCGCTCACGTCGATCGTCAAGTTTCCGCTGACCTTGAGCGTGTAGTCTCCCGTCACGTCGTGCGTGTACTTCGCATGATTGGTGTGCGTCTCGTCGCCGGTCACGTCGAGCGAGCGCGTGCCCTTGACCGTATGCGTTTCTTTTCCCGTCTGCACATCGACGGTCCGATCGCCCTTTTGGATCGTGTGCGTCTCGTTGCCCGCGATAACGGTCGTCGCGAGCGCATTCTCGATCGAAACGGTCATGTCCTTCTGGGCATGCAGGTACAACTCCTCGCTGCCGGTCTTGTCTTCCATCCGGATTTCGTTGCCGGCGCTGCCGCCCTTGGACGAACGCGACATGATGGTGCTGCGCGTCTGCATCGACGGCTGCGCGTAGGGCAGCGTGCTCGATTGGTTGTACACGCTGCCGGTCACGAGCGGGCGGTCCGGATCGCCGTCGACATAGCTCACGATGACTTCCTGCCCCACGCGCGGAAGGAAGAAGTGTCCCCATCCGTTGCCCGCGACGGTCTGTGCGACGCGTACCCAGCAGGACGTGTTTTCGTTCTGAGTGGTCGAGCGGTCCCAATGAAACTTGACTTTGATGCGCCCGTAGGAATCGGTCCAGATTTCTTCGCCCGTGGAACCGGAGACGATCGCAGTGTGGTTGCCGGCGACGACGGGCCGCGGCGTGACGAGCGGCGGACGGAACGGCACCGACGAAGGAAAAACGACGAACTCGTTCGAATAGACGTCGTTCGTCGCACTGTGCTCGACGGCGCGCACCACGTAGGTCGTATTGACCGCACTGTTGGCATGCCCGCCGAGCGTGAAACTCGAGCCGGCCGTGAGCGCATAGCAGGCGCTGAGGCCGCGGCCTGTCTGCTGCCCGATCTGCTGCGCCGCGAGCCGCAAGGCGGCCGTGTTCGTGCTGTCCGACGCCTGCGCATAGCGCCCCGGAAACGTATAGCGCGTGCCGTTGGTCACGCCGCCCGACGCCGATGAGGTCCCCGTGGAAACCGCCGCCGACGTGAAGTCGTAATCGGCCACGATATGCGTGCGCTCGGTCAGCCCCGTGACGAGCTCGAACTGCGCGACGCGCTCCGACGGGCTGTGCGCCTTCGCATCGCTCGAGAACCAAAGTTGCGACGCGTTCGCCGTCGGCTCGTGCGCCGACGGGCTATCCGCGAGCACCATCGTATGGCTGCCGTCGGCAAACGTGAAGAAGTAGAAGATGCCCTCTTCTTCCATGAGCCGCGAGATGAAGTGGAACGGACTCTCGTCGTACTGCACGCAGTATTCGCGCGCCGCATAGGTGCCCGTCGTGCTCTGCTTCACCGTGACGTTGAACGGGGACAGCACCTTCTGGATGATGTCGAGCACGCTCAGGTTCTGATAGATCACGCGGTCGCTGCCGAGCGTGGCGAGCCACAAGCTCGGCGCGAGCGCGGCCGAATAGTAGCCGTATGCCGTGTCCGCGCCGACTTGCGCGAACCGCGTGACGATGCCGTTGAAGTAGCGCGCCGATCCGCCTGGGCTTTGCAACGTCACGGTCGCGCTCTTCCCGACGATCGACGCCGCCGACAACGCGGCGTTGGTCGAGCGCATGCGCAACTCGAAATGGAACGGCTCGGATATCGCCTCGCGGCCCGAGAAGCCTTCGAGCAGCAGCACGTCCGCGCCGAACGGCGTACTGACCGAAAGAAAGCTGCCCGCCTGAACCGTCGTGACTGCCGGCATATCAGACTCCGTCGCCCGCGGTGAAGTCGAACGCAAGACCGCCCGAGGGCGTGAACTTCAAATGCACGGCGGAAAACGGCTGGGCGACCGAGATTCGCTCGAGCACCTCGCGCGCCAATTCCGGCAGCACGATGTGCGTGAGAATGTGATCCACGTTGCGCGCCCCGCTGTCCACTTCCTTGCAGCGCTCGGTGATGACGCGCGCGAAGTCGTCGTCCCACGTCAGCTCGGCGTGATGGTTGCGCGAGAAGCGCTCCGCGAGCCGGTTCAGCTTCAAATTCACGATGGCGGCGATCTGCGCGTCGCCGAGGTGGTAGTACGGCACGAGCACGAGCCGGCCGAGGAAAGCCGGGCTGAACTGGCGCAGCAGCGCCGGACGCAGGCGCTCGATCAATTCCTCGGGAGGCGGCCGGCGTCCGCCTTGGCTCGCTTCGGTGATGACTTCCTGCGCGGCGTTCGACGTCAAAAGAATCAACGTGTTCTTGAAGTCGATCGGCACGCCTTCGCCGTCCTCCATGATCCCTTTGTCGAACACCTGGAAGAACAACTCGAGCACGTCGGGGTGCGCCTTTTCCATCTCGTCGAGCAGCACGACGCTGTATGGACGGCGCCGCACCGCTTCGGTGAGCACGCCGCCGCGTCCGTAGCCGACATAGCCCGGGGGCGCGCCTTTGAGCCCCGAGACGCTGTGCGCTTCTTGGAACTCCGACATGTTCACGGTGATCATGTTGCGCTCGCCGCCGTAAAGCGTGTCCGCGAGCGCGGCGGCCGTCTCCGTCTTGCCCACGCCGCTCGGGCCCACCAGCAAGAAGACGCCGACGGGCTTGCCCGGGTCGTCCAGATCGGCGCGGAACGTGCGCACGCGCCGCGCGATGGCGTCGAGCGCTTCGTCCTGGCCCACGACGCGCTCGGCCAGCTTGTCGTGCAGATAGAGGACCGTATGCAGTTCGTCGGCCAGCATGCGGCCGACGGGAATACCGGTCCAGCCCGAGATCACCTCGGCGACCATGGCCGAATCGACATAAACCGGCACCATCGGCTCGTCGTTCTGCACCGCTTCCAAGCCTTTTTCGAGGCGGCCGAGGTTCGCGAGCAGCGATTGCGCGTCCTCGCCCTCTTCCGCCGGCTCCTGCGCATCGACCTGCCGGGCGATCTTGCGCCGCCACTCGAGAATCTCGTCCACCGCGCGCTGCTCGGTCGCGAGCTTTTCGGTCAGCCGAGCATGCTTCGTGCGCTGCTCTTCGAGCTGCTTCGTCAACGCGGCGATGGCATCGGCATGATCGCTGCCCGTCGCGGCCTCGTGGCGCAGGATGCGTAATTGGTTTTCGCCCGATTCGAGGGCACGGCCCAACGCCTCGATGTCCTCGGGCACGCCGCTCTGCCCGATGGCCACACGCGCGCACGCGGTATCGAGCACGCTGATGGCCTTGTCCGGCAACTGGCGCCCCGAGATGTAGCGATGCGACAGCTTCACGGCGTCGCGCACGGCCTCGTCGACGATTTCGACGCCATGGTGATGCGCGAGCTTCGGCACCATGGCCCGCAGCATTTCGATGGCGACCGCCTCGCTGGGCTCGTCGACCTTGACGACTTGGAAACGCCGCGCGAGCGCCGGGTCGCGCTCCACATACTTCTTGTATTCGGCCCATGTGGTGGCCGCGATCGTGCGCAACTCGCCGCGCGCGAGCGCGGGCTTGAGCAGATTGGCCGCATCGCCCTGCCCTTCGCTGCCGCCCGCGCCGATCAGTTGATGCGCCTCGTCGATGAAAAGAATCACCGGCACCGGCGACGCCTTCACTTCGGCGATGACCGATTTGAGCCGATTCTCGAATTCGCCCTTTACGCCCGCGCCGGCTTGCAGCAGCGCGAGATCGAGCGAGCGCACCGAGACGTTCAGCAATGCGGGCGGCACCTGGCCGTGCACGATGCGCTGGGCGAAGCCTTCGACCACGGCGGTCTTGCCGACGCCGGCCTCTCCCGTCAGGATCGGATTGTTTTGACGCCGGCGCAGCAGCACGTCGATCAGTTGACGGATTTCCAAATCGCGTCCGCATATCGGATCGATCGCGCCTTCGCGCGCCAACTCGGTCAGATCGACGGTGTATTGCGCGAGCGCGGACCCTCCGGGCCCGCTGCCGACGGCCGACGGCATCGCCGGCAACGGCGCCTTCCCACCGGACGCGCCGCCCGCCGCCGCACTGCCCGCGGGGGCCGCGGCCTGACCGCCGTCTTCATTCGATGCGGCGAGCACGGTAGGCAGCGCTTCTCGCAGCGTCGCACGCGGAATCTTCAGCAGCGAAGGCGCAGAGTCGAGCACCAAGCCGCGCAGGCTGTCGACTTCGAGCAGCGCAAGCAGCACCGTACCCGAGCGAATCTGTTGCTGTCCGAGCAGCATCGAGCTCAAGAGCCAAGCCTCTTGGAACAGACGCGAGAAGTTGGGCGACAGCGCAGGCGTGCGGCCGTTGCCTCGCTTGAATTGGTCGACGGCCTTTTGCAGTTGCGCGCAGATATCGGCCGACGGAATCTCGAAGTGCTCGAGGATGACATGCAAGTCGGGCGCATCGGATTCGATCAGTTGCAGCAGAAAGTGCTCGACATCGACGTTGTAATGCGTTTGCCGCACGCAAAGCTGCGCCGCGAGCTCCATCGCGTGCTTGCATACCGGGTCGAGCCGGCTCACCAAAGTGCGAATGTCGATTTCCATAGTGCCCCGGTTTATGCGTACGATGAGCGCCGCGCCGCGGTGGACGGCGGCATGCGAAGGGTGAACCGGACCGGCGCGAGCGGCTTGGCAGGCTTGGCCTCCGCGCGTTCGACGCCTTCGGCGCGCGCACCGCCGAGCCACGACGTCCAGCCGAGCCGCACCGCGCCTGCGCCGCCGACAGCGCAAACGGCCTTCCTGGGCGCCGGCCTCAGCACGACATGCACGTCGAGGTCCTCTTCCAAATACGACTGCACGAGCCATGCGGTCAGCGCGTGCAGCGCGCCGCCGGGCAACAGCGCCTCGAATCGATCCTGCGGTAGGTCGACGAACTCGATGCGAACGCCCGCAGCCTGGTCCCAGCAGCGCCGCCCGACGACCGCTCTGCCGTTCAGACGCGAAGCGCCCCGGCCAAGGCCCGACACGCGCGCGGAATCGCGTGCGTCGAGCTCGCGCCAGCCGCCGACGAACTGCGCGCCGCGCACCGCGACGCCAAGCCGGTCCGACAGCATGGCCAGCAAGCCGACCATCGAGCGCGGCGCGCCCCCGAGCAGCCCCGCATGGCGCAACCAGCGGCGGGCGCCGCCCGGCCCGCGCTCGCCGGCGCGCAAGCCGAGGTTGCCGAGCGCGTCGAGGCAGGCCGTCAGCGCCGCATCGTCCGGCGCGCGCCCGTTCAGGCCGGGCGCATGTTTCTGGCGACTGCGGTACAGAAACGAAAGGAAGCGGTGATTGAAGATGTCGAGAAAATCCGACATCGCCGTTTCGCGTGCGGCGCGCCGGTTCAAGAGCCATTCGGTGAATGCGAGCGGCAGCGGCCCGCTCGCACCGGCGAGCGTCATCGCCGCGGTGCTCACGGTATAGGTGGCGCGATCGTTGCCCGCGGCTTGGCTGCGCACATGGCGAATATCGCTCGGCTCGAAAGCGAGAGACACATGGCCCGTCAAGCGCACCGCTTCGTCCGTGCCGTCGCCCGTTCCGAGCGGCCGCGCCCACGACTGCGCGCATTCCAGCAAATGAATCGCTTGGAACAAGTCGAAGTCATGCGGACGAGCGAGAAGCCGCGCGATCAGAGCAGCTGCTGGCAACCGGTCATCGGTTCCCATTGCTTCCATATCTCATCTCCACGGCACACGACGAGCCGCACGAAGGAGTTGACCGAGGTGCACATCGCGAAGAAGCGCGCGAGCACGGCGGCCATCAACAAGGGCGAACTGCCCACGAAAGCGTCCACGTCGAATTCGATGTCGACCTCCGTGCCGCGGCAATAGCCGCGCCATGCGTCCGTGCCGACATGGGCCGTGACGTGCCGGGCGCCGATGCGGCGGATCCCGCGGATCTGATCTTGTTCGCGCAGGCCGTCCGACGCGAAGAGCATCAGCATCTCCTGCAGCTCGCGTTTGCCGTTCGGGCCGCTCACCAGCGAGTGATAATTGCGCGTGAGGAGCGACACGAGCCGCCACAGCGTTTCGCTGCCGAGTGCGGGATCGCGCGGCGCCGTCGGCTCGTAGAGGCATCGCACGCGTGTGTTGCGCGAGGTCCGCTCGACGATCATGCGGGCGCCGATAGGCACATGCTCGGCAAGCCGCCGGTTCGTGCAGAGCACGTTCGCATAGACGACCGGCGCGACGGGATCGACGAAATTGTGGCCCGCGTCGACGAAGCTCAGATACGTGTCGATTCCCGGCACGTTGCCGCGCACGCTGTGCTCGCGCCGCGCGAACCAGAACGTAGACGGCATGCCGGCCCCGTCGAGATCCATGCGGTCGACTGCCGTATACCCGGGCAACACGGTCGCACGGTCCGCGACGGGGTCGGAGGCGATGACCGAAACGATCGAATGGATCTCCGTGATCGCTTCGCGCTTCTGTTCGGCCACGAGACGGTGCTCGTAGCGGCGCCCGTCCACGACGATCGGTTCGGTCGTCTGCGTGAACAAATTGACGATAGGCGTGCACCCCAAGCGAAAATGATGCGCGCCGATGTGGGCGAGCGCGCGCGGCATGCGGTCCAGATGCAGGACGATTTCGCAGCTGCGCCCGCTGCCGAACGCGCCGGCCGGCACTTCCAAATCGAAGAAGTGAAACTTGCGCGCAAACGCGAAGTATTCCTGCAGCAACCCATAGGCGGGGTGCGCGTGAGCCGGCGCGGGCAGCACGCGGTCCTCTTCGGCGTACCCCACTTCGCGCCATGCCGATTGCGCGAGGCGCACGAGCGGCGCCCCCGGCGAAGCCAGCGAAACGCCGACGACGCCCGATACGAGCAGCTCGTACAGCGGCATCGTAATCATCCAATCGCCGTGCAAATGCACGCGCAGCTTGCGGATCTCGAGCTCGGAGAAATCGACGCCGGGCTCGCAGTCGAGCCGAAGGCGCAGCGTCGTATCGTCGCCGAAACGCGCGTCGCCGATAGCGAGCGGCCAGAGCACGGTTTCCCATGCGGTGCGGAAGCGGCACGCGTCGCCCCCTTCCGTCAGCGCCGAGAGCCCGGTATGGCGCGGCACGCGAAAGCCCGCCGTCACTTTGCCTTGAGTCGGATCGAGCTCGAACTGAGCGACGGTCATCGCCGGCACGCTCTGCGCAAGCGACGGGCATACGTTTTCGAGCAACGCCGAAGCAATTTGCGGAAACGCTTGATCGAGATCGCGGTGCACGCGCGCCGCGAGGAACGCCGTCGCTTCGATCAGCCGCTCCGTGTGCGGGTCGAGCGATTCCGTGCCGTGCAGCGCGAGACGCGCGGCAACCTTCGGGTAACGTTGCGCGAAGTCCGCGCCTTGCACACGCAGGTAGGACAGCTCGCGCTTGTAGTACTGGAGAATGTCGTCTGGCGCCATGTCGGTCAGCATCCGTCCGGGTCGTCCTGGCTTGCGCCGGCGCCGGCAGCCATTTCGAAAAATACGTGTTCGACGGATCGCTCGACGCGGATGTCGCCTTCGACGACGAGCATGGCGTCGCGGCCGTTATCGCCGCGCGGATCGAACTTCACGGCGACGTTGACGAGACGCGGCTCGAACAGCGCGATGGCGCGGCGCACCGCCGCGAGAATCGCCTCGCGATCGGCGCCGGAGCGCAGCGAGCGCTCCGAGAAATCGGGCACGCCATAGTCGAGCACGCCGCAATCGCTCGCGGCGAATTCGGCCATCGTCAGGCGCGAGCGCGCGTTCAACAGGCGCGAGAGCTCGCGCGCCACCGAATCGCGCAGCGCGCGCTCGCCTTCGAGCCAGGCGTCGGTGTTTTCGACGAGACGCTCGAACAGCGGCATCGGATAGCCCTGGCGCATGGTCGACATAAGGTAAGCGTTGAACCTGAAACTACGCGGTGCGCCCACTCCGAGCAGCGCACCGCACCTGCACGATTACGACACGGAGACGGCCTTGTTCGCGGCGAGATCCCAGCCGAACGACGCGTTGCCCTTCTTCGTCGAGTCGGTGTTCTGCTGCGTGTATTGCGACGTCATCTGGGTGAAGTGGATCGTGACGGAATCCGACATCTCGGAGCTGCCGCCGCCCGTGCTGATGTGCGAAATCATCGAATTGCTCAGCACGTATTTCATCAGCAGCATGAACTTGCCGCCTTCGTTACGGCCGATCGAAATCGTCGCATCGCCGAGCTTCGTGCCCGCGGCGCAGGCCGCGTAAAGAGCCGGCGTGGCCTGGTCCGTCGCCTTGGTGATCGTGAACTCGCTGAAGGTCGGGCGGCCCATCGTACGTTCCGTGTTAGCCGTATCCGCATTCATCGGCATGCTGGTGCTGTGGCTGAACGAGTAAAGGATGATGCCGTCGGCGTAGCCGTCGATCAGCGAGTTGCCTTTGATGTCCTTGAACTGCAGGATGACTGTATCCATGTCTGATCCGATTCGATGTATGGCGAAAAAGGCGGCGGCGCTCATGCGCACGCCGCGGTTTCATGCGTCGTTTGCCTTAGGCAGCCGCCGCCGGCAGGTCGGCCACGAGCCGAATCGAGGCCGTCAGGTCTTCCATCTGGAAGTGCGGCTTGATGAAGCACGTTGCGCGATAGGAGCCGGGCTTGCCGGGCACTTCCGTCACGTCCACGCGTGCCTCGCCGAGCGGGAAGCGCGCCTTCTGCTCTTGCGAAGCGGACGGATTGATCAGCACGTAATCGGAAATCCAGTTGTTCAGGTACGCCTCGATGCCGCCGCGCGTCTGGAAGCTGCCGACCTTGTCGCGCATGATGACCTTCAGATAGTGAGCGAAGCGCGAGGCCGCGAGCACGTACGGCAAGCGCGCCGAGAGTTGCGCGTTCGCATTGGCTTCGTCCTTGTTGTACAACACCGGCTTGTTCGTCGTTTGACCGCCGAAGAACGCCGCGAAGTCCGAGCCCTTCGAGTTGACGAGCGCGATGAAGCCCAGATCGCTGAGTTCCTTCTCACGGCGGTCCGTGATCGTCACTTCGGTCGGGCACTTGAGCGCCACGTCGCCTTCCGACGTCTTGTACGCGTGCGCGGCGATGCCTTCGACCTTGCCGCCGCCTTCCACGCCGCGGATGGCCGTGGACCAGCTGTACTTGGCGAACGCGTCGGTGATGCGCAGGCCCATCTGATAGGCCGAGTTCGCCCACAGATACTTGCCGTGATCGGTGCCGTCGACGTCCTCTTCGAAGTTGAAGGTCTCGACCGGCTTCGTCTTCGCGCCATACGGCAGACGCGCCGCGTAGCTCGGCAGCACGAGCGAGACGTAGCGCGAATCCTCGGAGGCGCGGAAGCTGCGCCACGTCGTGAGCTCGGCGCTTTCGAAGATTTTCGACAGATCGCGCGTGACGCCCAACTCGGTGAACGACTTCAGATCGAACAGGCTCGGCGCCGCGGCGGCGATGAACGGCGCGTGTGCGGCGGCGGCGACCTTCGAGATGCGCTCGAGCAGCGCGATGTCTTGCGGATGCCGGCCGAACGTGTAGTCGCCGATCAACAACGAATAGGGATAGCCCCCGAAGGTGCCGTATTCCTCTTCGTAGACCTTCTTGAAGAGGACGCTCATGTCGTGATCGACGGCGCTCTCCAAATCCTTGAGCAGTTCTTTCTTCGTGACGTTGAGCAGACGCAGCTTCAGGCGCGTGCTCGTCTCGGTGCCGTAGACCATGTCATGCAGGCCCGTCCACGACGCTTCGAGCGCCTGGAAGGATTCATCGTGCATGATCGCGTTGAGCTGATCGGTGAGCAGCTTGTCGATTTCGGCGACACGCTCGTTGATCATCGCGACCACGCCTTTGTCCGGGCTCGTGCGCATGCCTTCGTCGAGAATCTGCGAAGCGAGCTGACCGATCAGCTTTTTCGCGTAGACGCCCTGCGACGGTTCGACGGCCATATTGCCTTCGAGCACGATGCGATCGAGCAGGGTAAGTTCGGCGTTCGTCGTGGCGCCGGCGGCCGACGATTCGACGGCGGAATTCGTTTCCATCTGGTAGTCCTTTGTCAGTTCGTTGCATCAGCGGCTGTGCGCGCAAGCGCACGTCGCGCCGCTCACTCGGCCGGTGCGCCTTCGGCTGCCGGCTCCGCTGCCGCGGCTGCGCCGCCGGCGTTCGCTTCGCTCTGTACTTTCTTAAGCTCTTCGGCGTTTTGAACGATGCGCTCGAGGATGGAGTCGAGTTCGTCGTTGCCGTCGAGCTTGCCGAGCAGGTCGCGCAACTGCTGACGCGCTTCGAGCAGCTTCGCAAGGCGCGGCACCTGACGCACGATGCTTTCCGGATGGAAATCGGAGAACTGATTGAAATTGAGTTCGACCTTGAGGTTGCCTTCGCCCTTCATCGTGTCGGGCACCGACAGATCGAGACGCGGGGCGATCTTGCCCATGATCTCGTCGAAGTTGTCGCGATCGATTTCGACGAAGCGGCGCTCCTTCATCTTGGGAGGCGGCGAGGCCGGCTGCCCCGAAAGATCGGCGAGCAAGCCGACGACCAGCGGCAGCTCGCGCTTTTCGACGGCGTCGCCGATTTCGACGTCATAGGTGATCTGAACGCGCGGCGGACGATTGCGCCCGACCCATTTCTGCAAACTATTGGACATGGTCCCCTCCGGACTAAAAACACAAACGCGCAATCGGAATAGCCGTATGTGCGGCGCTTCGCGATGAAATGACTCGGATTCGTAGGGGGCGGGTACTTCGAAGCGGGGAAAAGAAATGACCCCGGAAGACGCAGAGCGGACGCGCGGCGCGAGACGAGCCTAAAGCTCATTGCTCGACGGCTGACGCCCTGCGATCACAATGAACCGGTGCGCCCCCCGACTGCACACCGCTCCACTGCCGAAGCGAGCGCAAACATCGACCGATGCCACGCGCACTTCGTGACGACTGACTCAAACGGCCAATGCTCGACCTATTCGTGGGTTGTCCTCGAGCTGGGTTGAAAAGGTTGTGGTCCGCAACGCTTGACTGTGTGCTGTACTGGCTTCTTACTTACTGGTCTCTTTGAGCCGGGACTCTAGCATACAAAACTTAAAAAGTGTGAAGGACCCAACAGACTTTCGGCAATGCTATTTAGGGCCCGGCGGAAAACAGCATAGAAGTAAGGCAGCGTAATGTACGAGTGCGAGCACGGCGCCGGAGGACAAGTTAAGCGAAAACCCCAATTGCGCACGAAAAATTGGCCCATCCGGTCACCGCACCAACCCCTTTTCGATATGCTGCATTCGTATGATAAATAATAATTTATGCGAAAGGTTATGGAAAGCGACGGCTGGCACCGGTTCCAGTTCGTGCCATCGATCTTCGCCCCGCATTGCAATATTTCCAATCGCACTGCTATGCTGTGATCCCACGCTACCGCTTGTGCCTTTGCTCACAGGCAAACCCTAATCGACAAAACCGTGATTTGATTGAAGGTGAATACTCCCATGCCTGCATTTACTTCTCCCGTATTCACCGTGTTCAACCACGGCACTTGCGCCAGCCGCGACGGCCAAGGCGAAATCGTTGCGGAATTCGGCCGCCTTGCCGCTGGCGTCGAGTATCGGGACTTCCTGATTTGCGACGGTCCGGGCAGTAGTCCGACGACGGCGCCGATACCGGGCCAATTCAATCCATTCACGCGCGACAAGCAAGCCAAATCGCTCTTCGGCCGCAAGGAAATGGGGCACACGCACCACAATTGGAAGGTGACGGGCGTGATGACTGGCGCCGGCTGGGACGATAACGTCATGCACGCCGTCGCAACCATCGCGGAGTTGAACCCTGCCCCGAAGACGGTCAACATGCTCGGATGGAGCCGCGGCGCGGTCACTTGCACGAAACTCGCTTACAAGCTGCGAGAGATTTTTCCGGAAATCGCCGTCAATATATTCGCGGTGGATCCAGTCGCTGGGATCGGCAATAAGGGCGACGAAGACGCCAGCACCATTCGCGGAAACGTGAAAAATTATTTATCCGTTCTATCGATGCACGAGACGCGCGGCTTTTTCAAACCGCAGGATAGCAAACGCGTCACATTTACCAACGCGCAAACAAACGCAATTTACGTGCCGTTTCCCGGCAATCATAGCGGGCAAGTCAATCTTGACAAAAGCGTGAAGAAGGAATTAGGTGAATCTGCGCAAATGACATGGTTTCTCGCATGGAAATTCCTCGACCATTTTGGCACGCGCTTCACTGCCCCGCCCTCACCCGATTACAATGGGCTGGAGCAGTGTAATCTCTACGCAAGAATGAAATCGAAGATGCCCGGCTATAAAAAGACTAGCCCCGGCATTGCGCAGGCTGTTTTGGGTGCGCGCAAGACGCGCGACTTCCTCAATCACCGCATCGATCAATACGTCAAGTTTTCGGACTTCTTCATCAACGAGCATCACCGCCGCATCTTCAAGCGGACGCTGCCCTATCTTTACATGTGGGTCTTCGAGAACCAGGGCATCGACACGAAGGCGGTCGTTCAGGACTACAAGAAGGCCGAATTCTATACGGCGCTGAAGCAGTCGCTGATCGACATCGGCTTCCAGCCTACGCAGCTGGGTGGGCTCCCTACGGTGTTGCTGCCGATTCGCGGCGGCGGACAACAAGCCGTGGATATTTCCACGCGGCAGCTCACGGCAAGCATGTCGAGCATGGGCCTCTATGTCTGATCGCCCGATCGAGCGCCGATGAAGAATCAGCCAAGGCAATCGGAGTGGCTGCCGCAGTTGCCACGCCTAAGCCTACAAGTTTCGTGTGCCCCGTCGGCGCGATTATGAACAAACTTGCAACGATGAGTTAAGCAGATAGGTATTAACCCTAGCACCTCCGATCGCTACACTGCAGTCATCGGTTCAACGCAAACGAACCGCCACTGACAGACAGATCAAGAACTTTCGGAGGTAATAGTCATGAAATCGCTCGTTCAAGCCGTTGTCATCGCCGCCGCCTTCACCGCTCCGGTCGCCGTTTTCGCCCAATCGAACACGCCTGTGACGCGCGCCCAAGTCCAGACCGAACTCGCGCAATTCGTCCAAGCCGGCGGTCGCGTTCACTTGGGTAACGATCCGTACTATCCCGACGATGCTCAAATCGCCCAAGCTCGCGTTATTGCGCAGAACGGCAATGATCAAGCCATCGGTGGCGTTCAAGCCGGATCGTCCGCCTCGGGCGCACCTGTGAAAGCCGCGGATACGAAGTCGCTTTATTCGGGCATTTAACTGACGTCGAGCTGGCGAATCGTGCCTTCACGCGCGATTCGCCAGCACCGCGGCTCACCTGCGAAATAGAAGCGACCGGTGAGCGGGAAAACCCGCCTTCGAGCCCGAAGCAGACGCGAATGTGGCGTTTGTCATCGCGGTCACGCATCGCCGGCCGCAATCCACGCAGGGCGCTGTCGTCTCCTTCCAATCGTCGACACGAATCAAAGCGCCTAAGGCGCCTTCGTCGATTGCACAGCCCAACTGAGCCGCCAGAGCGTCGGCTAATTCGGGGCGGCGCGCCGCATCGGGCACTTCAGGTCTTCTTAAGGTCGCGCGGGTAGGCTTCACCCGTCGACTGGCGTTCGGTCACGGTCGTCTAGGCGCACATGTCCGTGTTGCGCCCGCTGCCGGGATCGTTCGACAAGTCAGCGCCGGTGCTTCTGCTGCACCGCGTGCGATCGGAGTTCAGATGAAGCCGTCGACGGACAGTATGCTGCGCGCAAATGTGTTGGTCGCATCGCTTGCAGCGTCGTGCATTCAGGCCGCTGTTTTGCTTTCCGTCGTTTTCTTCCGCGTGCCCGAACGCGTCTTTCTGACAGGCACATTCCGTCTGATTGCGTTATCCGTCGTGGCTTTGGTCGTTGTCGTGACGCGCCTGCTCGCCCGTGCTGCGTTTCGCTTCGCGCTCGCAAACGGCAATGTCACCGTTTGGGGCGGAGATCGCGGTTTCGTATCGCTGTCGTCCCATTGCGCCTGCCCGCTGCTCGTGGCGCTTTATCTCCGATTCCACGGTCGGCGCTTTTCGTTTCAGGCCGACGATTCGCATAGAATTCGTCCCATCGTTCGAGCCACCCGCGGGCGTGCCCGAGGGTAGCCCTCGTCTGATCACTTGCCTACTGGCCGGCGCCCACATCGAACTCGGCGCGCATCCCGTCGACGTAGTGTCCCGGTTCGTTGCAAAACACGACGTACCGGCCGTTGCCGAGGGTGAACTGTGCAGTCACCGTTTCACGCGGACGCAAATCTTCGACACCTTCGAGCCCCTTGATGTCATCTTCTTGGACTTGCTGGGTCTTCTTGTCGTAGGGCAGCGCCTTGTCGGCTTTCGGCCGTCTCGCGAACAAGAACTCATGGACCATGTTCGCGGATTCGTTCTTGACCGTGAACTCGACCGGCCCGGCAGGAACGCGTGCCGGGCTCAACTTCAACGACATGTGCCCGTTGCTCCCATCCGAGAGCTCGACGAGCACCTTGGATGGCTCGCTAGCAGCAGCGAGCGCCGGCGCGAAAAGCGTGACCGCCGTACAAGCCAGCAGCGTGAAGGTGCGACGTGACATGAGGTTCTCCTCTTCGTGGCGTGGTGCAAACGGAGCCGCTGCATTAGTGATGGCGGTACAACGCGCTCCAGCCGCCAATGGGGACGTGATGACCCGACTGTGCCGAGAAGTTCGCCGAGCCCCCGATCCCCGTGGTCGAAGTTGTCGTTCGCTCCCGCGCGGCCACACGCGCTTCGGCTGCCTGTAGGTCGTTGGGGTAGGCCGTATTGTCAGCGTGCGAGGGGTTATAGCCCGCTCGTTCCAGTTCGACGAGTTGCGCTCGAATCTGCGCTCGTGCGACGGGCTCGTTCGACGATTGACTGTACGAGACGGCAGGCGCCGCGATCGCGATCGCCAATGCGATTGCCTTGATCGTGAAGTTCATGATGAGTACCTCTCCGGTTGTTACGTGTGCGCGCAAAATCCTACGGCGCTCTTCCAGAGTGGCACTGCAACCTTAACGGTTGGTTAGGAATGGCTTAAGAGGGGCTTAAAGGGCATCGCAGATTCCGCGACCTATGCGTTCCCGTTCAGTCTCGCCGTCAGCAGTTCGTATTTTTCCCGCGAGGTATCCGCCAACGCTTTGTCGCGGCTGGACGGCGTGTCGTCGTACGGCACCGGTTCGGCGAACTGGCTCACTGTCAGGTCCCACTTCTTCCCGTCGACGACATTGTAGAAGTGAGTGCCGCCCGATGTCCTCGTAGTGAGAATCTGCCCACCGAAATGATCTTGCACGACGAGCGAAGTGACGCTGCAATGATTCTGAGCCGGATTCGATTGCGACCAAGCGCCGGTGGGACTGGCCGTGTCTGCCGCCCAAACGCGCGAAATGGCTCGGTACAGGTCGAGGGGTGTTGCAAAAGTTATTGGTGATGTGGTCATTTGGATTAGCGCGCTCATTGAGCCGACGGCGGCGGGGCACCCAACTATGCGAAGCGGCACCCGCATGCCGCGCATGATGATAGATCTTGTTCATTGTAGCCGGCGGGGATTGCGAGCCCGTTAAACTCGGTGTGCCCGCGCATCGCGCCTGCCGTCGCCTCCATTCGCTCGCGAAGTTCCCGATGGAGACAACGTACGGCGGGCGAGCCATCGCTTGCCGCCACCCGCTCCGCACATCACTTCACCCAGTGCGGCGGATGCAGCGTCGCCTCTTGATCGCCAGGCGATTCCGCGAGGAATCGCTCGAACGCCTGCGCCTGCTGTGTGCCGATCGTCGGCGTGCCGTCGGCCGCTTTGCCGACGGACTGCTTCTTGGCAAAGGTGGCGATACGGTCCGCCTCGTCCGAATCGTCAATCGTCTTCATCCACGCGATCATGTCCTCGTTGGACTTCCCCTTCCGGCGGAAATACGCGGTGATGAAGGGCCCGGCGCTCGTGCCTTCACGCCACCGCACGCGCCGCGTTTCTGCCTCGCAGCCATTCGAGCGCGAGCAAGAGCCCCGTCGAAAAGACGATGAGAATCGTCGCAAGCGCCGCAATCGTCGGCGTGATGTTCTCGCGGATGCCGGTAAACATTTGCCGCGGCAGCGTCGTCTGATCGGCGCCGGCCAAAAATAGCGTCACCACCACTTCATCGAACGAGGTCGCGAACGCGAACAATGCGCCGGAAATCACCCCCGGGGCGATCACGGGCAGCGTGATACGGAAGAACGTGCGCGTGGGATTGGCGCCGAGCGATAGGCTCGCCCGCACGAGGTTGCCGTCGAAGCCCTGCAGCGTCGCCCCCACCGTCGTGACGACGAACGGCACGCCGAGCGCCGCATGCGCCATGATGAGGCCGATGTAGGTATTCGCGAGACCAAGCGGCGCGAAGAACAAGTACATGCCCACGCCGACGACGATGACCGGCACGATCATCGGCGAAATCAGCACGGCCATGACGATCGCCTTGCCGCGGAAATTCGCCTTGGCCAGGCCGAGCGCCGCAAGCGTGCCGAGCACGGTGGCCAGCACCGTGGCCGAGGGCGCGACGATGAAGCTGTTCTTCGCGGCCATGCGCCACTCGTCGGACATGACGAGGTTCTGATACCAGCGCATCGACCAGCCCGGAATCGGATACACGAGGAACGTGCTCGACGAAAACGACAGCGGCACGATCGCGAGCACCGGCATGATCAGATACAGCAGTGTCAGCACGGCCAGGCCGCGCAGCAGGAAATACCACGCGCGTTCGACGAGCGACGTATGCGGTGCGAACAGGGGTTTCGAGAGTTTCATCGCCGGCTCCTCACAGGTTCGGTTGTGCTCGCGTGAAGCGGCCATAGACCGCATACAGCACGAGCGTCGCCGCGAGCAGCAGGCCGCCGAGCGCGCACGCCATGCCCCAATTGATCGTCACGTTCGTAAAGTAAGCGACGTAGTAGCTGACCATCTGATCGTTAGGACCGCCAAGCAATGCCGGCGTAATGTAGTAGCCGATGGCGAGGATGAAGACCAGCAGCGCACCGGCGCCGATGCCGGGATACGTCTGGGGCACGTAAACGCGCCAGAACGCCGCGAACGGGTGGCTGCCGAGCGAAACGGCCGCGCGCTGATACGTCGGCGGAATCGACTTCATCACGCTATACAGCGGCAAGATCATGAACGGCAGCAGAATATGCGTCATCGAGATGTAGACGCCCGTGCGGTTGAACAGCAGCGCGAGCGGCGCGTTGATCAGCCCCAGCCCGTGCAACGCGTGATTGACGAGGCCTTCGGTCTGCAAGATCACGATCCAGGCGGCTACCCGCACGAGTATCGAGGTCCAGAACGGGATCAATACGAGGATCATCGCCAGATTCGCGCGGCGCTCGCTCAGCGTCGAAATCCAGTAGGCGAGCGGATAGCCGAGCAGCAGCGCCGCCAGCGTCACCACGGCGCCGATCACGAACGTGCGGCCGAACACGCTCAAGTAGATGCGCTGGTCGGGGTCCGTTCTTTCGATATGGCCGAACGCGTCCTCTCGATGGTCGAGCGCGGCCAGTAGGTAGAACGGCGAGTAATGCGAACCGTTCTTGGCGATCGCGCGCCAGTAGCGCGCATCTTTCCAACGCTCGTCGAGATCGATCAGCTTGGCGCGCACTTGGTCGGGCGACAAGGCCAGGGGGTGGCCGGAGTCGTCGGCGAACGGCAGCGCGCGCGCCGTCTTCGACACGAGCGAGCGGAAGCCCGGTATTTCGACGTTGAGCCGCCTCGCCAAGCTGCCCATCGTTTCGCCGTCTTGCGCAGCCGCCAAATCGGTAGCGAGCGCCGCATACGCGGCCGAGGGCGGTTCGCTCTTGCGATCCCAGCCCTTCAATTGCACGACTGTCTTGGGCAGCCCATCGGCCACCTCGGGGTTTTGCACCGCGCGCGTCAACAAAGCCGCGATCGGCACGACGAATATCAGCACCAGGAAAATCGCAAGCGGTGCAATCAAGAGCAGCGCCGTTAGTCGCTTGCGCGCCTGCGCAGCTTTCAATTCCCGCTTCAACGTCGCGGTCGATGCACTGCCCGGGTCGCTCGGAATCGTCATCGTTTGCACGCTCATCTCCTGCCTTGCCTCTTGCCTTCTACTGCCATCTATCGCCGCGCCGGCCGCCTTTCATGTCGGACGGCGCGGCGCGCTCTCGCACTGACGCGCCAACGCTTGGACCGCTGTCGCATTGGCTCGCCGCCAACCCGGCGGCGCCGGTTACCGCCCCGGCGCCGCCGTCGCTCGAGCCATCGATCGATGGGCTTACTTCGATGCCCACGACGCAAAGCGCTGCTCGAGCTCGTCGCCGTAGTCGGTCCAGAACGCGGCGTCTTGCAGCACCGCGTTCTTGCCGTTGGCCGGCGAGTTCGGCAGATTCGACAGCGTCTTCGCGTCGAGCGACTTGATCGCGTCGCGATTGGCGGGACCGTAGGCGATGTGCTGCGCATACACCTGCTGCGGCTTGGACGAGACCGAGTAGGCGATGAACTGCTCGGCCAGCGCCTTGTTCGGCGAGCCCTTCGGAATGACCCAGTAATCGAGGTCATAGATGCTGCCGTTCCAAACCACCTTCAGGTTCTTGCCTTCGCGCTGCGCGGCATCGATCCGGCCGTTGAACGCGGAAGACATGACGACGTCGCCCGCAACGAGAAATTGCGGCGGCTGCGCACCGGCTTCCCACCATTGGATGTTCGGCTTCAGTTCGTCGAGCTTCTTGAATGCGCGGTCTTGGCCGGCCTTCGTCGCCAGCACCTTGTAGACGTCCTTCGGCGCAACGCCGTCGGCCATCAGCGCGAATTCGAGGTTGCCGCGCGCACCCTTGCGCAACGCACGCTTGCCCGGGAATTTCTTGACGTTCCAGAAATCGGCCCAGCCCGTCGGCGCCGTCTTCAGTTTGTCGGCGTTATAGGCAATGGCCGTCGACCAGACGAAAAAGCCCACGCCGCAGGCGCTCGGCGATTCGGGAATCAGCTCCGATTTCTTCGCGATCTTCGACCAGTCGAGCTTTTCGTACAGACCTTCGTCGCAACCGCGGCCGAGATCGCCCGACTCGACTTCGACGACGTCCCAGTTCACGTGCTTGGCTTCCACCATCGCCTTGATCTTGGCCGTTTCGCCGTTGTATTCGACGGCCGTGACCTTGTCGCCTGTCTTCTTCTCGAACGGCTGGTAATAGGCGACTTTCTGCGCATCGGCGTTCGCGCCGCCGAAATTCACGACGGTCAACTCGGCCGCTGCGGCGCCGGCCGCGGCGAGCATCGTCGATGCGACAGCGACGGCCAGCGTCGCAACGGTGCGGCGCGTCATGAGGGTGTTCGACTTCATCTTGGCTCTCCTCTACGTGGATCTTCGTGAATACGTCCGCTGGGCCGCGGACGAGGCGATGCTTGCTCGCGCGAGTGGTGCCCGCTCGCGCGCGGGATCACGCAAAAACGCGCAAATGCTCAGGGGCGAATTCCAGCGCGACGCTCGCGCCGGGCACGAAACTTTCAAGCGCTTCCGTGCCGAGCGGAACCTTGACGAAGCATTCGTCCTGCTCGGGCACCGCGCAGCGCATCCGCACGTGATCGCCGAAATAGATGAGGCCCCGCACCTCGCTCGAGAGCGCGTTGCCGTTACCGTTGCCATTGGCGCCGTGGCGGGCGCCTGCATGAGGCACGAGCCGAAGTCGCTCGGGACGAATGCAGGCGGTGGCGGGCGAACCGGCCCTCGCGTTGGCGACGTTGCGGCCCACGACGTGCGTGCCGTCGCGCAGCCGCAAGCGGCAAAACTCGCCGTCGACATCGGAGATCGTCCCTTGCAGGCGGTTGCTGTCGCCGATGAAGTTCGCGACGAACTCGTTGCACGGCGTTTCGTAGAGGCGGTCGACGGTGTCCAGCTGCTGCACGATGCCCTTATCGAAGACGGCGACGCGGTCGGACATCGTCAATGCCTCGCCTTGATCGTGCGTGACATAGACGAACGTCAGGCCGAGCTTGTCGTGCAGCGCCTTCAGTTCGTATTGCATGTGCTCGCGCAATTGCTTGTCGAGCGCACCGAGCGGTTCGTCCATCAGCACGAGCCGCGGCTGGAAAACCAGCGCCCGCGCAAGCGCAATCCGCTGCTGCTGGCCGCCCGAGAGCTGCGACGGATAGCGCTTGGCGAAGCTGTCCATGCGCACCATCTTCAACGCCTCGGCTACGCGCTCCGCGCGCTCGGCGCCGTCCATCTTGCGTACCGTCAGCGGATACGCGACGTTCTGCTCGACGGTCATGTGCGGAAACAGCGCGTAGTTCTGGAACACCATCCCGATGTTGCGCTTGTGCGGCGGCACGGTGTTGAGCAACTGGCCGTCGAGCCGAATCTCCCCGCCGGTGGGAAATTCGAACCCGGCCAGCATCATCAGACACGTCGTCTTGCCCGAGCCCGACGGCCCCAGCAGCGTCAGGAACTCGCCCTGGTAAATGTCGAGGTCGAGCGATTTGACGACGAGCGTCTCGCCGTCGTACGTCTTACGCACGCCGCGAAAGCTCACAATGACCTGATCTGATTTCATCGTCTTCCTCCGTCGGTCCAAGGGGGTGCTAGAGCGCTGACTTGGACCCGCGCTTCGCGCCTGACACTATCGTTTACCCGATTGGCTCCATCGACTAGCGAGCACCGCATTTCATTTGCAATCCAATATAATCTGTTACGGTTCCACGTAACGGAACCATTTCATTATTCCGAAGGGAACCACTTTGGATACGATCATTCTGTCGGACTGGCTGGGCGCCCGGCTGGAACGTGCGGCGGCCGAGCCCATGTACCGCCAGGTGCTGCGCCTGGTTCAGCACGCGATCCTGACGGGCCAGCTCGCGCCGGGCACGAAGCTGCCGAGTTCGCGCACGCTGGCGGAAGATCTCGACATCGCGCGCAACACCGTGCTGCGCGTGTACGACCAATTGACGGCCGAGGGCTACGTCCTGTCGAGCACCGGCAGCGGGACTTACGTGGCCGATACGCGGCCGGATACGGCGGCCGTCCGCCCCCGGCCGGCGGCCCGCCCGAGCGAGCCGGCCGTGGCGCGCGAGCGCCGCACGCACGAGAGCCTTTCCACACGGGGCCGGCGCCTGATCGGGCGCGCCGGCGTCGCGCCGAAGCAATGGGGGGCGTTCATGCCGGGCGTGCCCGACGTCAACGAGTTCCCGGCCCGGACATGGAGCCGCTTGCAGGCGCGGCTGTGGAAAGAGGCCAATCCCGAGCTGCTGACTTATGCCCCCGGCGGCGGCTACCGGCCGCTGCGGCGCGCGTTGTCCGACTATCTGCGCGTGGCGCGCTCGGTCAAATGCTCGCCCGATCAGATCATCATCACCACGGGTATTCATCAATCGATGGACCTCGCCGTGAAGCTCTTGACCGACGTCGGCGATCGCGCGTGGGTCGAAGAGCCATGCTATTGGGGCGCGCGCAGCGTGCTGCAGGCGGCGGGGCTCGAACTGGAGCCCATTCCCGTCGACAGCGAAGGCCTGAACCCGCGCGAGCTGACGCCGAGCGTGCCGCCGCGCCTCGCAGTCGTGACCCCGTCGCATCAGTATCCCCTAGGTATGGTCATGAGCCTCGCGCGGCGGCGCACGTTGCTCGAATATGCGCGCGAGCACGCCATGTGGATCGTCGAAGACGACTACGACAGCGAATTTCGCTACGGCAGCCGCCCGATCGCCTCCTTGCAGGGCCTGGACGACGCCGGGCGCGTAATTTACGTCGGCAGCCTCGGCAAGATTTTGTACCCAGGGCTGCGGATCGGCTATATGGTCGCGCCCGAACATCTCGTCGACACGTTCCGCACCGCGGTGGCGGAGCTGTATCGCGAGGGGCAGCTCATGCACCAAGCCGTGCTCGCCGAGTTCATTCTCGGCGGATACCTGACGTCCCACGTTCGGCGCATGCGCGCGCTCTACGGGGAGCGCCGCCAGATGCTGATCGACGCCATCACTTCGCGGTTCGGCGACGCCCTGCCCGTCATGGGCGACGAAGCCGGCCTGCACCTCGTTCTCGGTCTGCCGGACGGCGTGGACGACCGCGCCGTCACCTCGGCCGCCTTCGATGCCGGCGTGATCGTGCGACCGCTCTCGACGTACTACAGCCGTGAGGAGTCGGCGCGTCGCGGGCTGCTTCTCGGCTATGCCTGCGTGCCGAACGATCGGATCGAACCGGCCTTCGGTACGCTCGCGCGCGTCATCGAGCGATACATGGAAGGTGGACAGACGCAGCAGGTCGCCTGAGCGCGATGCGCGGGCCTGAATGGGGCCGGCGCTCGCGGTCGGCGTGGGTGCGTGCACGAAGCGACGGGCCGGGTTTCCGACGGTCAACGTGCAGACGTCCGATCGAGCGACGCCGCTCTGAGCGCCTCCGCCGGATTCGAGAAAGCCCGCTTGCGCAGACCCTCGATTTGCGCGTCGCGCTCGGCGGGCGATAACGCCATCGCCTCGATGCGCGCCCGTTGCGCGGCGTAGCCGGCGTATTTCGTTCGCCACGCGTCGTTCTCCCTCCGCATCTTTACGATCCGCTCGGCCGCCTGGGGGCCGAGGGCTTGCGTCGCTTGAGCCCGCAACGCTTCGATCGAGCCACCCTGCTGCTCGAGCTTGGCGATCGTCTCGACGGCTGCGCGCGCCCGTTGCCCACCTTCGACCGCGGCGCGCTCGTCGGGAGGCAAGCTCTCGACCAGCGCGCCTAGACGGGCGCTCTTTTGCGCCTCGGTCAATGTGGCGTCCCGGACGATCCGCCATCGCTCGATCGTGTAGCGAGCGCGCCGCCAGTCAGCGCCGAAGAATGCCTCGCTCCACTCGCCGCCCAGCGTGCGGCTCGCCAGCGATACATGCCGGTCGAGCTGGGACTGCAAGGCGTCGAGATCGAGCCCGCCGGCCGAGGCCGTCGTCGACAGCGGCGCAAGGGCGGCTAGCGCCTGACGGTACGCCGCATAGCGTCGCCAAACGTCGAGCGCTTCAAGCGCTGCCGCCGCCCCGTCGAGTTGCGCCGCGATCTGCTTTTCGACGAGCGCATCGAGCGCGTCGGCGCGGACCTCGTTTTGCGCCGCGAGGAAATAGTCGAAAAAGTCGCGCACGCCGCGCGCCTTGCGCAGATGTCCGAGCGCATCGACCGGCAGCCTCGGCGGTGTCGTGCTCTCCAGCGAAACGGGCACGGGCGGCGCCGCGGCAGCCGGCCCGAGCGGCGCCCGCTTTGCGAGCGGCTCGGCCACCGCTGCGCTCGCCGCAGCTTGCGCGCCCGCGCTCGGCGCCCCGGCCGGCGCGTTGAAATACCCAACCGCAGCGGCAGCGGCAACGCCGGCGGCGCCGAACGACGCCAGCGTGCCTACGGTCTTCTTTGCATCGGCAGGGCGCGTCATCGTCTACAGCCCCTGCAGTTTCAAACGGTTGGCGTGCGTGCGAATCACGGCCACCGGTTCTTCCGCGTTCCGGCCCAGTATGCCGAGCACTTGATTGATTTCGTCGACGTGGTTCCAGCGATAGCGCGTGCTCAGCACGCGGCCGAACAACGCGCTGCACACCGAGACGAGGCCGTCGTTCGGACCTGAATTGCGGTTGATCATGACGGCGCCCGAGCCGAGCAGCGCGACCGTCGACGGATCGGTCAGGTTGGCCGGATCGAACGGCCCCGACACGCTCGTATCGCCGGCGCCGCGCACGCCGAGCACCGACCAGGTCGGTTGAATCGCGCTGCCGGCCCACGAATAAATGTAGTGCGTGTTGCCGTTGACGGTTTCCGTCGATGCGCCTGTTTGGCAGGCCCCCGCCGCACCCAGGCCGGCACTCGGCACGGCCGCATTGAACTGCGCTGCCCCGGACGTCGTCAGCGCCGTCAATGCCGCGATCGCATCTTGATCCGTATTGAAGTTGCTGCTGAACAGCGTACCGATCAGTTCGGCGAACTTGCCGATCAGCGGTTCGGCCAGGCCGGTCGGATCTTTCGCGAGCACGCCGGCGACGTAATCGGCGAATTCCGAGCCGCGATGCGGCGTGCCGATCGTCGTCACCGAAGCGACGAGCTCGGGCGCCACGGCCGCAACGTATCGCACGCTGAGGCCGCCTTGGCTGTGACCGACGAGATTGACCTTCTTCGCACCCGTTGCCGCCAGCACTTGCTTGACGTAAGCGAGTAGTTGTTCGCCGCGCCCGTTCGCGCCGAGTTCGCTTTGGAATCCCGACAGATTCGCGACGTAGACGTCGGCGCCGTGCGATTCCAGATCCGATGCGATGCCATACCAATAGTCGAGCACGTTCGCGTAGCGATCGGTGCCCGTCAAGCCATGCACGAGCACGATCGGGTACTGCGTCGCGGCGTACCGGTCGATCGACGGCGCGGTATCGGCCAATGCGACGCTCGGCGCCGCAAGCGAAAGCAATCCGGCGAGCGAAGCGCTGCCGACCGCCAGCGCAGTCAAACCGGTCAGCATTTTCTTCTTCAACGATCTGGCCATCCCGTTTCCTCCAATGTTCGAATTCGACCAATTGCCGATTTTCATTCATACGGTGTTTTAAAACGGCGCCACGCGGAAAGCCTTTTCCAAGGCCCCCGCGCGCATTGGAGTGAACCAGCAAACGGCGCTTTCGCGAAAGAGAAATTGAAGGATTAGACAGGTATAACTAATCGGATAGTGCTTTTACGTATGATTATTTTCAGTTCGTTTACATCGAATTTCCCGTTAACCTGGAATTCGATTTTTATTCGCCGATTAAGGATTTTCTCAAGAAGGTCGGCCACGGTTGTGGGAGCAAACGCGACGTCGCCCACGCAGGCCCGGCCGCTCGGCCGAAGCGCTGCGTGGGCTCCAGGCTTATCGGCTGGCCGGCGTCAAGTCCACGCGCGTCGACGGGCCGTTGTCCTTCATGCCTTCCGTGCCGAAATGCGGCGCGACCATCGCTAGCCGGTTCGCGTCGATCTTGCCGGCCAGGTACTGGCGCACGTTCAGCGCGCGCTGCTCGGCGAGCGCATGCAGGCTCGTATCGTCCACGGGCGCGTGGAAAGCGAGCGCTCGTTTCATGTCTTCGTCCGGCAGCGTCTTCGTCAGCCCGACGAAATTGCGCGGCTTCTTGAAATCGGCGTCCATGTAGGCCTGCTTCAGATAGCGGCTGTATTCGTCGCGTGTGACCGTCACCGTCGCCGGGTCGACCGGCTGACCGCCACTCGACATCGCTTTGGCCTTGGCCTTTTTGACGAGACCGTCGACGTACGCGAGCCGCAGTCCCGGCATATCGATGTCCGCGTCCGCGCGGCCGCTCAACTCGAGCTTCACTTCGGGCTTTTCGCTTAGCAGCTTGGCAAGCGTATCCAGCTTTTCACGCGACGCATCGGTCAACGCCGCCGAGCCGGGCGCGAACGCGACGTATTGCAGCTGCTCGGCGCTCGCCGACCCCTGCGCGCCGCCGCCGAGCGCATTGGCCAGCAACGAAAACGGCGCCGTGACAGCCTTTTCGATCAGATGCGCGACGGCGCTCCAGATCAAGCTGCTCAAGCTGAACTGCGGATTCGACAGCGATCCCGATACCGGAATGTTGACGTCGATCTGCCCGCGCGAATTCTTCAGCAATGCAATGGCGAGACGAACCGGCAGATGCGTTTCCGTATCGTTGACGACGTGTTCGCCGAACGTGAGCTGATCGATGAACAGATGGTTTTCCGCCGTCAGCTGGTCGTTGTCGAGCTTGTAATGCAGGTCGACATTCAAGCTGCCCTTCTCGATCGGATAGCCCGCGTATTTCAACGAGTAGGGTGTGAGGTGCTTGAGCCCGATGCCGTGCGCGCTGGCGGTCAAGTCGAGCGAAGGCTTCTTCGCCAGCGGGTTGGCCGTGCCGCGAATGGTGACCGGACCGTTGTCCGCCAAGCTCGCACTGATGTCGACGGGCGCCGGTGCGGCGACCTCGGTGCCGAACGTACCGATCTTTCCTGTGATGTCGACGAGATCGGCCGTGTAATTCGGCTTGACGAAGTCGTCGGTGTAATTGACGTGGCCCTGCTGCAGCACGACCTGGCCGATGCGAGCATGCAGCGGCGTCGAGGCCGATCCCGGCGGCGCTGTTTCGACGTGGGCGGTAGTCGTCGACGACTTCTGCTTGCCCGCGCCCGCCGTGTGCTCGCTTTCCCGCTGTTGAGCGAGCACGTCGTTCAGGTTCAGCTTGCCTTGCGGATCGAGCAGCACCCGGCCGAAAAAGCTCGCGAACGTGACGCGAGCGATATCGAGGTTGACGCCGTGCTCGTCGTAACGGGCGTTGATGCCGCCGATCCCGAGCGTCCGCCAACCGGCCAGCGGCGCCGACGTCGTGCGATCGAGCAGCCTAACGTCGAGGAGCGCGGCATACCCGCGATACGCGTATGAAGCCGCGCCGTCCTTGGGCATCGAGGCCGTTACCCGGCCGCGCGCGTTCAGCTCGGCGGCAGCGATCTTCGCATTGAGTCCGCTTCCGAAGTAAGGCTCGAACGGCGAAAGGTCGAGCCGGTTCGCCTGAACCGTCAGCGTCGCCTTGAGCGGGTTCGGCACCACGTCGCCTTGCACGTTGAGCGTGCCCTTGCCGTTCAGCGAAGTCTCGAGTTTGACCGCCAGGGGCCGGCTCAAATCCTCGGTGACATTGCGCACGTCGAGCTGAATCGGCGCAACGTGCAATGTCGCCGGCTTGGCCGCGCTTTGGTCGGTGATGTCGGCCGACGCGTCCTTGAGAAGCAGTTCGCCGATACGGTAGCGCCAGCCCGGCTGCGCAGCGCCGCCCGAGTCGGCCTTGGCCGCCGTGGCGCGGGCCGGCTCGCTTGCGTGGCGCTCGCGCGCGGCCGAGTGCGGTGGTTGCACCAACGCCATGAGGCTGATGCGGCCATCCTTGCCGCGCGCGCCGGCCACGGCCAGACCTGTCGCCTCGACTCGGTCGATGTCGGCCGAGCGCGCCGCCACATCGACGCTTTTGATCGCGACACGGCCTTGCGCCAGCGCGATGGCGGGCGCCGCGCCCTTCGCCGTCTCGGCGCCGGCGATTTTCAGCGAATCGAGCGTGACCGCGCCCGCGCCCACTCGCAGATGCGCGCCGGGCTTCGACCAATCGGCGTCGAGCGGCAACGTCGCGCCGAGCTTGCCGCCCTCGATGCGCGCACTGATCGCATCTTGCAAGTACGGCTGCACGAGCGGCAAGTCGAGCCCGGCGAGCGATACCTTGGCGTCGGCACGCTTTGCCTTCAGGCCCAGCGCCCCGGAGGCGGCGATCGTGCCGCCTTGCTTTAGCGCCGTGCGTATCGTATAGCGCGCATTGCCCGCGCCGAGCGTCGAAAGGTCGTCGACCGTGGCCGTCAGGCCCGTCAAATCGAGCGCGACGGGCCGCTCGGGGACACGGTCTTCGAGCGCGATGTCGCCGCCGTTCAACGCGAAATGCTTGATGGATAAATCAAGCGGCGCGGGCGTCGAAACGGCGGTATCCGGCGACGACGCGCCAGCGGCGGCCGAGGCCGGTATCGACTCGGATGCCCCGGAAGCCGGCGCCGCGGCGGCATCGGACGCCTTGGCCGGGCGGCCTTCCTTGGACGACGCCGCGAATGCGCGCGTGATGCTGAGTTCGCCCGAGCGCTCACGCGTCAGATGCAGCGCGGGTTGATCGAGCCGGATTTCATCGAATCGATACACGCCGGCAAGCGGCTCGAGTTCCGCCGCCGCCACATGCAGCGCCTGCGCGGAGAAAAACGGCGCATGGGCGGCATCGACGATTTGCGCACCGGTCAGATCGGCAGTGCCGGCGACCGTCAGCGTCGGCTTATCGGCCGCCATGACGAAGCGAACTTTGAGATCGCCGGCCAGCTTGCCGCTCTTCACTTCGAGGGGCAGCTTCGTCGGCACGTAGGAAAGCAAGCGCGGCAAATCCAGATCGCCGAACGTGAGCGTCACGTCCGATTCGCGCGATTGCGCGAACGGCTTCGTTCGGCCGCGGATATCGATCGGGCTGCCGTCGATGCGCGCGGAGAACCGCGGATCGACGAAGATGTTGGTCTGCGACGGCAATGTCGCAATGAACGGCACACCCAGCGCCAATCGATCGACGACGTGCCGCATGCCGAGCAGCCGGTCGTCGAACTCGACGCGGCCGTTCTCGACGGCGATATTGGACACCGAGAATAGCGTCGGCCCGGCCTGCGGCTTCGACGGCTTGGCGAATTTCTCGGCGATATCGCTGAAATTGAAGCGCTGCGCGTCGTAGCGAACGACACTGACGCGCGGGGAATCCACGCGCAGTTCGGTCACGATGGGCGCGAAGCGCAGCAGCGTCATCCAGGACACGCGCACCACGAGGCGCTCGATCGCGGCGAACTCGCCCGCACCGCCGCGTTCGCCGACGCGCACGCCGTCGGCCTCGAGCCTGAGCGTATAAGGATCGAACGTCACGCGGCGGATCGTCGCGGGCCGGTCCAGCGCTTGGGCAAGCTCGCGCTCGGCCACGTGCCGGATCAACGGCGGCGCCGCGAAGAAGCCGAGCAGCCCGTAGAGCACGACGGCAATGAAAACACCGATCAGCGTACGGCGCGCGCCGCGTGACCGGAACTTGTCCCCGACGCGGCGCAACACCCCGCCCTTCGGTTCATTCGTCATTGCGCCGCTCCATTCAATCTCGCCCGCCTTGCTCCATCCGCGTCTGCCTCCCGTTTCCCGTTGTACGACATTGCGTCATCGACGCTCGATTTTTGGCGGCAGCCAGCTTCCGTCTGTCGCGCTCGGACGCGGCGCATAGAGCCGCATCACGAGCTCGAACGGACCCTCGGGGGCCGGCAGCCAGTTCGACAGGCGAGCGCGGCCGGGCGATTTCGACGAGATATACAGGTCGATCGAACCGTCGCGATTGCGGCGCACACGGTCATGTGAATCGACCGAGTGGTGCGGCAAACGTCCGGGCGCCAGCGCGCCGTCCAGCGTGTAGGCCGTGATCGTCCAATAGGCGCGCACGGGCGGTAGCGACTTCGGCGCGAAGTGCATCACATATTGTTGGCCGCCGTCGAGCGGCCGGCCCTCGCTATCCACGGTCGCCGTCGGGAACGCCTCGTCCTGCTTGGTCGCCGCACCCGGGTGCGAACTCGTCGCATAGGCCCGCAGCGCGTAATCGTCGCCGTAACGGCCCACGACATCGCCGGTCCACGCCCAGCCGTTCCCGGAGACGGCGTTGACGGGCGGCGTCTGAACACGCTTGGCGCCTTCGGCCACGCCGGCTGCGATGGCGTCCGCCGAGCCGCTCGGGAAATGGATGGGCGAACCCGCCTTCACGCCGAGGTCTGCCAGCACTTTGACGGCATGGTCGTCATCGGACGATGGAGGGTTGTCCTTCAGTGCATCGGCCAGCTTGGCGAAAAACGCGTTGCCGTCGAGGTGCGCCACCGCAGCCGCATTGGCAGCGAGGCCCGTCGAAGCCTCGGCGATGCTTTCTTGCGCGTCCTCGGCGCGCACCCGCACCGTATGACGGTCGCGCTTGGCGTGCTTGCTGCGCGCGCCACGACGCTCGTGCTCGGCAAGGTAGGCCGACAACGGCGCGACGCGCACCTCGCTTTGCAGCCGGCGCGCCCACGGCACGGCCCGAGCGTCGAGCGCGGCGATGCGCACGCCGAGCCAGAGGCTTTTGCTCGGCGCTTGCACGCGCTCGACGCCCGACGGCAACTGGCCGTCCCAATCGGGCGGAACGAATGCGATCGTCTGCGGCTTGGGCGAGCCGGTGCGGGCATTGGCGGTCGGTCCCGTCGACCAGACGACGTTTGTCCACATATCGAGAACGCGCGCATCGAGGTAGCGCCCGCGCGTGTCCGGTATCGATACGACGACCGGCTCTTGCGATAGATCGAGCCAGGCGTTAGCGGCCAAGGTGTCGACGTCGGCCAACGGCGGCAGGCTCTCGTCATCGGCCGAGCCCGGAGCCACGGGACGCAACGTATTGAGCACGGCGCTTCCATCGGTGCCGGCCCCCGCCAGCGCCGCGGCGCGCGCGGCCGCCATGACGACGAGCGGATAGCCGAACACGTAAGAGTCCACGACTTGGTCCTGAGTCCAGCCGCTCGGGTCCGGCGGGGGCGGCGCCTTCGGCGGCGCGGCGCACCCGGCGAACACGGCGGCGGCCAGGCATGCCAGCCAGGAACGCGCCCCCGCGGGCAGTATCGATTTTGGTGTTCTTGTTGTCATAGTTGCGGTCTGTTTTCAATGCGATCGGCGGCCTACTCCGCCGTCGCGGTTGGGCAACGCCCGATCCGGCCAGGATCTCGCCCACGTCGATTCTCGTTCGAATAGCGTTCGAATAGCGAGAGCGTTTTATCGTATCCTCGGCCGCTAAGCAAGGATCATCCAAAACTCACCCCGCATAAACATGCCATGCGCGCGCCTGATGGGCGATCGACGACCTTCGTCAAAGCAATCCCACACTGTATCCGCTAGGCTCGTTTGAAAGATGCGGGCCGTTCCGTTCTTGACATTCCAATCATAGGAAGGTTCATAGTCGGTTCTATCGCTGGCTACGGCCCGCTCTCTCATTGTTTCGACGATCATGACCGACCTCGCTGTCCCCGGCGCCGCCGATGCGCCGACCACCGAACTCGATATCGAAGGCATGACGTGCGCATCGTGCGCCGCCCGCGTGGAAAAAGCGCTGGCGCGCGTGCCGGGCGTGACGGCAGCCTCCGTCAACCTCGCCACCGAGCGGGCCAGCGTGCGCGCGGCCGCGCCGCTCGCGCCGGCCGACGTCCAGCGGCTCGTCGAAGCCGTCGTCGACGCCGGTTACGAAGCACGGCCCGTCGCCGCCGAGCCCGAGACGTCCGGCGCGGACGGAAGCGCGCCGCAGGCGGGCGCCGGCGACCGGGCGCACCAAGCACGGCGAGAGCTGATGGCCGTTGCGCTGTCGGCAGTACTTAGCGCGCCGCTGACGCTGCCGATGCTGACGGCGCCGTTCGGCGCCGAAATCGCGCTGCCCGCTTGGCTGCAGTTGGCGCTGGCGAGCGTCGTCCAGTTCGTCTGCGGGGCCCGATTTTATGTCAGCGCCTATCGCGCCGTCCGGGCGCGGACAGGCAACATGGACTTGCTCGTCGCATTGGGGACGTCGGCCGCGTACGGCTTGAGCGTCTGGCAGACGATCGTCCAGCCGGGCGACACCATGCACCTTTATTTCGAAGCGTCGGCGGTCGTGATTACGCTAGTCCGGCTGGGCAAGTGGCTCGAAGCCCGCGCCAAGCGCGAAACGACGGACGCGATCCGCGCGCTCAACGCGCTGCGCCCCGACCGCGCCCACATCAAGGACGCCTCGGGCCACGAGCGCGACGTCCCGCTCGCTCAGGTGCGGGTGGGCATGGTGGTGGTCGTGAAGCCCGGTGAGCGCGTGCCCGTCGACGGATCGATCGCCGCAGGCCGCACGCACGTCGACGAATCGCTCGTGACCGGCGAGAGCTTGCCCGTCGCGAAAGGCCCGGGCGAGCGCGTCACGGCCGGATCGATCAACGGCGAAGGTTTGCTGGAGGTCGCCACGACCGCCACGGGCGCGGAAACGACGCTTGCCCGCATCATCCGGCTCGTCGAAAGCGCGCAGGCTGAAAAAGCCCCGATTCAGCGGCTGGTCGATCGGGTCAGCGCCGTCTTCGTGCCGGCCATCCTCGCGATCGCCGCCGCGACGCTCGGGTTGTGGCTCCTCGCCGGCACATCGCCGCAAACCGCGATTCTCAACGCCGTATCGGTGCTCGTGATCGCGTGTCCCTGCGCGCTCGGCCTGGCTACGCCGGCCGCCATCATGGTGGGCACGGGCGTCGCCGCCCGGCACGGCGTGCTCATCAAGGACGCGGAAGCGCTCGAATTGGCGCAACGGGTAGCCGTGGTCGCCTTCGACAAGACGGGCACGCTGACGGTCGGCAAACCGCAGGTAGTGGCGCTCGAGCCGATCGGCATCTCGCGCGAAGATGCGCTTGACCTCGCCGTAGCCGTCGAGCGCGGCAGCGAGCATCCGTTGGCGCGCGCGTTGCTCGCCCAGTATGACGGCAGCATGGGTGCTGGTGCTGGCGCTGGCGCTGGCGCTGGCGCTGGTGCTGGTGCTGGTGCTGGTGCTGGTGCCGGTGCCGGTGCCGGTGCCGGTGCCGGTGCCGGTGCCGGTGCCGCGCAATGGTCCCGCACGGCCGCCGAACGCGGCAGTGCCCGCGCCCGCGCCGCCTCCCATGCGCAAGCCGTTGCGGGGCGAGGCATGCAGGCGGAGGTGGACGGCGCCACGATTTGCGTCGGCAACGGACGTTGGCTCGACGAACTCGGCGTCGAACCGCCGGCCCAGGCGCGCGCCCGCGCGGCGGAACTCGAAGCGGCCGGCAACACCGTGTCATGGCTGATCCGCCAGGCTAGCGGGCAAGCGCCGGCGCAAGCCCTCGCGGTCATCGCCTTCGGCGATAGCCTCAAGCCCACGGCGCGCTCGGCGGTCCAGCAACTGAGCGCGCGCGGGGTCAAGAGCGTTCTAGTGACGGGCGACAACCGGGGCGCGGCGGCGGGCGTCGCGGCCGCGCTCGGTATAGAGGACTACTACGCGCAGGTGCTGCCGGAGGACAAAGCGGGCATCGTCGCGCAATTGAAGGCGCGTACCGGTCAAATCGTGGCGATGGCGGGCGACGGCATCAACGACGCGCCCGCCCTCGCCGCGGCCGACATCGGCATCGCGCTCGCCACGGGCACGGATGTGGCGATGCACGCAGCCGGAATCACGCTCATGCGCGGCGACCCGGCGCTCGTTGCCGATGCGATCGACATTTCGCGCCGGACCTATCGGAAGATCCAGCAAAACCTCTTTTGGGCGTTCATCTACAACTTGGTCGGCATCCCGTTGGCGGCGCTGGGCCTGCTGAACCCTATGTTGGCCGGCGCGGCCATGGCCTTTTCGAGTGTAAGCGTCGTCACGAATGCACTGCTGCTCAAGCGGTGGAAAGGCGTGCCGCGCACTTGACCAGCCCCTTGCGACGGTCAGGCGGGTGCGCACCGCCTGCATGCACCGCCTATCTGGTTCTCTCTTTTTCCTTTAGGCGCCGCGCGTGCGTGGATTTGGCGTGCTTCGACCGCGGTTGCTCCGAGTTAACGGGTGCTGAAGCAGCGGCCGTCGGCGCCTGACCGTCCGGCGTCTGAATCCGGGCCGACAGCGCCGACGTGGCGCTCGCCAGGTTCTCCAGTGCGGCTCGCTGGTCGTTCAACGCGTTTTGCGCTTGCTGTTGCGCCGCTTCGGCGCGATGGGCGAATCCGACCAGCGCTACAGTCTGCGCGACGGATGCCGCAAAGACTAACGCGACACCGGCCAACGCCACGGCCAACCAGTTGCGCGTGCGTCGCCAGCGCTGCTGCGCGGCGTAGCGCTCTTGTTCGAGGGCGCCGCGCAACGATGCGACGGTGCGCGCTAGCGAGGCCGATTCCGCCGGCTCCGAACTCGAAGCCGGCCCAGCGTCGCCGCTCGAGCTCGACGGGGACGCACTCGGCGCGGACAGAAGGCTCGCCGCCGAAACGCTCGCTGTCGAAGCGCGCTCTGTCGACGCGCCGTTCACGCCATCGCCGGAAATGGAAGGCTCCTTCGCGCGCACCGGAGCGGAGCGGGCTGTCTGGCGAGAGGAAGCGGCTTTCGCGGGAGACGCAGCCTTTTCTGCCGTTTCCGGCGTGAGCAATTTTGCGGATGCGTCGGAAGCGCGAGCGTTATCGCCGGTTTGCTTGGCGCCGGCCGATTCCCGGACGACGGCAGGCTTCGCGGCCGAAGCAGGCGTCTCCCTCTCATCCGGGCTGGCGTCGTCAAGCAGCATGTCGGGCTGTGCCTGCATGGCCGACGCGGCCCCGGCGATCGCCAGCCCGCTCGCGGCCGGCGACTGACCGGTGCTCGCCGCTGCTGCTTCCGCTACGGCCTCCGCGGTCGCCGGTAGCCGAAGGCCCTTGCCGATGCCCGTACCTTCGCTCGTCAACGCCTCCAACATCTCGGCCGGCAACTCGAAGCCAAGCAGTGTGCCCTGGCGCGGATCGAAGTGCGGCGCGAGCCCCGCATCGGCTAACTCGGCGTCCGCCTCGCGCGCCACCTGCAGCTCGGGCTCGACCGCGGCCCGCGCCGGGCGGCGGTCGTCCCCGGATGAAGCGGCGCGGGCCCGCCCTTTGGCGGCCGATAAACTTTTGGAACGAGAAGACGAGGATGCTGCGGAATCTGCCATGGCGTGCGTTGACGGCCGCGAGCGGGCGCGGCTCATTGGAATCGTGATCTGGCGTGTTGCGAACGCGGCATTGTCTCATGTTCGCTCCGCGATGCGGCCCCTGTCGCCCCCCTCATGGCCATCGGCGCGCACATTCCCGCTTTCGCTTCCACTTCCGTTGCCCTCGCCGTTTTCCACCTCTTCTCGCAGCGCCCGCACGCCCGGGCCATTGCGCAGCAGATGACACAACCGCTCGAACCCGATGACGCTGCCGAGGACGGCGGCAAGGATGAGCCGCAAAACGAGTTCGACGTTACCCAGCAGGGTCCGTGCCCTCCTTTATAGTCGGCCGGCCTGCCCCGCGCCGCGCCTTTGCATTATCCTTGGCGCTTTGCGCGATGCCGAAGCCGCGCGTCGCTCCTTCGCCAAGTCAATTCGCATCATGTCCATATCGATCGATCGTTCGATCGCGGCCGAAGCCGCCGCCCTGCGCGCCCACTACGCGCACACCATCCTACCGATCTGGCGCGGGCCTGGGTTCAACAGCGCCCTGCAATTACCGTACGAGGCCGTCGGCGCCGAGGATCTCGCCCCGCTTCCCATCGTACGTTACCGCGCCATGGCCTGCGCCCGGCAATTGTTCGTTTTTTCGCAAACGGGCGACGCCGCGCATGCCGAGCAGCTCTTTCACGCTCTGCGCCGTTATTTCCACGACGACGCACATGGCGGATGGTTCTATAGCGTGGACGCAAAAGGCGAGCCGCTCGACACGACGAAAGACCTTTACACGCATGCATTCGTGATCTTTGCTTGCGCGTGCTACGCCGCCGCAACGGGCGATCGCGATGCGCTGCGCATCATCGACGAAACGGCTTCGCTCGTGCAGGCACGCTTCGCCGCCTCGGGCGCGCTGCTCCATGCCGCGCTGGACACCGACTTCTCCCGCGTGCGCACCGGCCCGCTGCAAAACCCGTTGATGCATTTGACCGAAGCCTATCTGGCGGCCTACGAAACCACGGGCGACCCGGCATTCGAAGCGGCCCTCGCTCAACTGGCCGATGCCGTCGCAGGCCAATTCGTTCATGCGCCGACGGGCTGCATCGCCGAATTGCCGATCGGCAGCGACGACAACCGGCTGGAGCCGGGGCATCAATTCGAGTGGTTTTATCTCGTCAAGCGCACCGGCCCCGTCGTCGCACCGTCGGGGCTCGAGGCGAATCTTGCGCGCGCCTTCGATTTCGCGCAGCGGCATGGCGTCGATCGAGCGACCGGGGGCGTCTGCGCCGCGCTCGACGAAAGCGGAGGCGTCAAAGACGCGACGCAGCGGATCTGGGCGCAGACCGAATACTTGCGCGCGCTCGCCACGCGCGGCCGCGACGAGGATCTCGAAACGCTCGCGCTGCAGATTCCGCGCTTTCAGGCGCGCTTTTTACATGCGCGGGGCTGGTATGAATGCGTGACGCCCGAAGGCAACGTGGCGCGCGCCGACATGCCGTCGACGACGCCCTATCACCTCGCCACGGCCTACGCGTCGCTGCCGGGCTAAGCGCCCTTCCCCTTCAATACGCGACGGCCGGCAGACTGGCTGCCGCGTGTGCGGCGGCCGCGAAACGCGCGTCGCCGAGCACCGCGGGCGCGATCTCGAACACCGACACAGCTTGCTTGAGTTGACGCGTTTGATCGTGCAGCGACGAGGCCGCGGCCGCGGCTTCTTCGACGAGCGCGGCGTTCTGCTGCGTCATGCGGTCCATCTGAACGACGGCCTGGTTGACCTGGTCGATGCCGGCGCTCTGCTCGAGCGAAGACGCACTGATCTCGGCCATCACCTGCGCGACGCGCCCAATCGAAGCCGACACCTTCTGCATCGCGCCGCCCGCGCGCTCGACGAGCTCCGAGCCGCCTTCGATCTGCGACACCGATTCGCTGATGAGCGCCTTGATCTCCTTGGCCGATTGCGCGCTGCGCTGCGCGAGGCCGCGCACTTCGCCGGCGACGACGGCGAAGCCGCGGCCCTGCTCGCCTGCGCGGGCCGCTTCGACGGCCGCGTTCAGCGCGAGAATGTTCGTCTGAAAAGCGATACCGTCGATGACCGAGATGATCTCGGCAATGCGGTCCGAGCTTTTCGCAATACCGCGCATCTTGTCGACGACGCTATCGACGACGCCCGCCCCTTCCGACGTGGAGCGCAGCGCATCGTCGGCCAGCGTGTGCGCTTCGCGCGCATGCTCGGCGTTCTGACGCACGGTGGCCGTCAGCTCTTCCATGCTCGATGCCGTTTCTTCGAGCGACGCGGCTTGGTTTTCGGTCCGCGCCGACAGATCGGCGTTGCCGGTCGCGATCTCGTCGGCGCCCGTATGAATCGAATCGGCCGCGTCGCGCACCGTCTTCACGGTTTGAGCGACGCTCGCCTGCATGTGGGCGAGCCCGGCATAGAGCCGGCCGATCTCGTTCGTGCCTCGCGAGGCGATCGGCTCGACGAGCTTGCCGCGAGCGATACGCTCGAAGTGACGCACGGCTTCCTCCAACGGCGCGACGACGCCGCGCTTGAGGGCGGCGTAGACGGCCGCCGTTCCAAGGAGCAACGCTGCAAGGATGGCCAGGCTCACCCCGCGGAACATCGCCAAGCGCGAATCGATCGAATCGAGCGACGCGCTGCTCTGCGCATCGCCGAATTGCGTGAAGGCGCGCTGCTCGTCGATGAACGCGTCTTGGAACGACTGCGTCGGCTGGTCGAGGAACGCCTTCACGTTATTGCTGTCGAGATATTGCACGAGCTCGCTGAGCGCCGTGTGCAACGCCTTGTACTTCTCGGTTAGCGCCTCGGCATGCGCGCGGTTTTCGTCGCTGGTCTTCGGCGCGTCGGAGAAACGGGCGAACGACTTCTCGGCAAGCGCGAGCTGCTCGCGCGCATGCTGGACGATGGCGGCAGGCTCGGCGCCGCCGCCGACCATGCGGGTTCCCGCGCGCGAGAGATTGATGCGCGCGTCCATGAGGTGCTGCGTCGTTTCGTTGACCGCATTGACCTGAACGAGGGCCACGTTCGCCAGCTGACCGACGTCGCGGTGCGTGCTGGTCAGGAACCCGAACCCGATTCCGCCCGTGACGAGTTGCAGTAAACAGAACGCGGCTAGGACGAATAACAGGCCGGAAGCGAGCTTGATCTTGCTGAACATCTAAAAACATCCGAAAGAAAGGCGAAAGGAAAGCCGGTAGCCCGGTCATGGGGTTTACGGCAAGTCGCGCGGCGGGCTTGAGTGTCCCGCGAGCGGCAGCCGTGCGCTAGATCGCCGCAATGCGCCTCGGCTTCGCGGTATGTCGACAACGCGGGCCTCCTTGCGTCCTTGACGCGATGCACTTCCGCTTCCTACAGTGGAATGCAAGACGACTCGGGGCCACGCCCCAAAAGGGGCACGGCATGACGGATCTCTTCGACCTCGCGCGCGGTGCGCTGCACGCACAGCCGTTCAGCATGCTGCTGGGCACCGAACTCGTGAAGATCGGCGAACGCGAGGTGACGCTGCGGCTGACGATCCGCGACGACTTGCGTCAGCAGCACGGGTTCGTGCATGGCGGCGTCACGAGCTATCTGGCCGACAATGCGCTGACGTTCGCCGGCGCGCTGGCGCTGGGGCCGCGCGTGGTCACGGGCGAGTACAAGATCAACTACCTGAGGCCCGCCGTGCGCGGCACGCTGATCGCGCGGGCCGAACTGATCTACGCCGGGCGCGGACATGCCATCTGCCAATGCCGCATCTACGTGATCGACGGGGAGAAAGAAGCGCTCGTCGCGCTTGCTCAGGGTACGATCAACCGCGTCGGGGACGGCCCGAATGCGTCGCTGCCGCACCACGAGCACGAGCCGAGCGGCGACGAAGGCGCATAACGCCGTGCAACGCGCCGAAGGGCCAAAAGCAACACGGTCGAACAGCCGAAGATCCGGTCTCGCCCTAGATCGCGGACGCAAGGGGCGCTAGAATGGCGGCCCTTCAAAAAAACGCACGCGCGGCCCCTCCCGCGCGGGCCGTCGTTCTACCTCATGGCTAAACTTCTGACCGATCTCGAATTCCAGCGCTTTTCCGAACTGCAACAAAAGCAAGCCAGCTTCAGCATCACCAGCGAAGAGGCCGACGAGTTGCGCACGATCGTCGAGCGCGCGCAGCAAAAGCGCGACGACCGCGCCGCAGCCATGCACGCGATCGAGACCCATATTGCCCAGTTCGAGATCACGCCTGACGAACTGTTTTCGCCCGAGCAGATCGCCGAAGCCGCACGCGCTTACGGTCTAATCGCCGCGACGAAGAAGGAACGCGCCCTGCCGCCCGCGCTGACGTTCAACGGCAAGACTTACCAGTGGACGCGCGCGCTGCCCGAAGACATCCGCGTGCCGTTGTTCGACGCGTTCAAAGCCGGGCAATCGGTCAAACCGTTCTTGGCGACGCCGAAGGACACCGTGCGCAATGCGGCGGCGATCGCGCGGCTCGAGCGCGAGACGGGCGCGGTATACGCCGATGCTTGGCTCGAAGAGCTCGCGATCTCGCGCGCGACCGTCGACGAGGCGGCCGCGAAGCTCGCCGCCTGATCGTCGCCTAACGCCCTCTAATCGCCGCGCAACGGCATTTTCACTTCGACGACGGCCGGATCGGCCGTCGGACTCATCGAAAAGCCGCACGCCTTGACGAGCCCAAGCATCGGCCCGTTCTCGCGCAGCACTTCGCCCACGATCCAACGCGTGCCGCGTGCCCGGGTGTAAGCGACCATCCGCTCCATCAGCATGCGGCCTAGCCCCTTTCCCTTCAAATCCGAGCGCACGGCCACGGCGAACTCGGCGCTCTCGTTGTCCGGATCGGTAATCGTGCGCACGACGCCGAGCGTTCGCGCTTGCCCACCGTCGCCGGTCGTCGCGATCAGCGCCATTTCGCGGTCGTAATCGATCTGCGTCATGCGGGCGAGCTGCGAATGGTCGAACCCGCTGACCGCGCCGAAGAAGCGCATGCGCAGGTCTTCGGGCGTCATGGCCCCGATGAACGCGCTGTGGGCCGCTTCGTCCTCGGGGCGGATCGGCCGGATCGTCAGGGATTGTCCGTGCCAATCGAGCGTTTCTTCCAACTGCCGCGGATATGGAACGATGGCGAGCCGCCCGCGCACGGGCCCGAGCGTCAGACGCGGCGCGACGAGCCGCGCACGCGTGCGCGTGATGCGAAGCGTGGCCGCCAAGCCGATGACCTGCTCCAGACAGCAAACGCTTTCGGACAGCGCCGTGAGCGCTTGCAGCACGGGGCCGACAGGCGCGCGCCGCGCATAGGGAGAGCGCGAAACGATCTCGCGCGCCAAAACCGGATTCAGCGGCGGCAAGCCGTAGACGGCGAACGGCGCCGACATCCCGTCGGCCGGCGGCACGGTGAACTCGAAGACCGGGCCGAAATCCGCGTCGTCGCGCAGCGCCACGGTGATATCGACGATGTGCGCATCGACGTCGGCACTGACGGCGGCAGCGGCACCGGCACCGGTATCGGCCGTTGACGGTGCCGCTGCCGCCTCGCCCATGCCATCGATCACCTCGAGGCCGAATCCTTCCAACAGCGCGGCGGCATCGGCGCCCGTCAGCGTGGTTTCGCCCGCCGCGAGCGCCGCCCTCGCGCGTGCCTGCGCCGCTTCGATCGCGGCGGGCACCTGTGCGGGCAAGCCTTGCGGCGTCTGCATCAACAACTCGCGCCCGAGTCGGTAATCGACGAGCCGTGCGAATGCGCGCGCCAGCCGGTGCGGCGTCGAGTGAACCGCAATGCCGCGAGCGCGCAGCGCATCGCGCGTCGGTTCGTCGACACCGCCGAAGAAGCAAGCGAGCAAGCCGCGATAGGCGAACCGTTGGTGCTCGATCAAGACGCGTGCGACATCGGTAACCGGCGCGCTCAGCGTAGACGCATGCACGACGAACGCCGTGCCGGTCTCCCGATGCGCCGCCAGCGCCTCGAGCGCGAGACCGAACTGCTCGGGCCGAGCGTCGTTGCCCAATACGAGCGGATTGCCCGCCGCCACTTGCGGCAAGGCATTCGCCAAGGAGGCCCCGGCCGCATCGGACCAATCGGCGAGCGTCGTGCCGGCCGCCGCGAACGCATCGGCCGCGAGCGCCGCGACGCCACGGTCGCTCGTGATGAGCGTCGCCGACGAGCTCGCCGCGATGCGGCCGATCCCGAGCGTTTCGATTTCGTCGATCAAATCGTCGAGCGAATCGACGCGCACCATCCCCGCCCGCCGAAACGCCGCGGCATGCAGCGCGTCGGCGGGATCGGCACGCCCTGTGCGAAGCACGAGCACCGGCTTGTTGCGAGCGGCCGCGCGGGCGGCGGACATGAACTTGCGCGCCGCGCGCACCGTCGACAGTTCGAGCAAAATCGCACGCGTGCCCGGGTCGCTGGCCAGATAGTCGAGCACGTCGCCCGCATCGACGTCGGCCTCGCCGCCGAGCGCGACCGCATGTGAAAACCCGAGCCCGCGCGCCTGCGCCCACCCCAGCACGGCGTTGGTCAGGGCATTCGATTGCGAAACCCATGCGACGCCGCCCGCCTTGACCGTCGACGACGGCGCGCCCAAATGCGCATGCAGCGCCGGCGTGACCACGCCGAGACTGCCAGGCCCGACGATGCGCAGCAAATACGGTTTCGCCGCCGCGAGCGCGCGCGCGAGTGCGAGCGATGGCCCGGAACGCGGCGTATCGCTGACGATGATGGCCGCGCGCGTGCCGAGCCGCCCGAGCTTGTCGACGACGTCGGGCCAGGTCTCGCTCGGCGTGCAGATCACCGCGACGCTCGGCGCTTCGAGCAAATCGGCCGCATCGGTGAACACGGCGCACCCATCGAGCTCGGCGTACTTCGGATTGACCGGCCACACCGGGCCGTCGAAGCCGCCGGCCCGCACGCGGCTCCACACTTTTGCCCCGACGCTCTCGGGCCGCGACGAGGCGCCGATGACCGCGACGGACTTCGGTTGAAACATCGCATCGAGATTGCGGACGGTCATGGTTGTGCGCGCTCGACAAAGGAAAGGAAGTGAAAAAAGGCGTCATGACGGCGCCGGCTGCCGACCCCGTCAGCATAGGCCATGCCGGCGTCCGCCGCGCGGCCGTCAATCGAGCGACTTGCGAAAACGCAGTACGCTCGCGCTCAACATCGCCAATGCGAGCACGGCCATGCCTGCATACTGCGGCCACAGCGCCTCGAAACCGACGCCCTTCAAAAAAACCGCGCGCAATACGACGAGGAAGTAACGCAAGGGATTCAAGTAGGTCAGCCATTGGAGCACGCGCGGCATCGCCGAAATCGGAAACGCGAAGCCCGACAAGATGAAGAGCGGGTTGATGAGAAAGAAGTTGAGCGCGAACGCTTGCTGCTGCGTGCGCGAGAACGTCGAAAGCAGCAGCCCCAGACCGATGACGGCGAGCAAGAACAGCACGACGCCGGCCGCCATGACGAGCACGCTGCCGACGAACGGCACGCGAAACCAAGCGACGCCGAGCGCCGTTACGAGGGCCACGTCGACGAGGCCGATCAGGAACGACGGCATGGTCTTCCCCAGGATGAATTCGACGGGGCGGATCGGGCTCACCATGATCTGCTCGAGCGTCCCGACTTCGCGCTCGCGCACGACGGCGAACGCAGTCAAGCTCACGACCTGAAGCAGCGTCAGCGTACCGACCACGCCCGGAATAAAAAACCATCGATCGTCGAGCCCGTCGTTGAACCATGGCCTTTCCTGCAGGGTAACGGCAACCGACGGCTGCGCCGCCGCGGCTTTCGCCGGCCATGCGGCGGCGAGCCGATCGCTTTGAAACTGCGCGGCGATACTGCTCACGTAACCGAGCGCGATCAGCGCAGTATTGGAATTCGTGCCGTCGACGAGCACTTGCAAGGGCGCGGCCCGACCTTCGCCGAGCGCCTGCGCAAAGCCCGCATGGATCACCACGGCCACTTGCGCCCGCTCCGTATCGAGCGCGTGCGCAATCTCCTTCTGAGACCGAGCGAACTGAACGATGTCGAAGCGGCCATTGGCGCTGAACCGCGCAACGAGGTCCCGGCTCGCTTGGCTGCCGTCGAGGTCGAGCACGGCGGTCGAAACATGGCTCACGGTGAACGTCGCCGCATACCCATAGATGAATACCTGCATCACGAGCGGCACGACGAGCCGAAATATCGCCCAGCGATCGCGCTTCAGCTCGAGAAACTCCTTGACGAGCATCGCGTACACGCGCTCGAACATCTTCATCCTCTTTCGGTTAGTTAGTCGTCCTAATCAACAGCCGCCCGGCATCGTCGATGCCAGCTCAATCGAGATGCTTGCGAAATGCACGGATGCTGAGCCACCCGATGACGAACGCGTACAGCGTCAACGCGGCGAACGGCGCCGCGAGGTCGGTCAACGTACTGCCTTTGAGAAAGACCGAACGCAAGATCGTGACGTAGTAGCGCGCATATACCAGCAGCGTCAGGGCGCGGATCGGTGCGGGCATTTGCTCGATCGCGAACGTATAGCCCGAGAGCATCGTCGTGGGCAGCATCGTCAATAGCAACGCCACTTGGCTCGCGCCGAGCTGGCTGCGGATGCGCACCGACATCAGATAGCCGATGCCCAGCACGACGAGCGTGAAGAGGGCCGTCGTCGCGGCGAGGGTCGGCAAGTTGCCGCGAAACGGCACATGAAACCAATAGACGGCGCCGACGAGGCAAAACACCGCATCGGCGAAGCCGATCGCGAAGTAGGGAATCAGTTTGCCGAGCATGAGCTCGAGCGCCGTCACCGGCGTCGAGATCAGTTGCTCCATCGTCCCGCGTTCCCATTCGCGCGCCACGGTCAGCGACGTGAGCTGTGCGCCGACGAGCGCGAGGATGATCGCGACGACACCCGGAATAATGAAATTGCGGCTGTCGAGGCCCTCGTTGTACCAGACGCGCGGCTCGAGATCGACGATGCCGGCGGACGGCGCGGGTATGCCATGATCGAGCGCCCAGCGCGCCTCGAAATCGGCTGCCGTCCGCGCGACGACCCCTCGCGCGTAGCCGATCGCGATGTTCGTCGTATTCGTGTCGGTCGCATCGAATACGGTTTGCAGCTGCGCGACGCCCGTCGTCGTCAGCACTCGGGTGAAGTCCACCGGGATCGTCACGACGCCCGCGCAGCGCCCATGGTCGATCGCTTCGAGCACGGCCGGCTTGCTATCGAGCGTTCGCTGCGGCGCGAACCAGCCCGAGGCGACGAAACGCGCGACGAGCTCGCGGCTTGCTTGGCTGTGCGCCTCGTCGCGCACACACAGCGGCACTTGCCGGATATCGAGGCTTACGCCATAGCCGAGCAGCAACATCTGCATCAGCGGCATCAGCAACGCAATCGCCAAGCTGCGCGGATCGCGCCAGATTTGCAACGCTTCCTTGTAGGCGATCGCGAATAGACGCCGCGGCTTCATGTGGCATCCCCGGTGTGGGCGTCCGAGCCGGGGCCGTTCGCGCGATCGTTCGCCCGCGACACGAGCTGAACGAACACGTCTTCGAGCCCCGGGCGAATCGGCACGAGCGGGCTTGCTTCGACACCTTCTTTCGCCAAGCGCGCCGGCAGCTCGGCCGCGAGGGCTACCGCGGACACACCCGCCGTACCCGCTTTATCGGTCAGGAGCACGTGCAGCTTGTCGCCAAAGATCGCGGCATCGAGCACGCCCGGCGTCGCGCGCAGTACCTCGATCGCCTTGCCCAGTGCCGCGCAGTCGCATTCGAACAGCTGGCCGCCCAGCCGTTCGCCGCGCATCTCGCTCGGGCTGCCGACCGTGACGACACGCCCGGCGTCGATCAGTGCGATCCGATTGCAGTACTCCGCTTCATCCATGTAGTGAGTGGACACGAGCACCGTGACGCCTTCGCCGGCCAGTTGATGGATGAGGTCCCAGAACCGCCTGCGGGCCTGCGGCTCGACGCCCGACGTGGGCTCATCGAGAAACAGCACAGGGGGGCGATGCAAGATCGCGCACCCTAGCGCGAGCCTTTGACGCCAACCGCCCGCCAGCGTGCGGACGAGCGCGTCTTCACGTCCCTCGATGCCTGCCATCTCGATGGCGAAGCGCATCCGTTCGTCGAGCACGGCGCGCGGCACCCGGTAGATGCCCGCGAAAAACCGAAGGTTCTCGCGGCAAGTCAAATCGCCGTAGAGGGAAAACTTCTGCGACATATAGCCGATATGGGCACGCACCGACTCCGGTTCGCGCACGACATCGAAGCCCGCCACTTGCGCGGCGCCCGCGCTCGGTGCAAGCAGCGCGCATAGCATGCGGATCGTCGTCGACTTGCCTGCGCCGTTCGGGCCGATGAAACCCACGACCTCGCCCTTCGCGATCGTCAGGTCCAGACGATCGACGGCCGTGAATTTGCCGAATCGCTTCGTCAGGCCGCGCGCGACGACGACGGCGGCGCGCCCGGCCGCGCCGCCTGACGATTCGTAAGAGGCCGATGTGCCCGCCGGGGCCGGCTCGCCCGATGGCGGTACGGACGAAGACGAAGCGCTCATACCGTGTCTCCGACGAGGGCGACGAACACGTCTTCGATCCCCGGCTCAATCGCTTCGATCGCGCCGTGCGCGACGGCCTGTGCGGAGAGCCGCGCTTGAAGCTCGGCGATGCGGGAGGCGCGATCGTCGACCTGCACATGCACGCGATCGCCCATCAGCAAGATGCCGAGCACGCCCGGCGCACCTGCCAGCGCATCGCGGACGGCGCGCGGATCGCCGCCCTCGATCGCCAGCAACGCCCCGTGCACATGCCGCTTGAGGGCACCGGGCGCGGCGCATTCGCGCACCTGTCCCGCATGCAGCAACGCGAGGCGCGTGCAGCGTTGAGCTTCGTCCATGTAGGCGGTGGACATGACGATCGTCACCCCCTCGTCGCGCAGGCGGTACAAGATCGCCCAAAAATCGCGCCGGGAGACGGGATCGACGCCCGTCGTCGGTTCGTCGAGCAGTAGCACCTTGGGCGTATGAATGAGCGCACAAACGAGCCCGAGCTTTTGCTTCATGCCGCCCGATAACTGCCCCGCCAAGCGGCGCGTGAACGGCGCCAGCCCCGCCGCTTCGAGCAACTGCGCAAGCCGCGCTCGGTAGCGCGCCCGCGGCACCTCGAAAAGCTCGCCGTAGAAGAAGGCGTTTTCGTCGACGGTCAAATCATCGTACAAGCCGAAGCGCTGAGGCATGTAGCCGAGCGCCGTTTTGGCGCGTTCCGGCTGGGCCGCCACATCGATGCCTTCGAGCACGATGCGCCCCATATCGGGACGAAGCACACCGGCGAGCATGCGCATCAGCGTCGTCTTGCCTGCGCCATCAGGGCCCACCAGCCCGAAGATCTCGCCGCGTTCGACGTTCAATGTCACGTCGCGCACGGCGTCCAACGCGCCGAAGCGCCGGCCGACGCGATCGACGACGATGGCCGGCTCGCTCATTGCCCGCTCGCACGCGCCACGATCGATGCATCCGCGGGCATGCCCGGCAGCAGCTCGTGCGTGGGATTGTCGATGTCGATCCGGATGCGATAGACGAGCGTGACACGCTGCGCGTGCGTCTCGACGGTCTTCGGCGTGAACTCGGCCCGCGGCGAGATGAAACTGATACGTCCGCGATACACCTTCGACGGATAGGCGTCCGTGCGTACGTCGACACCGTCGCCGAGCCGGATGCGGCCGACATCGGGCTCGTTGACGTAAGCGCGCAGCCACACGTGGTCGAGCTCGTCGATCGTGAAAATGGCGACGCCGGGGCCGGCGAGCTGGCCGAGCTCGGCCTCGCGCACGGTAATCACACCATCGAAAGGCGCACGCAGCTCCGTGTACGACAACGTCGTTTCGTCGAGCGCGAGCTTGGCACGCGCCGCCTCGACGTTCGCCGACGCGAGTGCGATGTCGGTGCGCGCCGCCTCGGCCACGGCCTGGTCGTGCGCCAGTTGCGCCGCCGATTGATTCTTTGCCGTCAGCGCGAGGTCGCGAGATTGCCGCGAGACGGCGTTCTGTTTGGCGAGCGTATCGGCGCGCGCGTAATCGAGTTGCTTTTGGGCGAGATCGAAGCGGTCGCTCACTACGTTGCTCGACGCCGCTTCGAGCGTGCTTCGATTCGCGCTGACTTGCGCAGCCTGCACCTCGATGATGAGAGGTGGGATATTCACAGGTAGTCCGCTGGGATATTCGGACTTTCCTGGACCGAAACGGACGTGGCCGGACGAACCCGTTTAAAAATGGCTTGCGTATTATGCAACCGACGTCACGGCGCGAGGTGCCGCATCAAAACCTCGATCACGGATCTCTCGGCCGACTCGGTTAGCCGAACTGAACCGGCCCGGATGTCCCGAAGCGGCAAGAACACTCGGCCCGGGATGTCGCCCCACGGCAGCGGATGGTTACGGCGATCTCGGCCGAACTGCCCCTGCTTGGCCCCGAAGAACATCGTTGCCGCATACTTCCGATTGCTCGTGATCCCGGCCGAATGCGCATCCGACGTCGGCGTCATGCTGGCGGCGAGCTTACCGGACCGCTGAAGAATCTTCATGGTCCCGGCCATCGCGTTGCTGTAGCGCTTCAGTTCCTTGCCATTCTTGCTGTACTGACGGCCGCCGGACTGCGCCAATGCTCGTTGATGTTGCGTCACCTCGCTGAGCGGCGCCCACTCTTCATCGAGTCCGACGCCTTTACCTTCCCGTTCAAAGATTCGCTCGGTTTCCCGCAGCAGCACCATCGAGATGGCGCGCGTGGCCGGCGACGCATCCTCCATGCTCGAGGCGATACGACTAAGCGCGGCCTCCAGCGTCGCTCCGCCCACGAGTTTGAGTTCAGGCTGCA
>DASVLS010000046.1:0-19639 GCA_036384755.1 Trinickia sp. | reverse complement strand
TGTCTAAGCAGCCAGCAACCCCTTGCGTTCGATGAACGAAATCACCTCGTCGAGCCCGCTTTGCGTCTTCAGGTTGCACATGACGAATGGGCGCTCGCCGCGCATCGTCTTCGCATCGGCGGCCATGATGTCGAGATTGGCGCCGACGTGCGGTGCCAGGTCGATCTTGTTGATGACGAGCAAGTCCGATTTCGTGATGCCGGGGCCGCCTTTGCGCGGAATCTTCTCGCCGCCGGCCACATCGATCACGTAGATCGTCAAGTCCGACAACTCAGGGCTGAAGGTCGCGGCAAGATTGTCGCCGCCCGATTCGATAAAGACGATGTCCGCATTGGGAAACCGTGCGAGCATTCGATCGACGGCCTCGAGATTGATCGAGGCGTCTTCGCGGATCGCCGTGTGCGGGCAGCCGCCCGTCTCGACGCCCATGATCCGCTCCGGGGGCAGCGCGCCGGCCACCGTCAGCAACCGCTGGTCTTCCTTCGTATAGATGTCGTTCGTGATCGCAACGAGATCGTAGCGATCGCGCATCGCTTTGCAGAGCATTTCGAGCAGCGTCGTCTTGCCCGAGCCGACCGGGCCGCCTACGCCGACGCGTAGCGGCGGCAGTTTCTTAGTCCTCATTGCGTTGCCTTTTCTTTCAAGAACGGAACAGTCGCGAGTACTGTCTCTCGTGCCGTGCCGAAAACACGCCGAGCATCGGCGAAAACGTGTTGATCTGTTCGGGCGGCGTATCGAGCGCCCGGGCGACGGCTCGATCGATCGCGGCGCGTGCGGCGACGAGAATGCGTTGCCCCGCGAGTTGGCCGAGCGGGACGGCTTTGATGGCCGCCGCGACTTGATTCTCCGCCCAGGAGAACGCGTAAGCGGCAAGCGCCGCGTCGGCCGCCACGTCGTGCGCAGCGACGGCGAAAGCGAATGCCGTGGGTTGAGACAACGGCGTCAAGCTGCGCAGCGCCGCGCGTCCCGCCTCGTCGCCCCATTCGAGCGACAGCGCGAGCTGCTTCAGCGACCAGCCCATCTGCTCCGTTTCTCGCCGCAGTTCGGCCGCTTCGCGGCTTGCGAGAAATTCGCGGTCGGCGTCGGCAAGGGCGGGCGCATCGCGTCGAAGCCAGCGTTCGATCTGATGCGCAATGAACGGCAATTCGGCGCGCGCAAGGACATGCAGCAGGCCGTCCTCGATCCATGCGCACGCCGTAACCGCATCGACGATCCATTGCGCTTCGATGCCGGCCTCGAGCCCCTGCGAATAGCTGAATGCGCCGATCGGCAGCGCCGGCGACGCGAGATGCAACAGAGCCGTCAGTTCAGCGAGGCGCATGGCTTCAGTGCTCGTGCCGATGAGCATGCGGGTGGCCATGATCGTGGCCGTGATCGTGTCCGCAACGATCGTCGTGTCGGTGCTCGTGCTCGTCCGCGTGTCCGTGTCCGTGATCGTGTCCGTGATCATGCCCATGGCGCTGTGCGAATACCTGCTGGGCGAGCGCGTAATCTTCGGCGAACGTCGCGTCGTGCCCATGCCGATGACCGCCCCCGTAAGCGCCGGCTTCGGGATGAAATGGCAGCGTTACACGTTCGACTTGCGCACCCAGGCGCGCGAGCATCGCCTCGAGCACGGGATCGGCCTCGAGCTTCAGATAATCGATGCCGATCTCGACGGGCGTATGACGATTGCCGAGATGGTAGGCGGCGCGCGTGAGCGTCAGCGCATCGGGTGCACGAACGACGAGCACGTTCTCGGCCGCGGCGACCACGCGAACGAGCGCGCCGTCGTCGGCAACGAGCACATCGCCGTCGGCAAGAACGGTGCCGCGCGGCATGACGACCGCGACTTCTTCGCCCGTATCGAGCGTGGCGGCGAGCCGGCTCTTGCATCGCGCGTCGTAGGCGAGCGTGAGCGTCGGCGCGCGAGCGACGAGCGAGGCCGCGAGCTTCGCGGGCGGGGCAACACGTTTATCGATCGTTCTCATCGGAATCGGAATGTCAGGGCAACCGCATCGCGTCGACGACGCTCAAAACAAGAAATAGCGCTGCGCCATCGGCAAGACCGCGGCGGGCTCGCAAGTGAGCGTCTCGCCGTCCGCGACGACCTCGTAGGTCTCGGGATCGACGCTGATCGACGGCTGCCACGCGTTGTGAACCATGTCGGCTTTGGAAACCGTCCGGCAGCCGCGAACGGGCACGATGCGCTTTTTCAAGCCATAGCGCTCGGCGATGCCGGCGTCTGCGGCCATCTGCGAGACGAACGTCAGCGAAGTCTGCGTCAGCGCGGCGCCGCGCGTGGCGAACATCTCCCGGTAATGCACCGGCTGCGGGGTCGGAATGGACGCATTCGGGTCGCCCATTTGCGCGAGCGCGATCATGCCGCCTTTCAGAATGAGGGTGGGCTTGATGCCGAAGAACGCCGGCTCCCAGAACACGAGATCGGCCCATTTGCCCGCCTCGATCGAGCCGACTTCATGCGCGATGCCGTGCGTAATCGCCGGATTGATCGTGTACTTCGCCACGTAGCGCTTCGCGCGGAAGTTGTCGTTGCGCGCACTGTCCTGCGGCAGCGCGCCGCGCTGAACTTTCATCTTGTGAGCGGTTTGCCAAGTGCGGACGATGACTTCACCCACGCGCCCCATCGCTTGCGAATCGGAAGACAGCATCGACAGCGCGCCCAGGTCGTGGAGGATGTCCTCGGCCGCGATCGTCTCGCGGCGAATGCGCGATTCGGCGAATGCCAGATCCTCGGCGATCGACGGGTCCAAGTGATGGCAGACCATCAGCATGTCGAGATGCTCGTCGAGCGTGTTGACCGTATAGGGACGCGTAGGGTTCGTGGACGAGGGCAGCACGTTCGCCTCGCCGCATACCTTGATGATGTCGGGCGCATGGCCGCCGCCGGCGCCTTCAGTGTGATATGTGTGAATCGTGCGGCCCTTGAAGGCCGCGACGGTGGCTTCGACGAACCCCGCTTCGTTCAGCGTGTCGGTGTGGATCGCCACTTGCGTATCGGTGTCGTCGGCCACGCTCAGGCAGTTGTCGATCGCGGCGGGCGTCGTGCCCCAATCCTCGTGCAGCTTGAGACCGATCGCGCCGGCTGCGACTTGCTCGACGAGCGGTTCGGGCAGGCTCGCATTGCCCTTGCCGAGAAAGCCGAGGTTCATCGGCCAGCCGTCGGCTGCCTGCAGCATGCGTTCGAGGTGCCATGGCCCCGGCGTGCAGGTGGTTGCGTTCGTGCCCGTGGCCGGACCGGTGCCGCCGCCGAGCATCGTCGTTACGCCGGAAGCGAGCGCCTCTTCGATTTGCTGCGGGCAAATGAAATGGATGTGCGTATCGACGCCGCCCGCCGTCACGATGAGCCCTTCGCCGGCGATGACTTCCGTAGCCGCGCCGATCGCGATCGTCACGCCCGGCTGGATGTCGGGGTTGCCGGCCTTGCCGATGGCGGCGATGCGGCCGTTCTTGATCGCGATGTCGGCTTTGACGATGCCCCAATGGTCGAGAATGACCGCGTTCGTCACGACCGTGTCCGCCACGTCTCTCGCGGCGCGCTGAGACTGCCCCATGCCGTCTCGAATGACCTTGCCGCCGCCGAACTTGACTTCCTCGCCGTAGACGGTGAAGTCGCGCTCGATCTCGATCAAGAGGTCGGTGTCGGCAAGCCGAATGCGGTCGCCGGTCGTGGGGCCGAACATTTCCGCGTATGCGCGGCGGCTGATCCGTAGTGTCATGACGATTGGTAGGTCCGAAGTAATTGCGCCAAGCGGGAAAGCATCGATACGGGAAAGCGTCGATGCCTTAAAGCGGTCCCATCACCTTGCCGTTGAACCCGTAAACTTCGCGGGCGCCGGCAAGCGCGACGAGCTCGACGGTGCGCGATTGCCCGGGTTCGAACCGCACGGCCGTGCCGGCGGCGATATTGAGCCGGAAGCCGCGCGCTTGGTCGCGGTCGAAGGCGAGCGCCGCGTTCGCCTCGTGGAAGTGATAGTGCGAGCCGACCTGCACGGGACGATCGCCCGTATTGGCGACAGTGAGCGTGCGCGTTTCGCGGCCGGCGTTCAGTTCGATCTCGCCGTCTTCGGTCAAAATTTCGCCGGGGATCATGAGTGGCTCTTCAAGGTCGTCAAGGGATAGGATGGTGAACGGTCACGAGCTTCGTGCCGTCGGGGAACGTGGCCTCGATCTGCACGTCGGCGATCATCTCCGGCACGCCTTCCATGACGTCGTCGCGCGTCAGCAACGTCGTGCCGTAGTGCATGACCTCGGCGACGGTCTTGCCGTCGCGCGCCGCCTCCATCAACGCGGCGGAGATGAACGCGACCGCTTCCGGATAGTTCAGCTTCAGGCCGCGTGCGCGGCGCCGTTCGGCCAGCAGCGCGGCCGTGAAGATGAGCAACTTGTCTTTTTCTCGTGGCGTCAGTTTCATGGCGCGCGGCTCAAACGTAATGTCGTTGAAAGATCGGGCGGATAGCCAGGCTCCCAACCGCTGAGCGGCGAAGAGCGCGTTTATCGTAGCACCGTGCGCCGCGCTGCAAACACGCGTCGGCGACAAAATTAGGCATCCTTAGCAAGTCGAAGCGGCACGGCGCCCTCGAGTGCGCCATCAAGCGTGCGCTCAGGTGCGCGCTCAGGTGCGCCAAAGCCGCAGCGGCCGGCCCTGGACGCCATGCACGAGCGGGCGCAGCATGAGCCAGCACTGCGTCAGCGTGTGCTGCAGCGCTTCCATCGAATGCGCGAGCACGCGCACCACCAAGACGCCCTCCGTGACGCACGACGCCCCCGCGCGTTGCGCATCGTCGAACGGCAACTGCGCGGAAATCGTCTCGGCCAGCGCATCGTCGCAAGCGGGGCCCACGGCCCACAGCGTGCCGTATGCGGGATACCCGGCCAGCCCTTGGCGGGCGGTGCGAAGCGAATCGGCTGCGGTGAGGCGGGTGCGCTCGAACCAAAGCAGGCGGCCCGCCGGCCCGACGATCCGCGCCGTACCGGCAAGCGATCCGGCAGCCCAGTGCTCGCCCGCCGCTATGCGCCCGAGCTGAGTGGCGTCCCAGCCGATCGCCGTGGCGCCTTCGGCCAGCGTCAGCGTGAAGTCGAGCGCCATATCGGCGCCGTCGAAGACGATGTTGTTCTGCGGCAGCCAATCGAGCTTGGCGGCCGGACCGAGCGAGATGTCGATGCGTTGACGCGCGAGGCGACCGTTCGACTTGTACCACTTCGCGGCCCCGGGCGTCGCGAGCACGGCGTGCGTCCGTGCGCCGAGCGAAACGTCGAGCGTCAACGCATCGCCGCCCGCGATTCCGCCCGGCGGATGGACGACGACCGTATGACAAATCGCATCGCCCTCGGGGTAGAGCGGTTTTTGAACGCGCAGCGGGCCCATGTGCAGGCGATGGGCGAGCGTCGTTCGCGTGTCGCGCCGCTCGAAGCCGAGCGCTAGGCTGGCTTGCCAACCGGTGCGGGCATGAGAGGCTTGCGTGGCGTCGGGTCCGGAGGAGGCGGCAGGGGGAGCTTCGATGACGTGGGTGGACATGAGATACGTCTAACAGCGGACACGCGGGCAGATGAATGGAGCCGAGCATAGCACCGCGCCGATCAAACCGCGATCATCTCGCGTACGCCGCGCGCGTCCATGTCGGCGCCGTCGCCGCTCGCGACGATCTCGCCGCGGCGCATGACCCAGTAGTGATCGGCCAATGCCTTGGCGAAGTCGTAGTACTGCTCGACGAGCAAGACGGTCATGCCGGTGTCGTCGACGAGCTCGCGCAGCGTGCGTCCGATCTGCGCAATGATCGAAGGTTGAATCCCTTCGGTCGGCTCGTCGAGGATCAAGAGGCTCGGCTCGCTCATCAGCGCACGGCCGATGGCGAGCTGCTGTTGCTGTCCGCCGGACAAATCGCCGCCGCGCCGCTTGCGCATGTCCTTGAGAACGGGGAACAGCGCGTAGATGCGCTCCGGCACTTGCGAAACCTTGCGCTTGCTCGCGGCGCCTACGAGCAGATTTTCTTCCACGGTCAAACGCGGAAAGATCTCGCGGCCTTGAGGAACGTACGCGATGCCGCGTGCCACGCGAGCGGGAGGGGCCAGCGCATCGAGCGCTTGGCCGCGCCAGGCGACCGTGCCGCTCTTGGCGCGCACGACACCCATGAGGCAACGCATCAGGGTCGTCTTGCCCACGCCGTTGCGGCCGAGTAAAACCGTGAGCGAGCCTTGCGGCACCTGCATCGTGACGTCGCGCAGGATATGGCTGCCGCCGTAAAACTGATTGAGTCCGGTCACGTCGAGCATCGAAGCTGTCCTCGGTAGTTCGTTCGCTGTGCTAAGTATTCGATCGGCTCAACGTCCGAGATACGATTCGATCACGGTTTCGTCGCGCTTCACGTCGTCGAGCGTTCCGTGGGCGAGCACGCGCCCTTCGGCCATCACGGTGACATGCGATTGCGCACCGGCAAGCGCTGCGACGAACTCCATGTCGTGCTCGACGACGATCATCGAACACGTGCCGCGCAGGCGATCGAGCAGTGCGGCAAGGGCCATCGTCTCATCGTCGGTCATACCGGCCGCGGGCTCGTCGAGCAGCAGCAGCGCCGGCTGCTGCATGAGCAGCATGCCGATTTCGAGGCGTTGCTTCTGGCCATGCGAGAGCTCCCCGGCCGGCCGCCTCGCGTCGTGCTCCAACCCGATCGTCGCCAACGTTTCTTCGATGCGCGCAAGCGCGTCCGCCGTGAGACGCGCGCGCAGCGACGCATGCCAGCGCTTGTCCGTCTTCATGGCGAGCTCGAGGTTTTCCCAGACGGGATGCTGCTCGAACACCGTCGGCTTCTGAAACTTGCGGCCGATCCCCGCGCGCGCGATGCTCGGTTCGTCCATGCGCGTGAGATCGAGCGTCTGCCCGAGGAACGCGCGGCCGCTGTCGGGGCGCGTGCGGCCCGTGATCACGTCCATCATCGTCGTCTTGCCGGCGCCGTTCGGGCCGATCACGCAGCGCAATTCGCCGGCGTCGAGCGTCAGCGAGAGTCCGTTCAACGCGCGAAATCCGTCGAAGCTGACCGTCACGTCTTCGAGGTAAAGGATGGTGCCGTGCGTGACGTCGATGGCGCCCGGTTCGAGCAGATGCGCCATGGGCGCGTTGCCCGCGGGCGGCACGCCCGAATCCATCGGCGCCCGGGCCTTACCCGATTCCTTCGTTTCGTTGGGCGTGCCGATCATTTGCGTGCGTTCCTTTGGGCGAGCGTGGCGGCGAGACCCGCAAGGCCGCGCGGCAGGGCGAGCGGCACGGCGACGAACAGCGCGCCGAGAAAAAACAACCAGTATTCGGGCAGGTACGCCGTGAACACGCTGCGCGCCGCGTTGACGGCGAAGGCGCCGGCAATCGGTCCGAGCAGCGTGCCGCGGCCGCCGACGGCCACCCAGATCGCCATTTCGATCGAGCTGACCGGCGACATCTCGCTGGGGTTGATGATGCCCACTTGCGGCACGTAGAGCGCACCGGCGATCGCGCACAGCACGGCCGATACGGTCCAGACGAACAGCTTGTAGGCGAGCGGGCTGTAGCCGAGGAACATCAAGCGCGTCTCGCTATCGCGCATGGCCGTGACGATGCGGCCGAGCTTCGAGGTGACGATGGCGCGCGCCGCGATGAATGCGAGGACGAGCGCGGCGAAGGTCAGCAAGAACAGCGTCACGCGCGTGTAGGGATGCGTGATCGAAAAACCCGCGATGCGTTTGAAGTCGGTGAAGCCATTGTTGCCGCCGAAGCCCGTTTCGTTGCGATAGAACAGCAGCATCGCCGCGTAGGTGAGCGCCTGCGTGATGATCGACAAGTAGACGCCTTGCACGCGCGAGCGGAACGCAAAGAAGCCGAAGGTCCATGCGAGCACCGCGGGCACGACTAGCACGAGCGCAAGCGCGTACCAAAGATGCTCCGTGCCGTGCCAGAACCACGGTAGTTCGTGCCAGTTGAGGAACACCATGAAATCGGGCAAGTCGCTGCCGTAGACGCCGTCATGTCCGATCGCACGCATGAGGTACATGCCGATCGCGTACCCGCCGAGCGCGAAGAACAGCCCGTGGCCCAAGCTCAGGATGCCGCAATAGCCCCAGACGAGATCGAGCGCGAGCGCGGCGATCGCATAGCACATGAATTTGCCGCCGATCGTGAGCGTATAGGCCGACAGATGAAACGCGCTCGAGCCGGGAAGCACGAGCGCGGCAAGCGGCACGCCGAAGCCGACCACGAGCACGAGCGCAACGAGCGCGCTCCATGCGGGGCGAGACAGCAGCGCCGGCCGCTCGGCCAGCGCGAGCTTCGCCGGTTGCGAGGTTGCGGGGTGCGGGTGGTGCGGCTCGCGCGCCGTATCGCCGGCGCCGTGAACCGACGCGCCGGCCGTGTTCGCCGTCGTTGCGGGAGGATCGAAAGAAGGCATGGCAGGTCTCATGCGCTGCGTCCTTTGAGCGCGAACAGGCCCTGCGGACGCTTTTGAATGAACAGCACGATCAGCACGAGCACGGCGATCTTCGCGAGCACTGCGCCGGAAAGCGGCTCGAGCGCCTTGCTGAGGATGCCGAGGCCGAAGCTGCCGAGCACGGTGCCGGCCAGTTGCCCGACGCCGCCGAGCACGACGGCCATGAACGAATCGACGATATAGCCTTGGCCGAGATCGGGGCCCACGTTGCCGATTTGCGAAAGGGCGCAGCCGCCGAGGCCGGCGATGCCTGCGCCGAACGCAAACGCATACGTATCGACGAACGCGGTTTTGACGCCGACACACGCGGCCATGCCGCGATTTTGCGTGACGGCGCGCACGAACAGCCCGAGCCGCGTGCGTGTCAATACGGCCCACGCGACGGCGACGACGCCGAGCGAGAACGCGAGAATGACGATGCGGTTGTACGGGAGGATCAAGCCCTGCATGACGGTGATGCCGCCCGTCATCCAAGCCGGATTCGCGACTTCGACGTTCTGCGCGCCGAAGAGCGTGCGCGTGGCTTGCATCAGCACGAGGCTCGCGCCGAACGTCGTCAGCAGCGTTTCGAGCGGACGGCCGTAGAGGCGCTTGAGCACGACCCGCTCGAGCACAATCCCCACGAGCGCCGCGGCGAGGAACGATGCCGGCACTGCGGCGAGCGGGTACCAATCGAACGCGCCCGGCGCGTAATGCCGAAACGCGTTTTGCACGACGTAGGTCGCATAGGCGCCGATCATCAGGAATTCGCCATGCGCCATGTTGATGACGCCGATGACGCCATAGGTGATCGCGAGCCCGAGTGCGGCCAGCAGCAGGACGCTGCCGAGCGAGATACCCGCGAATAGCGTGCCGACGATGCGGCTGTTGCGTTCGATCGCATCGAGCGCATCGATGCCGCGTTGCGCGGCGGCGCGCACGCGCGGATCGGCTTCGGCGAAGGTCCCGTCGGGGCGTTTGGCGACGAGCGGCCGCAGCAGCGGAAAAAGGTCGAGGTCGCGGCGTGCGGCGACGAGCTCGACCGCCTCTAGCCGCTTGGCCGGGTCGGCATCGGTGAGGGCCGTCGTGGCCCACAATGCATCGAGACGGCGCTTGAGCGCCGGATCGGTTTCCTTCGCGCGAGCCGCTTCGATGAACGGCTTCATCGAGGGGGCGGGGTTGGCCAGCAGCGTATCGGCGGCATGGCGGCGCACGGCCGGGTCCGGCGAGCTCAATTGCGCCGCGGCCAATGCCTGCGTGACCTTGTTGCGCAGCAGGTTGTTCAGCGTCACCGGCTGGGCGTCGCCGAGCTCGGCGGCTTGGCCGGAAACGGCGTCGTGCGCATGCGTGTCGCCGTCGCTGTCTTCGATCAGCACGCGGCCTGCGTCCGTCGCGAATGCGCGATCCTCGGCGAGTGCGCCGAGCAGCTTGAGCGATGCCGGATCAGGCTTGGCCGCGAGCGTATCGATGGCCGCCGCTTTCGCGTCGAAGTCGTCGCCCGCCAGCGGGGCGACGTCGGATGCCGTCAGGGCGAATGCCGTGGTGGCGGCGAGCGAGCACGCAAGCGCGGCAATGAGCGTGCATCGGCGTAGAGTTCGATTCATGGGGCCAGGCATGGAAGGGCAGCGGTCCAAGGGCGAACGGCGACCGCGAGGCGCGGTTCAACGCGCCTCGCGATGCGCCTCGCGAGGTGGGTTGCGGTCGAGCGAACCGTTGCCAGGCTAGGCGACGCTGCGACGGCGCAAGAACTCGCGAATCGAGCTGACGACGTCGGGCTTGCCTTGATTGCCGGCGATGTACGGGCTCCAGGGCTGCGCGCGAATGGGCGCCTTCGTCTTCCAGACGACGTTGAACTGACCATCGGCGCGGACCTCGCCGATCATCACGGGCTTGTGCAGATGGTGGTTGCCGTCCATCGTCAGCGTGAAGCCCGACGGCGCAGGGAACGTTTGGCCGATCATCGCTACCCGCACCTTGTCGACGTTCGTGCTCTTGGCCTTCTCGACGGCTTGCTTCCACATATGGATGCCGACGAACGTCGCTTCCATCGGATCGTTCGTGACGCGCTTGCTGCCGCCGGGCAAGTTCTGCGATTTGACCCATTCGGCCCACTCGGCCTTGAATTTCGTGTTGGCCGGGCTCTTGATCGACATGAAGTAGTTCCAAGCGGCGAGCTGTCCAACGAGCGGCTTCGTGTCGATGCCGCGCAATTCCTCCTCGCCGACCGAGAATGCGACGACGGGGATGTCCGTCGCCTTGATCCCTTGGTTGCCGAGTTCTTTGTAGAAGGGCACGTTGGAGTCGCCGTTGATCGTGGAGACGACCGCGGTCTTGCCGCCTTGCGCGAACGTTTTGATGTTGGCGACGATCGTTTGATAGTCGCTGTGTCCGAACGGCGTGTAGACCTCCTGAATGTCGGCATCGCTGACGCCTTTCGAATGCAGGAAGGCGCGCAAGATCTTGTTCGTCGTGCGCGGATAAACGTAATCGGTGCCGAGCAAGAAGAAGCGTTTCGCGCCGCCGCCTTCCGCGCTCATCAGATATTCGACGGCGGGAATGGCCTGCTGATTCGGCGCCGCTCCCGTGTAGAAGACGTTGCGCGACATTTCCTCGCCTTCGTACTGAACGGGGTAATAGAGCAGGCCGTTCAATTCCTCGAAAACGGGCAAGACCGATTTGCGCGACACCGATGTCCAGCAGCCGAATACGCAAGCCACTTTGTCTTGCGTCAGCAATTGCCGCGCTTTTTCGGCGAACAACGGCCAGTTCGAGGCCGGGTCCACGACGACGGGCTGAATTTGACGCCCCAAGACACCGCCGTTCTTGTTGATCTCGGCGATCGTCATGAGCGCCGTGTCTTTGAGCGAGGTTTCGGAAATCGCCATCGTGCCAGACAACGAATGCAAGATGCCGACCTTGATCGGCCCGCTCGACGACTGCGCACGGACGAACGGGGCTTGCCCCGCCAGCGCCAACGCGCCTGAGAGCGAACCGAGCTTCAACAAGCTACGACGTTTCATGTGCTTCCCCTTGCCGATGCAGAAATAGAAATAGCGTTTATTGGAGTCGCCGCGCGAGACAGATACAGACGCAGATATCGACTCGGCGCCGATCTTCGCGCGCGGGCCGCCGAGCTACGCAAGGGGTATGCCAACCGCCGCTGCACTAGAGCGGACCACCTCGATTGGCAACGCCGCGGCACCGGTATCGATCATGGTGGAACGCACATGGGCCAAGTTGGTGCAGGCTGCGCCGACGGCGGGTGCAACGCGCGATATTGGTGAGGCTTGCTCGGTGCATCGAATTGCTTTCATAATGCGTTCGCCCGATTCGAAGCATGAGCCGAAGTCAAATCGGGGTGTAACAAAATAGAAATATTCGATTGAATCGAAGATAACGACCATTCAATAGAGAAACGACACATGAGCGTAGAAAAAGAGATGCGGGGGCCGTCCAAGACGGTGTTTGCATGGGCCGCTGCGGGGGCATTGGCGTTATTCGCGCTAGCCGGTTGCGGGGGCGGGGGGAGCGCGTCTGGCACGTCGAGCACGGCGACGAGCGCTTCGCAGGTCTCATTGCAGGGCACGGCGGCCGTCGGCTCGCCGCTGGCCGGGGCCAACATTACCGTGATCGATTCGAAGGGCGCGACGGCGACAGCCACGGCCGATGCCAGTGGAAACTATACGGTTTCGGTGACGGGCATGACGGCACCGTTCGTGATCTTGGCTTCGGATCCGCAGGGTATCGCCTCGACACAGGTCTCGGTGTTGGCCGCGTTGACGAGCGGCAGCTCGACGAGCATCGTCAACGTGACGACGCTCACCACCGCGATAAGTGCTTTGCTCACAAGCTCGGGCAATCCATCCGATCTGGCGTCGAACAGCAGCGCGCTGGCTGCTGTCACGCCGGCCAGCGTGGCCGCCGCGGTGGCCAATCTGAAGGTCGCGCTCTCGGCGATCCTTACGGCCAATGGCGTCAGCGCGGCTTCGTTCGATCCGATCGGTGCGCCGTTCACGGCAAATCATACGGGGGTGGACGGTGTCATCGACTCGATCCAAGTCGTCAACGATCCGTCGGGCGGTGTGGACCTGATCTCGACTGCCGATCCGTCGACGAGCGTTCCCCTGCACAGCGGCGCCAGCCCTTCCACGACGCTGCCCGCGCCGCCCGCATTGGGTGACTATCTGACTTCGGTCGCTTCGGCGCTTTCGCAATGTCTGGCCGGCACGAGCTCGGCGTGCAGCACGGCGATCGACGCGAACTACCTCGAGAATGGGTTCGCATCGTTCACGAGTGCGCATCCGGCCATTGCGACGTCGGGCGCGACGGTGTTTCCGCCGCACACGCTCGAGTTCTTCAAGCGCGACGGCACGCAAGAAGCGTTGATCGAGGTGCCTTACCTGCTGCCGAGCGGGGCCTTCGGCTCGATGGTGACCACGGTGCAGAAACTGTCGGACGGCAGTTGGGACATCATCGGCAACCAGCAGCCGTTCAACGTGTCGATTAGCTCGTTCCTCGAGCGGCGGCAATTCCTCGATCCGAGCGAAGTGCAGTTCGGCCGCTATGAGTCGGGACTCGTCATCAGCGTGCCGGCCGGTGCCGCCAACACGCCGAATCCGACCAATCTCGCGTCGGTCGGCGTCACAGGTCCGGGGATCAACGGCACGGCGTACCTGGTGCCGCGAGCGGGCGTGGGCAACAGCGCGTTGGGCCTTACGAGCACCGCTCTGACGCAGGCGCCCGTTGGCGGTGTGACGACGTCGTCGAACACGAGCTTGTATCGGTGGTCGTGGCAGGCGCTCGGCGGAAGTGCAAACGCGACCTTCACGCCGGGCCCGGGCGGGCGCGGCTTCTACACGCCCGCGCCGATCGACGTCACGCAAGTGCCGACGTTCGCCACGTATACGGTCACCTTCTACGACTCGACGGGCGCGGCGATCGGCCAGCCGTTCTCGGTCGTGAATCCGACGCCTTCGCTGGCCGCATCCGCAGGCAAGGCCTTCTTCTGGCAAACGCTGACGTCCGACACGATTTCGAACCTGCTCACGCCCGGCGGTTCGTTAGCGGGCGTGCAATCGGCGCCGACGCTCTCGTGGTCGAACCTCGTAAACGGTGGCATGAACCTCGCGCCGCTCGTCACGCAAGCACAGATACAAGCCTCGCCGGGCACCGGTGTGGGAGGGGCCGAAGTCGACGGCTGGTGGAACGGGCCGGCGTCGTTCGCCGCTAACGGCAGCTATTCGGCGGCCGTCACGGCCGGCGTCGCTCAGTCGGGCGTTCAGCAATGCACGAGCGCGTGTGCATTCCCGGCGCTGCAGGCGGGCGCCTCGCGGCTCGTGCAGCTCGATTGGTTGGTGGGTCGCATGCAGTTCTTCAACATCTGGCGATACAACGACTAAGTATCGCGACCGGGCAGGGGCGGGCGCTCGGCTCGCCCTTGCGTTCCGGCCGCTCGTCATTGCGGCGATCCATCTTCCGATCGACGTATCGATCGACGCCTTTGATCGACGCCTTTGATCGACGCCCCGATCAGTAAAGCGGCACCTTCGGATCGACTTGACGCGACCATGCGTCGATCCCGCCTTGCAGATTGAACACGTGTTTGAAGCCGCGCCCTTCGAGGAACATGGCGACGTTCGCACTGCGAGCACCGTGATGGCAGATGCAGACGATCTGCGCTTCGTCGTCGAGCTCTTCGCTGCGCGCCGGAATGTCGCGCATCGGGATGTCGACGCAGCCGTCGATATGCGCGGTAGCGATTTCCCACGGCTCGCGCACGTCGAGCAGGACAGGGGCAGGGCGCGAGCTGTCGGCCAGCCATTCGGCGAGTGCGGAGGCGGTGAGGTTTTGCATGGCGGGCGATCGGTCGGAAGGGTTGGGCGAGCGGAGCACAACGGGTGCGGCCGCGGCCGCACCGTGTACGCAGTGCGCGATTGGATCGATTAGTTCGATTAGTTCGATTAGAACTTGAAGCGCGGCGGCTGAACGGCGTTCTGCAGCGGCTCGACGAACGTTTCGAAGACATCGGCCACGCGGAATTGCTTTTCGTCGATGCGCGTGATGATTTGCGCCTTCATGACGGGCGCCGTGCCGACGAATGCGGCCAGCCGGCCGCCGACCTTGAGCTGCTCGAGCATTTCTTGCGGCAGCACGGGCAGACCGCCCGATACGCAGATGACGTCGTACGGCGCGGCAACGGGCCAACCGCGCGCACCGTCGCCGACGGCGACTTCGGCGTTCGTCACGCCGTTCTCGGCGAGGTTGCGCTTGGCGAGTTCGGCCAACGCCGGCTTGATGTCGACCGTCAGCACGTGACGCGCGCGATGGGCGAGCAACGCGGCCATATAGCCGGAGCCCGCGCCGATTTCGAGTACGCTTTCGTGCTTCTTGACCGCGAGCTCCTGCAGCATGCGTGCTTCGACGCGTGGGAAGAGCATGTGCTCGCCTTCGGGCAGGGGCACTTCCAAATCGGCGAACGCGATGTCGCGATAGGCGGCGGGAACGAAGTTTTCGCGTTTGACGACTGCCAACAGATTCAGCACGTCCTGGTCCAGCACGTCCCAGGGGCGAATTTGTTGTTCGATCATGTTGAAGCGGGCTTGCTCGATGTTCATGGCAACTTGACGGACTTGGACGTAGCGGTTCGAAGCGAGGGGAAAGAAACCTCGGGATTGTACCAAACCGCGTGCGAGGGCCGTGCCGCTCAGCGTTTGCTGCGCTTGATCTGCGCCTCGAACGCCGCGTCGAGCTTGCTGACCCGTTTAGGTTTGGCGGGAGAAAGCGAATCGACGAAGGCGACGAATGCGTCGAGCGGCAGCGGCTCGGAAAGCGGCAGCTCCACGCCGCTCGCGCGATCGACGAGTCGAAACAGGCCGCCGGGCAGGCCGATGGCGGCGTAATGGGCGTTGCCCGTGCGCTCCTTGAGCTTTTGCACCGCCGAAATGGCGCGCGTACCGCGCATGCTCGATCCTCGTAAAATCGTGGCTGAAACATCTACTTTACCAAGCCGCGCGCTCGTGCACCGCTTGCCCTAGACGTTCCCATCGAGAAATCGCAGTGAATTCCAGCGCTTCGCCTTCCCCGTCCCGACACGCGCACGCCTGCCGCCCCGGCTGCGGCGCTTGTTGCATCGCGCCGTCGATCTCGAGCCCGATCCCGGGAATGCCCGGCGGCAAGCCGGCCGGCGTACGCTGCGTGCAGCTCGACGAGCACGAGCGATGCCGGATTTTCGGCCGGCCTGAGCGCCCGGCATGCTGCTCCGGCTTGCAGCCGCAGCCGCCAATGTGCGGCGCATCGCGTACCGAAGCGCTCGCGTGGCTGACGCAGCTCGAAGCGGCGACGCGGCCGGAACGATGAGGCGTCGACGGTGTGACGGTGCGACGGTGCGACGGTGCGATGGTGGGATGGTTCGAGGGCATGAACGCCTGAAGCCGTAGCGGCTCAAAGCGGGAAGAGGATCGCCTCGATTTCGGGCAAGGCCCGGCGAGTCGAACGACCACATCAACTGGATCAACCGGAAAGCGACAAGTATGACGAGCAGTATCGAGCGCAATACCGCAGGAGGCCGCATGGTGCGTGTCGCGGCGCCCCGTCGGCGAACATTGTTGGGGTTGGCTTGCGCAGCGGTTGCCGCCGCGAGCCTCGGCGTCTCGCTCGCCGCGGGCGCGACCCCGACGTTCCCGTTCATCCCCGATCACTACACGTTTTCGCGCGACCAGGTGCAGACGGCCGTTGCACGCAAGTTTCCGTATCGGCGCACCGTTTCGCAGTTGTTCAACGTGGCGTTGACGAACCCCGTCGTCGGCTTCGAGCCGGACGCCAACCGTGTGACCGTCCACGTCGACGCTCACGTGGAAAGTCCTTTCCTGCAGCAACCGGTGGACGGCGCTTTCCTGCTCACTAGCCAGCTTCAGTACGACGAGACGAACCGCGCCGTGGTGCTGCGTTCGCCGAGCGTCGAGCGTGTCGAGGTGGGCGGCGAGGCGCAGGCCTACCGCCAGCAGATCGAGGCGGCCGGCGCGCTCGCCGCGGCGCAATGGCTCGACGGCTATCCGATCTATACGTTCAAGCCCGATCAACTGCAATTTGCCGGCGTGAACTTCGAACCCGGTACAATTACGATCCTTACAAACGGCATACGCGTGCAGATCGTCGAAAAGTGACGTGCGCGCGCCGCGAGGGGCCGCGCATCGCCTGGCTGGCCCGCTCGCGTTTCAAGAGAGGGCATCGATGGACTTCGCACTGATCGGCAAAGCGTTGATTCTTGGCATCGTGGAGGGGGTGACCGAGTTCCTGCCTGTTTCGAGCACCGGGCACTTGATCGTCGTCGGCAGCTTGCTGAACTTCGGCGGAGCCGGGGCGAAGGCGTTTCTCGTCGTCATTCAGTTCGGCGCCATCCTCGCCGTATGCTGGGAATATCGCCGGCGCATCGGCCGCGTCGCCGCCGGCATGTGGACCGATGCGACACAGCGCCGCTTCGCGCTGAACGTGGTCATCGCGACGATCCCTGCCGTCGTGCTCGGGTTTTCGTTCGAAAAGGTGATCAAGGAGGCGCTGTTTTCGCCCGTGCCTGTGGCGGTCGCGCTGGTCGTGGGCGGTCTCGTGATCCTATGGGCTCAGGCGCGCGAGCGGCGCCGCGGCAGCGCGCCGGCGCGGGTGCAGGCACTTGACGAATTGCGCCCGCTCGACGCGCTCAAGGTTGGGTGCGCGCAGTGCTGTGCGTTGATTCCGGGGGTATCCCGATCGGGCTCGACGATCATCGGCGCGATGCTGCTCGGCGTCGACAGGCGCGTCGCCACCGAGTTTTCGTTTTTTCTAGCAATTCCCGTCATCGGCGGCGCGACGCTCTACGAATTGGCGAAGCACCGCGGCGCCGCTTTCGCCGATATGGCCGATGTCTTCACCGTCGGTACGGCCGCAGCGTTCGTCAGCGCGTTCGTTTGCGTGCGCTGGCTGCTGCGCTACCTCGCCACTCACGATTTCACGGCCTTCGCCTGGTACCGGATCGCGTTCGGCATGGTCGTGCTCGTCGTCGGCTATGGCGACGCGCTCAATTGGGGTGCGTAAGGGCGAGGACGCGCACAGCGCTTAGTTCGAACGGCGCTTGAAGACGAGATCCCACACGCCGTGCCCAAGCCGCAACCCGCGGCGCTCGAATTTCGTCACGGGGCGGTACTCGGGCCGCGGCGCATAGCCGTCGGCCGTGTTTTCCAGCGACGGGTCGGCCGCCAGCACTTCGAGCATTTGTTCGGCGTAGTTTTGCCAATCGGTGGCGCAGTGCAGGTACGCACCCGGTTTTAGACGCGATGCGAGCAGGGCGACGAACTTCGGCTGAATCAGCCGGCGCTTGTGGTGGCGCGCCTTGTGCCATGGGTCGGGAAAGAACACGTGCACGCCGTCGAGCGTGCCTGGTTCGATCATGTGCTCGATCACTTCCACCGCGTCGTGCTGGATGATTCGGATGTTCGTCAGTTCCTGCTCGCCGATCAGCTTGAGCAGCGCGCCTACGCCGGGCTCGTGTACTTCGACGCCGACGAAATCGTCGTTAGGCCGCGCGGCGGCGATTTCCGCCGTCGATGCGCCCATGCCGAAGCCGATTTCGAGCACGCGCGGCGCTTGTCGGCCGAACAGCGCGTCCCAATCGGCGGGGCTGGCGTCGTACGGTACGACAAAGCGCGGGCCCAACTCGTCGAGCGCTCGGCGTTGCCCTGTCGACACTCGGCCCGCGCGCGTCACGAAACTGCGGATGCGGCGGGGGAAAGCGGGCGTGTCGGCGGTTGACGATTGCGACGCGTCGGCGTCGGTGTCGCTGGCATTGCCGACGTCGGCTGCGTCGTCGTGGGCTTCGAGCGGCAGGCCCGTATCGTTCGGATCGTGAATCATGGTCGTGTAGCGGGGTCGAGTGCTTCGCAGCCGGCGACAACAAAGCCGCCACCGCGGGCGGCTTGCTTGTCGGGTGCGAGCCGGCGCGTGGCCGGCAAGGTGTGGGCGAGATTGTAGACGAGTGTATGGCGAGCGTGGAACCTCACGCCGCACGCTCATGGACGTGGGCGGTTGGGTGAGGGTACGACGGCTTAGTTGGAGACGATCACGTGCATGCGGCTAGGGAATTCGAGCTTGAATTCGCGCGTACGCCCGATGCGTACGTCCAGCAACAGGCGTTCGATTTCATGGAGGGTTTGTTCGTTGCGTTGCATGTCTTGCTGCGGCTTTTCATGCAAGTCGGCGGCTAGCGCCCGACGTGTGTCGACGAGCAGCGCGATGGCGCTCGAGCGGGACATGAAATACCGTTCCATCATTCTTTGTGCGTAAGAAGTAGCGCAGGTGGCCAAGTGATTAGGGGCGGGGAGCTTCCTATCGACAGCAAAGCGTGCCGGAAATTCCTCGGGGGCGTGAAAGCGCCGCAGATCGCGCGCTGCGGCCACGCAAGGTCGCCATCTAGCGGCCATGCGGAAAAGCCGTCGGGCGGGTGGCCCTTGGACGCAAGTGGGCGCAACCTGCGCATTTTCAAGCGAGACGGACGATAGGGCGAAGGCGCAGTCCGATTCACGGGCATGCTTGTGCGGATATGATCCGCGTCATTTGCTTCGTCCGATCGGTTGCGCACATCGCGATGGCGGCCGATAGCATCGACCCGTTGCTCCACTCGCTTTCCGCCGATTCCCGGCAAATCGCATCGCGCCGCTTGCGCCATGCGTCGACTTTTTGCTCGAGCGCGGCTGCGCACTGGGGCGCGACCGCACGTTTTTCGTCTATGGCTCGCTGCAGTGTCCGCTCCGCCGCGAGCTGGTCTCGCCAAGCGCAAAATTTCATGCTCGTTTGGCTCGCATCGCACGTGGCGAGCAATGCGGTGACTTGGCTGGGGCGCATGCCCGCGCGTTCGGCGAGTTCGGCTGTGAGGGTCTGCGCGTGCAGCGAGGCCGACGCCGACGCCGATAAGCAGGCGAGCAGCAGGAGAGTACGTTTCGTTCGTTTATCCGCCGACATGGCAGGCTCACGTCATCAGAGGCAAATTGCCGACTCCGGATGAGGCGCTTGGGAAGCGAAGTCGCGATGGGTGAAGGAAATGATGGCTACCCGAACCTCTCAGGCCCCGCCAATCCCAGTAAGTGGTCACGGCGATGCGATGCAAGGGACCCGACGCTGCCACAAGCTGCTGCGGAGTATAGCAAGGATCGACATAGGGGGAAGCGAGCCGCTTAGGGCTAGGC
>DASVLS010000045.1:0-29078 GCA_036384755.1 Trinickia sp. | reverse complement strand
ATCGCGGCCACGAGCATTTGGCGAATCTGATCCTGCAGGCTCGTCTTCGATCCCGACGACCGCCGGAACTGCTGGACCCATAAGGCGGTCGGGGTGCGGCTCGGCATACCGGCTCCTATCGTCGATCGAACGGGACGACGTCGTGCGCCGGAGCACGGCCGGGAGGGCCCGGCAGAGCACACGAAACGACGCGCTATCGTAGGAGGATCATACTGAATCGAACGCGAACGGACGATTGGGAGAAACATCCGCAAGGGTGTGCGAATGCGAAGCGCCGGCCGGATCTGGCCTATGCACGACGCGAGACGGCGGGCCGCTTCAACCGCGCGTGAGCTGTTGCAGCACGAAATGCAGAACCTGGTACAACGCGCTTTGCATTTCCTCGGGCCTGAGGTGATAGGCGAGCAGCACCGGACTGCTCAAGAGGGCAATCACTAGATATTTCATTTGTTCGGTCTCCTCACTGACGGGGATGGCGTGAGGGTTGACTCATGCAGCGAGCAGGACCCATGCCATGGGCGCGAAGCCCCTATTCGGCGCATTGCCTGGCCGATTGCCCGACGCGAGACGGCGGTTTGTGGGGGATGACGTTTCGGCTTCGAAACATCGACACGTTTTCCGGCTGATGACCGGCAGGTTTGGCCGTCGTCAGCGCGGCGAGTCGACGCAGGCCGTGCGGTCACAGCCGCCGCGAGCTTGGGCCGGTGGGGATGGCGGGGTGGCTCGCCCGGCGCGGTCGTATCCACGGCTGCTCGAGAAAGCGTCACATCGATGAAACGTCGAGGCCGGACTCCACTAAGTCCGACGAATAGCGCCGCAAACGGGCAAAACCCGAGAGGCGGCTGCCGGGCACGTCGATAGCACGGAGGGGACGGCTCTGCTATGTTTCGTGTTGCTGCCGCCTGTCGTCGAGCCAATGGCGGGCGGCGCGCCTGTCGCGCGATGCGCGCATGCTCGGTCGGTCGAACTGTACGAGGACGTTCGCAGCGGCTCGTAGACAACCTGTTCGAAGGCACTGACTGGAGGGGCGATGTCGAACGAAGAACGGCTGGTCACGTACCGCGATGTCGTACGGCGCGAATGGGTCGATTACAACGGCCACCTTCGCGACGCCTTCTATATGCTGCTTTTCAGCTTCGCGACCGATGCGTTGATCGACGCCATCGGTTTGGACGACGCGCAACGCAACGCGCGGCATCGTTCGTTATTTACGCTGGAAGCGCACGTCAACTATCTGCATGAGATCAAGGAAGGTGCGCAGGTGCGCGTGACCGTGCGCGTGATCGCTCACGATGCGAAGCGATTGCGGATCTACTTGGAGATGTTCGCGGACGAACGCGCTCAGCCGGTCGCCGCCGGTGAGCAGATGCTGCTTCATGTCGATATGAGCGGTCCGAAGGCGGCGCCGTTCGACGCCGACGTACTCGCAAAGGTGAGCGAACTGGAGGCAGCCCATGCGGCGCTGCCGCCCGCAAGGTATGCGGGGCACACGGCGCTGCGTTAAGCTCTGCGCCGGGCTTTCCCAGGACGCTTTCGCTCCACCCGCAACTGATACTGAACCGCATCGCCCTTGAGATACAGATATTCGAAGTCGATAGGGCGGCCGTCGCTGTCGTGCGTTAGGCGCTGCACGCGAAGTACCGGCACGTCTCGTTTGATCTCGAGCGCCCGCGCAACCGGCGCACGCGCGGCAATCGCGCTGATGCTCAGATCCGCGCTGCCCAGCGCGACGCCGCAGTCGTTTTCGAGGATCAGGAAGATGTCGCGTGCGGCGAGATCGGCCCGTACTAGCTTCTTGCCGAGGAATTCCGGCAGAAACGTGATCTCGTAGGACGTAGGCGCGCGGTTGAGCAGGCGCACGCGATGGATCTCCACTACGGTGGCGCCCTCGTCCAGGCCGAGCTTGGCGGCTACCTCTGCGCTGGCGGCGACGAAAGCGCAGGACAGCACGCGATTGACGATCTCATTGCCATCGCCCGACATCGCTTCCGCAAATCCCTGCAGCGACGTGATGTTCTGCACGGCTTTCGGCTGGGAGACGAACGAGCCCTTGCCGTGCACCTTGAAAATCAGACCTTCCTTTTGGAGGTCGCCAAGCGCTTGCCGAATGGTGATCCGGCTGACCTCGAACATGGCTTGCAGTTCGCTCTCGGAAGGCATCCGGCTGTGGGGAGGGTACTTGCCGTCCAAAATCGCGCTGCGCAACGTCTCCTTGATCTGCTGATACAGCGGAAGCGGCGAGCCGGATTCGAATGCGGGCGTGTTGGTCTGCATGGTCGACGAGCGGACGGATAGGGGAGTCAATCGTGCAGCTTTAAGGGCCGACGATTATACCGCCGCCGGGGCGCCGGAACAGCACCACTTGTCGCGCCTGCGCTATTTCCGTCTCGCGTCAGGTTTCTATCGCGCCGGCAGGCGGTATCGCGCTGGCCTTGCGCACCGCCATGTAGCGGGCAGGCACCAGCTTGCGCGTCATAGTGCACCCCGTTGGCACCCTTTCCCCGCGTCGCACGCCCCTCCTCCCGCAGCACCGAATGGCACGGGAGTTGCCTATCGGTCCGCGTCATATCTTGTTATGACGAGTTGAACATCCGCCGAATTCCAGCTCGGTCACCGTCGCCGGGCTCCGCATGATGGAGAAAGCCTTGGACGCTTGCGCATTGATCGTTACCGCGACTGCTGCCTATGCGTCGACCAACGTCGACGGCTACGCACTGTTGCTCGGCTTTTTCTGCGATAGGCGATATCGGGTGCGAGAAGTCGTCGCGGGGCAGTTCATTAGCGTGGCGACTCAACTCGCGATGTCGGCGGCGCTCGTCGCGTCCGGCAGCGTGACCGAGGCGCCGTTTCTCGGCCTCGCGGGTGTGGTTCCGCTGATCGCGGGCCTTTCGCGCATCGCCGATCGGCGGGGAACGGATGCGCGCGGTGAATCCACTGCACAGCCGGCGAGGCGGGAAAGGGGGGCGTTCCGGCGTTTGGCGACTGTGACGGCCGTCGCCACGTCCGGCGCAATCGATAACGTCCTCGTCTACGCGAGTTTGCTGGTGGGGCACACCGGTCGCGACGGCTTGGCGGTGGCTTGCCTGTTCGCGCTGCTGACGGCCTTGCTGTGCTTGTGTGCGTTCGCGACCGCCCGGCGCGGCTCATCGATCAAGGCATTGCATGCTGTCGCGGAGCGCGTCGCGCCGTTTATGGCCACGGCCGTCGGTGTATCGCTGCTGATTCGTTTCAACACGTTGCCGTGGATTTTCTCGCTCGCATGACGGGGCGCAGCGCATGCACCAACCCGACACGAATCTTGCACCGTGCGCCGCAGCCAAGTTCAGTCATGAAGCGTGAAGCGAATCGAAAACGCCTTGAAATGCCGTATTCCGGTTGAAAAACGCTTGGCATAGCTCTTGCCTTATATCGATCAACTTGTAATGACGAGTTATATCCACCGACATGCATACAGCCGAATCCGCTTCGCTTTTGCCGCACCCTACGCCCGAGGGCGGAACGGCTGCCCCGCTCGGTGGCCCGAGCCCGCTTTATCTGCAGATCGCCGACATCTTGCGCACTCGCATCTTGCAGCACGCCTATCGGCCCAATGAACAGATGCCGTCCGAGAGCGAGTTGATGGCCGCGTTCGACGTGAGCCGTATCACGGTACGACAGGCGCTCGGCAACCTACAGAGCGAGGGGCTCATCTTCCGCATCCACGGAAAGGGGACGTTCGTCTCTCGTCCGCGTGCGTTTCAGGATCTCGGCAGTTTGCAAGGCTTCGGCACGGCGATGCGCGAAAAGGGCTACGAAGCGCACTCGAAAGTGTTGTCGGTGAGGACGATCGCGCCGCCGAAGCATGTGCGCGATCGCATCGAGCACGCGGGGCGCGTGACTGAGCTAAGGCGATTGCGTTACCTGAACCGCTCGCCGATTTCGCTCGACGTGTCGTACTTGCCTTCGGCCGTCGGTGTACGTGTCGCGAAGGCCGATCTCGCCAATCGAGACGTTTTCGCCGTGCTCGAAAACGACTGTCAGATCGCCCTTGGCCATGCCGACTTGCGCATGTGCGCGATCGTCGCGCCGGACGATCTATACGACGTGTTGGGCGTGCAAGAGGGTGCGCCCATTCTGTTCATCGAGCGCGTCATTCATACGAGTACCGGCGCGCCGCTCGAATACGAGGAACTGTACTACCGAGGAGACGCCTTCCAGTTCAAGGTTCGTGTCGAAAGACAGGCGGCCGAGACAGTGCCGTGAGGCTGCCGGGAGGAATCACACGCGGGCGCCGCTTTGGTGTCCCGGTTGTCACCGTCCGACATGAGCGTGGCAACGAGCCGTTTCATGTCACTCAATCTTAGGGTTACATCATGCGAATCAGAGCTTTGGTAGGCCGTGGGTTGTGCTGCGCTTCACTCGTCGCGATCGGCTCCGTATTGGCGTTCGAAAACGCGGCGCACGCGGAAACGATCGATATCGGGATCGGCACGCAGGATACGACGACGAACACCGTGACGGGCGGTGTCGTCATCAAGCAGTTGCACTTGCTCGACAAGTATCTCCCGCATACGGGCAAGTACAAGGACGTCACGTACAACGTGACATGGCAGAACGCGACGTCCGGGCCGCCCATCACCAACGGCATGATCGCCGGAAAGCTGCAGATCGGCATGATGGGAGATTATCCGCTGCTCGTGAACGGTGCGACCGGTCATGCGACGAATAACGACACCGAGCTCGTGGCCGTCATCGCCTATAACGCACTCGGCGGCGGAAACGGCGTAGTCGTGCCCAAGGATTCGCCCTATTACGACTTGAAGGATCTCAAAGGCAAGCGCGTATCCGTGCCGTTCGGATCGGCCGCGCACGGCATGCTGCTCGCCGCGTTGCAGAAGCGCAATTTACCGAGCGATTATTTTTTGCTCGTGAATCAATCGCCTGAGGTGGGCAGCACGAGCATTCAGGAAAAGCGCATCGATGCGCACGCGGACTTCGTACCGTTCGCAGAACTGCTGCCTTATCGCGGCTACGCGCGAAAGATTTTCGACGGCGCGGAGACGGGACAGCCCACGCTTCATGGCGTCGTGATCCGCAAGGATTTCGGGCAGAAGTATCCCGAGGTCGTGACGGCCTACATCAGGGCATTGATGGACGCGAACCAGTGGCTTCGCAGCAACCCCGAACTCGCCGCCGAAAAAATCGAATCGTGGACGAAGATCGATAAGGAAGTGGCGTATGCCTTCCTCGGGCCGGGCGGCATCGACACGCTCGATCCGACGATCAAGCCGCGCTGGATCGCCGCGTTGAAGACGGATTATGCGGTGCTCAAGAAGCTGGACATGGTGAAGGATCTCGACATCGACAAGTGGGTCGACGATTCGTTCGTACGGCAAGCCTTCAAAGAAGCCGGCCGCGACTACGACGCCGAGCTCGCGAGCTTTTCCAATTATCAGGCCCACGGCAACGACCCGGTATGCGACGCGGCCGTCAGCGACCCGTCGCGGGCGGGGCAAATCTGGGTCGACGGCGCGGATATCGTTTCCTTCAGTTCGGCAGCGTGCACGCTCGAGGGCGTCAACCGGTATCGCGCGCAAGGCAAGAAGATCGATGCCGTTTATTTGATGGATCACGCGCTGGGGGTCAAGGTCTTCGCGAAGGACGCCTTCTATACGCTCGGCGGCGGCGACGGCAAGCAACCTGACGTCGAGCCCTTCTTGCTGAAACGCGATGCCCAAGCGAGCGCGAGCAAATCCGGGGCGAAGGTCGTGAGCTACACGCAGGCGTTGAGCGCGGTCGGCAAAGGAGGGAACTGACATGGAACGGTCCCTCGATCTGGAAATCGAGCGCAGCGCGGCGGCGTCTGCCGAACTGACGTCGCGCGATCCGGGCATGGCCCGGCGCCACAAAGCGGCTTCGCTGCACCGCGTCGGCGCGCTAGGCTTCAGAATCGCGCTCACGCTCGTTTCGATCGGCGTGCCCGTCGCGATTTGGTATCTGGGCACGCGCTATCGGATTCAGTTCTACATCCGCTTCGAGAACGTGCCGACGCCGATAGACGTGTTTCACGCAGCGATGCACGTGGCGGCGTCCAATACGTTCGCGACGAACATCGTCAACAGCTTGCGGCGCATCTTCCTCGGGTTTGTCATTGCGCTCGCTTCGGGGGTCGCGCTTGGACTGCTGATCGGGCGATATCGAATCGTCAATCAGCTGCTCATGCCGGCGATCGAAGTGCTGAGGCCGATCCCGGCCATCGCCTGGGTGCCGCTGTCGATCATGCTGTGGCCGACGACCGAATCGTCGATCGTGTTCATCACCTTCGTCGGCGCGTTCTATCCGATCCTGCTCAATACCGTGGACGGCGTGGAATCGCTCGACGGGGTGCTGCTGCGCGCGGGACGGTGTCTCGGTGCGAGCGAGGCACAGCTGTTCTGGCATGTGATCCTCCCCGGCGTCTTGCCGAACGTTTTTACCGGGCTGGCCGTAGGGATGGGCGTTGCATGGGTGTCGCTCATCGCGGCCGAGATGATCGCCGGGCAGTACGGCGTCGGCTACTACACGTGGGAAGCCTATTCGCTCGTCAACTATCCCGCGATCGTCCTCGGCATGATCACGATCGGCGCACTCGGCTTGATGTGCAGCGGTGCGATCCGCGTGGTGGGTCATCTATCGATGCCGTGGCTCGCCTACGTCAATGGGGTGCGCAAATGAGTCACTTACATAAAGGACGCATCGATTGCCGGAACATCGGCGTCGTGTTCGGCACGGGCGCAGCCCAAACCGAAGCGGTGAAGGATGTCTCGATCACCGTCGAGCCGCACGAGTTCGTGTCCCTGATCGGACCGTCCGGTTGCGGAAAGTCGTCTCTGCTGAGCATCGTGGCGGGCTTTACGAAGCCCACGCGCGGCGCCGCCACGCTAGATGGCGCGCTCATCAAAAAGCCCGGCGCCGAGCGCGGCGTCGTGTTTCAACAGTATTCGCTGTTCCCCTGGCTGCGCGTGCGGGAGAACGTCGAATTCGGTTTGAAGATGGCGGGCGTTTCGCGCGCCAAGCGAGAAGGGACGGCGCGCACGTTGCTCGGCCTGGCGGGCTTGCTCGCGTTCGAAAACCACTATCCGGATCAGTTGTCCGGCGGCATGAAGCAGCGCATCGGCATTGTGCGGGCGCTGGCAGCCAACCCTCAGGTTTTGCTGATGGACGAGCCCTTCGGGGCGCTCGATACGCAAACGCGCACGGTCATGCAGGAAATTCTCACGAACATGTGGCAGCGCTTTCGCTTGTCGGTGCTGTTCATTACGCACGACATCGAAGAAGCCGTCTTTCTTTCGGACCGCATCTACGTCATGACCGCGCGGCCGGGACGCATCAAGGCGGAAATCCGCGTTCCGCTGGCGCGTCCGCGCACGGCCTCGATGGTCGATACCCCCGAGTTTACGGCGCTGGTCCATCGCCTCAAGGCGTTGATTCGCGAAGAGTCGCTTGCCGCCATGGGTTCCGAACTAGAGTCGGGCGGCGTCGAAGGATTCAGCATCGAGATGGGACCGAACGGCGTCGAAGAGATTCTCTGAGTCGGCCGAATTCTTTGAGTCGGCCGAATAGAGCCGAATAGCACTGAATAGCACTGAATCGGTTGCACAAGGGCATCGCGCGCTGCGCGAGGCATACGAACGTCCCTACCCGAGAGCGGGGGATAACGCTCTCGATACGATGGAGTTGTGTAATGAGCAAGAAACCGAACATCCTGTTCTTTCACGTCGATAACCTGGGAATGGGCGAGCTCGGCTGTTACGGCGGCGGCAAGCTGCGCGGCGCGGACACCAAGCGCATCGACGCATTCTGCAAGGAGGGCACCAAGCTCACCCATTACGTGGTCGAGCCGCAATGCACGCCGACGCGTTCGGCTTTGATGACGGGTCGCTACCCGATTCGTTCCGGCAACCATACGATCGCGCTCGGCGGCAATGGCGGCGGCTTGGTTACGTGGGAGATCACCATTGCCGAATTGCTCGCGAAGGGCGGCTATAAATCGTCGTGCCTCGGCAAATGGCACATCGGCGCGGAGGACGGCCGCTTCCCTACCGACCACGGATTCGACGAGTGGTACGGACCGCTGCGCACTTACGACGAGTGCATGTGGCTCGAGGATCCCCATTATGTGCCTGAGCGCGACGGCTATTCGCACATGCACGAAGGCTTCAAGGACACGGGAACGAAGCCGCTGCTCGACGAGCAGCTCACGATGGAAACGAAGAAGACGTGCGACTTGGAGTATCAGCGGCGCGGCATCGACTTCATGCAGCGTTGCGTGCAGAAAGACGAGCCGTTCTTCCTCTATTTCAACCATTCGCTGATGCATTTCCCGATGTCGCCGCGCGACGAGTTCGTCGGCAAAAGCACTAACGGCGATTGGGGCGATTGTCTGCTGATGCTCGATCACGATTTCGGCGTCCTGCTGGACGAACTCGACCGGCTTGGCGTGGCGAACGACACCATCGTCATCTTCTGCGGCGACAACGGCGCGGAAGATCATTTGGCAGGCCGCGGCACCGGGGGCTTCTTCGACGGCTCCTACTTCAGCTCGGCGGAAGGGGGGATCCGCACGCCGCTGCTCGCGCGCTGGCCCGGCCGCATTCCCGCGGGCGTCGAGAGTAACGAAATGGTGCACGTCACCGATCTGTTCACGACGCTGCTGAAGTTCGTCGGCAGCGACACGCCGAAGGATCGGCTCATCGACGGCAAAGATCAAACGGCCTTCTTCCTCGGCGAGCAAGCGACGTCGAACCGCGAGTCATGCATGGTATGGCTCAAGGACGAACTGCATGCCGTGAAATGGAAGGACTTCAAGATCAATTTCAAGCGGCAACAGCATTTTCACGATCCCGAACTGCCGCTCGGCTTTGCGCGGATCACGCATTTGCAGGAGGACCCGAAGGAACGTGAGGCCGTCAATCAGCGCTACGTGCGGTGGTGGGTCATGCAGCACGCGCACCGCGTGGTGCGCGAGTTCGAGGATAGCGTGAAGCAAGAGCAATTGATTCCGCCGGGCTCGCCGCTGGAGTTCGTGCCGAAGTCCGTCTTCAACGCATAACGCCATGGACGCGCCGATGACGGACGCACGACCCGCGAAACGTGCATGCTGCTGCGCTGCGAACGAAAAGCCGGCACGAGCGCCATCGATGAAAGACGCCCGCACCGAAGGCATGGTGCGGATCGTCGGCGGTGAATTCACGATGGGTTCGGATGTTTTCTATCGCGAGGAGCGTCCGGCTCGGCGCGTCAGCGCACCCGATTTTTGGATCGATGCGCATCCGGTCACCAACGTGCAATTTGCCGCGTTCGTCGATGCCACCGGTTATCTGACCGTTGCGGAGCGGGAACCCGATCCCTCTCAGTACCCCGATGCCGATCCCGCGCTGCTGTGTCCGGGGTCGCTCGTTTTCACTCAGCCGGCTTCGCGCGTCGGCCTTCGCGATTACCGGCAGTGGTGGGCCTATGTTCCGGGCGCTAGCTGGCGTCATCCGCAGGGGGCCGAGAGCAACCTCGACGGTCTAGGCGATCACCCGGTCGTGCACGTGACGCTCGAGGATGCGAGCGCCTATGCGTCCTGGGCCGAGAAGTCGCTGCCCACCGAAATCGAGTGGGAGTATGCGGCGCGCGGCGGTCTCGACGGCGCGGCGTATCCGTGGGGGGATGAGTTCGCCCGCGAAGGCCGGCAGATGGCGAATACGTGGCAAGGGCAGTTCCCCTGGCAAAACACCGCGCTCGACGGCTACGAGCGCACGTCGCCCGTCAAAGCGTTTCCGGCCAACGGCTACGGTTTATATGACGTCGCAGGCAACGTTTGGGAATGGACGAGCACCCGTTACGGCAACGCGCCCGGCGTCGAAGAAGCGAAGTCGTGCTGCGTTCCTGCGTCGGCAACGGGCGCGCAGGACGTTCGAAACGTGGTGAAAGGGGGCTCGCATCTGTGCGCGCCGAGCTATTGCCTGCGTTACCGGCCCGCAGCGCGCCAAGGCCAGGCGCTCGATACCTCGACAAGCCATATCGGCTTTCGATGCGTAGTGCGTGCGTGATGTGGCCCGCGCCGGCATTTAGCGCCGCATGGCGGCAACTTATCTATCGACGCAACCGAGTATCGACATGAAAAAATCTGATGGCACGATCGCCGTGGCGCGTGGGACGGCACGTGAAGCGTGGCCCGCCTCGGGCGCCGATCTGCTGCGCGAAGTCCTCGCCGGCGTGGTCACGACGCTCGCGCTGATTCCCGAGGTTATCTCATTCTCTTTTATTTCGGGCGTGGAGCCGCGTTCGGCGCTGTTCGCGTCGGTGGTGCTGCTCGTGGTCATGTCGCTGTTCGGGGGGCGGCCGGCGATGGTGACGGCGGCGGCCGGCTCCGTCGCGCTGGTCGTGGGGCCGATGGTTCGTGTCCACGGCGCGGGATACATACTGCCTGCCGTTTTGCTGGGCGGCCTGATTCAAATCGCGTTCGGTGCGCTCGGCCTCGCACGCATCGTGCGCTTCATTCCGCGCTCCGTGATGCTCGGGTTCGTCAACGCACTCGGCATCCTCATTTTTTGCGCCCAAATACCGCACCTTGTCCACAAGCCGTTCGCCGCATACGCGCTGTTTGCGATCACACTGGCCATCGTGTTGATCGGCCCTCGCTTCCAACGAGTCGTACCGTCGCCGTTGATCGCAATCGTCGTGGCGACGTCGCTTGCCGCCGCTTTACATTGGAGCGTGCCGACCGTTGGGGCAGGCGAGGCCGCGCAGGCGGAGTTGCCTGGCGTGACCGCGTGGACGGTGCCCTTGGACCTCACCACGCTCAGTACCGTATGGAAGACGGCGATCAGCATTGCATTCGTGGGTTTGCTCGAAACGCTGCTCACGGCCAAGCTCGTCGATGACATGACGGCGACGCGCTCGGACAAAACACGCGAATCGTGGGCGCTGGGGGTAGCCAATGTTTGCGCGGGTATTTTCGGCGGAATCGGCGGCTGCGCGATGATCGGCCAGACCGTAGTGAATGTGGGCATCGGCGGCGGACGCACGCGCGTCTCTACGCTGTCGGCAGCGCTGACGTTGCTCTTGCTGATGACCGGACTGAGTTCGGTCATGGCGCAGATTCCGATGGCGGCGCTGGCGGCCGTGATGATGGTGGTGGCCGTGAAGACGGTGGACTGGCACGGCTTGCGGCCGGGAACGCTCAAACGTATGCCGCTGATGGAAACGTCGGTCATGCTGGTGTCGGTTGCATTGACGGTCTACACGGGCAACCTTGCGCTGGGCGTGATAGCCGGGGTCATCTTGGCGATGGTGCTCTTCGCGCGGCGTCTTGCGCAGGTGATCCGCACGACGCGCACGGTGTCGGCCGACGGACAGAGCGCGCACTACGAAGTCCACGGCCCGCTCTTTTTCGGCAGCAGTCACGATCTGCCCGACCGCTTCGAGTGCGCGAGCGATCCGCGTGCGGTGACCATCGACTTGTCGAAGGCGCAGATATGGGATGCGTCGACGGTTGCCGTGCTCGATTCGATCGAAGCGAAGTATCGGCGGCAAGGCGCCACCGTGCGGTTCATCGGCCTTGACGAGCGAAGCCGTGCGTTCCATGCGCATCTCAGCGGGAATCTCAATGTCAACTGAGGCGGTGGGGCGCCGCGATGCCGCCGAAGGCGACTACAGCGCCTCGCAGATCCAAATCTTGGAAGGGCTGGAGGCGGTTCGTAAGCGCCCGGGCATGTATATCGGCGATACGGGGGACGGTTCGGGGCTGCATCAGCTTGCGTTCGAAGTCGTCGACAACGCGATCGACGAAGCCATGGCGGGGCATTGCGATTTCGTGCTCGTGACGGTGCATGCGCAGGGGTCGCTATCGGTCGAGGACAACGGGCGCGGCATTCCCGTCGATGTGAAATACGACGACCGCCACGAGCCCAAACGCTCGGCCGCCGAGATCGCGTTGACCGAACTCCACGCAGGGGGAAAGTTCGATCAGAACAGTTATAAGGTTTCCGGCGGGCTGCATGGCGTGGGCGTCAGTTGCGTGAACGCGCTCAGCGTCTGGCTGAATCTGACGATCTGGCGTGAGGGCCGCACGCATGAGCTCGTGTTCGAGCGAGGTGTGTTGCAAGATCGGCTCGTGTTGCAGACGCATGAAGGCATCGCCGTCAGTCCCGCGCGTGTGACGGGCAAGGCGGACCGGCGGGGCACGCGTGTCCATTTTCTGCCTGACGCGGAAATCTTTCATGATGGCAAGTTCAGCTTCGACCACCTGTCTGCCCGCCTGCGCGAACTGAGTTTCCTGAACGACGGACTGATCATTCGCTTAGTCGACGAACGAACGGGAAATGAAGAGGACTTCGCTTGCGCCGGCGGTGTGGCGGCCTTCGTGCAGTACGCCAACTATGGCAAGCGCGCCATCCACGAAAGCGTTTTTCAGGCAAGTGGCGTACGAAAAATCGGCGGAGCCGAGGTGACGGTAGACGTCGCGATGCAATGGAACGATGCCTACGGCGAAACGACGTTGTGCTTTGCGAACAATATCGCGCAGCGTGACGGAGGGACGCATTTGACCGGCTTGCGCGCGGCAACGACGCGCGTTCTGGGCAAGTATGCGCAAGATCACGGCTTCGGCAAAAAGAGTACGGTGAGCATCGCCGGCGACGACTTTCGCGAGGGCCTCGCGTGCGTCGTCAGCGTCAAGCTGCTGGATCCCAAGTTCGGCAATCAGACCAAGGATAAGCTCGTCAGCGTCGAGGCGCGCTCGGCGGTGGAAGATGTCGTCGGCGCTGCGCTCGCGCAGTGGCTGCAGGAGCACCCGGCCGAGGCGCAGGCGATCTGCGAGAAGGTCATGGGCGCAGCCCGCGCTCGCGATGCGGCGCGCCGAGCGCGGGAACTGATGCGGCGCAAGTCGGTATTCACCGGCTCCGGATTGCCGGGGAAGCTCGCCGATTGCCAGGAGCGCGATCCTGCGCGTTCGGAAATCTATCTGGTCGAGGGCGATTCGGCGGGCGGCAGCGCCAAGCAGGGCCGCGACCGCGCCTTCCAGGCCATTTTGCCGTTGAGAGGCAAGATCCTGAACGTCGAGCGTGCGCGAGACGAGAAAGTATTGTCTTCCGGTGAAATCGTGACGCTCGTGACGGCCCTGGGTTGCGGCATCGGTGCGAGCGACTTTCACATCGACAAATTGCGCTATCACCGAATCATCGTCATGACGGATGCGGACGTGGACGGGGCGCACATTCGTACGCTGCTGCTCACGTTTTTTTATCGGCAGATGCGGGAGCTGATCGAGCGCGGCCATGTCTATATCGCACAGCCCCCGCTTTATAAAGTTCGGCACGGCAAGACGGAGCGCTACGTGAAGGACGACGCTGAATTTTCGTCTTGGCTGCTCGACATTGCGCTCGCCCAGGCCACCGTGCGCAGCGGTTCGAGCGGGCAACCCATCGAAGGGGAGGCACTTGCCGAACTCGCGCGCGAATGCCAACAGGCCCAGGCGGCCTTGCGGCGCCTCGCCCCGAAGGTCGACCGATTCGTGCTCGACGCCGCGCTTCAGGGCGTGCCGATTCGCTTGGATTCGTTCGACGATGCGCAAGCATGCGCCAACGCGCTTGCCGCGCGGGCGCCCGGGGTTCTGGTTCGTGCGGAACGCGCACCCGACACATTGCGCGTGTCGTTGCATGTGACTCGCCGGCACAGGGGTAACGACAAGCACGGTAGGCTGACACCGGAACTCGTTCGCAACCCCGACTTTCAGACGCTCGCGCGGACCGGTGCGAACCTACTCGCGCGATTGCCCGCGCTGCTCTTCGTTGCCCGCGGCGAGGGCGAACGTCGCCGCGAACTCATCGCCGACGATTTCCCGTCGGCGCTCGAATGGCTGCTCGACGATGCAGCCCGATCGGTTTCGCGTCAGCGCTACAAGGGGCTCGGCGAAATGAATCCGGCGCAATTATGGGAAACGACGATGAATCCCGCCGAACGCAACCTGCTGCAAGTGAAGATCGAGGATGCCATCGCAGCGGACCGCCTGTTCTCGATCTTGATGGGCGATGACGTGAACCCGCGCCGCGAATTCATCGAGCGCTACGGCGGCGCCCAATAAGGCGTCCGTCAAGACGCTGGAGGCCGATGTACCATACGGTGGTCAAATGGAAGTCGGCCATCGATGACGCAAGCTGCCTCTTCGAACCGGGATTTCGTTGCCGAGGCGCAGGCGCGCTTCGACGCGCTCGAGAACTATCAGGTCACGCTCAGATCGACTTCGACGGGTGCCTCGGCGGTAGAAGTGCGCTACGGCTACCGCAAGCCCGGCTTTGTTCGTATGGATTTCATCCGTCCGCATGCCGGCGCGACGCTCGTCTACAGTCCCGAAACGGAGCAGGTCACGCTTTGGCCTTTCGGTTTCGACACGTTCCCGCGGCTGACGCTGAGTCCGGATAGTCGTCTGATCCGCAGCCCGAGCGGGCATCGCGTGGACGGCTCCGACATCGGCGCGCTGCTCGCCAACGTCCGCAAGGTTCAACGATTTGGCGATACGCACGTGGTCGGCGTGGAGGCGATCGGCATCCGGAGGGCGGTGCACGTGGTCGTGGGGCGCGACGTCGAACAAGGGGCGGCGAGCGTATCGCGCTATGAGTTATGGTTCGACGTCGACCATGGGATGCCCATCAAAGTGGTGAGCAAGGAGGCGTCGCGCCAACCGGTCGAAACGGTACTGATGGACGACCTCAGCCTCGACGTGCCGGCGTCGCAGTTGGGGAGGTTCGGCTAAAGGGCGGGCGCGGCTCGGTACGTCGAACGCACCGCCCCGCCGCCCGCCATGGGCCGATTGGCCGCTTAGGCCTCGGCCGCGCTTGCGACCGGCGCCGGCGCTTTCGCTTCGGGCGTTCGAATCAGGTAGTCGAACGCCCCGAGCGCGGCCTTCGCGCCGTCTCCCGCGGCGATCACGATCTGCTTGTACGGCACGGTCGTGCAGTCGCCCGCGGCAAAGATGCCCGGCACATTCGTCTGCCCCTTGGCGTCGACGACGATTTCGCCGAAGCGGCTCAACTCCACCGTGCCCTTGAGCCACTCGGTGTTGGGCACGAGGCCGATCTGCACGAACACGCCTTCGAGCGCGACCGCGTGTTCCTCGCCGCTCGCGCGGTCCTTGAAGCGCAGGCCGTCGACCTTGTTGCCGTCGCCCGTGATTTCGGTCGTTTGCGCATTCAGGCGCACCGTGACATTGGGCAGGCTGCCGAGCTTGGCCACGAGCACGGCGTCGGCCTTGAGCTGATCGGCGAACTCGATCAGCGTGACGTGCGCCACGACGCCGGCGAGATCGATCGCCGCTTCGACGCCGGAGTTGCCGCCGCCGATCACCGCGACACGTTTGCCCTTGAAGAGCGGACCGTCGCAGTGCGGGCAGTAGGCCACGCCCTTGTTCTTGTACTCCTGCTCGCCCGGCACGTTGACGTTGCGCCAACGCGCGCCGGTGGACAGGATGACGCTGCGGCTCTTCAACGTGCCGCCGTTTTCCATCCGCACGCTTACGAGGCCGCCCGGCTGCGCGGCCGGAATCAGCTCGACGGCGCGCTGCTGCGACATGATGTCGACGCCGTAGTGGCGCACTTGCGCCTCGAGGGCCGCCGAGAACTTCGGCCCATCGGTTTCGAGCACGGAGATGTAGTTTTCGATCGACAACGTATCGTTGACTTGGCCGCCCATGCGTTCGACGGCGATGCCGGTATCGATGCCCTTGCGCGCGGCATACACGGCCGCCGCCGATCCGGCCGGCCCGCCGCCGACGATCAATACGTCGAAAGCGTCCTTCGCATCGAGCTTGGCGGCCTCACGCTGCGCCGAACCCGTATCGAGCTTGGCGACGATTTCCGCGAGATCCATGCGGCCCGCGCCGAACATTTCCCCGTTGAGATAGACGCTCGGCACAGCCATGATCTGGCGCTCGTCCACTTCGCTTTGGAAGAGCGCGCCGTCGACCACGACGGTCTTGATGCGCGGGTTCAGCACGGCCATCAAGCTCAACGCCTGCACGACGTCGGGGCAGTTGTGGCACGACAGCGACATGTAGACCTCGAAGCGATAGTCGCCGTCGAGCGCCTTGATTTGCTCGATGAGCTCCGGCTCGACCTTGGGGGGATGACCGCCGGTCCAGAGCAGGGCGAGTACGAGCGAAGTGAATTCGTGGCCGAGCGGGATGGCCGCAAAGCGCAGGCTTTGCGCGCCGCCCACCGGGCTCAGGCTGAACGACGGCTTGCGCGCGTCGTTGCCGTCGGTACGCACGGTGATCTTGTCGGACAGGCCGGCGATGGTCTGCAGCAGTTCTTGGAGTTCGCGCGAGCTGGGCTGCTCGTCCAGCGACGCCACGAGTTCGAACGGCTGGTTCACGCGCTGCAGGTAAGCCTGCAATTGGGCCTTGAGGCTGTCGTCCAACATAGTGATCCTCGATGCTTTGAAAAATGACGAACGTACTTTCGCTGCCGGCCGGGAAGCGCCCGGCCGACGCGTCGGTTCGATTGACTGCGGTGGCTTAGATCTTGCCGACCAGGTCCAGCGACGGGGTCAGCGTCTTCGCGCCTTCCTTCCACTTGGCCGGGCACACTTGACCCGGGTTGGCGGCCACGAATTGGGCGGCCTTGAGCTTGCGCAGCGTTTCCGACACATCGCGAGCGATCGCGTTGTCGTGCACTTCCATCGTCTTGATCGTGCCTTCCGGATTGATGATGAACGTGCCGCGCAGCGCCAGGCCCTCTTCGGGGATATGCACGCCGAATGCGTTCGTCAACTGGTGCGTCGGGTCGCCGACCAGGGGGAACTGGGCCTTGCCCACGGCTGCCGACGTTTCGTGCCACACCTTGTGCGAGAAGTGCGTGTCGGTCGTAACGATATAGACTTCAGCGCCGGCCTTTTGGAATTCGGCGTAGTTGTCCGCCGCGTCCTCGACTTCGGTCGGGCAGTTGAACGTGAATGCAGCCGGCATGAAAATCACGACCGACCACTTGCCCAGGAGCGACTGTTCCGTGACCTCAACGAACTTGCCGTTGTGGAACGCTTGTGCCTTGAACGGTTGGACTTGGGTGTTGATAAGCGACATGAAGTTTCCTTGAACAGTGGGTGGGTGGAACATGTGCCGTTTGACAGGCTCTATATTGCTAAAAAGCTATTATACACGCAATTCGATAGTTTCTATCTAAGCGATAGGTGAAATCTAATCGGGTCATAGTGACCCGGCGGCCCGGCCCGCTTCGACCGATGTAACGTACGACATGACAAACAAATCAGCCGCCGCACCCTTTAGCGACCTCGCCCTTGCCCCGGCGGTTCTCGCGAACCTAGCTCGACTCGGTTATGTGGCCATGACACCGATTCAGGCCGCGAGCCTGCCGGCCGCGCTCGCGGGGCAGGACCTCATCGCGCAGGCGAAGACCGGGAGCGGGAAGACGGCCGCGTTTTCGCTCGCCGTGCTCGCGCGGCTCGATGCACGCCGCTTCGAGGTGCAAGCGATGGTCCTATGCCCCACGCGAGAACTAGCCGATCAAGTCACGCAGGAAATGCGCCGGCTCGCGCGCGCCGAGGAGAACGTCAAGGTGCTGACCCTGTGCGGCGGCACGCCGATGGCGCCGCAGACGGCGAGCCTCGAACACGGCGCCCATATCGTCGTGGGCACGCCCGGGCGCATCATGGACCATCTGGAGCGCGGCAGCCTTTCTCTCGCTGCGCTCAATACGCTCGTCCTGGACGAGGCCGACCGCATGCTCGACATGGGCTTTTACGACGACATCGCGAAGGTGGCGAGTCAATGCCCCAAGGAGCGCCAAACGCTGCTGTTCTCGGCGACGTATCCGGAGGGCATCGCCAAGCTGAGCCAGCGTTTCTTGCGCAATCCGAAAGAAGTCCGGCTCGAGGAGCGACACGACGAGAGCAAGATCCGCCAGCGCTTCTATGAAGTGACCGAGGATGAGCGGCTGCACGCGGTCGGCTTGCTGCTCGATCATTACCGCCCGGTGAGCACGCTTGCGTTTTGCAACACCAAACAGCAATGCCGCGATTTGCTCGACGTGCTGCGCGCACAAGGTTTTCACGCGCTGGCCCTGCACGGCGAGCTCGACCAGCGCGAGCGGGATCAGGTGCTGATTCAGTTCGCGAATCGCAGCTGCTCGGTACTCGTCGCTACCGACGTGGCTGCGCGCGGGCTCGACATCGCGCAGTTGGAAGCGGTCATCAACGTCGACGTGACGCCGGATCCGGAAGTGCATGTCCATCGTATCGGCCGTACAGGCCGCGCGGATCAGGAAGGGTGGGCGCTGAGTCTCGCGAGCATGAACGAAATGGGGCGCGTCGGCAGCATCGAGCAGGCACAGCAGCGCGATGTCGAATGGCACGCGCTTGCGGAATTGACGTCCGCAAGCGATGCCCCCTTGTTGCCGCCGATGGAAACGCTGCAGATACTCGGGGGACGCAAGGAGAAGATCCGTCCGGGCGACGTGCTCGGCGCGCTGACGGGCGAGGCGGGCTTTAGCGGAGCGCAGATCGGCAAGATCAACGTGACCGAATATTCGACCTACGTTGCAGTCGAGCGCAGCATCGCACGCGATGCGCTGCGCAAGCTCAGCGCCGGCAAAGTCAAAGGCAAGAAGGTGAAAGTCCGCTTGATGGACGATTGGCGTTGATGCGCGAGCTATGGCTCGGCGCGATGGCGCCGAGCGTCGGCCGTGCACCGCGCGCCGTGCGCCGTGCGCCGTTTGTCGTTTGTCGTTTGTCGTTTGTCGTGAGTCAACGGCGGAATCATGGCGAAACGTGCGTCGGACGACGATTACAACCGAGAAAAACATGAAACGACTGTTCCTGGCCGCGCTGGCGGCAACCTGTTTCGTCACCGAGGTCCATGCGCAGAGCAATGCGTCCGGCCCGTTCGTCACGCCTTCTGGCAACCTGCAATTCGTACGCGGCGATCGGGAGTTCGTGGGGATGCTCGACACGGTAGCGTTCGATCGCTTCGGCGCAAATACGCTGACCCATTTCGATGAGGTCGACGACGCACACGGCGCCGTCACGCGCGTGCTGGTAGAGAGCGATCGCGGCCCCGTGCTGTATGACTTTCGCCGGCATCCGCCGCTCGTGCAGCGCCTCGGTAAGCGGATGACCGTCAAGCGGGTTTTTTGGCAAGGCGATGAAGTCGTGCTGCAAGGCTCGGCGGGCTGGTTCCGGTTCAAGGACGGGGTCTTGACGGGCTTGCGGTCGTCCAAGATGACGTTTCATTGATCGTGCGGACCGATTGCGCGCGTCGTTGCACCGATAGCGCCGATAGCGCCGATAGCGTCGCATGAGCGGCGATTAAAGTCTCAGTGAACGATTCGAATCGCGCTGTGCGTCCTTTGAACGGAGTAAGAAAAAAGATGGACCCTGAATTTTCCACGTTCCCCATCTACTTCTACGACTACAACGAAATAGAAACGTTTTGTCTCGCTAAACGGGAGCAATTGGTCGAGGCGCGCGTCGGGATGATTCTGGGTGTCCTGCGTGGAGGCGGCATACCCGCGTTGATGTTGTCTCAAATGCTGGGCGTGCCTGTGGACTTCATCCACTATGATCGCGGTCGCGCAAGGGCCGACATAAGAAATCCAGAGGCGCTTGCTTCGATCGGCGCCTGCGTCAAAGAAGGCAAGAAGATTCTTCTGGTCGAAGATATCGCGGGCGTTGGACGGACACTGGTCAATTGCTATGAGTATGTGTTGTCCTTGGTCGAAGACGAGACTCGAATCGAGGTGCTCACGCTGGTTCATCACGAAAACAGCAGAGCGAAGCCGCACCACTACAAGGATTGCTCGGCGGTCCGCGCGATTTTGCCGTGGGAGCGGTATGTCACCGGTCGCTCATGCCTGGATGATTTCATGAAGACGGGGGAGGCGTTGCTGGACGATCGACGATATAAAAAGACGTTGGCTATCGACGATCCGAACGCTCCCTTGACCTTGAAGGATGAATGGGTGGTGGATCGTCGTCTGACGTTCGATGGGGACTGCGGGGTCATCCTGGATGCAGTGAGGGCGATCGGGCCCGAGGAAATTTATTGCAATAACGAGCGGTTGATCGCTTTGATATTGGGAAGCCTTCCATTTGTTGTCGTGTATAAGGTCATCGATCGTAAAAGATACAGAATTTGCGCGCTCGATTGAACGTTGCGCCTTCGAGAGAAGTCTAGTGAAGTTTTGAGCGCCGCTGAGTGCATGGCCGCCGGTGCATGGGGACGGCTTCTGTCACAATGGCGTTTTACCGATTCGCCGGCGTGCCGTCGGCGGGGAACCACGACCGATCTTTTCGTCAATGCGCATTTTCGGAATAAGCCTCTCTGTCATCATCGCCGTAATCTTTGCGGTGCACGCGGTGCGTACGCGGCAGAACATGTACTGGCTGCTGATCTTGTTTCTGTTTCCAGGCCTGGGCAGTTTGGTCTACTTGTTTGTCGTTTACTTGCCGGGCCTGCGTCAGTCGCGTGGGGCGAGGGCGGCGACGCGGGCCCTCTCGCAGCTTGTCGATCCTGACCGGGCGGTGCGCGAGGCACGCACGGATTTCGACCGGGCGCCTACCGTCGCGCATCGCATGCGGCTCGCCGCTGCGCTGCTCGATGCGGGCAACCCGGCCGAAGCGCTCGAGCATTACCGAGCGGCGGCCAGCGGGCCGTTCGCATCCGATCCCGACTTGCTCGCAGGCCTCGCGCAAGCGCAGTTCGCCAATGGCGAGGCTGCGGCCACGCAAGAGACGTTGGAACGCCTGTTCGCCGTTCATCCCGCCGCCCGGCAGCAATCCGTACCCGCCTTGTTGTACGCACGAGCGCTGGCGGCGGTCAATGCCCCGGGCACGCGCGCCGCGTTCGAGGTCGCGCTCGCCAGCGCAAGCGACGCGGCGCCGCGATGTCTATACGCCGATTGGCTGGCATCGCGATCCGACGACGCCGACCGCCGGCGTGCGCAAGCGCTTTACGGCGAGATCGTGCACGACGCAAAACATTGGCCGCGCTACGCCCGGGAACATAACCGCGAGTGGCTGCAACGCGCGCAGTCGGCCTTGAGCCGGTAACTGACCGGCGCCCATCCACTGGTCGATTGCCGTCGTTGCAATTTTTGCAAACATTTGTGATACATTACGGCCCGTTACAAGCGTCAGACAAATAAAAAGTCGACTGACGCCGGAACAACAGAACAACGGGGCCGAGAAGAATGAAACGGGGAAAGTTCATTCGCCGAGGCGGCGCCACGTGCGCCGCCTTTTGCTTATGGGCAGTGTGGATGTCGGGTGCATGGGCGCAGACGGCATCGACCGATAAGAACATAAGAGAGGAACTACGTCAGCAAGAACGCGAGCGCGCACTGAGAGCGCAGCAGGAAGCGGCACCCGACGTGCGGCTCGACCGGCCGGTCCACGCGGCTGTCGACCGCCTGCCTGAGCACGAATCGCCGTGCTTTCGAATCGACCGCATTGTGCTCGTCGGCGATGCCGCCGCCCAATTTCAGTGGGCGCTCAAAGCGGCAGACCCATCCGACGATCGCGCAACGGGCCGTTGCCTGGGCAGCGAAGGCATTGGCTTGACGATGAAGCGTGTCCAAAACGCCATCGTCGCGCGGGGCTTCGTCACGACGCGCGTGCTGGCCGCCCCGCAAGACCTCAAGCAGGGCACCTTGACGCTGACCGTTATCCCGGGCCGTATTCGCGCGATTCGCTTTGCCGAGGGCAGCAACCCCCGCGCGACACAATGGAATGCAGTCCCGGCGCGCCCGGGCGACATTCTCAATCTGCGCGATATCGAACAGGCGCTCGAGAATTTCAAGCGCGTTCCGACGGTCGATGCCGACATTCAAATCACGCCGGCGGAAGGTCCTGACGCGAAACCGGGCGAGAGCGACCTCGTCATCAAATGGAAGCAGGCCTTCCCGTTTCGAATCACTTTGTCGGTGGACGATTCGGGCAGCAAATACACGGGCAAGTATCAGGGCACCGTCACTGTCTCCTACGACGACTGGCTGACGCTCAACGATCTTTTCTACGTCAGCTTGAGTCATGACCTCGGCATCGGCTACGGCGGCGGCAAGGGCACGCACGGCTAGACCGTTCACTACGAAGTGCCCTACGACTATTGGCTGCTCAGCTTTACGACGAGCGGCTACGACTACCGTCAATCGGTAGCCGGTGCGAACCAGACCTACGTCTATAGCGGCAGCACGGAAAACACCGAGTTGCGTCTTTCGAGGCTCTTCTACCGCGATGCCGTGCGCAAGACGAGCGCTTATGTCGCGGGCTGGCTGCGCAACTCGCACAACTACATCGACGACACCGAAGTCGAAGTGCAGCGGCGTCGCATGGCGGGCTGGGAGGTTGGCCTCACGCATCGCGAGTTCGTCGGCGCCGCGACGTTCGATGCCGACATCGGCTATCGGCATGGAACGGGGATGTTGTCGTCTCTGCCGGCGCCCGAGGAAGCGTTCGGCGAGGGCACGTCGCGCTCGGCGCTCATTACGGCAGATGCGCAACTGAACGTTCCGTTCCAAATTTCGAAGCAGCACTTCCGATACAACGCCGCTTGGCGCGCGCAGTGGAATCGCACGCCGCTCGTGCCGCAGGATCGTTTTCAGATCGGCGGGCGCTACACGGTGCGCGGCTTCGACGGAGAAAACACGCTGCTCGGCGACCGCGGATGGCTCGTGCGCAACGAGTTCGCCTGGACGATCGGCGGCACGGGACAGGAGTTGTACGTCGGCGTCGACTACGGCGAAGTGGGCGGCCCGTCGGCGCAGCAGTTGATCGGCACGCATCTGGCCGGTGCGGTCGTCGGTCTGCGGGGCGGCTACAAGCATCTCTACTGGGACCTTTTCGCCGGACGCCCCATCAGCAAGCCGAGCGGGTTCCAGACGGCGAGCACCACGGCGGGATTCAACGCCAGTTGGTCCTACTGAGGGGCGATACATGAAATTCGGATCGCTCGACATCATCGCCCCGCGCCTGCTGCGCACCTCGTGCAACGAAGCCGAGGTGCTCGGCAGCGCCGTATGGCTCTGGCTGCATTCGCCTGCTCATCGCGACGCGCCATTGAAGGTCTTGCCGACCGTGCTGCTGCCGGCCATCAAGCGCGGGCAGTTCGTCCTCGCCACCGAAGCCGGAAAACCCGTGTCGTACCTCTCATGGGCGAGCTTCAGCGAAGAGGCGGAAGCGCGCTATCTGAGTCGTTCGCCCGAGCACATGTCCGACGCCGATTGGTCGAGCGGCGACCGGATCTGGCTGCTCGACTGGGTTGCGCCGTTCGGCCACACCGGGGCAATGCGTCATGTCACGGCCCGGCTCTTTGCCGATCGCTGCCTGCGCTCGCTTTATCACCGAGGCGATGAGCGCGGGCTGCGCGTGATGGAGTTCAGAGGCATTGCGGTGATGAAAGAAGAGGCACGGGCGTGGTTTTTCGATCATCCGATCGTGCGTGCGCTACCGAATTCAGGGGAAAACCAACGATGAATAAATACCTCTACCGAATCGTATTCAACAAGACGCGCGGCCAACTGATGGCCGTTGCCGAGGATGTGGCGAGCGACGGCAAGGCGCCCGGTACGTCGCGCGCAACGAAGGCGCCGCAACGTGGAGCGGCGAGCGCTATCGCCGTCGCGATCAGGCCACTGCAATACTCGATGCTGTTGGCGTTGGGACTCGTGAGCGTCGCTGCCCACGCGCAAATCGTTGCGGACCCCCATGCGCCTCGCACGCAGCAGCCGACGGTTCTCACGACCGGCAACGGCGTGCCGCTCGTCAACATCCAGACGCCGAGCGCCGCGGGCGTCTCGCGCAACACGTATAGCCAGTTCGACGTCAATCCGGACGGCACCGTCCTCAACAATTCGCGCAACTCGGCGCAAACGCAGTTGGGCGGGTGGGTGCAAGGCAACCCGTGGCTGGCGGCGGGCACCGCCCGCGTCATCCTGAACGAGGTCAACTCGAGCAATCCGAGCCTACTGCGCGGTTACGTCGAAGTGGCCGGCGATCGTGCGCAGGTCGTGATCGCCAATCCGGCCGGCATCTCTTGCGACGGATGCGGCTTTATCAATGCCAACCGGGCTACGCTGACGACCGGCTCGGCCGTCGTCAATGGCGGCAGCCTCGACAGCTATCGCGTGCAGGGCGGCACGGTCAGCATTTCGGGTGCGGGGCTCGACGCGAGCCGCACGGATTTCACCGACATCATCGCGCGCTCGGTACAGGTGAACGCGGGAATCTGGGCCAACACGCTGAAAGTCACCACCGGCCCCAACGAAGTCAGCGCCGATCACACGCAGACGACGTCGATTGCGGCAAGCGGCGCCGCGCCCGCCTACGGGCTCGACGTCGCGAGCCTGGGCGGCATGTATGCCGGCCAGATCACGCTGGTCGGCACCGAGTCGGGCGTCGGCGTACGCAACGCCGGACAGATCGGTGCAACGGCGGGCGATGTCGTCGTGACGGCCGACGGGCGCCTAGAAAACAGCGGGCGTATCACGGCAAGCGGCGCCGTTCACGCCGATACGAATGGCGGCATGACGAACGCGGGTACCGTCTATGCGCAGGGCGACACGCAACTGACGACGCGCGGCAACGTCGTCAACACCGGCACGATTGCGGCGCAGGGCAATACGACGGTTGCGGCCACGGGCGCGGCGAGCACGATCGACAGCCAGTCCGGTTCGTTGCTTGGCGCGGGCTTACGGAGCGACGGCACGCTCGGCGGGAGCGGGACGCTCGCCCTCGCCGCTACGGGAGAGCTCGGCGCGAAAGGACAGAACCTCGCGAGCGCCGATCTCAGCGCAAGCGGCGCGGCGATCGATCTGACGGGCAGCCAGACGGCGGCGAACAACGTCAACTTGACGGCCGGCGGCGGCGACATCGATTCGAGCCGGGCAACCGTTTCCGCGACGCAGACATTGGCCGCCAACGCGTCGGGCACGCTGCGCACGGACGGCGCGGCCGTGTCTGCCGATCGTTTGTCGTTCGCCGCACACGACTTGTCCAACGTACAGGGCAACGTCGTTCAGACTGGCGCCTCCGATCTCTCGATCCAATTGCCGGGGCAATTCGACAACGCGAACGGGCGGATTGCCACGAACAGCGACAACTTGTCGATCGGTGCGCAGACGCTCACGAATACCGACGGCCATATCGAGCATGCCGGTACCGGGACATTGGCGCTGAATGCGGATACGGTGAACGGTGCGCGCGGCTCCATCGGGTCGAACGGTGCACTTGCCATGACGTCGCGAGCCGTTACGCTCGATGGCGGCAATACCTCCGCAAGTGCGATCCAAGTCAACGCCAAGACCTTATCGAATCACCAAGGGCAACTCGTCCAAACCGGCACGGGGAGTGCGTCGGTCGTCGCCAGCACGTCGCTCGACAACACCGGCGGCACGATCGCCGCGAACGGCTCCATGACGGTGAGCGCGGGCAGGTTGAGCAATCAGGGCGGCACGATCCAGGCTGCAGGGGCGTCGTCGCTGAACGTGACGGCATCCGGCGCGTTGGACAACAGCGCTCAAGGAAAGATCGTCGCGGGCGGCGATGCGACCGTACGCGCTGCATCGTTATCGAATGCGGACGGCACTGTCACGGGGGGAGGCGCACTCGACGTTCATGCGGCGGGAGCGCTCGACAACGCTTCGGGGGTACTCGCCGCGAACCAGAACGTATCGATCGGCGGTGGCACGATCGACAACGCCGGTGGTCAGATCGGCTCGGTGCATGGCGGCACCTCGGTCATTGCGGCTGCGGGCAGCGTCGGCAACGCGAACGGCCGGGTCGAGGCCGCGCAAACCGTCACGATGGCGGGAAATGGCATCGCGAATGCCGACGGCGTGGTATCGGGCGGCGACGTGCACCTCGATAGCCGCACGCAATCGCTCGACAATACGCGAGGGGCGATCGTTGCAGCCGGTTTGCTCGACGTCCAGAGCGGGCGGCTAACGAACGACGCCGGCACGTTGCAGGCCGTCGACGTGTTGAGCATCGACACGCACGGCCAAACGCTCTCGAATACGCATTCAGGCGCGACGGGCGGCATTCTCGGCCAGAGCACCGTGACGCTGCGAACCGGCGACCTCGATAACACCGCGGGCGTGATCGCTGCGAAGGGCGCCATATCGGCGAACGGCGGTCAGATTACCAATGTGCAAGGCGGTCAGATCACCGGAGAAAAGACGATCTCGCTGACCGGGACAGGTATCGATAACCGCGGTGGTAACCTGCAAGCGCTCGGCAAGGTCACGCTCGATGCGGGGAGCGGCACGGTCGACAACAGCGGCAGCTTGATGCGCTCGGGCAGCGCGTTGACGGTCAGTGCGGGCCGACTGATCAATCGTGGCACGCAAGGCGAGAACCAAGGCGTCGAAGGACAGAGCGTCAGCGTCACCGCCGATGCCATCGACAACCATGCGGGCGCCATGCGCGCCGATACGACCCTATCGATCACGGGCTCAGGGACGATCGACAACAGCGCGGGCTTGATCTCGTCGGGCCGTTCCGTCCAGATCCAGGATCGCAATCTGGCGAGCAGGCGCCAGCAGGTGACGAATACCGGCGGCACGCTGATCGCGGCGGTAGTGCTGGGCGTGAACAGCGCGGGGCTGTCGGGCGACGGCTCCGTGCTCTCGCAAGGCGACATGAGCGTGAGCTTGAACGGCGACTTCGTCAATACGGGCGATGTCGAGGCGAACGGCAATGTTACCTTTCAGACAACGGGCCAGCTCACGAATCGAGCCGCGATGCGGGCCGGCAACACGCTGACCGTGGGCGCGAGCAACATCGACAATACCGCGGCCGGCGAGTTCAGCGCCACGACGACGAAGATCGGTGCGGGCGGGACGGTCACGAACCGAGGCTTGATCGACGGGCAGGACAGCACCGTATCGTCGGCAGTCCTCGATAACGTGGGCACCGGCCGCATCTACGGGGACCATCTCGCCCTGTCGGCGGGGGCGATCGACAACGATGTGGAAAACGGCACGGCCGCGACGATCGCTGCGCGCAGCCGGCTCGATATCGCCGCGCAGACGTTGACGAATCGCGAGCACGCGTTGATCTTCAGTGCGGGCGACATGGGGATCGGCGGGGCGCTCGACAGCAGCCGGTTTGCCACCGGGTCCGCGGGCACCGTCAACAACAACAGTGCCTCGATCGAAGCGCTCGGCAATTTGACGTTGGCCGCCGTCAACGTGAACAACACGAACGAGCATTTCGCCACCGACGTGCAGCAACAAGGCGGGCCGGAACACATCGTCGAATACGAGGGCGACGGATCGCCGAACCGGTACAAGCCCGGCGATCCGGACGTTTACACCTACGACGACGAGTCGCAGCATCTGCACACGCCCGAAGGCAACTTCGAGAGCTGGCACCAATACGAATACGATCGCACGACGACGGCGACCGTCATCACCGCGTCCGATCCGAGCAAGATGACGTCGGGCGGTGCGATGCGCATCGATGCGTCGAACGTGCTCAACGATAAGAGCCAGATCATCGCGGGCGGCGCGCTGACGGGCAACATCGGGAACCTGAACAACACCGAGGTGACGGGACAGAAGACCGTGACCGACGTAGGCACGGCCACCGCGATTTGGCGTAATCATCAGAAAGGCCGGGATAGCACAGGCAGCAGCGCGACGAGCTACGCGCCGCCGACTGCGATCAGCGACATTCGCCTCACGCCGACCGTATACACCGAGTTCACCGCGCCGGGCAGCGTCGGCACGAACATCGGTGCGGTAAGCGTCGGCGCCGTGAGACAGACCGCCGCGATCGCTGGCGCTGCGAACGTGAATGTCGGCGATGCAAGGGTTGTGGCCCACGTTCCGCGGGTGGTTTCGGTGGACGCGGCCAGCACCGGTCAGCCGTTCGTGATCCGCAGCGCGAACGTCAATACGACGGTGCCCAATACGAGCCTGTTCTCGGTCAATCCGAACCCGGCCGGGAGCTTTCTGATCGAGACCGATCCGCGCTTCGCCAACTATCGCACTTGGCTGTCGTCGGACTACATGCTTCAACAGCTGCAGGTCGATCCGGCCCAGACGCAAAAGCGCCTGGGCGACGGCTTTTACGAGCAAAAGCTCGTTCGCGAGCAGGTGGCGCAGCTCACGGGGCGCCGGTTCATCGACGGCTATTCGAGCGACGAGGCGGAATATCGCGCGCTGATCGACAGCGGAGTCACGTACGCGAAGGATTGGGGATTGCGGCCGGGTGTTGCGTTGACGCAAGCTCAGATGGCCCAGTTGACGAGCGACATCGTTTGGCTTGTCGAGAAGGACGTAACGCTGCCGAACGGACAGACGACGAAGGCGCTCGTTCCGCAGGTGTATGTGCGCGTGAAGCCGGGCGATCTCGATGGATCGGGTTCGCTGATATCGGGGCAGACGGTGGCGTTGAATTTGTCGGGCGACCTCGTCAACAAAGGCACGATTGCGGGGCGCGACATCGTATCGCTGACGGCTGAGAACGTGAAGAACCTCGGCGGCCGGATCACGGGCGGCGATGTTGCCGTACGCGCGAATACCGATTTGACTAACCTCGGCGGGACGATCGATGCCGCAAACAGTCTGACCGCGACCGCGGGGCGGGATTTTACGAGTACCTCCACCACTCACAGCGAAGGCAACGCGCAGGGCACGATTACGAACGTCAGCCGTGTGGCGGGCCTTTACGTGACGAATCCGTCGGGTGCGACGCTCATCGCTGCGGCAGGGCACGATCTGACGCTCGCAGGCTCCCAGATCGGCAATGCGAGCGAGGGCGGGCAGACTACGATCGCGGCCGGCCATGACCTCACTCTGAGCACGGTCGACACGTCGAGCAGCCAGTCGCTGAAGTGGGACGATAGCAATTGGAGAAAGGATAGCGAGACGCATGAAGTCGGGTCGTCGATCCAGACGGCGGGTGATTTGCGACTGTCGGCCGGGCATGATCTGAATGCGCGCGGTGCAACGGTGACGAGCGAGCAAGGTGCGCTCGTGGCGACGGCCGGCAACGATGTGAACCTCACGTCGGCGGAGTCGACGCGCAATGTCGATGAGGCGCATCGGCATAAGGGCACGAGC
>DASVLS010000044.1:0-22113 GCA_036384755.1 Trinickia sp. | reverse complement strand
GCGTTATTGTTAACAACGGTAAGACTTCTTTAACAAAAACATCCGTTGAGCGACATGTCATTTCGGCCTCGTTGTCCTGTAGTTCAGCCCGCCTTGTCGGGCGCTCCCGCACTCAAACCGCTATCGCTTGCCGCACGCCTCGTCTTTGCCGGCGCATTGACTTCCGTGATCGGCTCGGTCCATGCACAGGCATTGCCCGAACCCGCAGCGGGGGGCAACGAGGCCGGTACGACCTTGCCCGCCGTCGTCGTCAAGGCCGAAGCGCTCCCGAGCGCCCCGGTTCAGCCTTATGCCGGCGGCCAAGTCGCGCGCGGCGGGCGCGTCGGGTTGCTTGGCAACAAGCGCGCGATGGATACCCCGTTCAGCATCAGCAGCTATACGTCCAAGCGCATGGAGGATCAGGAAGCCGCCACGCTCGCCGATGTCCTAACCAAAGACCCGTCGGTCCGTTTCACGGGGCAGACCGGCGGCGTGACCGATTCCTTTTACATTCGCGGCTTTCCGATCAACGAAGGAAACCTGAGCGAGTTCGCGTTCGACGGCGTCTACGGAGTTGCGCCCAATTATCACGTCTTCCCCGAATACGTCGAGCGCGTCGACATCCTGAAAGGGCCTGCCGCCTTGCTTTACGGCATGTCGCCGAACAGCGGCGTCGGCGGGGTGGTCAACATCGTGCCGAAACGCTCGCTCTCGAAAGACCTCACGCGCGTGACGACAGACTACACGTCGGATTCGCAGGTCGGAGGGGCCGTCGACATCAGCCGGCGGTTCGGCAGCGATCGCCAGTTCGGCATCCGCTTCAACGGTTTGCATCGTCAAGGCGGCACGCCGCTCGATAACCAGAAGGCGCGGGCCGAGGTAGGCGCGTTATCGCTCGATTACCGGGGCGAACGGTTTCGCGCCACGCTCGACGTGATCGAACAGTATCAGTGGGTCGATGCCCCCACGCGCCCGTTCCTCGTGACATCGGGCATCCCAGTGCCTTCCGCTGCCGACGGCCGTCGCAACGTCACGCAGTCGTGGGGCTGGTGGAAGTCCTACGATCAGTCGACCTTGCTGCACGCCGAATACGACGTGGCCCACGATGTCACCGTGTTCGCCGACGCGGGCGGCGCGAAGACGGATGTCGCGCGCCTGTCGGATCAAACGCCCACGATCGTCGATGCGGCCGGCGACACGCGATCGACACCGCAAAACTGGCAGTTTCAAGTGAACCGATGGAGCGCCGACACCGGCGTGCGAGCCAAGTTCCATACCGGCCCGGTCGAGCATGCGCTCGCGTTGCAGGCGAACCTCTACCAGGATCGCCTTGCCCAGGCGAGCAATTCCGGCACGGCGATTCTCTCGAATATTTACTCGCCGGTCGCGAGTTCGGCTCAGAGCATTGCTCCGCCAGCGAGCGTGCCGAAGGTTTCCGCCTCGCAACTCGCGGGCGTCGCGCTCGCCGACACGTTGGGCATGCTCGACGATCGCGTTCAGCTCACGGCCGGGCTGCGTTTGCAGCAAGTGAAATCGGACAACTTCAGCGCCACTACGGGCGCCAAGACCTCGACATACGACAAGCGCGCGGTTACGCCGCTCGTCGGCATCGTCTTCAAGCCGCTGCAGAACGTCTCGCTCTATGCGAACTACATCGAAGGGCTCAGCAAGGGCGACATCGCTCCGGCAGCGGCGTCGAACGCGGGCCAAGTGTTTGCGCCGTACAAGACGAAACAGGAAGAGGTCGGCGTGAAGGTCGACTTCAAGAACGTCATGGCGACCCTCGCGGCGTTCAGGATCACGAAGCCGAGCGGCCAGCTTACCGGGACGGTGTACGGCGTCGACGGCGAGCAGCGCAACCAAGGGCTCGAGTTCACGGTGGCGGGCGAGCCGCTCAAAGGCGTTCGCGTGTTGGGCGGCGTGACGCTGCTCGATGCCGAGCTGACCAAGACCGCCAGCGCGGCGACGGTCGGCAACCGGCCTGTGGGCGTGCCGACCTGGATGGCCAACGCCGGCCTCGAGTGGGATCTGCCCTGGGTCTCCGGGCTGACGCTGACGGGCGGCGTCAACTTTACGGGCCGCGAGTACGTGAACCAGGCGAATACCCAGTCGGTACCCTCTTGGACGACCGTCGATCTCGGCACGCGCTATACCACCTCGCTATACGGTAAGTCCACGACCTTTCGCGCGGGACTGCTCAACGCGTTCAATCGCAAGTATTGGGGCGGCGTAGCGTCGTTCGGCACGATCTCGCTCGGTGCGCCGCGCACGCTGTTCGCGTCCGCGACGGTCGATTTCTAATCGAAGGGAGGAGGGCGGATGCAAGCCGGCCAACTGTCCTTGAATGCTGAAACGTCCGACGCGCGGGTGTCGGAGCCCTCGGTGCTCCGCCCCATCCTCGGACCGGCGCTCGAGCGCCTCATCCATGCCTCGCCCCATGCGCTGTTGTCGCTGACGCAGGCGTACGGGTCGCCGCTCAATATCGTGTTGCCCGATGTCCTCGAACGTAATGTCGATGCATTCCGCACCGTGCTGAACCGGCATGGCGTGCGCTTCGACATGTTCTACGGCGCGAAGGTCAACAAGTCGCAGGCCCTCGTGCGTGCCGCGGTGAAAGCAGGCATCGGCGTCGACGTGTCGAGCATTTACGAAATGCGCGACGCGCTGCGCGCCGGCGTGCAACCGTCCATGCTTTGCGCGACCGGGCCTGCGAAAACCCGAGTGTTTCATATGGCCTTGATCGCCAACTCGGCGTTGATCTCGGTCGATTCCCCGGAAGAGTTCGACGATCTCGAAGTCGTGATCCGCGAGATCGAGCCCGATCTCGCGGCGCGCGTGCTGTTGCGATACCGGCCCGAAGCGGCCGGTTCGAGCCGGTTCGGCATGCGCGCGGCGGATCTGCTCGCGTGTATGAAACGTGTCGCCGCACGCAAGGGCATGTTCTCGTTCGAGGGGTTTCATTTCCATCTCGGCGGATACGGCTACGAGGCGCGAGCAGCCGCCATACGCGAGCTCGTCGAGTTCGTCGATGCCGCGGTGGAGATGGGGCTCGAACCGAAGATGATCGACATCGGCGGCGGCATGCCTATCCGATATGTGGAAAGCACGCGCTACGACGCGTTTCTGCGCGTGCAGCAGGCCGGCGACTACCGCAACGGCAAGGTGCCTGCATCGTTCTACCCCTACGGCGGCGCCATCGATGCCTACGATTGGCTCGACCGATTTCTCGCTTCCCCGTGTGTGAGCGATAGGTCGATCGCCGCGTATTTGAGGGAGAAGAATCTCAGGCTCGGCCTCGAGCCGGGGCGCAGTTTGGCGGATCAGACAGCCATTTCGATTTTTCGCGTGACGCGCGTCAAATCGCTCTCGACGGGCGAGGTCGTGATTTTTGCCGAAGGCAGCAGCTTCAGTGCTTGCGAAACATGGTTCGCCTCTGAATTCCTCGTGAACCCGATCTTGATTTCGCCGCGCAAGGACGGGCTGCGGGACCCCGTGCAAGGCGAAGCGCCGGTGAGGGCCTGGATAGCCGGGCACAGTTGTCTCGACGAAGACGTCCTGACGAATCGGCTCATTCGCTTCGAGAGAAGACCCCAACCCGGCGATCTCCTGGTCTACGCCAATACCGCGGGATACCAGATGGATCTGCTCGAAAACGAATTTCACCGCCACCCCATGCCGCGCCGGATCGCGGCGATATTCGACGCAGCGGGCGGCATGGATATTTCACCTGACGATCGCATGGAGAATCGGAATGATTTTGAATAAGGTCACCGACCTCATCGGGAACACGCCCATTCTGAGCATTGCCGTTCCAGCCAAGCATGCGCGGCTGCTGCTGAAGATCGAAAAAAACAATCCGGGGGGAAGCATCAAGGACCGCATGGCGCGCAACATGGTCGTCGCGGCGCTGAAATCGGGGCGCCTCGCGCCCGGGGGCGTCATCGTCGAATCGTCGTCCGGCAATACGGGCATCGGCCTTGCAATTGCCGCTGTCGAATTCGGGCTGCGCTTCATTGCTGTGGTCGACCACCATGCCGCACCCGATAAGATCGCAGTGATGCGCGCGCTCGGCGCCGAAATTCGCTTCGTGAAGGGCGATTATCGCGAAGACGAGGTCGCCGTGGTCGAGCGTCAGCGCATGGCGGCCGAACTGGCGAGCCAGATTCCGGGCGCCGTGTTCATGAATCAATCGGATAACGCGGCCAATGCGGGCGCATACGCGGAATTCGTCAGGGAAGCGATTGCCGAAGTGGGCGGCGTGGACGCCTATGTCGGTTGCGTCGGCACGGGCGGCTCCATGACGGGCATTGCACATGGGCTGAAGGCTCACGATCCGAACACCAAGACGATCGCAGTGGAGCCGGCCGGATCGATCGTGTTCGGCCAGCCGGGGCATCCGTACTATCAGTCGGGCACCGGCACGCCGGCAGGCGATACGGTCGGGCTCGTACTCGACTACAGCTGCATCGACATGGGCGTGCAAGTCGGCGATGCACAGGCCTTCGAAACCGCCCGTTATCTGGCGCGGCGCACGGGCCTGCTCGTCGGCGGCTCGACGGGCGGGGTGATCTATAAGGCGCTCGAATTCATTCATAGCGGCTTGATCGGCGGCAACGTCCTCGTGGCCGTGGCCGACGGCGGCGAGAAGTACCTGCATACGGTGTTCAGCGAAAGCTGGTTGGCCGAGCGCAAGCTGCTCGATCCGACCATTTGGGCGCAACTCGACAAGTGGCTTGGCGAGGACAATCAAGCCGAAGCGCCATGCGAAACGCCGCGCTTGCACGCGGTTGCGGCGGCATGACGGCGAAGCGCGCAAACATCGTGTCCACCCTCGACGTTGTCGTGTGCGGCGGCGGGCGCACCGGTCATCTCGCCGCCGTGCTTTTCAAGCAGGTTCCGGGCGTGCGCGTGACGCTGCTCACGCAGAACCGGGAGGCGATCGAACACTACCGTTGCAGCGAGACCGGCGTGACAGCCACGATGCCCGACGGTACGACGCGTTCGGCTCGCCTGGATGCCATAACGAGTGAACCGGAAGCCGGGCTGGCCGGGGCGGACGTAGTCGTCGTTACCGTGCCGGCGCATGTCAGGCCGCCGTTGCTGGAGGCGATCGCACGGCATCTGCCGTCGAACAAGCCCGTCTATGTCGGCGCGATCCCGGGTTTTTGCGGTTTCGACTGGCTCGCGGAGCGTGCGTTCGCGGCGCGGCCGAACGTCGTCATCTGGGGCATGAAGGACGTCGCCCATATCGCCTCCGATCTCGTGCCGGGCCGCTCCGTCAGAATGGGCGGTGCAAAAAGCACCCTCTACGTCGCGACTCACGCACGCGAAAGCCACGCTTCGCGCGAAGCATTGCTCGCGCATTTGAAACGGCTCTATGCGGCGCCCGTCGAACTGCTCGACGACTATTTGGAAATCACGCTCACGCCAGGCAATCCGATCATGCACAGCGCGGTGATCTACGGCTTGATCGGCCCATACGGGCAGTGGCACGGCAAGGCGTTTTCCGAGCCGCTTTGCTGGTGGACGGATTGCCCGGAACTCGGTGCGTATTTTCTCGAACGCAGCGACGAGGAAAATCAGTCGCTCTGCAAGGCGATCGAGCACCGCATGGGCGTGAATCTCTCGTCGGTGAAGTCGTTGAAGCAAGAGATCGTCGAAGCGTACGCCGATCAGATCGGCGATGCGGCCACCATGCTCTCGGTGCTGCGTACGAATCGAGCTTACGACGGGATCGAAGCGCCGCTCGTCCCAGCGGGCGACGGCCGGTACGTCATCGATAAAACGCATCGCGCGTTTCGCGAGGACGTGGCCTATGGGCTGGCCTTGCTCGTGGAAATGGGCCGGCGCCTCGACACGCCATTACCCCATATCGAAGAAGTCTTTCGCTGGAGCGTGTCCTATATGGACGGATTGCGTCACTCCGCGCTCGACTACTTTCCCGAAACCTGGCCCGCCTGAGGCAGGAGTTCTATGAAGACCTCTCTTTCTTTGTTGCAGCCCGACAACGCCTTCTATGCGCAGCGTCAGCAGACGGCGTGGATCTTAGCCGAGCACAATGCGTTGCGTCGCGTCATTCGCTGTCTATTCGCCGAGCGAATCATCGACAAGGACCGGCTCGTTTTTGCGCCCGAAGGAAAAAGCGCGTGGTTGCCGCTCTGGCATACCCATTCGCTGCTGTTTTTCAGCGATCTGGAGGTTGCGCCGGCTAACACGTTACTCAATCGCGGCACGCTGACGTTGATCGAATCGGACGGCGCACGCGTCGACATTCGATTCGCCGCTCAGTTGATCGATCTGCTGCGCCCGTATTTCGATTTCGCGCCGAGCGACGAGGGCGTGGCAGGGCTTAAACGCGATATGGCGAACAGCATCGAAAACGATGTGCTCGCGCGCGTCTACCGAGACGCTTGGGATGCGGACCTGCGGACGCGAATCGAGTTGGCCGAAGCCGGCGGCTTCGCCGATTACCTGCGCAAGCAGTTGAGCGTGCGCGATGCGGCCGTCTTGCTCGACCAATGGGGATCGCTCGAGGGGCATCCGTTTTATCCCACTTGGAAGAGCAAGCCCGATCTGACTTCGCCTCAGGTCGCTGCGCTATCGCCCGAATTCAACGCCATCGTGGCCGTGCGCATTGCCGCTTTGCGCAGCGATATGGCGCATATCGAGCGCATGCCGCATGTCGAGCGTTATCACGACTGGTTCAGCTCGAATTTTCCGCAACTGTGGGCGCGTTGGAAGGCCGGTTTGAACGAAAGGGGGCTCGACGAGCAGGCCTGGCTGCCCTTGCCGATTCACGCCTGGCATCTCGAGCATTTCGTGACCGAGGAGTATGCCGACTTGATCGAAGAAGGGGCGTTGATTCTCGACGGCCCCGACGTCGAAACTTGGCCGACGATGTCGTTTCGCACGATGATGCCGCGATTGCCCGGCCCCGTGCCGTTCATCAAGCTGCCCGTGGCGCTGTGGCTCACCAGCGAGCAACGCAGCCTGCAGGCCAAGTCGATTCATATGGGCCCGCGCATCAGTGCGGTGATCCAGCGGATTTTGGCCGATGAGAACGGCTTCGATCGCACGCTCGCGGTCTTTCCGGAAGAGGTCGCGCTGCATTTCAAGCATGCCGTGCATCAGGACGATCGGCCCGGGCGGTATCTGTCGGTCGCCTATCGAGCGAGCCGGGAGGCGTTCGAGCGCTCGGACGGCCTGCTGCCCGTCACCGTCGCGGCCTTGCTGACGGCTTCTCCCGCCGGCGGCCGTGCGCTCGCGACGGAGCTGATCGAGACGCGAAAAGGCGAGCGCGCAACGGCGGAAGCCGTCGAGACTTGGTTCAGGCAGTATGCGCACGTCGTCACGCATCCCGTCATCGGCATCTATCTGCTCTACGGTATCGCGCTCGAAGCTCACCAGCAGAATACATCCGTCCTGTTCGCCGCGGACGGCATGCCGGCAAGTATCCTGATTCGCGATTTCGGCGATGGCCGCACTTATGCGCCGCTGCTCGCTGCGCGCGGCCATGCGTTGGAGCCTTACGTTTATCCGGGCATCCTGCCGACCGTGTTCGAAGGAGACATCGAACCGGTGCGCGCCTTCGTGCTCGATGCGTGTTTCGTCTGCCATCTGCATGAACTGGCGTTGTTGCTCACGCGCGAGTACGGCCTGAATCCTACCCGCTTATGGGAGATTCTCCGCGAGGAGACCGCTCGTTCGTTCGACGCCTTCGCAGCGCGCGTCGACGGGGACTTGTGGCGGACCGAGCGGGCGGCATTCCTCGAGCGCCCTTGGCCGACTCGTTCCGTGCTGCGCATGCATTTGCTGATGTACTCCGACTACCGGCTTCAGCACCACCTGCCCAATCCACTGAAGCAAGCCGGCGGCGAGGGCTGATCGATGACGAATGCCCCCGTTGCGCCCGAGCGTGCGGCGCGCCTGATTCATGTGCTGTTTGCGGTTCAACTCATTTCCATGGGCGCCATGGAAATGAGCGGTCCTTTCTGGCCGCTGCACTTGAAGGCGCTCAGCACGTCCGGCTTCGAGTTCGGATTCGCCGGCATTGCCGTGTATGTGGGGCCGATGCTCGGCATCATGCTCACGAGTACTTTCTGGGGGCGCGTCGGCGACCGTACGGGACACAAGCTGATGATGGTTCGCGCGTTGATCGGACTGTCCCTCACGCAACTGGCGCTGGCCTGGGCCGGCAGCGTTTGGACGATTCTCGCGCTACGCTTCTTGCAGGGCGCGTGTGCGGGGTATATCGCGCCGGCGCAGACTTACGGTGTCGGCATCGTCTCGCCGTTGCGCCGCGCGCGACTATTCGCCTACCTTCAGGTATCGACGAATCTCGGCTCGCTGGCGGGAGCCGTTGCGGGCGGCTTGATTCTCGACCATGCGACGTTCTTCTGGATCAACGTCGTGGCGGGCGTGCTGTGCATGGGGTGCGCCGTTAGCGTCATGCTTGTTCTGCCCGACGTGCGCACGCCGAAGTCCGTGCCCGCGGCGCCTTTGGCGGCCGCAAAGCCGGACGGCACGCATTCCTTGGCGCCGTCCTTTCGATGGGGCGCATCGCCGATCCCTGGGCTGCTCGCTGTCGCCGGACTCCTGCTCGTGAGCAGAACGATCACGCAAACCCCGTTCTCGCTCTATGTCAGCTCGACGTTCCATGTAGAGAATTGGGTCGTGGGCTTGTGCTACGGCATGCTGTCGTTCGGCTTCGTCGTCTCCGCATCGCTCTGGGCCCGATACTTCGAGGACCGGATGCGCGAGGAGGCGCTACGGAGAATGACCGCCATCGCATTGGCCTGTGCGGTGCTGACACTCTCCGCGGCGCTCACCCGACATGTCGGGGTCTTCGTCGCCATTCACTTCGTATGGGGCATCCTGCTCGGCGCCACCACGCCTGTGCTGATGTCGCTGGTTTCCAAGGCGGCCGGCAGTTCCCATCAAGGCTACGTGCTCGGTATCGCGCAAAGCACGACGCAACTCGCGTCGGTCGCGGGAATTGCGCTAGGTGGCTGGTTGAGCAACAGCATCGGTCTGCAATACACCTACTTTTTCGTTGCCGCTTCGTACGCGTTGGCGCTGACCGTCATCTTCATGCTTGCGCGCGAGCGCGGTGCTATGGCGCGCGCGCAGATTTCGGCCGGACAGTAGAGCGCGAACCCTTCATTCATCGTCTTCTATCGTAATGACAACAAAACGTTCAAGGCGCGGCCTGTTCATCGGTGTGGCTGCCGTCGCGCTGCTCGGCATCGTTTTTTGGTTTCCGCGCGCGGCGGAGCAAGTGCCGGCGAGCAGGAAAGGCGCGTCGCCCGACCCGGCAACAGCAACGGTGACGGATCTTCTCGGGCGCCAAGTCAAAGTGCATGTGCCGGTGCGCCGCGTGATTCTCGGCGAAGGACGCCAGCTCTATCTCGTCGCGGCGCTCGACACCGACAATCCGATGAAGCGCATCGTCGGCTGGCGCAAGGATCTGATTCAGTCGGATCCTGACACGTGGTCCGCCTACCTGCACAAGTTCCCGAAGATGGCGAACATCCCGACGTTCGGCGGGTTCGAGGATGGGTCGTTCGATATCGAGCAGGCGATTTCGCTCAAACCCGATGTGATCTTGATGAACATCGAGGCCCAGCGGGCGACGGAAGATGCTCGCTACACGGAAAAGCTCAGCGCGCTCGGCATCCCGGTCGTGTATGTCGATTTCCGTCATCATCCGATCGAGCATACCGAGCCGACGATGCGCCTCATCGGCAAGCTCTTCGGCAAGGAAGCGCGGGCCGAAGCGTTCATCGCGTTTCGCAACGAGCAGATCCGGCGCGTCACCGATGTCATCGCGGCACACCGGCCCGCTCGCCCGAACGTGTTCATCGAACGCATCGGCGGCTATACCGACGACTGTTGCTTGAGCTTCGGCAACGAGAATTTCGGCAAATTCGTCGACATGGCGGGCGGGCGAAACATCGCCGACGGCATCATTCGCGGCACGTTCGGGCAATTGAATCCCGAGCAGGTCGTAGCCGCGAATCCGGATCAGGTCATCGTTACGAGTGCCAACTGGGAAGCATTCGTGCCGCATGGGCACTGGATAGGCTTGGGGCCGGGCGCGGACCCCGCGCAGTCGGCCCGGCAGCTCGAGTACTACACCTCGAAGCCGGCGTACGCGGGCACGAAAGCGCTCAGAAACCGAGCGTTTCATGGCATCTGGCATCAGTTCTACAACAGCCCGTACGACTTCGTGGCGATCCAGCAGCTGGCGAAGTGGCTACATCCCGATCTTTTCGCGGATCTCGATCCCGACGCTACGTTCCGCGAGTTGCACGAACGTTTTCTGCCGATCGACTACCAGCCCGGCTACTTCGTCAGTCTGCCCGTCAAAGGGGGGCGCTCATGAGCTCCGCGCAACTGGCCGTCTTGGCCAAACGTAACGCTTATCGCGGGATCGTGCGGCGCAAGCAGATCCTGCTCGGTCTTTTCGCCATGGCGCTCGCCGCAAGCGTGCTGCTCGATCTCGCGCTCGGGCCGGCAGGATACCGCCTTAGCGAGGTCGTCACCGCCGTGCTTCGCCCGGCCGCGGTGCCCGACCAGGTGCGCGTGGTCTTATGGCAGATCCGCATGCCGGTTGCGCTGATGGCCGCCGCCGCGGGCGCTGCGCTGTCGCTGGCCGGCGCGCAGATGCAGACTATCCTCAACAACCCGCTCGCCAGCCCGTTTACGCTCGGCATTTCGGCAGCGGCGAGCTTCGGCGCGGCGTTGGGGCTTGCTTTCGGCGTCAAGCTGTTTCCGGTGTCCGTCGACTACGTGGTCCCGCTCAATGCTTTCGTGATGGCGGTACTGTCGGCGATGTTGATCCACCTCATCAGCACTCGGCGTGGCGTCACGGCCGAGACTATCGTCTTGCTCGGCATCGCGCTCGTGTTCACGTTCAATGCGTTGCTCGCACTGGTCCAGTACTTTGCCACCGAGCAGGCTGTGGCCGCCGTCGTGTTCTGGACGATGGGCAGCCTCACGAAAGCGACCTGGCCCAAGGTGGGGGTCGTCTGTCTGACGATCGTCGTCATGCTGCCGATCCTTGCGCGGCGCGTCTGGCAACTGACGGCACTGCGGCTCGGCGACGAAAAAGCCGCGAGCTTCGGCATCGACGTTCCGCGCTTGCGCTTACAGACGCTCATCATGGTCAGCCTGCTCGCCGCATTTCCGGTCGCATTCGTAGGCGTCATCGGCTTTGTCGGATTGGTCGGCCCGCATATCGCCAGGATGCTCGTCGGCGAGGATCAGCGCTTTTTTCTGCCGGCCTCGATGCTCGCGGGCGCGCTCATGCTCTCGGCCAGTTCCGTGGTGAGCAAGACGCTGATTCCGGGCGCGATCTTTCCGATCGGCGTGGTGACGACGCTCGTTGGCGTACCGTTCTTCATTTCCCTGGTCTTGCGCAGCAGGAGAAACGCATGGTGAAGCTATCGCTCGATCGAGTTGGGGCCGCGTATGGCTCGCGCCGCATTCTTTCGGATATCAGCACCGTCGAGTTCCACGGCGGTCAGGTCGTCGCGGTCGTCGGCCCGAACGCGGCCGGCAAATCGACACTGTTCAAGCGTATTGCGGGCTTGGTCGGCGGGCCTGGAAGCGTGCGGCTGAAGGACCTGCGCCGCGGCTCGGACGGTATTTGCTATATGCCGCAGGATGCCGTGGCCAGCCCGCGGTTGACGGTGTATGAATCGATGTTGCTCGCGCGCAAGCAACAGGATCCGAGTTGGACGGTTCACGACGGCGACATGGAGACCATCGACGCGATCATGGGCTCGATGGGCATCGACGACCTTGCATTTCGAAGTCTGGAAGAATTGAGCGGTGGCCAGCGTCAACTTGTCTCCATTGCGCAAACGCTGGCGCGCGACCCGGACATCATGCTGCTGGACGAGCCCACGAGCGCCCTGGACATGCGCCGGCAAGTTCAGGTGCTCGGGTTTATTCGCGCGCTCGCGAAAGCGCGCAGCATGCTTGTCTTCATCGCGATCCATGATTTGAACCAGGCGTTGCGCTTTGCCGATCAGGTGCTCGTGATCGCCGACGGCACGGCGCGGGGCAGTGGCGCGTGCGAAGACATCATTACGGCGGACATGCTGCGTGACGTCTATCGGATCGACGCGCGCGTCGAACGATGTTCGATGGGAGCGCGTCATGTCATCGTCGACGGTGCGGTGCGGAGTGGGGAAGGGGGGCGGCCGCATGTCGATTGACTGCTCATATTGCGTTGCAGTGAAGCCGATCTCGTTCGTGCTGGCGTCCGAGATGGTCGACGAAGGGAATGTGCATGCCCTGGCGGCCGCTATTCGCGGGGCGGGCAGGTGGACGACGCCTATTCCCATCGACCGGAAAACGGGGATCGTCATGGACGGCAATCACCGGCTGCGCGCAGCGGCCTTGCTCGGGCTAGGGTATCTGCCGTGCGTGTTGCTCGACTATCGGGACCCGCGGGTGTCCGTCACGCATTGGCGGTCGGGGGAGCCGTTTTGCGTCAGGAGTATCGGCAGGCGAATTTTGCAGGATAAGATGCTCTTTCCGTATAAGACGACTCGCCACCGGTTCGCACCGGTCTTGCCGGACACGGAAATTCCGCTGACGCTGTTGCAGGCGCGGAGTTGATCGAGAAGCAACGCGTTATGCCGGCAGGGGTGCTCTATCGCGTCGATGTGACATTTTGCCGCGCGAAATCGGGCGGTCATCTATGCCATATTCCGACGGCTTCCGTATGGCCGAGTCGATAGATTAGATAGGCCCCGTGTCTTCACGTCCCCCTCGCGCCGCTGTCGTCGCCGGGCTTGGACGCGCTGTTATAATCCGGGTTAGACGCGTGTCGAACGGCCTCAGCCTTGATGGCTAACTTGTCATCGGATCAGGGCGAATGCTAGGCTGCTGCGGCGAGTTATTTATGGCGTATTAAATGCATCTTTTATCACATAGGCGAACGACCGCATGGCTTGGCTTGATTGCCATGTGGCTTATCGTGTTCGCGCCTATCGTGAGCCGTTTGTTGGCGTCCGAGCAGCATCAGCACCTCCCCACAGCGGCAATCTGTACCGCGATATATGCCGACGCCGGATCCGGTGACGTCGTCGACAGCGCTCATCATCCTGACAAGGCGCCGACTACCGCCGCGTGCGGCTATTGCGATCTACTGGCTACGCATGCCGTGGTGCCTGCGATTGCGCCTGCGATGCCTTCGCAGATCGTGCTCGTCGCGCTCGCGGCGCCGGCCATGCCCATCGAACGCGCTATACCGCTTGGCGCGTTCCCGAGCGGACGCCCGCGCGAGCCTCCCGCTCTTTCCTGATCGTTTCGATTCCCCGCCGCCGTGACTAAACGCGCCTCGTGAAGCGCGTGCGGCTGCTCGCCCTTCGATTCCAGAAAATCATCATGCTCGACTTTGCATCGCAAAGCGCGCGCGTTCGCGCGCGCAAATATGCCCGGCGCGCCGCGTTGGGAATGCTGCCTCTTTCATTCGTTCCATCGTTCGCATTCGCCGAAAGCACGCCGAACGAGATCACGCTGCCAGTCGTGACCGTCAGCGCCAGCGGCGAAGCAGCGCGCGGCGCCGCGCCGCCGGCCGTGGACCCGGATACGCCGGCCTCCGTCGAGAGCGTCTCACGCGAACAGTTCCAGAACTGGAACGTCGTCAACACCGAGGACGTGCTCAAGTACATGCCGAACCTCGCGGTACGCAAGCGCTACATCGGCGACCCGAACGCGATCATCGCCGTGCGCGGCACCAGCAATACGCAAAGCGCGCGAGGACTGGTCTACGTGGACGGCCTTCTTCTCAGCAATCTGCTGGGCAACAGCTACTCGTTTCCGCCGCGCTGGTCGATGGTGTTTCCGGACGAGATCGAGCAGGTCGATGTCATCTACGGCCCGTTCTCGGCGCTCTATCCCGGTAACTCGCTGGGGGCGACCGTGTCGATCACGACGCGTATGCCGACGCGCTTCCAGGCCGACGCGGACGTGAAGGGCTTTACTCAGCATTTCAGCCTGTTTGGCGTGAACGAAAACTTCAACGGCAGCGAGGCAAGCGCATCGATCGGGAATCGCATCGGCAAGTTCTCGTTTCTGCTTGGCGTCAATCATCTGGAAAACACGAGCCAGCCGCTGCAGTTCGCGACGCTCGCCAAATCGACGAAGCCGGCCCGAGCGAGCGACACGCCGGTGACGGGTGCGTATTTCTACGACAACCAGACCGGTGCATCGACCGCCGTTATCGGTGTGAATGGAGAAGGTATCCAGCATTCGGTTCAGGACCAGTTCAAGCTGAAGGCTCGATACGACTTTACGCCGCGGCTGCAAGGCGGATTCACGCTCGGCTACTGGCACCGCAAATACAACAGCGAGGCGTCGACTTTTCTCTTCGACGCGAACGGCAGACCCGTCTATAGCGGCAAGGTCGACATCGGCGGCTACGAATACACGATTCCTGCCGCGGCGCTTGCGCCGAGCCTTGGCTGGAGCGAGAACTGGCTATATGGCGTGTCGCTTGCGACGCGCAATGCGACGGGCTGGAACGGCGAGGCGATCGCGTCGTATTACGACGTCGGCAACAGCGTCACGCGTTTGGCCAACGCCGGCGGGCCGGGTAACGGAGCAGGTGCGATCACGTACGGCGACGGGACGGGATGGAAGACGCTCGACTTGAAAACGACGTATACGCCGGCTTCGCCGCAGGCGGGTATTGCGAACCACCGTTTGACTTTCGGGTACCACTACGACAACTACTTCCTGCAGAACCGAACGTACAACACAGCCGCCTGGCGTGACGGCGGCGCAGACAGCTTCAGTAACGCATTTGCGGGCAAGACACAAACTCAGGCGCTGTATGCGCAAGACGCGTGGCGGTTTCTGCCGCGCTTCAAGTTCGTCTATGGCGTACGTTACGAAGATTGGCAAGCCTACGGTGGCTACCAGGCGCAGGGGGCGAACACGGTCCCGTACGGCGACGCGGACGAGCGGCATTTTTCGCCGAAGCTCTCGCTGTCGTTCGACGTCACGCAGGACCTCACGCTGCGTGCATCGATCGCCCGCGCATATCGCTTCGCCACCGTAAGCGAGCTCTTTCAAGGGCAGATCAACGGATCGTCGATCGTCAATAACAATCCGAACCTGAAGCCCGAAGACGATCTGTCGAAGGAACTGACCGCCGAATGGGCGCATTGGGGTGGCCTCGTTCGGCTATCGCTGTTCCAGGACGACGTGAAGAACACGATCTTCAGCCAGACCGACACGACGGTCATCCCGAACGTGACCAACTTCCAGAATATCGGCAAGGTGCGTTCGCGCGGCATCGAGTCGAGCTATCAAGGCGAGGACGTGTTCGTGCACGGGCTCGATCTGCTGGCAAGCGTCGCGTATACACAGTCGAAGATCATCGCCAATACGCAGAATCCGGCGTCGGTCGGCAAATACTTTTACCGTATCCCGTTGTGGCGAATCGATCTGGCGACAACGTATCACATGGGTGCGCGCTCGGCCGTGACCTTGGCGGCGCGATACTCGGGCCGGCAGTACAACACGCTGACCAACACGGATTCGAACCCGAACGTGTATGGCGGGACGAGCACCTATGTCGTTGCCGATGCGAAATATACGTTCAGGCCGACCAAAGCCAGTGAGATAGGCATCGGCATCGACAACATCTTCGACGCGCGTTATTTCGTCTATCACCCGTATCCTGGGCGCACGTTCTATGTCGAAGCGAAGCTCAAGATATGACGACGCGCTCGAAAGCATCGGGCGACGCGTTTTCGACGCCGGGCCACGCAGGCCTAGATGCCGAAGGCCGCAGCACCTGGCGGCAGCCGCTTGTCGTGCTGATGCTCGTCGTGGCAGTGCATATCGGCGCAGGGCTCGTGTTGCTGGCTGCTTCGCCTGAGCCGCAACGTGTCGACAGGGCGATGCCGGTGCGCGTCATTGCGGCCGAACTCATAGCTCGCGGGCCGCAAGCACCGGCTCATGCGGAATCCGCGCCGCCGCGCGCGGCGCAACCGCGCACGCGCGTCGCCACGCCACGCGTGCCGCTTCGGCATGCGGGTGCTGCACCGGTTAACCATGCGTTGCCTCCGACGCCGCCAGCGGCATCCCCGCCAGCGGTATCCGAGCCGACCTCGATCCCGTCACGCAGTGACAACACGTCGGTGCCCGCCAACACCGGTCCGGCTGAGGACGTCGCTGCTTCGGCGAGTCGGAAGCGTGTGGCGCCGAGCGGCGGCGCCGCGTCGTCCGTGCCGAAATCCGTCACGCATCTCGAGTGCGCGATCGCGAGACCGGCTTATCCGGCGCTGTCGCGCCGGATGCGGGAGACGGGCACGGTGCTCGTCGAACTCGTCGTCGGGGAGGCCGGGCGAGTCGAATCGGCACGCATTGCGGCGACAAGCGGTTACGAGCGTCTCGACGAGGCCGCCCGCGAAGCCGTGCTGGCCAGCACGTGTTCGCCGTATCTGGAAAACGGCATCGCTTATCGCGTGACGGCCAAGGTGCCGATCACGTTCAACCTTAACGATTAGAGGGCTTGGGCTATGCAGACCTATGGTTTTTTTCACGTGTGGCAGCAAGGCGATCTGGTTACGCGCGGCATCGCGCTGCTGCTCGTTTCGATGTCGATCGCAACATGGACCGTGATCCTGCTGAAGGGCATCGAGCTTCGACAAGTCGCACGTCACGCTGCGCGCGCCGAGACGCATTTCTGGGAAGCCGAGCGCTTGGAGTCCGGCATGCCGATGCTCGGCAAGCCGGGTTCCCTGTTCTACGATCTGGCCGAAGCGGGGCAGGCCGCGCTTGCGCATCATGAGGCGAATAAGCCGCGCCTGCATGACCGGATCGACATCAGCGACTGGCTTGCGCGCGCGATGCGGGCCTCGGTCGAGGACGCGTCTGCGCGCCTGCAGCGCGGCCTTGCATTGCTCGCCTCGATAGGCGCAACGGCGCCGTTCGTTGGACTGCTCGGTACCGTATGGGGCATCTATCACGCGTTGATTGCAATCGGTGCGAGCGGCGAGGCGAGCCTCGACCGGGTCGCCGGTCCGGTCGGCGAGGCGCTCGTGATGACGGCGTTCGGTCTCTTCGTCGCCATTCCGGCTGTGCTCGGGTACAACGCGCTCACGCGGATCTCGCGCGGTATCGTCGTGAAGCTGAATCGCTTTGCGCACGGCTTGCACGCGTTGCTGCTGACGGGCGACAGGCCGTGGCCGCCGCGGCGCACGGCTCGCGTTGCGACGCTCGTTGCGGGGAGTCGCGCATGATGGATGATTTTTTGGACCTGGGCGACGACGCAAAGCTCGCGGCGGACATCAATATGACGCCGTTGATCGACGTCATGCTCGTTCTGCTGGTCGTGTTCATGGTGACGCTGCCGGTCCTGCATCACGCGGCCAGGATTTCGCTGCCGCAGGCCAGCAGCCGGCGCGAGGATCTGCGGCCGTCTCACGTGAATGTCGAAATCGACGCGACCGGGCAGATTCGCTGGGACGGCCGGCCCCTTTCCGACGCCGCGATCGCCGCCGCGTTGAGCGGTGCGGCGAAGCAGGTCCCGCAACCGGAGATCCGGCTTGTCGCCGATCGCATGACACGTTACGAACGCGTCGCCAAAGTGCTTTCCGCGGCGAACCGGGCAGGGCTGACTAAAGTCGGCTTTGTCACCGATCCTGATGCCGATCGTTAGCCATCGTTAGGAGATCGATTTTGAAGAATGCTGCATTGATTCGCATGCCTCTCTCCGGGAGTGGGCATTCGCGCCGGCAGGAGCGGCAGATGCGCGCTTTACCGAATCCGTGGCGGGTGTTGTCGCGATGGCGAACGCTCCTCGCGGGGATCGCGCTTGCGGCCGTCAATCACGTCGCGTCGGCGCACGACATGGGAAATATGGCGGGCATGCACCACGATGCCTCCGCCGCGAGCGAATGCGCGAGCATCACGCTGGACTGCGCGAGCGTCGCCACGCCGTTCATCGATAAGCAGGGCAAGCTATGGCTGGCATGGTCGGCCGCGGGCGCCGTCTCGGTTGCATCGTCAGACGACGGTGGCCGGCATTTCAGCGCGCCGGTCGTTATCGGCCGCTACGGCGCTCGCCTTGATGCGAGCGTTGAGGCGCGTCCGCAGTTGGCGGTGGACGGCAAGGGACACGTCGTCGTCGCCTACAGCGTATTCAAGGACGAGAAATGGAATGCCGAGGTTTGGGTTTCGATCTCCGATGATGGCAGAACGTTCTCGCCCCCTCGTTCGCTGTCCCGAGACTCGGCTAGTCAACGCTTTCCGGTGATTGCATTCGATACGAAGGGAACGCTTTTCGCTGCTTGGCTCGACAAGCGCACGGTTGCCGAAGCGCGAAGGCGCGGGCTCGATCAGCCGGGCGCCGCGGTCGCGTATGCGTGGTCGCACGATGCCGGCGCGACGTTTGTCGGGGAAGCCATCGGCGAGGACCACACGTGCGAGTGCTGCCGCCTGGACGCGGCCTTCGATGGTGCGGGCCATCCCGTTGTGCTCTTTCGAAAGATCTATGGGACGAACGAGCGCGATCATGCGGTGCTGACGTTCGGGGACAATCATTTGCCGCTTCCGGCTCGCCGGGTTTCCGTCGATCGTTGGCATATCGATGGATGTCCTCATCAAGGTCCGGCGCTCGCCGTGTCGTCGGATGGAACCTGGCATGCGGCCTGGTATACGGGGGGCGACGCGCGACAGGGATTGTTTTATGCTCGTTCGACCGACGAAGGCCGTTCCTTTTCGGATCCGCAACCGGTAGGGGAGATCAGCCGGCAGGCGGGACGTCCGTCGCTGCTCGCACGCGGGGCATCCGTCTGGCTCGCGTGGAAGGAGTTCGACGGGAAGCAGGTTCTTGCGCGGGTGCGGCATTCGAACGACGGGGGGCGCACATGGTCGGCGGACCGGACCATCGAAACGGCGCGAGGGTACGCCGACCGACCGCTTCTCGTCGGCGACGAGAAGCGCGTTTATCTGTCGTGGCTCACGCGAGAGCATGGATATCAAGCGATTGAACTGAACCCATGATGAAGAACACTTTGAAGCGCGTATTGAGCGTGACATTTGCTTTTGCATCGATATGCAATGCCATCGTGGCGCATGCGGCGCCGCTAAAGCCGTTCACGATGCAGAGTTTCGCCGAGATTCGGGCTCGGCACGCGGGGCGGCCGCTCGTCGTTCATATCTGGGCGATGGACTGCGGCCCATGCCTTGCCGAACTGCCGAAGTGGGGCGAGTTTGCGAAAGAGCGGCCCGGCGTCGATCTGGTACTCGTGCGCTTCGATCAGGCGCCGCGCGAGGCGAGCGAGGCGCGGCTCGCTCGTTCGGGCCTCGGCGCGGTCGAGAGTTGGGGCGTCGTGAGCGAACCCGACGATTATCTGCGGGCGAGCGTCGATCCCAAGTGGATCGGCGAGGTGCCGCGAACGCTGCTGATTGCGCCGGACGGCGAGGTGACATCGATACGGGGGACTGTCGATTTCCGGCGAGTTGGACAGTGGGTAGACCAGGTCGCCCACAGCGCAGTTAAAGTGGCGGCGCCATCTCCGTCTCGTCAAACCGCTTTACGCGATAAATCACCACCGACGCGATCCAACTGAGCGCGAAGATGCCGATGATGACGTAACCGAGGGCACCGAAATTGTCGTTGAGGGAGCCGATTGCGTTCCAGACAGAGCCCTTCAGGTTCAGTTGATCCGCGATCAGCCTAAGCGCCTCGATTCCTCCAATCACGATGGCAACCGCAATTGAAACAAGCGTGATGGTCATGTTGTAGTAGATCTTGCGCAGCGGCTTCTGGTAGGCCCAGCCATAGGCGCTCAGCATCAGGTGGCCATCGAGTGTGTCGATCAGCGACATGCCCGCGCTGAACAGCGCCGGAAACACCATGATTGCCCATGGCGAGAGGCCTTTGGCCGCCTGCGTGGCTGCGATACCCAGCAGGCCGATCTCGGTTGCAGTGTCGAAGCCGAGGCCAAAGAGAAAGCCGATCGGATACATGTGCCAGCTACGCGTCACGAGCCGGAAGAGCGGCCGGAATATCCGCGCAACGAAGCCGCGGTTCGCGAGCAGCATGTCGAAGTCGTCATCGACATAGGCGCCGCCACTGCGAACGTGTCGCCAGGCTCGGTAGATCCCTCGCAGGATCAAGAAATTCATCAGCGCGAGGGTGAACAGGAAGAGGGAGGACACGACCGTGCCGATGATGCCGCCGATTGCCTTGAAGTCGTCGAAGTGGCTTTGGATGGCAGTCATGGCAAGTGCCACGGCGACCGAGGCGAGAACGACGACGCTCGAATGACCAAACGAGAAGAAAAAACCTACCGCGACCGGCCGCTTCCGCTCCTGCATCAGTTTGCGCGTCACATTGTCGATCGCGGCGATGTGGTCCGCATCGACCGCGTGGCGCAGGCCGAAGCTGTAGGCAAGCAGCGCCGTGCCGAGCAGAACCGGATAGGCGTGGAAAGCGATCAGCGCCCACACCCACGTGAGGACGTTGATGGCAATGAGCACACCATAGATACCGAACAGTTTGCGGCGAACCTTCGAGTTCGAGTCGTTGAAGATGTGGACAAGCTGGGCAAGCATCGTTTAGCTCCGGGCGCGGCCCGTGCGGCTGAAGGTTCGCGAAAGACGACGTGAGGTCTGACGCTGAAGAATACATGAACCAATATGGAATGGCGCTCGCCCGGAAGGCTGTCGTGGCTGCCGTTGGTTTGCAGGACTTTGTTGCTGCACGGAGGGCTTCCGACGGCCCGGTTCGGCGGCCTCGGGAATAAAGTTACGCGAAGATTGCCCGCATGAATTGTTCTTCCGGACGACGGTGGGCGCAATTTTGTGCGGTGCAGACGCGAAAACGATCGAAGATCGCACGTCATGTGCTCTCAAAGTCGGGCGTCCGACGCGAAGAAATCGGATTGCCCCGATCGATCGCTAAGGGCTGTAGGCCACGGCGAGTATCGTGGCCTCATGCCGGGCACCCGGCTTGTCCGTACGCAGAAGGGCGGCGCTTTCGAACTGAGCACGAAGAGGCGATTGCAGCAGTTCTCGGAGAAGACTGAAGGTTTTCTCGCCGATGGCCGTTAAACGGATTGGGGACTCGGCTCGCGCGGGCAGGTGAGCTAATATACTCGATGAGTATACTTCAGGAGGCCCGTGTGCCAACTATCAGCGTGTTTCGGCATAGTCATCAGCATGTATTTGGCGCGATCACAATCCTGCGCACTTTCACGCGCGGTACGGCGATTTTGAGGCGTTGGTGCGGATTGACACGCTGGAGGTTATCCGAGGATCGCTGCCGAAGCGGGCGCTTGCGCTAGTGCTCGAATGGGCATCCGAGCACCGGGCCGAACTCAACGAGGATTGGGAACTGTGCCGCGCGCTTGCGGCACCGAAGCCCATTCAGCCCTTGGAGTGAGCATCATGATCGCATGGAGCGTAACTACACTGAGAGTCCTGCCGGGTTATCGGCTCGAAGTCTCATTTGCGGATGGACTGAAAGGCATCGTCGATATGTCGCAAGATAATTTCAGCGGCGTGTTCGCCCCGCTTGCCGACGAGTCGTACTTTGCTCTGGCCACGATCCGCGATGGTGTGGTGGTATGGCCGAACGGCGTCGATATCGCGCCAGATGCGATGTATGACGAAGTGAACGGGCACAAGTCGGGGATCGCAGCGTGAAGAAGGTCGTGCCTCAAACGCAGCAGGAGTTTCTTCGTTACGCTATGAGTGAACTTGGCATGACACGCGAGCAGTTCGCGGAGCGGATCGGAACGAAGAAGCGCACGTTGGATAACTGGCTCCTGGCGGCCGATTCCAGCGAGTATCGCGGCATGCCGGACATGGCGTGGAAGTTCGTGCGCGAAATCCTGGAGAATTATAGAAAAAGTGCTTGACACTACTCATTGAGTATGTAATTTAGACATATACTCAATGAGTGAGCGAAACGAAAAAAGACGATGACGAAGTTCAAACTCGACCAGGGCGCGCTCCTGATTCTAGCTGCAACTCCTGGTTTTGCCGGTTGTGATTGGCTATGAGGTAATTCTCCGGCATGCGCCACCGTATCCTCCCGCCATCCTATTTGCGATCGCCGTGCTTTTATTCTGCGTGCAGAGTCTTTTGACGCGT
>DASVLS010000043.1:0-18210 GCA_036384755.1 Trinickia sp. | reverse complement strand
GGGTCGAGAAGGCTGGCGACGCGAGTGGCCTACGAGATCGGCTAGTGGTGACCACCGCTAATACGGTCGTGAACATACTCGCGAAAGGCGCAAAGGGAGCGGCTACAGCGTACGTCACGATGCGTCTGGCGCTACATGCTGGGGTGCGAATCCAGGCAGCGAACATAACGCCTCTCGAGATGCAAAAGTGGATCCTCGACCAAGGAAAGGCGCTCGGATTGAAGCTGGAGGGCAACCGCGTCCAACGGCGCGCCACTGCCGCCAAGATCAGCCAAGCCGTTTTAAAGGCGGCTCCGCCATCGAACCCCGCCGTGTTCCAGTACGAGATCGATACGGATGCCTGGGTCAAAGCGGGTACGATTGACGCGAACGACATAAAGATCATTAAGATACCTAAGGTCGAAACTACCCGAAAGTGGCTAAGCTCCGGCTCGTCCGTCGATTTCAATATGGGCATTGCGACGGCGATTTTTCAGCTTGCGGCCGCCAAGTTTGCGTGGAATGATTATTCGGGAAGTGATCATTTCAATCAAGGCGAAAACCTCTTGAAGTTCAGTGGTTCTCTCATAGCGATCGTCGGCAATCTCATCGAGAAAGTTTCGGAGACCGTCGCGAAAGCACCTAAACATCCGTTATCTGCTTTCCTGGCGAATCATTGGGCCACCTCTTGGTTCGATCATGAGACGGCTGAAATGGGAGTGAAGATTGGTAAAGCAGCCGGCGCGACGGTTGGGATCGTGCTTGCCGGGTACGATCTGTTTAAAAATTTACCGGAAGCATATGAAAATAATGATAATGTTTTGACTATATTGTATGGCGCGAGTGGAACTCTCGGCATCTATCTGTCGCTATCACCGTATTTGTCCGCAATACCGCTTATCGCAAGCTGGCTACCACCGGTGTGGATAATATTTTTAGCCTCCATTTTCGTTGGCTTGATCATCGCTCACTTCAAACCGGCGGCAATTAATAGTTGGGCTCCGCGCTCCAGATTTGGCAAAGGTGAGCGCTATCATTCATTAGACGAAGAGCTGAAAGCGTACAATTCGGCGATAGAGGGATAGTATGGATGAGCGATTAATGACGAAGTGTATCGGTGCACCCATCCCTAAATGGGATTTGGCACATCGTTTGTACGTTGACAGGCCCGCTGGCCCGGAGATTAAGGACTTTGGAACGATTTTCGAAATCAATTCCACATTCATGGATGTGATTGAGCCGTCGTTTCTGAATAAGCAGTGGCTTATTCAGGCAGTTGTAATCGCATTTTTAGCAATCGGAATCGGTCCGTATATCTATGTCGTCACGCACTCTCGTCCGAACCCTGCTTTCTGGGGGTTCATGTTCGATTGCGTAGCTGCTCTCCCGGTCGCACTGTTCGGTACGGTGGTGTGGAAGCTTGGACTCGGCCCCTTCTTCGGTTTGCGCTTCTTGCCCGTTCGATTCCACCGTGAGGCACGGAAGCTTTACGCTATTCGCGCACGACGTTACTCTGCGAAGGCTGGCGAGGGCGACATCGTCTGGGAAGCGCCTTGGACGGAAGAATCTATTTTTTGTCTGCACCGCGAACAGACGCCCTATGGAACCGTCTTTCACATCCGCCACTATACCGTCGACGACCAAGGGAAGGTTACGCGCGTGTTCTCGATCGGCTGCGAATGGACCTCGGGGCAAATCAGAGCTGCGCTTGCGCAATGGAATTATTGGTGCAAGTACATGAACGATGGCCCGAACGGCCTTCCCCTACCGATGCTGTTTCAGACTCGACATGAAACGCCACGCGAATCTTTTTTGTTTTCGCTCTACGACTTCGGCCTGAACGCCTCCGTGGTCTTTCGCTCGTTGGCCATGCCCTTCGTGCTGAGTTTCACTGTCATGCGGATGCTCGCGAATGTTACGTGCAGAAATCCGGTTTGGCCCGCGGCAATCGAAGAAATCTCCAGGGTGGCCATGGACGACCCGCACGCTCAACCATGCGCTGGCACACCGGTTGGCTGGGGCGAGACCGTATTAGCGCAGCGGCGAGGCGAATACCCTAAGGATTCCAACGCACGAGTCGAAGGCTGGGCAGGGGAGCCAGATGGCCGACAACACGCGGCAGCATGGCTCGATAACTCAACGTGTGCGGCGCAGTAAAGGCATAGACGACTCCAAACACCTGAATACTCGTTGAAATTATGAGCACTTTGCAGCGCCCTTCCCCACCGATCCTTACCATTCGCGGCAGTCGTTTCACTGCACCGGCCTTCTTCTTCAGTCTCATCGCGATACTGATTGCCTTCATTTGGTCGGCGGCACAACCGTTTTTCAGTTTCAGCTCGTTCATCCCGCCCTTCGCCGTGCCCCTGATCGCGCTAGTACAGGTGAGCACAATGACTCGAGCCAGGTTTTATGCCGATCATTGCCAAGTCCAGCGCAGTTCGGTTCAATACGCCAACATTGTCCGCGTCGACCGTGGACTATCCGGTACCGTCGCGTCGAGGACGGCTATGACGCCAAGCTGCGGCGAATCAAGCTGCCTTGGATCGAAATGCGTCAGGACGATCGTCAGAAATGCTTGGAGATCCTGCGCACGATACTGCCTGCGGCAGCGGCATTGAACGCCTAGATACGAAGAGCCCATAATGAAAGACGAAAACGGCCGAGGCGTGATCCGCCTCCACGACAAAACAACCCACGGCGGCGAAGTCATTACGGCGTGCGACGAAATCAAGGCAATGGGCGTCCCTGTCGCCTTAAAGGACGACATGACATGGTGCCCTCAGTGCAAGGGGAACTTCAAGATCCTGCCTGAGAACAGCCAGCGAAACCATCACGGCAAGCCGGTCGCGTATCACAACGATCCGACCGAATGCGGGGCTCGCCTGATTTCGTCGCTGTGATCCACGTTTCGTCGCCACACTTCCCGCAGCGCCCTTCGCACCGGCGTTAGTTTCGCGACACGTTCGGACCGACAAGTCGCCCCCGTTAGCAACAGAACAAAAAAATGAACAATTTCCGAGAAAGTGGCCGCGTCGCTATTGCCGGCCACGAAAAGCTCGCCACACGCGACGTGATGATGCGATCATTGCTCAGCTCGATGGTCATTGGCGGCGGACAGGTCCGCTGCGTCGGTATCGTGCCGGGCGTCACCATGCGCGTTAGCACAGGCGACCTACAGCCGCAGAGCGCCGAACAGGCTCACTCGTTTGCAACCGAAATCTGGGAGAAGTACTCACCGGTCCGGGTCCTTCCCTACGGGCGGTTTTGGTGCACGCCCATCGACAGTACTACAACCCGATCCGTCACCCTGGCATCTATGTCCGCACTTCCCACTCAGGGTTATAACGAACATCTCCTCGACGGGATTTCTCCGCCGGATGCCGAGGGCTTCCGTCTCAGCCACCGGAGTTTCGTGTGACGAGGCTACATCTGCGTTCACTGCACGTTGCAACCTGGTGCGTTGCATACACTCCTTTCTGAGCATACTGTCGGAGGGCTCCGTCATCTTGCTTTCGCGCCATGACGCCTCCCAAGCTACGAGGCTTGAGTCTTTTGCCTCGGTCGGACTTTCACCGACTGGACAACGTGTCCTTATCTGGACACACCTATGCGCCAGCGCTGGTGGTACAGATCGCCGATGATCGCGGCCGGGAAACGCACGGCATCGAACAGGTTGGTCATCAGCACGCGTATCTTGCCGGTGGAGGCCACGTGCCGTACCAGCCGAACCGTGGTCGGCTGGCGATCGCATTCGTAATCGACGGCGTCGTCATGATCGGGGGCGCGCAGCTCGACTACCTGTTCGGTCAGGCCGGAGCGCAGGAAATTACGCACGCAAGCGAAGCCGCCGGTGCCGGCCTTCTCGACGCGAATGCAGAACGAGATGCCGCGTTGGCTTAGCAGTGCCGGCAACCAGCGGCAAGGATAGCCGCGATCGAGCAGCAGCAGATCTTGCTCGTCGAGCCGATCGAGATGTTCGAACAGCATCTGGCGTTCGTTCTCATGGACGCTGTGCAGGGAGGCGGCCAGCATCATTTCGGCGCCCGGCAGATACAGGCCGAATGCAATCTGATCAGCCACAGCGGCACGCGAGACATGGCTGGCGCGCAGCCCAAAGCGCACGGTGGTGGCGTCGGCCGCGACCAAACGCAGGCCATGCCAGCGTGGCACCCGAGCGTCGCGTTCGGCGCGTGCCAGCCACCAGTCGTTGAGGTAAGGCAATGCGGCGCTGGCCAGCTTGGCGGGGCGCGCGCGAAAGCCTGTTCGGAGACCTCGTGCGCGAGAGCGGCCTGCTGCCGAAGATGGCCGAAGCATTCATCGAGTTCGGCGTGGACGCTTTTACGCATCCCGCACAGCATGACGGCCACCAGTGTCGGCAACGGCAGCTTGCGGCGGCGTACAAACGCGCTGACATGGTCGCTGTGACGTGCGCGTTCATGAAATTGCGGGGAGTGCACCAGTGCGGCGAAATCGGCAAACAACGAGGACAGCGGCATGGACGGCCAACGAAGATCAAAAGTGATCTCCATTGGCTGCCGACCGGGACCGACATCACGGCGTTTGGCGGCTGGCGAGCATGGCTCGCCGGATAGGACGAACCACGCATAGAACAGCCCAACCCCTGCGCTACCAGGACACACGGTCGCCGGCGAGCTTGAATACAGAAACGGCGGACTTAAGCTTGACCGCCTGCTCCTCGAGCGACTGCGCAGCGGCGGCGGCCTGCTCGACGAGTGCCGCGTTTTGCTGTGTCACCTCATCCATCTGACCGATGGATCGGTTGACTTGCTCGATGCCGCGGCTTTGGTCCTCGGATGCTGCAGCGATTTCGGCGACGATGTCCGACACTTGCTTGATCGCATGCATCACCTGCCCCATCGTTTCGCCCACCTCGCCCGCTCGGTGCGCGCCATCTTGGATCGTCGCGACAGACGAGTTGATCAGTTCCTTTATCTCTTTTGCCGCAGCGGCCGAGCGCTGCGCCAAGCTGCGCACCTCGCTCGCCACGACGGCAAAGCCTCGTCCCTGCTCGCCTGCGCGTGCCGCTTCCACCGCCGCGTTCAACGCAAGGATGTTGGTTTGAAACGCGATGCCTTCGATGGTGCCTGTGATCTCGGAAATCTTGCTCGAACTTCCGCTGATTTCTCCGATCGTCCGCACCATACCTTGCACCGCATCGTTGCCGGCGGCGGATATGTCGGTGGCCCGCAAAGCCAGGGTGCTGGCCTGATGCGCGTTGTCCGCGTTCTGCTTGACTGTTTCGGTCAACTGAACCATGCTCGCCGCCGTTTCCTCCAGCGACGCGGCTTGCTCCTCGGTGCGAGCCGAGAGATCGGAGTTACCTGCCGATATTTGACTGGCGGCAGTCGTGACGCTTTCGGTGCCCGACCGCACTTCGGCCGCGATGCGTGTAAGGCTGTCGCGCATCGTTTGCATCGTCGATATCAGGCTGTGCGAATCTTCCGGCGCGGCGCCGATCTTTACCGTCAAATCCCCGGCCGCGATCCGACTGGCGACGCTTGTCGCCAAAGCCGGTTCGCCGCCAAGTTGCGCGCGAAGGCGACGGGCAATGAGACGGGAAATTGCCACGCTGGAGGCCAGTGCGACAAAGAAGATCACGAGGAGCGTCCAGCTTCCCTCCTGCGTGCGCTCCCGGGCTTCGGCTTCCACGGCCTTGGAATCCTTCGTCGCGAGTTCGACCACCCGATCGATCGCCTTCCGGTGAATTTCGTATTGCTGGGAGATACGAGACAACGCGTCGAGCGCGGCGGCCTTGTCTCCGCGCTGCAGAGCGGGAATGAAGTCGGTGAATACGATTTGATAAAAAGCAAGCGCTGCAGGGTGCGCCTTGTCCATGAGGGCATTGCGAGTGTCAGGATTCAGGCGTTGCCCAGCCCAGTACTGATGGCGATCGTCGTAATCCGCCTTGAGCGCTTTAAGCTGATCGATCAGGCGCGACCGGTCCGCCGATTCCGCGCCGACAAGCTGAAAGCACGTGAGATACGACTCGATCACGTACTCCGGCGGAGGAAGAATATCCGCTACCAGATCCTTGTTTTGGACGATCTTGACGTAGAGCGGCCCGTTCACGCGCAGTTCCTTGATGACAAACAGCGAGCACAGGCCATACAGAAGGAAACAGGTTGCAAAGCTCACCATCAGCAGAATCATCTGGGCTCTCAATGAAAGCTGCGCGCTAATATTCGATTTCACTTTGATTCCTCAGTTGAACTGGGTCGAACGTATTGTGAAAGGAGTCATCGAGGCAGCGTGATCGCGCCGTTGTGTACCAACTGCCCTTGGGCCGGCGATTATCAATCGGGTAAACGGCATCTTTCCCTAATACATAAAGGGTTGTTTGATGTAGGGGTTTCCCCCCCAATCCACCCAACTTACAGTAAGCAATCGTGACGTCAGCATGTTTTCATCGCCATGAGCTTGTGCGGCTTTGGTCGAGTTTGACGAGGCCGGGTTTTGGTTGGCCGATGCACATACGTGCGCCGCGCGAGCAGGCCAAGGGCATCGACGAGTTGTTGCGCGGTGGCGCGGCCAAGCAGCAGCAGAGGAAGCAAGGGCCGCATGGCCGTGACGGCGAAGGTGCGATTGATACGGCGCTCAGTCGGCAGTTGAGCCGCGTCGTGAGCGGCCTGACTGAGCAGCGAATGGATGTTGTCGCACAGGATCTTGGCGGCCAGATCCTGGCTGACAGCCAACTGGGACAGCCCGGTGACATGCTCGAGAGAGAGCCAGTGCTTAACTAAGCGATTCGCCCGAGCCATAGGCATTCGCGATATCGCTTGCGCCCATCTGATTGGAGATATCGCCCGAGCCATCGATGTTCGTGGTCACGGCAGCGCCGTAGGTGGCTGTGTCGGATTCGCCGTTAACACTGATCAATTCGCCGTTGTTGCTGCCGTAGGCGCTCGCGCATCATGGGCTTTGCTTCTTGCGGGTGCTGCGGCGTCCCGCGGTACCGGACGTTGCGTTGTCGCGGCAAGATTGATGCGCTACAAGATTCGGCTGACGCGCCGCAGGTTCGCCACGCGACGAGGCCCATACCAGCAGCACTGTCAGACTAACTAATCCATCGCGTTGCGATTGGGGCAACGCTTGCCGAGGTCGTCGGGCGGCATGTTGCATGGTGAACGACAGAGGGGAAAGGGTATGACACGGCCTGTTGCCGGCAGAACGCAAGGCTTGCTGTCCGAATTGCTCAGCGGGGACGCAGCTGACCGGCAGTCCGAACAGCAGCCGTCGCAAGGACCATCGTTCAGCCATGCGTTGCACGGCGACCCCGCGCTGAGCGGCCTCACGGGCTGGCAGTCTCACGAGACCAGCAGTCGTCATCAAGCAGGCGGTACGGCGCTGCGTGCACCATGGGCGCTTCAACCGCCGCCTCGAAGTCACTCGCCGGGTGGACCTTCGCTTTTCGGCGCCATACGCAGTGAACTGCCGCTGGACGTATGGCTGCCGATGGGCGGATATCTACTCGCCCGGCATATCGACGGCCGTCCGATCGACGCGGCCGGTATCGACCGGCTCGTGCCTGCGCAGGAAGCCCTGGTCGACGCGCGGCAAGCGCTACCGTTCGGGCGCGGCAATATCGACATGGACCTCCAGCACACCAACGGTGCAAGCCGGGTGCGCACGCATGCGGCGAGACAGTTGCGGCTCGACGCGCAAATTGCCGGCACGCAATTGATGCCCGGCATTCCGGCCTCGGTGAATCTGCACCTTCTCATTGCGATGTCCGCCTACGCGTTTCTCGCCGGCAATTGCAGCGAATACGCGCGGGTTGCGGCGTTCGCTTATGGCAGCCGCGCACAGCAACGGGGGCGGCCGGCCAGCGATGCCGTCGCCATCTACGAACTGCCAAACGGCGAACACGTCTGGGCAGAAGCGCCGAGCAGTGCCGCCGGGCAATCGCCGGTGGTCATTGACGCATGGGCCGACGGCCCCGCGGTGTTCGTCGAGGACGCCCAGTTTCCGAAGGACCGGCGCACCGCCGCAACCGTCGGGTGGTTCGATCTGCGGCGCGCGGCGCGGGCCGGCAATACCGCCAGGCTCGAGGCTGAAAGCATTCGACGACAGCCCCGCAACGGCATCGCGGAACGGCTTGACAGGGCGGAACGGGAAATCGCAGCCAGTCCGACCGCCGCGTTGTTAAGCGGCGAACAACCGCTTTCCACGCGCTATCCACGGCCGCGGCGAATACTCTCCGATGCGTTCGCCGCACGCGTGCACGACCGCCTGGAAACAGGCGATCCACGGTATGCGTGTCTGACGGAGATACAGGCCGCCTGCATTGCGATGTCGTTCGGCAGCGAGGGCGTCAAAAGGATCGCGAACGACGCGGCGAAGATCGTCGACAGCGCGACGGCGCTCATTGCCCGCGATCAATGAAGTGTCCGCGCCGACTGAAATTCGAGCCACCGCGCCGATTGAATTTTGAGCCGGGGTAGAGACCGGTCTGAAGCAGAATGGCGGCATAAGGCTCCCCGATCTAGGCGTGCGGCATGCCGCGCCTAGAACCGTCAGACCCTGGCGTCTGGCAACGCAAGCGCCCCCCTCCGCATGCGACACGACCATTCACCTGGTAGGCGATGACCATTTCCTTCGGTAACGCGATGCTCATCTGCGTCATTCAGGGCCGGCGGGCCAAAGCGAACGAAATTGCGGACAATTCGAAAGGCCATAGCTTCTCGACTCACCGTGCCACCCTCGACGCCATCTACGCCGCCCACCACCGCGTTTGCACATCCGCATGCTGGTACAACGAATTCGGCGATGGCCTACGCCAGTACCTCCGGTGCGGATGATGGCGCGCACGCACGTGCGCCCTACCCTTCGCGCCGTTCCTGTGTTGCCCTGCACCTGCCCTGGTCGGATTCGTCTGCGCGCCCCCTTCGTTCGCGACAGGTGGGTTCGTCGCATCGGGCATCAACCCAGACGTGCCTTGCCCGGACACCCCTTGCCCAGGCGCAGCCAGGGCTCGCCGCCCGTCGTTTGCCGCCCCGTTGACCATCGCCGGGTTTGAGCCGTTCGGCGCGATAGATCCGTTGGCCGACTTCGGCGAACCGCCTTGAACCACCGGCGAAATAGCGGGCGCATCGTATCGATGCAGCGCTGCCACCCCGCCAAGAAGGATTACGCACGCAGCAAAAAGCAATCCGACGCGGCTTTTCAGGCCCCATTGCCTCCAACGCGAAAACACCGGGACGCGACCCTGGCCATTAGGCGGCGCGTCCGGCGAGTCCGGCGCACCACCCGGTGGCGCATCAAGATCGCCTTCGAAATCGGTCGGCGCAAACGAGCGCATTGGCGGCTCGAAGCGCGTCGCCGCAGCCCCATCGCCGCCGTGTTCGTGCGGGCCAAACGAAGCACCGCCCGCCAACGCCAGCCGAGCGCCGCAGTGCTGACAGAACGAAGCGGTCTCCGAAGTTCGGCCGCCGCAGCGCGCGCACGCCATCGACGACTCGGAGTCCAGAGCGGATTGATCGCTCATGTCCGTGCTCCTAACACACGGACGAAGCGGACGAAGCGGACGTTGTGCCTCGCTTCGAATGGACGTTCGCGAGCGCGAGCGCAATCGACCGCTCGATTCGATAAAAGCACTCGATCATCACATGAGCCAATCGCATCGAACCAGTGAACCACTATCGTTGAGCCGCTTCTATGCGTCAAGGGTATGCGGGCGAATAAAACCGGCGAAATCGGCCACAAGTTCGGGGCGCTTCGGCCAACTGAAGCGGAATGCTCGGCTATGAAACGAAGGACGCCCGCTGCGCTAACCGCCCATTGCCGTATGGCGCGCCGGGGGGCAACGGCGCTACACTGGGACATCTCTCGCCGCGGAGCGCCATCATGACCGACATCGATCCCGAGCGGACCTTCCGCGGGCTTCCGCTCACCCCCGAACAAGACGCGGAAATCAGGCACTACATCAAGGTCTGCAAGCAGCACGGCAAGCCCTGGGATACGCCGGAGCTCGATGCAATGCTGCGCGACATGCTGGAGCCGCCCAGCGACGACGAGGCCGGCGACGACCTCGACCCCGAGTTCGGCGAAGCGAGAACGGCGGCCGAGCGCGCTCAGTATTCGATCGACGACGAAATCAATCCGATCGAGGCGTCTGAGGAATGGCAGGCCGCCATGGAATCCGAAACGATGAAAAGGCTCAATCATTAAGCCGCTTGCCTGCAACACCGCCGCGACCACGCGCAGCCGCGGCGCCTTCGAAGTGCTGGCCGTTTTTCTCAAACTGGGGCTCACGTCGTTCGGCGGGCCGGTCGCTCACCTCGGCTATTTTCGTCGTGAATTCGTCGAGCGGCGGCGCTGGCTCGATGAAGCCGCCTACGGCGATCTCGTCGCGCTGTGCCAATTCCTGCCCGGCCCCGCCAGCAGCCAAGTCGGCTTTTCTATCGGACTGCTCAGAGCGGGATGGCTCGGCGCCCTCGCCGCGTGGTGCGGCTTTACGATGCCTTCGGTCATCCTGTTGCTCGCGTTCGCCGAACTTGCACCGGATTTGGGTGGACTTGCGGGGCAAGGGCTCGTGCATGGCCTCAAGCTGACGGCGGTGGCCGTGGTGGCACAAGCCGTGTGGGATATGGGGCGCAGGCTGTGCCCGGACCGGCGCCGCGCCGCCATTGCGATCGCTGCAATCGCCTTGCTCAGTGCGATGCATACAGCCTATGCGCAACTCGTCGTGATCGTATTCGGGGCGATTGCCGGATTCGCCTGCTACGGACGCGAGCGCACGCCCGCCGCCGCACGCCACCTCGCGCAAACGGGCTCGCTGCTGGAACGACGCGTCTCCCACACCGCCGGTGCAGTCGCGCTCGTCTCGTTCTGTCTGCTGCTCGGCGGCCTGCCGATCGCCGCCGGGTTCGCCCCCACACTACCGGCCTCGGTCGCGCACGCGCTGCGCACTTTCGATGCGTTTTTCCGCTCGGGCGCGCTCGTGTTCGGAGGCGGCCACGTCGTACTGCCGCTGCTGCAGCAGCAACCCGCCATTCACAGCGCCGTCGGCCCCAACGAATTGCTGGCCGGATACGGCGCGGCGCAAGCCGTGCCGGGTCCGCTCTTCAGCTTCGCCGCGTATCTCGGCTGGCTGATGCCGAGCGCGGGTGGCCGTTTCGCCGGAGCATCGCTTGCGACAGCCGCCCTCTTTTTGCCCGGGATGCTACTCGTCGTGGCCGCGCTGCCTCACTGGCAAGCCCTGCGTTCGCGCACGTCGACGGCCGCCGTCTTCGCCGGCATCAATGCGGCCGTAGTCGGCCTGCTGGCATCCGCGCTGTATTCACCCGTATGGACGAGCGCCGTCCTGCGGCCGGTCGATTTCGCCATCGCCGCAGCCGGCTTCATGCTGCTAGTCAAATGGAAAGCGCCGCCGCTCGCGGTCGTTGCATTGTGCGCGGCGGCGGGTATCGCGACGGCCTTCGTCGGTTGACCGTTAAACGTTAGAAGCGAAAGGCGGCGGTCAAGGGTCGAAGGCCGTGAGGCAGGTCACTTCGGCTGCGCGACCGTGCGCAGATACGGCTTGAGCGTCTTGAACCCTTGCGGGTACTTCTTCTTCGCATCTTCGTCCGACACCGATGTCGGGATGATGACGTCGTCGCCCGGACGCCAGTTCACGGGGGTGGCAACGGTGTGCTGGGCGTTCAGCTGAAGCGCATCGAGCAGGCGCAGCACTTCGTCGAAGTTGCGGCCGGCGCTCATCGGATAGACGAGCATCGCCTTGACCTTCTTGTCCGGGCCGATGATGAACACCGAGCGGACAGTCGCGTTGTCGTTCGCCGTGCGCACGCCGCCGCTCGCGTTCGGGTGAATCATGTCGTACAGCTTGGCGACCGTCAGGTCGTCGTCGCCGATCATCGGGTAGTTGACCGCATAGCCTTGCGTTTCCGCAATGTCGCCTACCCAGTTTTTGTGATCGCTGACGGGATCGACGCTCAGCCCGACGATCTTCGTCTTGCGCTTGTCGAATTCGGGCTTCAGGCGCGCCATATAGCCGAGTTCGGTCGTGCACACCGGCGTGAAATCCTTCGGATGCGAGAAAAGGATCGCCCAGTTGTCGCCGATCCATTCGTGAAACTTGATCGTGCCCTCGGTGGTTTCTGCGGTGAAGTCGGGGGCGACGTCGCCGATGCGGATGGTCATAGCAAACCTCCTGGTTTGAGTACGTTGCGAAGCACTGAATTCACGCGGCGCGCCCAGCTCTACGGCATGCGCTCGCGCGGCACGAGAAAGCGATGAGGCTCCGAATTATAGCCCTCGACGAGCCTCCCCACCCGCCAATGCGCACCATCGACGACGCTGCCGCGCCGAACGGGTGCGACACCCGCGCGAGACTGCACTGCTGCGGTGCGGCACGACCAGGGCACCGTTGTCGCCGATGGTGCACAACTCCGTTCAAAGCCTTGTTCCGCCTAGCTTATACGTACTTGGCACACCCTTTGCATACACCAGGCCCGTACCCGGCAACGATGTCGGGATGCATGCAATGCAACGCGATTCCGAGGTGACGGCTGCGGGCGGTTCGCGGCGCCGACACCTTCGCGCACGCTTCAAGGACAACGGCGTCCCCTCGTGCACCGGCACGAGCGGACGCCGTTTTCGTTGATGCATGCCAGGTTCGTTTCATCTCTCAGTCGAGCAATGACGCTGCGACCTCAACGGTTCAAGGAGTAGGCAACAATGAACGCGCCCCGACTCGTCGTAATCGGCAACGGCATGGCCGGCATCCGTACGATCGAAGAGCTGCTTGCGCTCGCGCCGAATCATTACGAGATCACGGTCTTCGGCGCCGAGCCGCATCCGAACTACAACCGGATCCTGCTCTCGCCCGTGCTCGCCGGCGAACAGACGTTCAAGGATATCGTGCTCAATCCGCTCGAATGGTACGAGCAGAACGGCATCCAGCTGCATCTGGGCAAAACGATCTCGCGCATCGACCGCAAGCGCCGCCTCGTGATCGCCGAAGACGGCACCGAGGCGCCGTACGACCGTCTGCTCATCGCGACCGGCTCGCAGCCGTTCATCCTGCCCGTGCCCGGCGCCAAGCTCAAAGGCGTCATCACCTATCGCGACATCGGCGACACGCAAGCGATGATCGATGCGGCAACGGTGAAGCGGCGCGCCGTCGTGATCGGCGGCGGCCTGCTCGGCCTCGAAGCAGCCAACGGTCTAAAGTTGCGCGGAATGGACGTAACCGTCGTGCATTTGGCGCCGACGCTGCTCGAACGGCAGCTCGACCCGAATGCGGGACGCCTGCTGCAGCGCTCGCTCGAAGCGCGCGGCCTGAACTTCTTGCTCTCGAAAGCAACGACGGAAATCATCGGCAACGACGCCGGCGAAGTGGCCGGCATACGGTTCAAGGACGGCGAGGAGATCGAAACCGATCTCGTCGTGATGGCCGCCGGCATTCGCCCGAACACCGCACTCGCGGAATCGGCGGGGCTGCACTGCGATCGAGGGATCGTCGTCAACGACACGCTGCAAACCTACGATCCGCGCATTTACGCCGTGGGCGAATGCGTCAGCCATCGCGGCGTGGCCTACGGTCTCGTCGCCCCGCTGTTCGAGCAAGCCAAGGTGTGCGCGAACCACCTCGCTTTGATGGGCATCGGCACCTACAAGGGCTCGGTGCTGTCGACCAAGCTCAAGGTGACCGGCATCGACCTGTTCTCGGCGGGCGATTTCATCGGCGGCGAGAACACGGAGCAGATCGTCCTGTCCGATCCGGCGAGCGGCGTCTATAAGAAGCTCGTCATCGAAGACGATCGCCTCGTCGGCGCATGCCTCTACGGCGACACGGCCGACGGCGCCTGGTACTTCAAGCTGCTGCGCGAAGGCCGCAAGCTCGGCGAATTGCGCGACCGGCTCATGTTCGGCGAATCGAGCATCGGCGACGCGGGCGTGCAAGGCCATAACCGCGCAGCCGCTTTGGCCGATTCGGATGAAGTCTGCGGTTGCAACGGCGTGTGCAAAGGCACGATCGTCAAGGCCATCACGGAAAAGGGCCTGTTCACGCTCGACGAGGTCAAGAAGCACACGAAGGCGGCCAGCTCCTGCGGCTCCTGCTCGGGTCTCGTCGAACAAATCCTCATGAGCACGGTGGGCACGAGCTTCCAGGAAACGCCGAAGACGAAGGCCATGTGCGGATGCACGGAACGCACGCACGACGAAGTGCGCAAAGCCGTGCGCGAGCACAAGCTGCTCACGCATCGCGCCGTCTACGACTTCCTCGAATGGCGCACGCCGAACGGCTGCGCGAGCTGCCGTCCCGCGATCAACTACTACCTCGTCTCCACCTGGCCGCGCGAAGCCGTGGACGATCCGCAAAGCCGCTTCGTCAACGAGCGCGTGCACGCCAACATTCAAAAGGACAACACGTTCTCGGTCGTGCCGCAAATGAAAGGCGGCGTCACGACGCCCGACGAATTGCGCCGGATCGCCGACGTAGCCGACAAGTACAACATCCCGATGGTCAAGGTCACGGGCGGTCAGCGCATCGACTTGCTCGGGGTGAAGAAGGAAGACCTCGTCAATGTCTGGCAAGACCTCGGCATGAAGTCGGGCCATGCCTACGGCAAGTCGATTCGCACCGTGAAGACTTGCGTCGGCAGCGAGTTCTGCCGCTTCGGCACGCAGAACAGCACGCAGATGGGCATCGATCTGGAAACGATGCTTGCCAACATGTGGTCGCCGCACAAGGTCAAGCTGGCCGTGTCGGGCTGCCCGCGCAACTGCGCCGAGGCCGGGATCAAGGATGTCGGCGTGATCGCGGTCGATAGCGGCTGGGAGCTCTACGTCGGCGGTAACGGCGGCATCAAGACCGAGGTCGCGCAGTTCCTCGCCAAGGTCAAGACGGCCGAGGAAGTGAAGGAATACACGGGCGCTTTCCTGCAGCTCTATCGCGAAGAAGCGCATTACCTCGATCGGACGGTGCACTACATCGCACGCGTCGGGCTCGATTACGTCAAGCGCAAGATCGTCGACGACGCGGGCCTGCGCCGCGCGCTCTACGAGCGTCTGCTCTACTCGCTCGAGGGCCTGCCCGATCCGTGGGAAGCGCGCGTCGAGGGGCAGCATCAGCGCGAATACATCCCGATCAAAGTCATCGCTTGAGGTCATTGACATGGATATGACGACTTCCTCCTTGTGGACGCGCGTGTGCAGCGTTTCCGATATTCCGCGTTTGGGCAGCCGCGTCGTCAAACGCGCGGACGGCGATGTCGCGTTGTTTCGCACGGCTGACGACGAAGTGTTCGCATTGCACGATCACTGCCCGCACAAGGGCGGCGCGCTCTCGCAAGGCATCGTGCACGGCAAGACCGTCACCTGCCCGCTGCACAGCTGGAACATTTCGCTCGAAACGGGCGAAGCGTGCGCGCCCGACGAGGGCTGCACGATGCGCTTCGCCGTGAAAGTGGACGGCGAAGCCGTGCTCGTGCGCTTCGCATGACAGAGGACGCCGTCGCGATGAGAGCCGACCCCAAGGGCGCTTTCGCCAAAACCGTCACGCGCTCGACGTGCTGCTACTGCGGCGTCGGCTGCGGCGTGCTCATCGAAGCGGAGAATGGCCGCATCACGGGCATCGCCGGCGATCCCGAGCATCCGGCCAACTTCGGCCGGCTCTGCACGAAGGGGCGCACACTGCCGCTGACGGCAGCAACGGACGCGGGACGCGCGCTGCGCCCGGAGATGCGTCTCACGCGAGATGCCAAGCGCGAGCCGACCGATTGGTCCCACGCGCTCGATCACGTCGCATCGCGATTCGCCGACGTGATCGAGCGCGACGGACCCGATGCCGTCGCGTTTTACGTCTCCGGACAACTGCTGACCGAGGATTACTACGTCTTCAACAAGTTGGCGAAAGGGTTGATCCGCACGAACAATATCGATACCAACTCGCGCCTGTGCATGTCGAGCGCGGTGACGGGGTATAAGAAGGCGCTCGGCGCCGACGGCCCGCCTACCTGCTACGAGGATTTGGAACTCGCGCGTACGGTGTTGTTCGCCGGCAGCAATATGCCTTACGCGCACCCGGTGTTGTTCAGGCGGCTCGAAGAAGCGAAGGCGAAGGACCCGTCGATCAAGTGGATCGTCGTCGATCCGCGCCGCACCGATGTCGCCGCGCTGGCCGACTTGCATCTCGCGATCGCGCCGGGGACGGACGTCGCGCTGTTCAACGGCATGCTGCACCACATGATCTGGGAAGGTGCGCTCGATCGCGCCTTCATCGCCGAGCATACGAACGGATTCGACGAACTCAAGGCGCTCGTGCGCGGTTACACGCCGAGCATGGCGGCCGAGATTTGCGGCATTGCCGAGACCGATCTCCTTCAGGCCGCCGAATGGTTCGCGACGAGCCCCGCCGCGTTGTCGCTCTATTGCATGGGGCTCAATCAGTCGAGCCATGGCACCGATAAGAATTTGGCGCTGATCAATCTGCATTTGGCGACCGGCCAGATCGGCAAGCCCGGTGCGGGGCCGTTTTCATTGACGGGCCAGCCCAATGCGATGGGCGGACGGGAAGTGGGCGGCATGGCGACCATGCTGGCTGCGCACCGCGACATCGGCAACGCCGAGCATCGCGCGCAGGTCGAAGCGCTCTGGGGCGTGAGCGGATTGTCCGCACGCCCTGGCTTGCCTGCCGTCGACATGTTCGACGCTGTTGCCGAAGGCAAGATCAAAGCGATCTGGATCGCCTGCACGAATCCCGTTCATTCGATGCCCGACATCGAACGCGTACGTAAAGCGCTGCGCACGGCCGAATTCGTCGTCGTGCAGGAAGCATTCATGCAGACCGACACCGTTCCGTATGCCGACGTCGTGCTGCCGGCCGCGAGCTGGGGCGAGAAGTCCGGCACGGTGACGAACTCGGAGCGGCGAATCTCGCGCGTGCGCGCCGCGATCGACGCGCCCGGCGACGCTCGGCCCGATTGGTGGATTGCGAACGAAATTGCCCGGCGAATCGAAGCGCGGCTCTCGAAGCCAGATGCGTCAGACGCGCGCTCGACGCTATTTCCCTTTACATCGCCCGCGGAGGTTTTCGACGAACACCGGGCGCTGACGGCCGGCCGCGACCTCGATATCGAGGGGATATCGTATGCCCGTCTGGAAGATGACGGCCCGCAACAATGGCCGTTCCCGGCAGGCGCCGCTTCCGGCCACGCACGCCGATACACCGACGGCGTCTTCGCCACGGCAGACGGCCGCGCGCGCTTTCATGCGACGCGCTACTTGCCCGTGGCCGAGCCGGCCGATGCGCGCTACCCGTTCAAACTGCTGACGGGCCGCCTGCGCGATCAATGGCACGGCATGAGCCGCACGGGACGTGCCGGGACGCTGTTCAACCATGCGCCCGAAGCGACGCTCTCGATGCGCCGTGAAGACGCCTTGCGCCGCGGGATGAAGGAAGGCGATCTCGTGACGGTTGCGAGCCGCCGCGGGCGACTCGTCCTGCCGCTGGAAATGTCGGAAGATGTGCCCTCGGGCACGGTGTTCGCCGCGATGCATTGGAACGGCCAGTTCCTCGGAAGCGGGGGCATCAACGAAACGACGATCGGCGCCGTCGATCCCGATTCCTCGCAGCCCGAACTGAAACATGCGGCCGTGCGCATCGAGCCGGCAAAGCTGCCCTGGCGGCTCGTCGCGGCCAAGCGCGGCGACGTGCTCGCCCTGCGCGAAGCGGTGCAGCCGCTGCTGGCCGCACGGCGCTATGCGTCGATTCGCGTCGAAGGCGACGATCTGCTCGTCGTGACGGCAGCCGACATCGACGCCGATGCGCAGTGGACCGAACGCCTGCATGATGCGCTAGGATTGGCGCGTGGCGACGATTTGCTCGAATACCGCGACGCGCGTCGCGGGCGGGCGCAGCGTGTCGCCTGGTGCGGGGAGCTCGTCGACGGCTTCCTGCTGACCGGCGAAACGAGCCCTGCCGCCGCGCTGATCGAGCAAATCCGCTCGGATGCGCCGTGGGAAGGCCCGCGCCATGCGATCGTCCTGCTCGGCGGCGACAACCCCATGCGGGCCGCCGCGCCGCGCGTGCGCGTCGTCTGCAGCTGCAAGCAAGTGACGCAGCCGCAGATCGAGCAGGCAATAGCGGGCGGCGCGGGGCTCGACGAGCTGAAATCGACGCTGGGGTGCGGCACAGTCTGCGGCTCGTGCGTCCCTGAAATCAAGCGATTGCTGAGCGCGACGACGCTCGCATAACTGCATAAC